>CAYXHF010000032.1:0-30558 GCA_964464815.1 uncultured Faecalibacterium sp.
GCTTGGGGTCGGTGGACAGGGTGGTCTTGCCGGTGCCGGACAGGCCGAAGAACACAGCGGTGTTCTTGCCTTCCATATCGGTGTTGGCGGAGCAGTGCATGGAGGCAATGCCCTTGAGCGGCAGGTAGTAGTTCATCATGGAGAACATACCCTTCTTCATTTCGCCGCCGTACCAGGTGTTCAGGATCACCTGCTCACGAGAGGTGATGTTGAAGACAACAGCCGTCTCAGAGTTCAGGCCCAGCTCCTTGTAGTTCTCGACCTTCGCCTTGGAAGCGTTGTAAACAACGAAGTCCGGCTCGAAGTTGGCCAGCTCTTCCTCGGTGGGCACGATGAACATGTTCTTGACAAAGTGTGCCTGCCAGGCCACTTCCACGATGAAGCGGACGGCCATGCGGGTGTCCTTGTTCGCGCCGCAGAAGGCATCCACGACGAACAGACGCTTGTTGGACAGTTCCTTCACGGCGATATCGCGAACGGCCTTCCAGGTCTCTTCAGAAGCGGGATGGTTGTCATTCTTGAACTCGTCAGAGGTCCACCACACGGTGTCCTTGGAGTTTTCGTCCATGACAATGAACTTGTCCTTGGGGCTACGGCCGGTATAAATGCCGGTCATGACGTTCACAGCGCCCAGCTCGGACACCTGGCCCTTTTCATAGCCTTCCACGCCAGCCTTGGTCTCTTCTTCAAAGAGCAGGTCGTAGGAAGGATTGTACACGATTTCAGTCGTGCCGGTAATGCCATACTTGCTCAGATTCAGCTCTGCCATATAGAACTTACCTCTTTCTTTCATCAAATTCGGTAGGAATATACAGGCAAACCACTTATCGCCCATGGTTCGCACTTATATCATACACCAGTTGCAAAGGAAAATCAAGATGCGGATTGAGAAAATTTCTGCAAACAAAGACATTCTCCCGCCAATTATCCGCATCTGTACGTTGCCCCGATTACCACAGAAAAATGCACAAAAGGCCAGGGGCAAAGCACCGCCTTGTCCCTGACCTGAATGTACAATTAGACAGGCATGGTCTTGTCAGCCTTGTCCAGCATGGTGGAATCCACCTTCAGCTGCTGGGCCGCGCGGTACTCAAAGTACTTGGGCGCAACCTTGGGGAACATGGCGTAGGACAGCACGTCTTCCTCGCACTGATACCATTCGCGCATTTCCTCACGCAGCTTGTCCAGTTCCGGCGGCAGGTCGTCCGCGAAGCGATGGGTGATCACCTTGGTGTCGCCGATGCACTTCTTGCGCACGTCCTCGTTCACCTTGCCCGGCACACGGCCATAGTGGCCAGCCAGCAGGTCCTTGGACTCCTTGGGCACCATCTTGTAGCGCTCGCCACCCAGCACGTTCATCACGGCCTGCGTGCCAACAATCTGGGAGGTCGGCGTGACCAGCGGCGGATAGCCGAAGTCCTGACGCACGCGCGGCACTTCCGCCAGCACGTCGTAGTACTTGTCCATCTGGTTGGCCTGCTTGAGCTGACCAATCAGGTTGGACAGCATGCCGCCCGGCACCTGATACTGCAGGGTCTTGACGTCCACACCCAGCACGCGGGAAGGATCGCGCCAGCCGTCCTTGGTCAGGCGATCCGCCACGCCGCGGAAGTGCTCCGCCAGATTGGCCAGCAGATCCAGGTCAAAGCCGGTGTCATACTCCGTGCCCCTGAGCGTCGCCACCAGGGACTCGGTTGCGGGCTGAGAGGTACCAGAAGCCAGCGGAGACAGGCAGGTATCCACCACGTCCACACCCGCTTCAATGGCCTTGAGCAGCACCATGTCGCCCGTGCCGGTGGTGTTGTGGGTATGCAGCACGATGGGCAGGTCGGTTTCCTTCTTCAGGCGCTTGACCAGGCTGTATGCCTTGTAGGGCAGCAGCAGGTTCGCCATGTCCTTGATGCAGATGATGTCTGCGCCCATCTTCTGGATGTCCACAGCCAGCTTGACGAAGTAGTCCTCGTTATGCACGGGAGACTCGGTGTAGGACATGGCGATTTCCGCCGTGCCGCCGTACTTCTTGGTGGCGGTGACAGCCGTCTTCATGTTGCGCAGGTCGTTCAGGGCGTCAAAGCAGCGGATGATGTCAATACCATTCTCGATGGCCTTCTTGACAAAGAAATCCACCACGTCGTCCGCGTAGGGACGATAGCCCAGCAGGTTCTGACCACGCAGCAGCATCTGCAGCTTGGTGTTGGGCATCGCCTTGCGCAGCTTGCGCAGGCGCTCCCAGGGATCTTCGTTCAGGAAGCGGAGGCAGGAGTCATACGTCGCGCCGCCCCAGCATTCCAGAGAGTAGTAGCCAACCTTGTCCAGCATTTCGCAGGCAGGCAGCATCTCATCGGTACGCATACGGGTGGCGGCCTGAGACTGATGGCCGTCGCGCAGGATGGTATCCGTAATCTGAACCTTTGCCATAGGTCGAATTTCCTCCTTCACATCGGCCGGAGGCAGAGGAGCATTCCTCCCCTGCTTCCAGCCAGAAACGTTTCCATCAATAGCTCATTAGCCGAACATGCTCAGCAGAACACCTGCCGCAATGGCAGAGCCGATAACACCAGCAACGTTCGGGCCCATGGCGTGCATCAGCAGGAAGTTGGCGGGATTCGCCTTCTGACCTTCACGCTGAGACACACGCGCCGCCATCGGAACAGCCGACACGCCGGCAGAACCAATCAGCGGGTTGATCGTGCCACCAGAGAGCACGTTCATCAGCTTGGCCAGCAGCACGCCGCCAGCCGTGCCCATGCTGAAGGCCACGATGCCCATCGCAATGATTTCAATCGTCTGGAGCGTCAGGAAGGTGGAGGCAGTCGCCGTCGCGCCAACCGTGATGCCCAGGAAGATGGTCACGATGTTCATCAGTTCGTTCTGCATGGTCTTATTGATACGCTCGGTCACGCCGCATTCCTTGGCCAGGTTGCCCAGCATCAGGCAGCCAACCAGAGACGCCGCAGAGGGCAGCAGCAGCGCAACCAGAATGGTCACGACGATCGGGAACAAGATCTTCTGCGTCTTGGTGGCAGGCTTGAGCTGCTTCATGACAATCTTGCGTTCCTTCTCGGTCGTCAGCGCATGCATAATCGGCGGCTGGATAACAGGCACCAGCGCCATGTAGGAGTATGCAGCAACAGCAATCGGTCCCAGCAGATGGGGCGCGAGCTTACCGGTCAGCCAGATAGCCGTCGGGCCGTCCGCACCACCGATGATGCCGATAGCGCCAGCTTCCGCAGCGGTGAAGCCGAAGATTGCATACGCAAACAGGAAGGTCATGAAAATACCCAGCTGCGCCGCAGCACCCAGCAGCAGCGTCTTGGGGTTGGAGATCAGCGGACCAAAGTCCGTGCCAGCGCCAACGCCCATGAAGATCAGGCAGGGATAGATGCCCAGCTTCACGCCCAGGTACAGGTAGTCCAGCAGGCCGGCGGAAATCGTCTTGCCCGCATTGGCCAGCAGCACGCCGGTCGCGTCATAGACCAGACCATTCTTGAGGAACGCATCCTCCAGAATGATGGAGGCCGCATTGCCGTTGACGGCGAACTGGTTCATGATGTCCGCAAAGGGCACCAGCGCGGTCGCATCCTCAATGGTCACAGCGTTGATGAAGTGACCCAGAACGACATGGTTGCTATTGAGCACCTGGCCCGCGGCGTTGACCACATAGCCAATGGAATCAACAAAATCCTTGCCGTCTATCATGACAGCGCCGCCGAACAATGCCCAGTTGGCATGGCCGCCAGCAAACAACTCTTCGTGGAAAACATCGCTGCCCAGCAGGTTGGTCAGCAGCATGCCGAACGCAATGGGCAGCAGCAGCAGCGGTTCAAACTGCTTGACGATGGCCAGGTACAGCAGCACGCAGGCAACGCCGACCATGATCAATGCCGACGGGTTCGTCAGATACTGGTAAATACCCGAGGTCGTGACGAGCCCCATGAGGGTTTCGCCCACATTGATTCCCATTTTATCAACTCACTTTCCTTCGGGATAACAAACAGGAATGAATTACGCCAGCACGACCAGCGTGTCTTCAGCGCCAACCGTTGCGCCCTTGGTGATCGGCACCTGAACGACCTTACCAGCGCGGGGCGCGGGAATTTCGTTCTCCATCTTCATGGCTTCCAGCACGCACAGCACGGTGCCAGCCGCGACGGTGTCGCCAACCTTCACCTTCACATCCAGGACGTTGCCGGGCATGGGCGCCTTCACGGGGTCACCACCGGCCACGGGCGCGGCAGCAGGAGCAGCAGCCTTGGGCGCAGCAGCCGGAGCAGCCACGGGAGCAGCGGCCACAGGGGCAGCAGCACGCACAGGAGCAGCGCTCACAGCGCCGCCGACTTCTTCCACATCGACCACATAGGTCTGGCCGTTGACAGTAATATTGAAGGTACGCATAATGGTATTCCTCCTACTTTCAATCAGTTCGATTTGTCAAGTTTGGGCAAGGTCACAGCGGCTCAGAAGCGGCTGTACACCTGCTCCTCACGGCCAGCCTTGTTCCAGACCGGCGCATTGGTCACGCGGCGGACGCGGCGCACGGTAAAGGCGCTGCCATCCTCCATCATCATGGCAACAGCGGCGGAAATCACGGCAATCAGCTCGTTATCATCCGTCACCGGCACTTCCTCCACCACAGGGGCAGCAGCAGGCGCAGGTGCCGCTTCTGCCGCCTTGGCGGCCTTCTTCTTTCCCTGACCCAGGTTGCTGGTGAGCATTTGCATGATCTTAATCAGACCAATCAGCAGGACAAGGCCAAAGAAGACCGTCAACATGCCAATCAGCATGACAATCAGGCTAAAGCCCAGCTTACCAGGCAATTCAGCAAGATAGTTTTGCATTTTCACACGATCCTTTCCTCTACATCAGAGCGGCAGGTTGCCAATTACAGCGGCAGGTTGCCGTGCTTCTTCGGGGGATTGGATTCGCGCTTGGAGGCAAGCATTTCCAGGGCCGCAATGACATACTTGCGGGTTTCCGCCGGATCGATGACATCATCGACCATGCCGGCAGCAGCAGCCGTCACGCCGTCCGCCACATCCGCGGCGAACTTCGCTTCCAGCTCCGCACGGGTTTCCAGCGCGGGCTTCTTGCCAGCCTTGAGTTCATCGGTGTAGAGCACCTGCACCGCCGCTTCGGGCGTCAGGGCAGAAATCACCGCACCCGGCCAGGCGTAGGTCACATCGGCATTGCTCTTGCCGCCCATGGCGACATAGGCCTGACCAATGGCGTTGCCCGTCACAACGGACACCTTCGCCGTGGTCGCTTCCGCATAGGCGTAGAGCAGCTGCGTCGTCGCCTTGATGGTCGCCGCCTGATCCTCAATGGCGGGCACAGCCACACCCTTGCTGTTGATCAGGGACACCACCGGCAGGCTGTAGCAGTCGCACAGGCGGATGAAGCGCGCAGCCTTCGCCGCAGACGCAGCGGTCAGCACACCGTCATTCTCCTTGCCATTGCCAACAACCAGACCGACCGGACGGCCGCCAATGCGCGTCAGCGCCACGCGGACTTCCTTGCCGTACTCCTTGTACAGCTCCACGAACGCCGCACCGTCGGCCATGGCCGCCAGCTGGCTGTCCGCATCCGCCGCATCCAGCACGGGCAGGATACGGTTCATATCGTCGGTATCAACGATTGCCGCGTCCTCCGCGTTGCAGCCGGGCAGATAGTCCAGCACCTGCACCGCCAGCGCGATGGCTTCGTCTTCGTTCGCCGCCGTCAGCGCCACGCCGCCCTGCGCCGCCATCGTCTTGGCACCGCCGACCGCCTTGGCGTCAACCGCCTTGCCAGAGATAGCGCTCATGACCTGCGGGCCATAAACCATCAGCTGGCCAACATTTTCCGCTTCAATCGCCACATCAGCAAGCTGAGCGATCATTGCCGCACCGCCGACCACCGGGCCAAGGATCAGCGCAATTACCGGCACCACACCGCTAAGCTTCGCCAGACGGGTGAACACGGACGCATAGGCGTTCATCGCCTGCGCGCCTTCATCAATACGCACACCAGCACTGTCGCACAGCGCAATCACGGGCGCGCCCGTCTTCTGCGCCAGGTCCAGCACCTTGCAAATCTTCTGGGCCTGCATCTGCCCCATCGCGCCACCATGCACCGTGAAATCCTGCGCGAACACGTACACAGGACGATCCTGCACCGTGCCACTGCCGGTCACAACGCCAGCGTAGTCGCCATTCTTGGACACCAATGCGTCCGTCTCGACAAAGGAGCCTGCATCCAGCAGCTTGGCCACCCGTTCACGGGCAGTCATCTTGCCAGCCGCACGCTGCTTCTCGATTCGTTCCGCATTTCCCTGCAGGATGCTCTGCTTTTTCGCCAGCACCTGCTTCAGGTTCTGCTCACTCATGTCAAAATCTCCCTCCATGTTCTGGAATCTGCCCTTGTTCAGGGCAGGAAATTAGAGGATACAATTTAGCCCAACTTTTCTTATTCTCCATCTACCTCCTATTTCCTGCTTCCCGAAAAAATTTTGTGATTTTTTAGACACTTCTCGCCTGTTTTTTGTCGATTTTCACCTCAAAGGCGACTTGCGGTCTGTTTTCAGGCGTGAAATGTCCGCATTCTTGTCAAAAAAGGCGCATTGCTTCTTTATAATAGGAAGCAACACGCCCTCACCAGCCGCTTCCAGATGTATCACCCGAAAACATGCCCTTGCTATCTGCTTGTCAGACCTTTTCGTTTTCCTGCACCATCGTGTTGGCCTTACCAAAGGTGTCCTCCAGGGATGCGATGTAGGCCGCATCATCTGCATTGGCGGCAGCCGCCGCTTGCTGTGCATTCACCGCCTCGAAGGTAGAAGGCACGCCTGCCGCCTGTGTCAGCGCGGAGGCAATCACCTTGCGTTTCTCCTCGCGGTTCATCAGTCCCACGTACATGTCGCCGCCTTCCGGACACTGCCAGCGGTAGTTCGTGCCCTCGCAACCGGCGTATTTGCCTACGGACAGCATGGCATACGTGCCCGGGTCGGAGCGCTTGAGCATATCCATGGCATCCTTCCACGCCGCCGCATCCGTCTTGCCCGTTGGCGTCAGCACCGCCGGTGCGGCAGGCTTTTCCGGCGCAACAGGCTTGTTGTCGGCAGGCTTGGCGGCCTTCTTGGCCGGTGCAGCCGCCTGCACAAATGCGCCGTTTTGGAGCTTCTCCTGCAAAGCCGCCAGCTGCTTTTCCAATTCGCTGATGCGGTCATTGAGCGCCGCCGTGTCCGTCTCCCCTGTACGCAGGCAGCTTTTGAGCGCCGCGTTTTCCAGCACAATACGCGGAGAGGACGCCCAGCGCAAATCGGTTTCCACGCGCATGAACAGTTCCAGCATGCTCATTAGTCGCGTGGTCGTGAAATGCTCCGCCTGTCCGGTGTATTCCTGCGCATCCTCCTGCGTCAAATCCAGCAGTAGCGCCAGGTCGTCCGGGCTGCACTTGGCAATCAGGAGCGAACGCAGATGCTGGCTGACGTCCTTGGCGAACACCATCGGCTCGCGTCCGGTGCGCATCAGCTCGTCAATCATGCGCATGACCGTGGATGCATCCTCGCGTTCCAGCGCCTCGGCGAAGCGGAACAGGAAGCTGCGGTCGCTCGTGCCCAGGACGCTACGAACCAGCTCCTCCGTCACCTGCTGCGAATAGCCCAGGCACATATCCAGAATGGACAGCGCGTCGCGCATGCCACCTTCTGCCGCACGGGCAATCAGATGCAGGGCGTTATCGCTTGCCTCGGCACCCGCACCATCGGCCGCCTCGCGCAGTCGCCCTGCAATCTGCCGTGCCGGAATGCGCCCGAAGTCGAAGCGCTGGCAGCGGCTGAGAATCGTCGCCGGAAGCTTCTGCGGCTCGGTGGTGGCCAAAATGAACACCACATATGCCGGCGGCTCCTCCAGCGTTTTGAGCAGCGCATTAAAGGCCGAGGTGGACAGCATATGCACCTCGTCGATGATATAGACCTTGAATTTCCCCTGCTGCGGCGGATACTTGACCGTCTCGCGCAGGTCGCGGATTTCCTCCACGCCGTTGTTGGAGGCGGCGTCGATTTCCATCACGTCCATGGACTCCTCCGCCATCAGGCGGCGGCAGGATTCGCACTCGCCACACGGATCACCATTGACCGGATGCTCACAGTTAATCGCCCGCGCCAGAATCTTGGAGGTAGATGTCTTGCCCGTTCCGCGGCTACCGCAGAACAGATACGCATGCGCCACACGGCCCGTCATCACCTGATTGCGCAGGGTCGATATCACCGCCTCCTGTGCGACCATGCTGGAGAAGTCCTTCGGTCGCCACTGGCGGTATAATGCCTGATATGCCATAATCGCCTTCTCCTCCTCAGACAACGCGCTTGAAAACAAAATAGGCGCTGCCTCGCATCACGAGGATGCCCTCATCGCCCTCTGCGGTCAGACCATAGTCTTCGCCCGGCACTTCCAATTCAATGCGCACGCCGTCCACGCGCTGGAAGGTCATATAGTACAGTGTCTCCACGCCCTCCGCGCCCTGACGGACTTCGGTGCGCTTGCCCTTGACCACTGCCTCCCGGCTGTCAATCGTTTCCTTGGCTTCACCCTCGATGTGAACCATGCTTGTAATTTTCGCCACGACCACCAGCAGCACCAGGGCCAGCACCGCCGAGCCTACCACTTGCAGCGCAATGCGCAATCCTTCTGCACCCACGCGCTCTTCACTCCTTACCATATCACAATTTCGCTTCATTATACCATATCCCGCGAAATCCGACAAGTATCAAACGCATGCGTTTTTGCCAGCGTCCTGCGCTAGCGTTTGCCACATCGTCCCCTTTCCCTGCCCCTGTAAATTTCTTTCCATTTTTCCGAAAAAAATTTTCAAAAACCTATTGCATTTTTCCTGGAAGTGTGCTATACTTGTTGACGTGCTCAGGTTTTCCGCCTGACACAAAATGAATAAATTTGGGGCATTAGCACAGTTGGTAGCGCGCTACATTCGCATTGTAGAGGTCACCGGTTCGAATCCGGTATGCTCCACTCCGACCTTCCAGTTTCTGGAAGGTCTTTTTTTGTATAACGAAAGCCTTTGCTTCGAGCGGGGGTTTTCGTTATACAAAAAGGGGCACCCTTCGCAGGATGCCCCCCCTTTGGTTCGTTATGGATTAGTTCAGGGTGATGTACTGCGCCATCATCCAACCGGTCGTTCCCTTGTAGGTGATCTTGTACCAGCTGCCGGACTTCTCCAGCACCGTCACCGTCTCACCCTTGTCAACGCGCAGGATGACACCGTAGTTCGTGCCAGCGCCCTTGCGCAGGGCAACACGAACGCCATTCACCACGCCATTGCCGGAGGAAGCACCAGCCTGCGTGACCGTGATGGTCGGCGCAGTCACTTCAATCTTGTTGCCGTTTGCCTCGTAGACAACGACACGCAGGACGTAGGAGCCGGCCAGCGTGGGCGTGTAGTTGAAGGCCAGGTTGTTCAGGCCAACCTCGGTCGCAATCACAGCACCGTCGCGGAACAGGGTGTAGTCGCGACGAATGACCGTGCTGGTACCCTTGTAGGCAGCCGTCCAGGTCAGGTTCTGGCCGGTCACACCAGCGGTCACGCTGGGCACAACCGTCACAGGCGTGTAGCTGTTGACAATCGTTGCGCCGGAACGCAGGGTCGTCGTCTGGCCGTCAGCCGCCGTAATCGTCACTTCCAGCAGGTAGGTGCCAGCAGAGGTCGGCTGATAGTTGACGGAAATCTGGCCCGCCTTGGATTCGGTGCGGGTGCTGTTGACAATCACGGTGCTGCCCTTGTAGACCTTGAAGTTCACCGTGTAGCCCGGACGGCCACCGGAGAAGTTGATGTCCCAAGACAGCGTCTCGTAGTTGTTCATCGTGCTGGCGCTGGGGTTGATGCTGCCGATGGTCAGGGGCGCATAGCCAACCGTGATGTTGTAGACAATCAGCAGATCCGGATAGCGCTGGGAGGTGATGAGCAGGGTGGCATAGCCATTGTTCACACCGGTCAGCACGTTGTCCTTGATGGAGATGGACTTGTTGGTGTTGGCCACTTCCATGGTCATCACGTCGCCCGCCTCGGTGTAGATGCCGTGGTCGATTTCAAACGCCTGACCCACGCGGATGGTCTTGTTGACCGTCTTGGTCACGGGTGCGGGCGCAACGAAATTCAGCTCGTCATAGGTCGCGGGCGCGGCGTAAATCGCAGCGGACGCACCCAGAGAGTCGCGCACCTCCACCTGCATGGCGTACTTCTGATTGTTAATCAGGCTCATGTGGTTGTCCGTCAGCGTCATGGTGAAGGTGTTCGTCAGAACGCTTTCGCCCTCCGGCAGGGACAGATAGCCATCAGAGAAGTCCTGCAGGACGATGGTGCCGCCGCCATTGAGGCTGACGAGGCTGTACTTGAAGGTGTACGCGCCGCTGCCGCCGCTGACCTTCACGTTCCAGGCAATCACGTCGCCCACATACGCGCCGGAGACATCCTTACCAGCCGTCAGGTTGGTCGCGCTCAGGCCATCCAGCGCCAGCGTGCCAGATTCCGGCTGAGACATGACATTGGACCACGGGCCGTAGCAAATCGTGCCATTGCTGAACACGCGCACCGGACGAACCTTGTAATAGTAGGTCACGCCAGGCGTCAGGTCCTTGGCATAGTAGGTCGTTCCGGTCGTTTCGCCAATCTTGGTGTACAGGCCATCCATGGTGGTGGAGCTGTACACATAGTACATGTTCGCGCCAGCCACAGTGCTGTCCCAGTCAATGCGCTGTTCCTGCTTGCCGCTGTTCTGCACCGCGCACAGGTTCACAGAGGACATGGCCGTGAACACAACGCGCTCGCTGGACAGGGAGAAGCAGTTGTAGCTGCCCACGGGACGCGTGGAGTAGATGAAGTAGTAGTACACCTCGCCCAGCTTGATGCTCGCATCCACAAAGGAGGTCACAGCGCCAGTCTTGGCCAGCAGGCTGTAGGCGCCACTCGTGCCTTCCTTACGGTAGATGATGTAGCCGGTCGCACCGGAGGAAGCCGGCCAGGACAGCAGGGCGCTGTTGCCGCTCTGCACGATGGACAGCGTGGGGCGATCCATCGGCGTGCCGCAGCCGACGTTGGAATACTCAGAGTAGAACTTTTCACCGGAGGAGAAGGTGCGCACCGCACGAACGCGGAAGTAGTAGCCCGTCGCCTTCTTCAGCTCGGTGATGTTGCACAGCGTGCCGGTCAGGTCAGTACGCGCCGTGGTGAAGCCGGTCGTGGCGTTGGTGGACATCTGCACCTCGTAGGTGGTCGCGCCATTCACGCTGCCCCAGCTCAGTCGGATGGTTTCCGCACCCAGGCCACGGGGATCTTCC
The DNA here is from genome assembly GCA_964464815.1 of uncultured Faecalibacterium sp. Classification (GTDB taxonomy): domain Bacteria; phylum Bacillota; class Clostridia; order Christensenellales; family Aristaeellaceae; genus UBA11524. The sequence continues at coordinate 11,328 of CAYXHF010000032.1, forward strand.
AGCTTCGGCTTGCTCAGGGTGATGTAAGGCAGGGTGTCGGATTCCGGGCTGTACACGCACTTGGGCATGTCGCCGTCATAGGACACGTTCACTGCACGAACGCGGTAGTACACCACCTGGCCCGGCACAAGGGTCGTATCCTCATAGTACAGGCGGTTGTTCGGCACGGACGCCAAGAGGGTGTACTTGTCTTCGCCACCCAGCTTGCGGTACACGTCGTACTGCGTCGCAAACGCCACGGAACCCCAGCCAATGCGCACGGTCGTTTCGTTCAGGGTCGTACCGACAAGGTCGGTCGGCTTGAGCAAAACAAGCTCACGATAGGGATCAGGGCCATTGACGTCGCCAGCGGGAATGTTGGTGATTTCATCCGCATCCGGCAGGATGATTTCATCTTCATTCACGGGAGCCTGCGTCGGCTCAGCGGGCGTCTGCACATCATCAGAGGCTTCTTCGCCAAGCAGCGTGTCCGCCACTTCGTTCAGCACGTCGCTCTGCGCATCGTCCAGCGTTTCGCCGAAGGCTGTGCAAGTCAGCAGCATGCAAAGGACCAGGACAAGAGAAACCAGTCGCTTCATGGTCTGCGTCACTCCTTTTGTCTGTTTGAATAGGTATATGCCTTCCAGCAAATAAGACGAAATACCCTGCCAATTTGTTTCCATGTTTGTCAGGAACTTTCCTTTCATTCGCCGGGAGTAGCCAAAAAACTTGAAGCAGAGGAAAGTTTGTCTGTTTTTCCGCTTTTCAGCGGCTTTCTCCGCCATTTGCAGCGCGTTTTTGCCAGACGGCGCGCTGCTTTTCCGTCACCTGTGCGGCGTAATGGGCGTATACGGGCTGCAATTGCTCCCGCTGCTGTGCATCCAATGGTGTCCATTCCCGTGTGAATTCCACATAGGCGGGCACCATTTTGTCCGCATCGTCATAGGCAATCACGTGTCCGCGATGCAGCCACATGACCTTGTCACAGAAATGGAGCATCTGCCAAGGGGCATGCGTCACAAAGAAGATGGTCTTCCCCTGTGCGCGGAAGGTGCGCATGCGTTCCAGACATTTCTCCGAAAAGCTTGCGTCCCCTACACTCAGGGCTTCATCCACAATCAGGATTTCCGGCTCAATATGTGCCGAAATGGCAAATCCCAAGCGGGATCGCATGCCGCTGGAATAGGTGCGCAGTGGCTGGTCGATATACACCCCAACATCCGCAAAATCAATGATTCGCTGCTCCAGGGGTGCAATCTGACGCTTCTCCATGCCCATCAGCATGCACTTGTAGTAGATGTTCTCCCTTCCCGTCAGCTGGTCGTTCATGCCAACGCCAGCGGCCAGCATGCTGACCGTGCCGTCCACCTGACAAACGCCCGCATCCGGGTGTGTGATGCCCGCAATGATACGGGCCAGTGTTGACTTGCCCGAGCCATTCAGGCCCGCCAATCCAACAATTTCTCCCCGATGGAAGTCTTGCGTCACGCCACACAGGGCCTGGAAGCGCCCTACCTTTGCCGGAAGACCCAGCAGCGCCTTGAGGCGATCTGTCTCCCCAGCGTAGAGGTCGTATGTCTTCTCTACCCCTTCGCAGCGGACAATGACATCCGCCAAGCGCACCGTCTCCCTTCCATTGGCGTTTATAGCTGGTCGATGAATTGCTTTCTCAGCCGCGCATGCAGCGTGCAGCCCAAAACAAGCAGCACCGCCGATACCGCCCAGAAATACAAGCCCTGCGCCCAGGCCGTTCCCAAGCCTTCCCGATACAACAGGCACCGCCGATACCCTTCGATGATGTACACAAAGGGATTCAGGCGCATCACACGCTGTAGCGCTGGCGACAGGCCGTCAATGGCCCAGACAACGCTGGACACATAGAACAGTAAACGCATCACCGGTTGCAGGAATTCGTGAAAATCCCGGAATACCGCCGTCAGGCTGCTTGTCACCAGCGCCGCACCCGTCAGCAACACCAGCGCCGCCACCCAGTAGTAGCCAAGCGCCAGCCAGTGCCACGATGGTGTCACGCCGCCAAGCAGCAGCGCCACCAGCAGAATCGCCATCGTCCACACATGCTCATAGCATGCGCGAACCACGGCCTTCATTGGGATGATGCTCATCGGCAGATGCACATTGCGGATGATAGAGGCTGATTGCTGGATGGACGATGACGCGCCGATAATCGCCGAATTCATCGTCAGCCACGGCATCATGCCGCACATCAGCCATAGGCTGTAGGGCGTTCCATCACGCACCTGTGCCTTGAGGCCAACGGAAAAGACAAAGCAGTAAATCAGGATTTGGAACAGCGGATTCAGCAAGTCCCACAAGCGTCCCAGCAGCATCCCCGATCGCCGCGAACGGTTCTCGTACAGCGCCAGACGGATTGTGCGCCGAAGATTGCAGACAATCTCCCGCAGGATGGCGACCGTTGCGTGTATCATGCCTTCGTCGCCTCCGTAAGGCCATTGACGGCCAGGAAGTCTCGAAATGCACGCAGCCGCGACGGATACGCCTTGTTGAAGTCCGTAAAGTCGGCCATGTCGTAGTAGTATTCCAGCGGACGATTCAGCCGGAACTCCTCCATCGGCATCGTTGGCAGATGGAAGAAGCGCGTCATCTCGTCCATGCGGCTATCCACCACCATGGTCAGCGCCGGAATGCCGCAGGTAACGGCAATCATGTTGCCATGAAAGCGACTGCCCAGGGAAAAGTCAAATTGCTTCACCCATTCCAGCCACTCCTCAACGTGGAAGAAGACATGCATCTGCTTTTCCAGCCACGCATGCAGATATGCATACTGTGTCTGGTCGCCCTGACAATTTTCAAGGGTCATCGGGAATGCATTCTGCTCCACAAACGGCATGCTTCTGTTCGCGCAGAAGGTCAGGAATTGCTTCTCCGCCTCGGAAAAACAGCCGTAGAAGGTGCGAAAGTTCGCACAGGCACGCATTTGCGGCGAAAACGGCTTTTTGCAAATCTGGAACTGGTCATCCATGCCCACATACAGGCTCGGACAGCCGATAATCCGGAAATTCACAATGCCGTTCTTCTCCAGCACCGCCGCCGTGTACTCCCCGCGTACACCCAGCACCGCACGCTCCGCCATGGTGCGCAGCAGACGAATGGTATCGGGATGGAGTGCAATATCCAGATTGCGGGCGCTGCTCTGAACGCCCACGCTGATGGGAATCAAGGGCTTATCGCCAATGCGCTCCAGCATCGTCCACACGTGCGGGTAGGTTTGACCTGGCACAAGCCAGATTAGCTCCGTGGTGATATAGTGGGTGATGTCGCTCTGGTCGCGAAAGCGATCCGCCTTCACATCCCACAGTGGGAACATCACCGGATGAAAGATTTCCTTGAGCGCACGGATGAACACCAGATTGCCGGTGTTGTTGCCAAGCCAGAAGAACCGCTTGGCGTACTCATGCTTATCAAAGGAAACCTTGTCATTCCAGAAAAGACCGACAGCCATTCACGTCCTCCTTCCGGTGCTTATGCTTTGCCGCGCCCAAGGCGCTTGCGCAGCTTCTGGCGGAATAGCTTTCTGTCAAAGAGCAGGAAGCCGATGGTGCGCTTGACAAGGGGCGTCTGCTCCGGAATAAAGCCGACCATGCGGGACGGTGCCGCCTGCGCGCCCAGCTGTCTGGCCGCGGCAATGGCTTGTCCCGATTGGTCGCGAACCAGCGTCCGCAAATCCAGCGCCGCCTGTCCGGCATAGACCGTGTCCTCAAACGGTACACCGCCCAACAGCATCAGGTCACCCTCCGGTAATTCGCGCAGCACGCCCTCAAAGGGCAACGCCAGCGCCAGCTCCGGCAAACGCTGCATCACGCAGGTGGCCGCGAAGGTATCGCGGAAATCCCGCACAAACTGCAACGCATGATGCTGGATGCACTGTGTCAGGAAATGTCGCGGTGCATGCACCGTCTGCTCCTCGTAGCGCGGGACGACGTGGCCGTCCTTGCGCAGGAAGCCCACACATGACGCCTCGTCTGCCGACAGCAGGAATTCGCGGAACGCACCCGACATCGCCGGTGCAATCGGATAAAAGCTCGTGATGGGAAAATGATATGCCGCGCCAAGTCGCGTGGCCTCATCCCCATTGTCATGCACGTAATATACCGGGATGCTCCGCTGCGTCAATTGACACAGCGCCGCCTGCAAGCGCCCGCTGTAGCCCATGTCAAAGCATGCGCTCCCTTCGGGTAGCTTCTCCTCGTAATATTCGCGTGCCATGCTGTATGCCGCCTGATGCGCACAGCCGTCGTAGAGCCTTTCGCGGAAGAAGCGCAGGAATTCATCAAACTGCACCTTGTCCGCAAACGGCTCCTTCCATGCGTAACCGGCCGCCTGCACCATCGCTTGCGCATCCGCATGCTTGTCCGTACAGAAGGACAGCAATTGCATCAGCTTCTCCGGCGTGTAGTGCTGCCAGCTGACCGGAAGCGCCGCCAGGTCTGCCTGATTGGTCATCAGGGCCGGCAGCAAGCATCGGCGTGACGCCGGAATGTAGTCTGTTTCCAGCGCATCCTCCGGCTGCCGGAGCAGCTCGACCGCCTGCTTCAGTATCAGGCCATCCCGCGCCAGAAACACCAGCCGCTTCACGCCATCCTGCCGACATTTGCGCAATAGCCAATGCGCCAGCGCCAGCAAATGCGTACCAACCGCATAATAGCCCATTCGCGACGGATACCCTGCAAACGCAGTATCTGCCGTCACCGGTGCATGCCCATCATCGAAAAAGCGATTGGCGGCCAGTGCCTGTGCGCACCGAAGTGCCAAGGGCTGCAAGCCATCCGGTGCAGCAAAACCTGCCAGACAGCTTTTTCCCAACGCGGGCATCTGCGTGCAGTTTGCATCCTGCCACACCTCCACCGAACGCGGCAGCTGCATGGCATGCAGTCCGGCCTTGCGTGCCGCCTGCACATCCACCTGCGCCTGATCGCCAATGTGCAGCACCTGTTCCGGTTGCACTTGCAGCTGCTGGAGCGCCACACGGTACAGACTGCCGTTCCATTTGAGGGCATGCTCCTCATTGGACAGGAAGAAGCGCTCATAGCCCGTGACGCCGCATTTTTGCAGCATCCGCTCAATGGTCGCCTTGTCCAGATACATATCGGAAATCAGCACAACCCTGCGCCCTGCCGCCTGTGCCAGACGAAGGAGCTGCAAGCCTGTCCTGCGCGGTTGACAGAATCGAACCTCTGCCTCCCGCTCGTTGTAGGCCATTTTTTCAATGCATTCATCCGACACGCCCAGCAAATGCTGCATCGCGCTGTAGATGTTCCACATCGTCACATCCTGCTGTTCCTTCGGAATCCAGCGTCGCGCCGCCGCCTCGGCCTCCGTCCTCGCCTGTGTGAAGGAGGTCAGGCAGCGACGGTTTGCGCGTTGCCAGCTTTCCTCCAGGGTTTGGAACAAATCCTGCGGTTGCCGGAATGGCCGCAAAAGCAGCGTGTCGAACACGTCAAAGGACACCACCGGACACTCGACACCGTCCAGTCCCAGAATGGCCCGCTTGATGCGCTCCGTACCGTCTCGCCACGGAACACTCGCCTGTTCAAACCAGAAGACGTCGCGCACATCCTGCTTGTCCGGCGTATCCTCGGCCGAAAAGCCCGGACAGAGCTGCTCCGTCAGGCGGTCAATCTCCTGCGCATCCTGCGCGGTGCGACGGTTCTGCTGGCATAGCGCATGCCACATGCGGGCGTAGTTTCTTCGCGCCCGCTGTAAATCCGTCAGCGCCTGCTGCGCCGCTTCACCTTGCCCCTGCAAAAAATGCTCCGCAAAGGCAAATACCTTCACAATGTCTGCATAGTTCTTGCGGAATTTTCTCGCCTGTCCGGCATCGCCCGTGGACGACGTGGCATGCTCACAATAGAACACGCCGTCGCCATGATGGCGGAAAAAATGCTTTGCAAAGAAAAACAGGACGACAGAAAACGCAATGTCCTCCGTCATGATGACGTGCTCCGTCATCTGGTCGTAATACGGCGCGCATGTATCCCACAGCGTTCGCCGAATCACCTTGTTCCAGATGGTGTGCCAGCTGTAGCAGCTCATCGCCTGCGAAAAGAATGCATCCCGGATATCCGTACCGTGCATTTCCTCCTGCAAGACCTGATCCGCATGCGCCGGATAGACCACACATTCGCCATTTTCCCGTTGCCAGATGGTATCACCCATCACCAAATCCAGCTGCTTTTCCTGCGCCAGTGCCACGGCCGCGCGGTAGAAATCCACCGACACATAGTCGTCGCTATCCAGAAACGCCAGGAATTCGCCCTGCGCCGCCTTCGCGCCCGTCAGGCGTGAAGCAAACAAGCCACGGTTTTCCGCATGGGTTACAATGCGAAAACGGCTGTCCTTTTGTGCATACGCCTGCATCACCTGTTGTGCACCATCGGGCGATGCGTCATCCACCAGAATGAACTCCACATCCCGCAAGGATTGCGTGCGCAGCGATTCCAGGCAAGTGGACAAATACGCCCGTGTCCCATAGACCGGAACAATCACAGACAGCAAGACAGCCACTTGTTTTCCCCTTTCTGGCGCACAGCAAAAGCATGCCGATTTTGACATCATCATTCTACCATATTTCTGCATTCTTGGCAAGTCTTCCAAAGGAAAAAGTGACAGCAATTGTTCGCATCAAAGCCCCAAAAATGCGCAAAAATCGCGGCCGGTATGCATCCTGCTGCAACCGACCGCGAAAAAACGATAATGGATTTTACCAGGTAATATCCTCACCCGTCAGCGCCTTCCACGCCTTGCGGATGTCCTTCTGATGACGAATGCCGTTCTTGGGGTCAAGCACCGCCGTCTCCTCGAGCGTGCGCGGGAAATGCACGCACAAATGGCCGTCGAAGTTGTTGTTCTTGAGGCTACCGGAGAGGTGCGGCATGGAGTGCATCGAGGCGATGCACCACGTGCCACTGGGCAGCATGACGTACACGGGCTTCTCATTCCAGGAGAAGCTGCCGCCCCATGCCGCCTTCATGATGGCCGTGTCCTCAGCCGTCAGCGGCTCAGAGTCCGCATGGCGACCCAGCGAGTACAGGCGCAGCTTGAAGGAGGAGCCACTGGAGGGTTCATACACCAGCACCGTCTGGCCACTCTTGATGGTCGGCTTGATTTCGTCATACCACATCAGCCACTTGACCTGGCTCGTTGCCGGGCCATTGCCCATCGAGGAGCCGTTGCCACCAATCGTGCCGGAGGAGCTGTCATCCGGCAGCGCCGTATCGCCCGTTACGCAATCACCCGTGTAGAGCTGGGTCTGCGTCTTCGTGCCAGCAATGCCATCGGCCGCCAAACCGTTGCGCTTCTGGAACGCCAGCACGGCCGCGCGGGTCGTTTCGTCATAGACACCGTTGATGTTCACGGTGTACTTCAAATTGCTCAGCGCCTGCTGCAAGCGAAGCACCGCATTGCCCGTCGCACCGACCTTCAGGGTCGTGTAGACATTATTGCTCGTGCTGTCATCCACCTGCAAGCCGCCCGCCGTAATCGCGTTGACCGAGTAGAGCACCGCGTAGGTATTCGTGTCACCATTGCCACTGGCCGGCAGACCATTCTTGATCTGGAAGGCACGCATGGCCGCTTCGGTATTCGCGCCGTACTTGCCATCCACCTTGTCCGTCAGGTAGCCCAGATCCTTCAGTCGCTGCTGGACAGACTTAACATCATCGCCACTGCAACCGGAGTACAGCAGACGCGTCGGACGCTCCACCGAGGTCGACGGCGTGGAGGTCGGCGTGCTGATAGCCGGCAACGCAGACGAGGAATACAGCTTCTTATAGGTGCGCGTACCTGCAATGCCATCGGCGCTCAGGCTGTTGCGCAGCTGGAAGGCCGCCACCGCCGCCACCGTACCACTGCCATACTTGCCATCGACCGTACCCGTGTAGTAGCCAAGCGCCATCAGGCGGCTCTGGACGGACTTCACGTCCTCACCCTCCGAGCCTTCCTTGAGCGTGCGCGTCGGCACAACGCCATAGCTGGGCGCAGGCGTCGGCGTGGGCGTCACAACCGACGTATCGGCCGCCAGTGCCTTGTCGGAGTACAGCACATCCGCCGTCTTCGTGCCGACCTTGCCGTCAGCAGTCAGGCCGTTGCGCGCCTGGAATGCCTTCACAGCCGCCACCGTGCCTTCACCGTAGATGCCGTCCAGCGAGCCGCCGTAGTAGCCCAGCTTGTCCAGCATGGACTGCACACTGCGCACGTCCTCACCCGATGCACCCGCACGCAGCGTGCGCGTCGGCTTCGTTTCATTCACCGTCGGCTTGGCCGTGGGAATGCTGCTGCCTGCGTCAATGGCGTTGTTGCTGAACATCACCATGACCGTGCTTTCGCCGCAGATGCCGTCGGCCTTCAAGCCGTTGCGGGTCTGGAAGCGCTTGACCGCATCCGCCGTGTCCTTGCCATACTTGCCATCGGCCTTACCGCTCAGGTAGCCCAGTGCAATCAGCTTTTCCTGCACGGCCAGCACATCATCGCCCTGCATGCCGATGGTCAGATTGCGCTCACCCACGGCATCAGGCTGCACGATTTCCGTCGCACCAATCGCACCCTCGGAGAAGAGGCGCTTGCGGGTGTTCGTGCCCAGAATGCCGTCGGCCTTCAATTCGTTCTTCTTCTGGAAGGCCAGCACAGCTGCCTTGGTGCCGCTGCCATACTTGCCATCCGAGATACCTGTGTAGTAGCCCAGCGCCGCCAGACGGTCCTGGGTATACAGCACATCCTGGCCGCCCATGCCTTCGCGCAGCGTGCGCGTGGGGACGCCATAGGTGATGTTATCCATATCCGCAGTGGGCTTGGGCGTCACCATCGGCTGAAAAACATTGCCGCTGGCATCAAAGTAGCTTTCCAGTCTCGTCAGGGTGTTCTTGCCTGCCTTGCCGTCTGCCGTCAGGCCGACCGCCTTCTGGAAGGCAATCACCGCTTCGTGCGTGGACTGGCCAAACACGCCGTCCACCTTCGACACGTTGAAGCCCAGATCCTTCAGCGCCTGCTGAAGAATACGGACGCGCGTGCCGCTGGACGCATACTGCAATTTCGTATAATCGCCCTTGAACAGGCCCGTGCTATTGACACTATCCGAGGAGGATGCGCCGTCAATATCAATGCCCGTCTGGGATTCCAGCAGGGCAATCGTGGCCGAACCAGCAATGCCGTCCACCGTCAGGCCGTTGGCCTGCTGGTATGCCGTGACAGCATCCTTGGTTCCCGTGCCAAAGCTGCCATCCACCGTACCGGCGTAGTAGCCCAGCTGTTTGAGTGCCTCCTGAAGGCGGCGAACCGAATCGCCCTTGTCGCTCTTCTGAAGCTTCATCGCGCTTGCGCTACCGGTGATGAGAATGGTCAGCATCAGCATCAGCGCCAGCACACGCATCATGCTCTTCTTCATGTCGTTTTCCCTCCAAATCAGGTTTCACAGGCTATTGTAGCAGATGTTTGCACATTTGTAAAGAACTATTACACATTTGTTACATTTTGCAGACAATTAGGAAGAAAGCTCTGAATCAATGGATAGTACGATAGCAAGCGGAATTTCAGCCGTTAGCGTGCTACCGAGTGTTTCAGAGCTTCTGTAGTAGCTCCAGCGGATGCGAGATGATGTACTCTGCCCCATTTTCGCGCAATTCCTGCTCCGTGCGGAAGCCCCACAGGACACCCACGGGATGCATGCCCGCGCTGCATGCACAGGCCATATCGACCTTCGTGTCGCCCAGATACAGCACCTCCTCCGGCTTGACGCCCAGCTGTTCAGCCGCCGCCCAGGCACCCGCCGGATCGGGCTTGACCGGCACGCCCTCCACCTGACCGCGCACGCAGCTCCACGCGATGTCCGGGAAGAAGTGTGCAATCACCGTCTTCGTATCGGCATCCGGCTTGTTGGACAGCACCGCCAGCTTCAAGCCACGCTCGCTCAGCGCGTGCAGCAAGTCCACCACGCCGTCATAGGGGCGCGTCTTCACCAGCGAATGCTTTTCGTAATAGGCCTGATATTCCTTTTGCACCGCGTCCAGCAGTTCCTGATGCTCCCGCACAGCCCGCTGCGCCAAAATGCGCGCACCGTTTCCCACCAGATAGCAGTATTCCTGCGTCTCCCAGTCCGGCAGGCCATGCATTGCCAGCGCCCGGTTCATGGCGGTTGCAATATCCTCAAGGGTGTTAGTCAGCGTACCATCCAGGTCAAATAAAACCGCTTTGATCATTTATGCCACATTCCTTCCAAATTTCTTCTATTTTGCTACCGAATAGCGCGTTTGCTCCCTGCGCATACTGACGACAAAAGCGAAAGGAGCAAATCAACCATGAGTTGGAATCGCCGTTCTTCCCATCAAGCACCCGCCATTCACGCCACGGTCGATAAACGACAGCTGGTGCGCGGCTGCATGCTGCTGCTGGGCGCCGCATTGCTGCTTGTCGTGGCGCTGATGCCTCAGCACGCCAACGCACCCGGCACAGATGAGGAGGCACTGGTCGCCGCCGATGCCGCCAATCGCCTGAGCAGCGACTGTCAGCTGATACAGCACGTGTCCTTCACGCCCTGCGGCCACAGCATGACGCGCCGCCAACAATTGCCGGTGGAGCTGTCCGGCCGCACCAAGGACGAGCTTAGCGACGCATACAGCCAGTGGATCATTACCGCATTTTCGCCCACGCAGGTGACGATGGAGCGTTCCATCGGCCTGTACTGTCCGGAGCATGTGGTGCTGATGCCCGACGAAAGCGGCCAGCTGTGCATCTTCCGCAACACCTACGGCGACGCATTGGCGCTTGTGCAGGAGCTGCATCTTCCCCTGCGCGATTTACCGGATGAGACGCAAGAGCTTCTGCGTCCCGGCAAGGGCTTTGACGATGAAGAGGCACTGGAAAAGTGGCTGGAAAGCATCCAGTCGTGATTTTTCCCTTCCCACTTCTCTTTCCTATTTTACGCCCTTTTCCCCTGCTTGTCCAGCGCTTTTGGCCATTTCGTGCCAGAAGCGCTGTTTCGTTTGCGTCTGTGCGGGAAATATGGTATACTATGCCTATCGAGGTGATTGACAATGACACGGGTTGGCATCATGACCTTCCTGCACAACGATAATTACGGCTCGATTCTGCAAGCCTATGCGCTGCAACGTGCCGTTCGCTCCCTCGGCTATGAGGTCGAGGATTTGGACTATGCCCCCTGCAAGGCGGAAAAAATCCGCAATTTGCTGACCAGCGGCAATTCTCCGCGCTTGATTCTGGATGGCATGCGCAAGCGCAGTGCGGCGCGTGGCCTGAACGAGGGCTTTGCGGAGTTCCGCAAGGCGCACCTGACACTCTCGCCTGTCTGCCCGACGACCAAGGCACTCGCCGCGCAAGCCACGCAGTATGACGTGCTCATGTGCGGTTCAGATCAGATTTGGTCGCCCACATGGCTCAATCCGGCATACTTCCTGCATTTCAGCAAGCTGCCGAAAATCGCCTATGCACCGTCGCTGGGCGTGAGTCATCTTCCCTCCACCACCAAGCGCAAAAAGCTGGCGGCGCTGACGAAGGGCTTCTCCGCCATTTCCGTCCGCGAGGAGGAAGGCGCCAGGCTTCTTGGCAGCATCACCGGCCAGACGCCACCGGTCATGCCCGATCCGGTCATGCTCCTGACCCGTGAGGAATGGCTTGACCTGCTGGGCGGGAGCATCGCGCCTGCGCATGAGCTGGTCTGCTTCTTTTTGGCCGACAATCCAGCCTACTGGGCCGAGGTGAAGCGCCTGCAAGCAGAAACCGGCTTGCCCGTGCGTGTGATTCCACGCACAGAGGGTGCGTTGGAATGCGGCTATCCGCTGGAAAAGGGCGTTTCGCCCATGCAGTGGCTTCGTCTGCTGTGCGGCGCGGATCTGGTGATGACGGACAGCTTCCACGCCGCCACCTTCTCCCTGATGCTGCACACGCCCTGCCATATTCTGCGCCGCTATCGGGAGGATGATCCCGACAGCAAGAACAGCCGCATCGACCAGCTGCTGCGCACGCTTGACATCAGTGACCCGGTGCATCCGGACTTTGCCGCAATGGACGCACAGCTTGCCCAGCACCGGGCGCGTGGCCTGCAATACCTTTCCGATGCGCTGCACGCCTGCACTTAACGCAACAGTGCTTCCAGCGTTTCCGGTAAGGGTGACGTAACAGACAGTATTTCCCCGGTGATGGGATGGCGCAGGCACAAAGCATGCGAATGCAGGGCAAAGCGTCCCGGCAGCCCGGGCAGCTCCTGTCCATACAGGAAATCGCCGCATACAGGCGTGCCGATATGCGCCATGTGAACGCGAATTTGATGCGTGCGACCCGTTTCCAGCACCAGACGCACCAGCGCACGTGTGCGCATACCGCCTTCCGTCTGCACCTGTGCTGTTTGCAGCACGCGGAAATGCGTCACGGAGGGCTTGCCGTCTTCGGTGATGATGCGGCGAATGGAGGCCGCCTCCTCCTTGCCGATGGGCGCACAAATGCAGCCCTCGCTTTGCGCCGGACAGCCCTCGACAACCGCCAGGTACGTCCGCTCAAATTCCGGCGTATGCAGCATGGTCTGCAAGCGGTGCTGCACATGCGCATTCTTCGCCACGACCATCAGGCCGCTTGTGCCCTTGTCCAGGCGATTGACCGGCCGATAGATGAAGTCCTTCGGGCATTGCAAATGCGCATAGAGCGCGTTTTCCAGCGTATCATCCGGATGCAGGGCGCTGGACTGGCTTGCCAGTGGCGCTGGCTTATCCAGCACATAGAGGTGTTCATCCTCATAGGCAATGTGCAATGGCAAGGCATAGGGCTTGAGCGTATAGGCCGGCACGCTTTCCTTGAAGGCAATGGCGACCGTCTGCCCTGCCGCCACCAGCACATTCACCGGCACGGCCACGCCATCCAGCGTGATGCCGCCGTCCCACTTGGCCGACTTGACCGCCGTGTAGCTGACGCCCATGACGCGCCGCAGCACGTCGCCAATGCGCATTCCTGCCTCCTGAGGCGAAACCACATGCTCCATCCTTGCATCCCTCCGATTTTTGTACAGGAGTTGTCATATACCATGCATACGATTCTTTCTCTCCTCGCAAGTGGCGAGGAGGTTTCCGGCGAAGCCATCAGCCAGCAGCTTGGCATCAGCCGTGCCGCCGTCTGGAAGCGCATCGAGCAGCTGCGCGCAGAGGGCTGGACGATTGACTCCGCGCCCCATCGTGGCTACCGGCTTCGCGCATTTGACCGCATCGAGCCGGTTTTGTGGACGCAAAGCCTGACGACCCAGACGCTTGGCCGTGGCGAAAACCACTTTGCCCACACGCTCACCTCCACCAATACCGTCCTCAAGCAGATGGCCGTCCATGGCGCACCGCACGGCAGCTTGTGCCTGTGCGAGCATCAAACGGCTGGCAAGGGACGCCTTGGCCGCACGTGGAATACCTCCGAAGGGCAAGGGCTGTATGTGAGTGTACTGCTGCGCCCCGCCCTGCGCCCTCAGAATGCGCCGCTGATTACCTTTGTTGCCGCACTCTCCATGGCACGCGCCGTGCAGGAGGTTTGTCCGGCCGATGTGCGCATCAAGTGGCCCAACGACCTTGTGCTGTGCGGCAAAAAGCTGTGTGGCATTCTGCTGGAAATCAGCGCCGACCTGGATCAGATTGAGTACGTTGTCGTCGGCACAGGCCTGAACGTGCATCCGGGTGCTTACCCGCAGGAACTGGCCGACAAGGCCATTTCGCTCAGTGAGGTCGTAGACGCACCACTGCGCAGAGACCTCCTGACGCACTATCTGCAAGCGCTGGAGGACAACATGCGCGCGCTGGAGCAGGACGGCTTTGCGGGCATCAGCGATGCCTACCGCCGCCAGTGCTGCACCATCGGCAGTCGTGTTCACGTCCTTGGCGTCACCGCGGAATTCACCGGCACGGCCGAGGATGTGGATGCCGCAGGCGCACTGCTTGTCCGCACCGACGATGGCCAGCTGCGCACTGTCTATTCCGGCGACGTCTCCGTGAGAGGAGTCATGGGCTATGTCTGATGTACGCGGTCTCGGGCTGGATCTCTTTGAAATCAAGCGTGCCGACGCACTGCTTGACAACGCGCATTTTCTCTCGCGCTGCTTCACGCCGGAGGAAATCGCTTACATCCGCAGTCGCGGCGCATCCAGCGCTCAGACGCTTGCCGGCCTCTACGCCGCCAAGGAGGCGGTTGTGAAGGCACTTGGCTGCGGCATCGCCTTTCCGCTGACCGATATTTGCATCACGCACAGTGAATCAGGTCAGCCGCTGGTTTCCCTATCCGGCAAAGCCGCCGCATACGGTGGCCGCTTTCTGCTGACCATCACGCATGATGCCGGTGTTGCCGCCGCCACGGCCCTTTGGATGGCTGAATAATGGCAAGCCTGCCCAGGGATATTTTCCCTTCGGCAGGCTTGCTTTTTATTCAGGCATTTTCCTTCAGCCACGCTTCCCAGATTTCCGGCTGATACCCGATTGTGCATTTCTGGCCACAGCGCACAATCGGCGAAATCAGCAGCCAGGGATTCTCCTGAATGGCCTCCATAATCACCCGGTCAATATTGCAGTAGCAGGCCGGATGCTCCTTGGCTCGCTTGTCGTTTTTGTCCAGCAGGCCCTGCATGCCAACGCCCTTGGCCATGACCTGCAATTCGCGTTCGCCCAGCTTGTGCTTCTTCAAATCCATGACCTGCACGCTGATGCGACGCTCCTTGAAAAAACGCTCTGCCTTTTGGGCGTCGAAGTTCTTTTTGCTGATATACATCTGAATGGTCATCCGTTGCGCCTCCTCACGTCATCGCCGACAAACTGCATCAGGGTGCATTGCTTCACGTCCATCAGGCGCGATGCAATGCGCTCGGTGTAGCGATTGCGCAGTTCGTTTTCCATCAGGTTCGTGCTGATAATCGTCCCTTTGCCGCTGAGCTGGCGTTCGTTAATCAGGTTGAACCACTGCACCACGGTCACGCCTTCCATCAGCGGCTCACTGCCCATATCGTCAATCAGCAGCACGTCCGTATCCATCAGGGCATCCATTTCGTCCTGCTTGCCACTGAAATATGCCTTGCGGGCCGTGTCCAAAAAGCGATAGGCGCTGATGAACATGACGTTCTGGCCGCGCTGCAACAAGCGCTTTGCAATCGCGTGCATCAGGTACGTCTTGCCAAGACCGCTCTGCCCCATCATCAGGATGTCCTTCTTCGCCACCTGCGGGTAGCTTTCCGCGTACTTTTCGCACGCGCTCCGGATGGCGCTCATCACATCCCGCTGGCTGTACGCCTTGCCGGGCAGCTTCTCGGCTGAAAATACATTCAGGTCGAAGTTCGCAAACGACTGGTCTTCCCGTTCTCCCAGACCGACCGCCTTATACAGCCGCTGATAGAACGCCACGCGCATGCAGTCGCACATTTCCTTAATCGGCTCACCCGTATACCCTGTATCATGACAAATTTTGCAGCGGTACACCGGATCCAGATAGTCCACCGGCAGCTGATTCACCTTGAGCAAATGCTGGATGTGCCGATTCATCACATCCATCCGCTGCGGCAAATCCTCCGCCGCCACCTGGCCATGCAGGATGCCACGAACGCTGTTGAAAATCAGGTTTTGGCGTTCCTCCAGGCATTTTTCGATTTCCGGGCAACGGCGAATCGCCTCCGCGCGGCGGCTGGCTTCCTCCTGCGCGTTCTTCATGCGCTGCTGGTCATATTCCTGCTGCAATTCCTGCATGATTTTCTTACGCATTGCCGCCTTCCTCCTGCCATTGCTTCATCATTGCATCCAGCGCATCCTCACTATGGGTATAATCACGCTGCGTATACTGCTGTTCGCTGACCACCTTGACCCGAGGCTGCTGCTCCTGCGTACCCTGCGACTTGTTTTGATAATTTTCGTGCTCCGCATTGGCCGCCTCCAGCGTAACGATGCCTTGCTTTTGCAGATTATCCAGTATCCTATTTAAGTACATCAGCGGATTATTGCGTCCCACAGCCCAGGATGCGCACCCCAGAATCAGCGTCTGCGACAAATGCCATTCGTTCATCCACCGCAGCACCAGCTTCCGGTCGGCCGCGTTCGGCTTCGTGTCCACACCCAGCACCTGATACAGCACGGACAGGAATTCATTCTGGCGGTCAATTTCGCGCATGAACTCTTCAATCTCCTGCTGCGTCTCCAAGCCTGCGCTCTTCCAGCTCATCAGCGTTTGCTGAATCGCATCCATCGTGGTCGTTCCACGCTTGGCGCATTCCTTCGCCGCCAAGAGAATAATCGCATCCGAATACAGCGCCTGGAAGCCCTGATAGGCGCTCACGGTCATCTCATTGATGGTCAGTCCGCGCTGATTCAGCACGCGCAACACTGCCTTCAACGGCTCGACATCATCCTTCTGCGTCTGGAAGGTCTGCTCAACCTCCTTCGCCGTGGAGACATTTTCCTTTTCATGCAAGCGCTTCAGAATGCCCTCTATATACGCAAACGTCGGGTTAATGCTCTTGATGGACTCATCACACGCCCGCAAAATGGCCTCGGGCGTGAAGTGCCATTCCAGCAGCCACTTCTTATACGCTGTCTGCTCCGGCTCGCTCGGCGGGCGCATCTGACCCAGCTTACGCACCACATCACGGCTACCCTGCCAAATCTTGTTGTCGCGCTTGAAGTACTCCTCTGCCGTCTCAACATCCTGTATATTTTCTTCTGCCAGCTTCACCGCCATCTTCTGCGCCGTCTTCATGGAAACATTCTTCCCATGCTTTTTCACCATATGCTTCATCATGGCAATCACGACATCGACCGGCAGGTGCATTTGCTCGACCCATTCATAGCACTGGCTGATTTCTCCCCCATGCAAGCGGCGTTCATTACCAAACACAGCATAGATAGCCTCCGCGAACGCCTCATAGACCGGATCGACCTGCATCTGCGTTCCCAGCAAGCAGACCTGGCTCACATTGACATAGCGATACTGCGGCGGCTGATCCGACACGCGGCAGACGAGGCCCTTCCGTTCCCAATAGCGATACGCGGCGCGGACATCCGCCTCCTCCATATGCAGATCCCTTGCCATGCGTTCGAGTGAATTTTCCGCATCGGGATGATGGCAGGACATAAGGCCATAGATATAGACGCGCACGGCATCACCGGGAGCATCAGGGAGATAATTCAGGATAAACTGATTTTCCAGGGGTGTAATATCGAAGGGCGCAAAGCGCTCATCGAAGGAAAACATCGCCATACCATTTCCTCCAAGAAAAATGACACATTCCGCTTTATTATAGCATATCTCCCCTCTTTTCACAAGGAAAATGAATAAATCACACAGCAAACAAGCATCACGCAGAAAACACCAAACACGCGGAAACATCCCAAAAGCGCACTCACCTCAATCGCGAACCGGGTTTCGAAAGGGCCAATGGCCCTTCGCAGGTGCAGGGCAGCGCCCTGCTGGGGTCTGGGGTAAAACCCCAGAAGTGCAATCAAAAAAGCGCGCTCAATCTTCTCGACCGACCCGCAAAGCACGCGCTCGCAGAGCCGCGGAGACTAACTTTCCTCATCAGCACACCAATTCATCCCCAAAGGAAAAAACACTTCCGCTTCCGAACCAACGCCGCAGAAAAATCCAGTTCCAAATACAGCAGCACCCCAACCAGCAGCAACCGGAACGCAGATACCAAGACGCACGACCTCCGGATGCTACTTGTCAGGTTTTGCTACAAAGGAATGGCTTCTGGGAATTGCCGTTATGCAGGCTGGTCGCTTGTCATGCGGGAAGAACTAACTTTCCTCATCAGCACACCAAACCATTCCAAAAGGAAAAAACACTTCCGCTTCCGAACCAACGCCGCAGAGAAATCCAGCTCCAAATACAGCAGCAACCGGAACGCAGATACCAAGACGCACGACCTCCGGATGCTACTTGTCAGGTTTTGCTACAAAGGAATGGTTCCTGGGAATTGCCGTTATGCAGGCTGGTCACTTGTCATGCGGGAAGAAATATGGTCTCCGCGACTCTGCGAGCGCGTGCTTTGCTGGTTTTGGGAAGAGGATTGAGTGCGCTTTTTTTAGTTGCACCGCTGGGGTTTTACCCCAGACCCCAGCAGGGCGCTGCCCTGCACCCGCGAAGGGCCGTTGGCCCTCTCGACACCCATTTCGCGATTGGGTTGAGCGCGCTTTTGGGCTGTTTCCGCGTGTTAGTTGTTTTCTGCGCTCTGTGGGCCGTTTCTCTTCCTTTTCCTTCCCTTTTTATAGTTGAAGGAGCGTCGCCCGGTTGGGTGACGCTCCTTCTTCCTTTTTACATGGATTCCTTCAGTTCCACAATGCGCTTCTCTACCTGCTCAGCTTTCTGCTGATTCATCGCCAGCTTCGCTTTCTCTTGCTCCACTAGCGCCGCGGGTGCTTTACTGATAAATCCTTGATTGTTCAGTTTTCCTTCCGCACGGGCAATTTCCTTCTGGATGTTCTCCAGCTCCTTCGTCAGACGCGCGATTTCCTTCTCAAAGTCCACCAAATCGCCAAGCGGAATGTATAGCGTGCATGCCTTCGTCACCGCAGAAACCGTCTTTTCCGTCACGTCGTTGCTGCTGGTGATGAGCGTCGTCTCGCTTGCACCCGCCAGACGCTGGAAGTACTGGCCTGCCTGCGCAAGCGTGTCTGCCCAGCCCTGCACCGGCAATAGCATCAGATGCGTGCGCTTGCCAGCGGCCACGTTCATCTCCGCACGTAGATTGCGGATGGTGCGGATGATTTCCATGATGCCTTCCATGTGGGCTTCTTCCTCGGGGAAGTCAAGCTCCGGCTTCACTTCCGGCCAAGCCTTGAGCATCAGGAAGCCTTCGCTGCCGGGAAGGAACTTGTAGACCTGCTCCGTCAGGAACGGCATGAAGGGATGCAGTAGCTTCAGCAGACCTTCCAGCACGTACAGCAGCACGCCCTGCACAGCCTTCTTCGCCACCGGATCATCGCCGTTCAGACGGCTCTTCGCCAGCTCAATGTACCAGTCGCAGAATTCGCTCCATGCGAAATCGTAGATGCGATCGGCCGCCAGACCAAACTCGCCTTCCTCCATGTTGCCGGAGATGGTGCGCGTCGCCGCCTGGAAGCGGGAGAGAATCCACTGGTCAGCCGCCGTCAGATTCGTGGTGTCCAGCGGCACATGCTCCGTCACGTTCATCAGAACGAAGCGGCTGGCATTCCAAATCTTGTTGGCGAAGTTGCGGGCAGATTCCACGCGCGCCGGAATGTAGCGC
>CAYXHF010000033.1:0-29513 GCA_964464815.1 uncultured Faecalibacterium sp.
AAAAAAGTCAACTTCATCGCGAAATGGGTTTCGAAAGGGCCAATGGCCCTTCGCAGGTCAAGGGCAGCGCCCTTGTGGGGTCTGGGGTAAAACCCCAGAAGTGCAATCAAGAAAACGCACGCAACCTGCTCCCCAGACCCGCAAAGCACGCGCTCGCAGAGCCGCGGTAACTAACTTTCCCACCCAACAAGCAAGCACCCGCCACTCCAAATCGCACACCGTTCCACGCGGAAACAGCAAAGGAAAAAAGTCAACTTCATCGCGAAATGGGTTTCGAAAGGGCCAATGGCCCTTCGCAGGTCAAGGGCAGCGCCCTTGTGGGGTCTGGGGTAAAACCCCAGAAGTGCAATCAAGAAAACGCACGCAACCTGCTCCCCAGACCCGCAAAGCACGCGCTCGCAGAGCCGCGGTAACTAACTTTCCCACCCAACAAGCAAGCACCCGCCGCTCCAAATCGCACACCGCCCCACGCGGAAATTGCAAAGAAAAAAAGTCCAGCCAATCGCGAAATGGGTTTCGAAAGGGCCAATGGCCCTTCGCAGGTGCAGGGCAGCGCCCTGCTGGGGTCTGGGGTAAAACCCCAGAAGTGCAATCAGGAAAACGCACGCAACCTGCTTCCCAGACCCGCAAAGCACGCGCTCGCAGCGCCGCGGTAACTAACTTTCCCACCCAACAAGCAAGCACCCGCCACTCCAAATCGCACACCGTTCCACGCGGAAACAGCAAAGGAAAAAAGTCAACTTCATCGCGAAATGGGTTTCGAAAGGGCCAACGGCCCTTCGCGGGTCCAGGGCAGCGCCCTGCCATCATAGCCGAATCACGCTGGAAAGATTGTTCACAATCGCACTGGCAATCCAGGGCTTGTTCATCGTGTATAGATGAATGTGGTTCACGCCGTTGGCCACAAGATCCACAATCTGCTCCGTCGCAAAAGCAATGCCTGCCTGCGTCATGGCCTGGGAATCATGCGCGAAGCGATCCGCAATCGCGGCAAAGCGCGGCGGCATAATCGAGCCGGATAGCTTCACCGCACGCGCCACCTGCTTGGCGTCGCAGATGGGCATGATGCCCGCACAAACCGGCACGTCAATGCCCGCACGCTGCATGCGATATAAGAAATTGTACAAAATGCCATTGTCAAAGAACATCTGCGTCGTCAGGAAGTCCACACCAGCGTCCACCTTGCGGCGCAGGTTGTCCATGTCCTTCTGACGGCTTTCGCATTCCGGATGTCCCTCCGGATAACAGGCTGCACCCACGCAGAAATCGCCCTGCGTGCGGATGTAGGAAATCAGCTCCGACGCATAGGCAAAGTCCTTGCAGATTTCACCGTCCTTGGGTAGGTCGCCCCGCAAGGCCAGCACGTTGTGCAGACCCGATGCCTGCATGTCGCGCAAAACCTGCGTCACATGCTCCTTCGTGGACTGCACACAGGTCAGGTGACACAGGGGCGTCACGCCCGTTTGTGCAACCGCCTTGGCTACAGCCAGGGTGTGACCCGGCGTGTTGCCGGCCGCGCCATACGTCACGGACATAAAGGACGGATGGAGCGCAGCAATTTCCTGCGCGACGGCAGAGGCCTGCGCGATGCCCTCAAAATGCTTGGGCGGAAACACCTCGCAGGAAAGGGTAACCTCGTTGTTTTTCAGGATGTCTGCAATTTTCATGGCTTCTCTTCCTTCCGTTTACCGGCCGCTGCCTGCTGGGAATCATCCGAAACCCCAGGGGTTCAGCCGAGAATATGCCACTTTCCATAATAACGCACCGGGTCTTCCCTGTCAAGAAATCCGCATGTTTTTTTGCCGCTTTGACCCGTTCCTCTTGCAAGTTGCGGCGAAACGTGGCATAATCAAAAAGAGAATTGTTATTTGTAGGAGGTACGACCATGGCGACTGCATTATGGCTGCGCACCATCCGGCATCACCGCATTGACCGGCAGATTGTCGAGCCCTGCACCCGTGACGACCCGCATGACGCACTCGAGGAGGCTTGCCGCAAGCTGGACATTTCGCGTCCCCTGTGGCTGGATAAGAATCAGCGTGAATGGGACGATTTTGGCCAGACGCGCTTTTTGCCCGATGCCTTCCTGGAATCGGTTGATTTCGACCGTCTGGAGATTGAGTACATTGATCCCGACGCGAAGAAGCGCCGCTCCAACGACCCGCGCAACGCATTCTGAATATAGGAGGCTTTTTGTATGTACGAGAAGGTTTTTGCTTATCTGGACGCCCATGCCGAGGAATATGCCGCGCAGCTCTCCCGCTGGGTGGAGGTTCCGTCTGTGAAGGACACGCCCGCACCCGGTGCGCCCTTTGGCAAGGAAGTGCGCCGTATGCTGGATATGGCGTTGCAGGACGCCGCTGCCTTTGGCTATACGGCGCGCGATTTTGATGGCTACGCCTGTGACCTGACGCTCCCCGGTGCATCCGAGGAGGCGATTGCCGTGCTGGGCCATCTGGACGTTGTGCCCGCTGGCGATAACTGGGCCACGCCGCCCTTTGCCGCCACGCGCGTCGGCGATAAGATTTATGCCCGTGGCACGAGCGATGATAAGGGGCCGGCACTGGCCGCGCTGTATGCCATGAACGCCATCCGCGATTGCGGCATTCCGCTCAAGAAGTCCATCCGCCTGATTCTGGGCTGCGACGAGGAGTCCGGCTGGGAGGACATGGAATACTACTGCGCCCATGCCGATATGCCGGAGGTCGGCTTCTCCCCGGATGCGTCCTTCCCCATCATCAACACCGAGAAGGGCATGATTCATGGCTTCTTCACCGCGCCGCTGGCCACGGATGGCTTGCAGGTCAAGCAGCTCTGGACGGGTGAGCGCGTTAACGTGATTCCGGGCGAATCGAAGGCGCTCCTCGCCGGTGGTCAGGAGCTTGCGGATCAGGTGGCCGCCTACGCCGCAAAGACCGGTCTGCCCTATACTGCTGAGGTGACAGCTGATGGCGTTTGGGTCACGGCGGAAGGTATTCCCGGCCATAGTGCCTATCCCGAAGGCCGCCGTAACGCCATTGGCATGATGCTCCTGCTGCTACGTGAGCTGGGCGTAACTGGTGCGCTGAAGACGCTGGCCGATAGCGTCGGCATGGAGCATGATGGTGCGTCCCTCGGCTGCGCCTGTGCGGATGAAATTTCCGGCGCGCTGACGTGCAACATGGGCATTCTCCATGTGGAGGACGGCCACGTGACAGCCTCGCTTGACCTCCGCTGCCCGGTGGAAGCCAACCTGACCGCGCTTGCGGATGCGATTCGTGCGCATCTTCCCGGCTTCCATGAGGATAGCATCGAAATCAAGGAGCCGCACCACGTTCCTGCGGATAGCAAGCTCGTCCGTTCGCTGCTGGACTCCTACACGGAGGTCACCGGACAGCCGGCCGCGCCGCAGTCCACCGGTGGCGGCACGTATGCGAAGGTCTTGAAGCAGGGCGTTGCGTATGGCGCCGCCTTCCCCGAGGACGAGGATCTGGCGCATCAGGCCAACGAGTACATCAGCATCTCCCAGATGGTGAAGGCGATGAAGATTTACGCCGCCGCACTCATCAAGCTGGCCGCTGAATAAGTAAAAAAACCTCCCCGCGAAGGGTTTCCGATCTTTCGGAGCCGCTCTGCGGGGAGGTTTTGTATTTGCTGTTACTTCTTCCAAATGCCTTTTCCGCCGTCAATCAGAACGGCCTTGCATAGCGTCACAAATTTCTTGCGTAAGCGCTTGAACGGGCCTTTTTCCGGCATCGGGATGAACGGATGCTGCACAATGACCGGCGCCACCTGCTCCTGCGGCATGGCATGCGCATGGATGGCGCTGAGCATGCTCGCCACGTCCTCCTGCGGGCATGACGTGGGCGCGTCCTGCGTAAGGGATGCGAAGATTTCCTGCCAGCGGGCGCTTTGGTCAATGTGCAGACGCCGCACATTCTGACGCGCCTCCGCACCCAGTGCATTCCGGCGTGATGCATCCAGCAGCAAATCGGCCACTGCCTTCCCCAGCGCATCCGCATCGCCCATCGGCACGCTGACGTGTCCGCCGCCTTGCAGAATCGGCAGATACGGCATGTCGTAGCAGACACAGGGAATGCCGTGCGCCTGTGCTTCTGCCATGGTCAGGCTGAAGCCCTCGTATTCGCTGGTGCAAAGGTACACATCCGCCTGCGCATAGTAGCTTTCCGTTTCCCGGTGAAAGCCCGCGTAGTGAATCACCGGCGACGTTTCTGCCGCCGCATCCTGCTCAAAGCCAGCACCCAGCACGGTCAGTGTCGTTCCCGGCACGCGCTCGGCCACCCACTTGGCGACGCGAACGGCATCCTGTGGCCGCTTTTCCGGCGAATTTCGTCCAACCCAAAGGATGTTCCGGCCGGATAGCGCATTCGGTCGCACCTCCTCCGGCCGCACCGTCAGCGGATTGCAGGTCTGGAACACACGCGGCGCATATTGCCGGAAATAGCACGTGTCGGCATTGCTCAGTGTCACCACACCGTCTGCAAGCGCGGCCACATCGGGCATGCACTGCCAGCGATCGCGGAATTCTCCGCGCAGAAGCGTCATGGAAAACACACTGTGCGTGTGAATCAGCACCTTCGCGCCACTTTGGCGAATCGCCAGCACATCAAAGAGCAGCATCGGGTCAGCCCATGCATGATCCACCACCACATCGACCTGCGCCGCCGCATCGGCCAGCGCATGCACATGCGCCATGCGCTTTTTCGCATCAAAGGGGTCAAACGGCGGTATCACCACACGGCGAATGCCCTCCGGGAGCGCCTCGTCGTTCTCCTGCGCCGCTTGGGACGTGATGAGCGTCACCTGGAAGCCCATGCTCGCCCATACGTGCAGTAGCTTGGCCGTCACGCGCTGCACACCGCCGCCGCATACGCTGTGATAATACGCCGCCACACGCCGAATCGGACGATTTTCCGTCTTCGGTACGCCCGTTTCCCGTAGCAGCTGCGCCCAGCGTGGCATCTGCATATGCTGCGCCGCCGCCAGGGCCGCTGTTGCTGCAACGTCGCCGTAAACGCGGCAGACCACATGCCACGCCAGCGCGTGATTTTGTAGTCCCGACAAGAGCGCCATCGCGCGTTCCTCATCCGTGTGCGCCGTCACACCCGCAATTTCCAGACTCCGGCAGTGCCGTACCACCTCCGGAAGTAATTCCGGCGGCAGATAGCGTTTTCCTTCGCCCATGCCGGACAAATCCGATAGATTCATCGTCAGCAGCGGCTTCTCGCCAACGGCCTCGCCGCCCTGACCAATGCAGACATCACCCAGCGCGGCAAGGGCTTGCTCCCTGACCAGCCATTCCGGCGCGGCGGCTTGCATTTCGCTTGTCCAGACCGCTTGCTGGATGGCCTCGCCAGCTTGCGTCAGCATCACCACCCAGCGTTCAGGGCAGGACGCGTTGATTTCCTCCGCATATCGCAGATAAAGACGCGTCAGCGCTGGCAGAAGGCGCTTTGGCTGACTCGACAGGCTGTCAGACTGCACATACACATCCACCAGCTCCGCATTGTCACCGCACACGCGGTACTGGCGCGTCACGTCCAGCATCAGCGCCCAGTCCTGTAAGCGCGGCATGCCCTCATCAAACGGCACGCTGCGGAACACCTCGGCGCGGCCCAGCAGACATTGCGTGCTGCACAGGTTCTCCTGCAATAGCAAATCGTGCGTGATGGTTTCCGGCATGTGCTGGGGAACATGCTCCTGAACGCACTTGTCCGGTGCGAACGTGGTGATTTTACGCATCGCGCACACAACAACGTCCGCTTGCTTTTCCTGCAAGAAGCGCAGCTGCCGCGCCAGCTTATCCGGATGGAATACGTCGTCACTGTCCTGAAAAGCGATGAATTCTCCCCTTGCCGCCGCCACACCAGCATTCCGGGCGCGGCATGCACCGCCGCACACCGGCAGGGGCATCACGCGAAGACGCGCATCGCCGATTGTCTCCAATCGCGCCAGCGTGCCATCCGTTGACCCATCGTCCACCACAATGCATTCCAGCGCCACGTTTTCCTGCGCCAGCACGCTTTCCACCGCGCGAAGAATGGTTGTCTCCCGGTTGTGGACGGGCAGGATGACAGAAATCATCGGTTTTCACTCCCTTCAACACGATTCAGCGACCGGGCGACCTGCATGCAAGCCGCCCGGTTGTCGTTGTTACCTGATTATTCTTCCCACACGCCCGGCAGCGTTTCGATAAATCCGGCCAGCTCCTTGGCCATCACCGCCGCTTCACTGCCGCGGATGTGGCCCGGCGTGCCGCAGCCGTTCTTGCTGTAGAGGAAGTGATGCACCTTCGCATCCGTCTCGCGAAGCGCCTGGCATACCTGGTCAATCGCGCGATCCCATGCGGCATCGTGTCCCAGAATCGTCGTCGTCAGGACAATGTGTGCCTTGGGATACTTGGCGCGAATCTGCCGAATCCAATTGGTGTATGCTTCCCGCCAGTGGCAGGAGGCCGCGCTGTCATAGTCCTCGGCCATCACATTGACCGGATTGGCATCATTCTGTCCAATCGCCACGACAACCACATGCGGCGTGAAGCGGCTGAAATCCCAATCCGTCTTTTCGCCAAAGGGCGGATAGTAGTTGATTTTGTCCCACGAGGACAGCATGCCGATGTAGTCCGGCCCAAAGAAATAGCCCGTCTTGTCCAGCAGTGCCATGCCACCCGTGGCAATGTCGTGCAGCTCCGCACCCAGCAGACGCGCCGTCTGCCAGGAATAGCTCAGATAGCCGTTGCTGTAGCGGCCATTGTGGCCTTCGGGATCTGCCTGTCCGCAGGCAAATTCCGCCTCGGACACCTCACCAGCCGACACGCTGTCGCCATACACCTCGATGCGGCGCGCCGGACGCGGCGGCAGAGACAGCAGCTGCGCCGTCTCCTCCACAGCCAGGCCTTGCAGCACAAACGCATGGCAGCAGTCCTGACGCTTGAACAGGAGAACATGGTTCTCCTCCTGCGTCATGTATTCGGACAAATCCAGCACCTGTTCACCGTTTTCCAGCAGCAGGGCGACCTCCTGCCCGTTGATGATGGCGCCCAGGCGATTCTCGTAGAAGGAATGGATGTTGCGCAGGAATACGCGCAGCTTCTTGCCGGTCACACGCAGCTCCGCCTGTGAACAGACGTAGATGAAAAACGGTTCATCGGGATTGCTTTGGTCGATGCGGCCCGTATAGCGAATGTGTTCGTCGCTGGGGCGCACCAGACGCTCCCCTTGTTGCAATTGCATCATTGTTCTGCCTCCTGCCAGACGCCGGGAATGGCGTCAATGTAGTCCGCAAGCTCCTTGGCCATCACCGCCGCCTCCGTGGCGCGCACATGGCCGGGCGTACCCGTGCCGTTGTTGCTGTAGAGGAAGTGATGGACACGCGCATCCGTCCGGGACAAATCGCGATAGACCTCCTCAATCGCATCGTCCCATTCCGGCGAATGGCACATGATGGTTGTGGTCATCAGGATGTGCGCCTGCGGGTACTTTTCGCGAATCATGCTGATGAACCGGCGGTAGTCCGCACGCCACTTCTGCGCCAATTCGCCATGGTAATCCTCATGCATATAGTTCACCGGTGCGGAGTCGTTCTGGCCAATCGCCACCACGACCACATGCGGCGTGAAGCGGCTGAAATCCCAGTCCTTCACCTCGCGCAACGCGGGATTATAGGCAATCTTGTCCCAGCAGGACAGCATGCCCGTGTCAAAGAAATACCCGCGTCCATCCTGCAAGGCGATACCGCCCTGTGCAATGTCGCTGATTTCGGCATCCAGCAGACGCGCCGTCTGCCAGGCATAGCTGTGCCAGACGTTGTTGAAGCGTGCCTGATGGTTTTCCGGGTCAAGGCGACCGGCGTATTCCACTGCCTCCGTCACCTCGCCAGCCGACACACTGTCACCATAGAACTCGATGCGGCGCGTGGGACGCGCAGGCGGCGCAAGCAGCTGTGCATCCTCCGCAAGGAAAATCGCATGCAGCGTCAATTCGCAGCAGCTATCCTGCCGCTTAAACAGCATGACCTCGTTTTCGCCGTCCCGCAGGTGCTCGGACAGGTCAATATCGCACACCTTGTCCCAGTCCAGCAGCACGCCAAACTGTTCGCCGTTCACGACAACGCCCAAACGGTTTTCCCACAGATGGTGTGCATTCGTCAGCACCACGCGCAGATGCTTGCCCGTCATGCGGAAACGCACATACGACGCCGTGAACAAAAACACAGGGTTCTTCGCATCCGTAAAGTCCACACGACCCGCATATTGCAGGCGTGCATCATCGGGACAAATCATCTGTTCGCCCGGTTGTGCTTTCCATTCCATAGTTCATCTCTCCCTCATTCATGCATACCTTCATGATAGTCCATTGGCGCTTTCCTGTCAAGGAAAAACCTCCACCGCAGGGCGAACCCACGATGGAGGCTTGTTTTTGTTTCAGGCGTTTGATTCGCCGGACAGGTAATTACTTACCCAGCAGCGCGTCAATCTTCTCCTGATAGGTCTGACGGTAGGTCTCCTGGAGCTGAGCGGTGGTGTAATCACCGTTGATGAACTCGCGCAGCGGCAGGTCGATGCCCAGGCTGTTGACGTTGTCAACCAGCTGATGGCGACCCATTTCCATCATGATTTCAAAGTTGTAGTCCTGCAGGTCGATGTCACGAGCGGTAACGCCGTACCACCAGGACAGGGCTTCAGGATCGTCACGGATGGCCAGCGCAGCTTCGCCACCGTCTTCGCTGTTGGGGTCATAGCCGTACCAGTTCAGGAAGTCATACAGAACGTTGAAGACCAGTTCCGGATCTTCCACGCCAACCGGGATCACGTAGCAGGAGCTTGCGGTAACCTTCTGGGCGTTGGTTTCAGCATCGCCGGAAGGACCAACGGGCCACGGAACGAACACCATGTCGAATTCCAGCGGCACAGCGTCCGGATCGTTGAAGGCATAGTCCTTGTTGTTGTCCATGATCCACGCAGCGATGGGCGTGAAGGCAACCTTGCCCTCGCGATACAGCCAGCGGCAGACGTCCCAACCATTTTCTTCGGGAATCGGATGCATGACCTGGTCAACCAGGTTCAGATCCTGGATGAACTGCAGCACTTCGCCAACCTCAGCAGAGGAGAGGTTCTCGGTATCAGTCGCGGCAACGTTGGTGCCATTGGACATCACGAACTGGGGGAAGTAGTCTCCCGGCCAGCCGCCGAAGCCGTACACGTCGGTCGTGCCGTCGCCATCGGTATCCTTCGTCAGGGCCTTGCAGTACTCACGGAACTTTTCCCAAGTCCATTCGCCACGTTCCACCAAATCACGGGGATCTTCCAGGTTGGCGTCTTCAATCATCTGCAGGTTGAAGGCCAGCGGCATGGTGGAACCGACCATGTTCTCAGCATTGTTGTTGGTCAGCAGGGCAACAGCACCGTTACCGGTGTCGATGTAGGACAGCACAGCGTCCTTGCCCTGAACCACAGCATTGTCGGACGGCAGCACATCGCGCATATCCATGACGTAGCCATTGGCCACGGCCGGAGCGGCAATGTTCAGGTCCAGCATGTACACGTCCACGTCAGGCGTGCCAGCCAGAACGGAGGTGTTGATGGATTCCTTCGCGCCGGCATAGGTCAGGTTGATGTTTTCCAGACGGACGTTGTACTTTTCTTCCACGCGCTTAACGTTGGCGAGCATCATCTCGTCAGCCAGCGTGCCAGTCCAGTTGGGGATGTCACTTGCTTCGGGATGCAGGGAGTCCCAGTAAATGTCCCAGGTCGTGCCGATATAAATCGTGCGCACTTCTTCTGCGCTTGCGCCGATGGTCACCATGCTCAGCACCATCATCATCGCCAGCAGCAGAGCAACAAACTTCTTCATAGTGTTCGTTCCTCCTTGTTATCTGGTTATCTCTTTGATTCCGGTGAACCGGAGCGGCTTTCACCACTCCGGTCAACCAGGAAAATCCTAAAGAAGCTCTGAATCAATGAGGTAGTACGATAGCGAGCGAAATTTCTGCAAGAAGCAAATGGCTGAAATTCAGCCGTTAGCGTGCTGCCGAACGATTCAGAAATTCGCCAACTAGTGGCTTACTGCGCCTGACCAACCGTCACAGCGTAGACCTTCCAAGCGCCATCGGCTTCAAACTGCATGCGAGCGCCCCAAGTGGACTTGTCCTCGCCGCAAACGGCCGCAATCTGCTCGTAGGTAATCTGCGCCATCGTGCCATCGGTCGCCGCCGCCTGCTGCTGCACACGAGACCAGCCCGCAGCCGCATCAGGCATAACAATCCAGATGTTGCCCGTTTCGGACTCATAGGAGATGTTCACCACAGAGCCGGGCACCAACGCGTCGATGATTTCCTGGGTCATTTCCACACCATTCTGGCCCCAAGCGCCGCCTTCGCAGGAAACACCCTCGAAGTTGACGTTGTTCTTGGAGGACTTCAGGTAGGAGGTCTTCACCACGTTCACCGCATAGACCTTCCACGCGGTCTGCGCTTCGCACTGCAGGCGAGCGCCCCAAGCGGTCTTGTCCTCGCCCAGCGCTTCCACAATCTGCTCATAGGTCACATAGGCCTTGCCATCAGCGATGGTCGCCGCGCCCTGCGCAACGCGCATCCAGCCAGCAGTGGAATCCGGGAAGACAGTCCACATGGTGTTGTCTTCAGATTCAAAGGAGATTTCCAGGGCCGTGCCAGGCACCAGCGCATCCAGCACGTTCTGGGGAATGTCGAAGCCCTCCTGGCCCCAGCCGCCGCCTTCGCAGCTAAAGCCTTCAAACTCAGCCACGGGCATGGCCACCATGCGATCGGCCTTCGTGCCAACCTTCACGGAGTAGACCTTCCACGCGGTCTGGGATTCAAACTGCATCATAGCGCCCCAAGTGGACGTGTCTTCGCCGCACAGCGCCGCAATCTGCTCATAGGTAATCTGGCAGATGTTGTTGCTGCCGTTGAAGGTTGCTTCGCCCTGCGCAACGCGCATCCAGCCAGCAGATGCCCACGGCATGACCATCCACAGCGTGCCGTCCTCGGACTCGTAGGAGATTTCAATCACAGAGCCGGGCACGAGCGCGTCGATGAATTCCTGCGGCATTTCAAAGCCGTTCTGACCCCAGCCACCGCCTTCGCAGCTGAAGCCTTCAAAGTTCACAGCATTCTGGACGTCCGCCAGGTAGGAGCGGTCAACCGTGGTCTTGGCTTCCCACACAGCACTGGTGTCCACGGGCAGCAGATTGCCTTCTGCATCGTAGAACTGGATGTTGCCGATGGTGAAGTCACGCGGCGCTTCGCCAGCGAACATACCAGAGGCAATGAAGTTGTCCACTTCCTTGGTGATTTCCAGCGTGTCGCCACGACCAGCCACAAACGCACCGGCGGGCACTTCAATCACAGCCGTCTTCGGGTTCTTACGGGCCAGATACACGGACCAGTCGCCGCTGTTCTTGCTGCCGTCTTCGCCGTTGATCATGTACACCTTACCAGACTGGGCATAGAACTTGCCGTCCGTGCCTTCTTCCACGCCGATGTCGAAGGTAATCTTCGCCAGCTTGGAGAGGTTCTCACCCAGCATGCCTTCGATGTTGAAGGCCAGGTAGGGCACGTTGCCAGCCTTCACGGGGCTGACGCACAGGCCCTTACCGCCATTGAAGTCCACGATGGACAGTTCGCTGGCGTCGGCATTGCCGTAACCGGTATTGATGCCCATGAAGGGATACACCACGCCATCAGCAAAGTCAACAACGCTGATGGTGCCCGCCACAGGAGAGGCTACGGGAGACGCGACAGGAGATGCAACGGGAGAGTTCACCGCTTCCTCAGCCATCGCTCCGGTCGTAGCCAGAACGCCTGCAACCAGCAGAATAGAAACAACCTTCTTCACTTTGGATAACCTCCTTATTAGCCCCTTTTGCGGGGACTGATTCCTTGAATGGGGTTCCTGCCTCTTTGGCCCTTTCAGGTCATCAGCGCAGGCGGACCTTCGCCCAGATGGACACCCGTCACGCCAGGTTGATTATGTGCCAGATAGCCCATTTCCGTTCAAACCTATCATAGCACAAAACCATGTTGTTAGTCAACAAGTAAAGTGCATGTTTCTGCACATTTTCTGGACTTTTTTTCAAAGAAAATGTTTTCGCGGGATTTATTCTGCCCATAATACACAATC
The DNA here is from genome assembly GCA_964464815.1 of uncultured Faecalibacterium sp. Classification (GTDB taxonomy): domain Bacteria; phylum Bacillota; class Clostridia; order Christensenellales; family Aristaeellaceae; genus UBA11524. The sequence goes on from CAYXHF010000033.1 coordinate 12,140, forward strand.
AAAGCATAAAAAAACCGCTGTGAAGCTTTTTGCGCGTTTTTAGGCGCTTACAAAATAGCTTCATCAGCGGTTTTTTTGGTTTACAAAATGATTTTTGTTAGCCTTACACCTTAGCCAACGATACCGGAGCGTTCCACGCCCTCAATGAAGCGGCGCTGGAGCAGCAGGTACATCAGCAGCAGCGGCAGAATCGTCAGCACGACGCCAGCATTGACATACAGGCGCTGGACGCGGACGTTGAGTATCTTCAGGTTGGCAGAAATGTTGTTCTGCAACGTCGAAAGGCGCTTGGCCAGCAGCATGTCCGTGGGAATGCGGAACAGCTGGCTGTAGAAGGAGTCGGTGTACTGCCACACCAGGGAGAACACCGCGACCGTAATCACAGCCGGCATGGCGTTCACCAGCATGATGCGGAAGTAGGTGTACCACGTACCCGCGCCATCGACAAACGCTGCCTCCTCAATTTCCTTGGGCAAGCCACGGAAGAACTGATTGAAGATGTAGATGAACAGACCCGCACGCAAGCCTGTGCCGAATAGCGTCAGGATATAGACAGGCGTCGCCGTACTCATCAGGCCCATGCTGCGGAAGGTCATGTACTGCGGCAGCATGATGGTATGGTTAGGAATGACAATCATGACCACCACGCAGGCAAACCACAGCTTCTTGAGCGGGAACTCAAAGCGGGCAAAGCCATAGCCGACCATGGAGCAAATCAGCACCTGAATCAGCGTCAGGGCGATGGTATACACCAGCGTGTTCAGCAGCGTATTGAAATAGTCCAGCTGCTCAATGTCCGTCACGTATCTTTCCAGCGTACCCTGCATGGGGATGATATACACCATGGGGTTGGCCGAGTCCGTATCGGAGAAGAAGGACTGGCTGACAATACCAATCACCGGCGACAGAATGACGTAGGAAATGCCCACAATCAGGATGATTTGCAGCAGCGTCAGCATAGCACTCTTGCTCTTTTTGACAATGCCGCCCTTGGTATCCTCATAGCGAGGAGAATTGCGAAATGCGCGCCATTTTTCCATTGCTTTTCACTCTCCTTCGCCTTAATTGTAGTAGAAGGTACGCTTGCTGATGAAGTACACCACCAGCGCCAGCAGCGAGCAGGTAATCAGCGTCGAAATCACGCTGAAGGCAGAGGACAGACCATACTTGCTCTCCGTGAAGGCGGTGTCGTAGGCAAGCTGCACCACTTCCGATTGACTGAATGCGTCCACGATGGTGTAGATGGTGTTGGTGATGATATGTGGCATGACCATTGGGAACGTTACCTTCCAGAAGGTTTCGTAGGTCGTTGCGCCCTCAATCTTCGCCACCTCATACAGGGACGTCGGGATGGACTGCAGGGCCGCGATGAACAGAACGATCTGCACACCAGACGCCTGAATGATATCGCTGATACGGCTGACCGCACCCACGATGTAGTCCAGCACCGCATCCGGCAACGCCAGCTCACCAAACAGGTCAATCAGATAGCTCATGTTGACCGCCGAGGAGCTGGTGGCCGCCGCCGCCATGTCCGCACTGGTGCTGTCCAGGCCGCCCGCCATCATCTGGGCCGCCATGGTCAGCGCATTGCTGACCGCCTCTGCGTTCAGCAGCACCGGCAGGAAGAAAATCGCACGCACCAGACCGCGGCACTTCATCTTCCGGTTCAGCATCATGGCCACGAACAGGGAGAAGAAGATAATCAGCGGCACGTCGATAATCATGTTACCGATGGAGGTCGTCAGCACCTGCTTGAAGCTTGCGTGGGAGAAGAATGCGTCGTAGTAGTTTTTCAGTCCCACAAACTCCAGCTTGTAGCCGCCCGTACTGAGCACCGTCAGGGAATTCAGGGAGAATTCCATCGTCATGTACAGGCTGCGCACATAGAACAGCAGGAAGCCCAGCAGCCACGGCAGGATGAACAGATAGCCATTCACGGCACGTTTTCCCGCCATAGAGATATGCGGTTTTTTCATTCTTTCGCACCTCCCGCCAGCTGGTACGCACGCGCCGGAATGGTGATGCCATCGGCCTGTGCATCCTCGCTGCTATAGTTGATGTAAATCGTCACACCGTTGGAGTAGGTCACGCGCGCCAGGGTGTCAGACAGCTTCGTATGCTCCACCATCTGGGCATCGCTGACCGCGCTGAGTGCGCCGTTGACGAAGGCGTAGTTTTCGCTTGCTTCGTCCAGCCAGTTGTCAACGTTCGTGGCATACAGACGGCCCAGCGCCGTTTCCTTCATTTCGGACGCTTCCTTGGCGGTGAAGACATAGCGCGGCGATGCGCCATATTCCACCATGTGCAGCAGATCCTTCTGCTGGTCATCCGTGCTGGCCATGTTCATCGTCTGACCGGCGTAATCCACACAGCCATGCACAATCATTTCGTACAGCGGAATCGTATCGTCCACAATCACGTATTCGGTGGCCGTCATCGGCGCATCGACGATGTGCTTGGCGCCCTTGAAGGCATACATGTTGGCCGCGGAGACCATCACGTCCTTGCCACTGCCTGCAATCTTGTCAAGCTCGGCCTTGACGACCATCAGCGCTTCTTCGCGGTTGATGACCTCCGTCCGGCGCTTGTCCGCATGCAGCTCGTTGCCCAAATCGCGCAGGGAGATACCGGACACAGACAGGTTTTCCGTCGCATCCAGGAAACGCGTCACGTAGTAGTCCAGGTACTTGGGAGACAGCAGGTTGTAAACGTTCTCCGTGTAGCCCAGAGACGCGGTGATACGCAGGGTCGCCGGATTCAGCACGCCGTAGCTGGCGGCATAGCCCGCACCGTAGTAGCGGGACGTTTCCTGCGCGACGTTGTAGCGCTTGGAAATCTCCGTCACCTGCTGGAAGGCCACATCCGCATAGAGCTCGCCGCCCAGACGCGCCATGGCGCTGTTCAGCTCCTCCAGTGCATTCTTGCCACCCAGCTGGCGCAGGATGGAGACCTTGTTCACCACATCGTGGTAATAGCCACCATTCATCCAGCCCTGGAAGTTCATCACCTGATGCTTCACACCCGCCTTGTTCAGGCGCTGTGCAATCTCCTCGGCCTCTTCAAAGGTCGTCATGGGATTGACGTGCAGGTACTGAATGCCCAGGAAGTGCGTCGTTTCCTTCACGCCACCGATGATGTCGTAGTAGAAGGGAATGTCGCCGCCTTCACTCTTGAGCGTCAGCACGTTTTCGTCCAGCAGGCGCTGACGATAGTAGTTCGCCAGACCGCTGTAGCCCTTGTTTTCCGCCGTCAGCATGGTGTAGCGGACGGTCAGATCCTGTGCGTAGTAGCTGTCCTCAACAATCGGCATTTCGGCATTATCGCCCGCACCGAACATCGACAGCAGCTCCGCGCCGCGCAGGGTGAACATCGCATATGCGTTGTTGTAGGAGTTGCTACGGCCGGAAACGTCCGCATTGATGGAGGCAAGTGCCGAACCGTCCTCAACCGTCGCCAGCACACCCGTTTCCTCGCGCATCACGCCCCAAAGCGGCAGGCGCACGGATTGCAGGGTCTGCTTACGGGTGTAGGTGTTGTCAATCTTGTCCATCTCATAGACGTACTGGCTGTAGACACTGGCCGTGGACTTGCCGTTGTTGAAGTAAATCAGGCTGCCCGAGCCATTCGGCACGACCATGTAGCCCGTTTCGTCCAGACCGGCCGCCGCCATGTAGGGCAGCAGCTGCACGCGGTAGACCTTGCCGCCGCCGCGCTCCTGAATGGAACCCGCAGGAATGGTGGCCTCCACGTAATCATCGCCCAGCTGCCATTCCAGCACAACCGTGAAGCCCAGCACCTCGGGCATTTCGCGGCCGGCATGCTCCAGCATTTCCAGGTATTCGGCCTTCGTCACGCCCAGCTCCGTGAAGGACTTGGACAGACGGGCGATTTCACGCGTGCGGCCTTCGCCCAGCTCGGAAATGTAGTAGCCGTCCTCGCGCTTTTCGTACACGATGCCTGCGGACTTCTGCGCCTGCGCATCCAGCTGTTCATACAGCTCGTTGTAGCGCTCCTCCGGCAGATAGTAGGGCGTCAGGTACTGAATCGCATCCACACCCACCTCGTAGGTGAAGGCGATGCCGTTTTCAATCCCAGCGGCCGTCACATTGCCCAAGGACACGCTCATCGAATAGCTGTCGTAGGTGCTGGTGGTCAGGCCCGCGTTGTAGTAGTCCAGCAGGAACTGGCTCTTCAGGTAGTTCTTGTTGGTCTTGTTGGCCGTCTTATCGCTCTCCGCGTCAACGGGGTTGGAATAGATCGTTTCCCCATTGCGCTTGTCGTAGACGGCGACCATCGCCGTTTCCGTGTCGGCGTAGAGCTTGAGGTTATCATTCTCTGCATAGAGCTGGAAGGGTGCGGCCACGTTCGGCGCATCGTCCGTCAGGGCCGTCAGCTCCATCTGCTCATGCATGCCGTCGGGCGCCACCAGGAAGCCCTGATAGTTCTTACGGAATTCAAAACGGAGGAAGTACCACGCCACCGCCAGCACGACGATGAGCAGCAGTGCAGCCACGACAAGCCACAGCTTGCGGCGGCCAGTGCCCTGCTCTTTCGCGGGTGTTTGTTTGATTTTCGTATTCTCGCTCATCTTTCATTCCCCCGCTTACATTCTGAAGATTAGCTCGGTATAGACGCTCTTCCCGAAGGAGAACACCTGACCGATGAAGTTCACCGCCAGCATCACCAGGAAGATGATGATGAACACAGCCACCAGCGTCAGCAGCAGGGTCAGTAGCGTCTTGCCCAGGGTGTAGTTGTGCATCTGCATGATGCCAATGAGCATCATAATCAGCGTATACGCCGTGCCGATGAAGATGATGATGGTATAGAAGGCTTCCTCATTCTCGGCCACGAACTGGCTGACGATGATGGCCAGCACGTAGCAGACCGTCATCGGCAGCAGCGAATAGCCAATGGCCGTGGCAATATCCTTGAGTCGTCCTTCGCCGTCCATCAGGCACGTCACCGACCAGTTGCCCACGCACAGCAGCAGATACAGCAGCAGCACCGCCGACATTTCCGCCAGCAGGTTGACCGAGCGTGCATTCACATCATTGACCACAAAGCCCGCCAACAGTCGATTGCAGGTAAAGCTCAGGGAGAAGAGCAGCACCATCAGGATGGCAATGGCAACGCTTCCCTTTTCGCCATGGCGAATCCAGTAGGAGCCGTCCGAGGGATGCGTTACGGTATAAAACAGCTGCTGCCATTTTTCCTTCTTGAACAAATCCTTCATGCCTTATGCCCTCCTTTCATTCCGGTTCTTCAGTCGCGGACGGATGACCTTGACGACAAGCAGCGCCGCGGCAATCACCACAATCACGACCGTGAGGATCGCGTTAATATTGCTCTTGAGTACCTCATTGCGATAGCGCTTGAAGGCCACGGAGTAGTAGGCACGGTTCATGCCGCGCTTCAGGTATTCCATCGCCAGCTTGTTTTCGCCCGCAGAGAGGTATGCCTTACCGATACCGGTGTTGGCCAGCTCGTTGTTTTCGTCCAGACGAAGCACTTCCTGCCACAGCGCGACAGCCTGTGTTTCGTCGCCGTCATAGCGCAGGCCAACTGCCTCGTTAATCAAACGGCCATATTCCGTTTCACCAAAGACAGCAATCGTGCCCTGCTTGGAGTCCAGCGCCAGCATCTTGCCGTCTGCGCTTTCAATGGCGACCGGCGCTTCCATCGTGCCGGACTGCGTGCCCAGACCACCGAAGATGTAGAGCAGGTTGCCCTCATGGTCATAGGTGATGATGCGGCCACGCTTGGAGTCCAGCAGAGAGTAGATGCCCTTGCCACGGTACACCACGTCCACAATGGTGCTGGGACCAGCGTAGGTAGAGGTGCCCTCAACCCAGATGTCGCCACCCAGATTTTCCGACCAGCCCTTGCGGATGACGTCCTCACCGCGCGGGTTCAGACGGCGCACCGCCTGCTGGCCAGCCGTATCCTTATTGGAGGCATAGACAAAGCCTTCGTCGTCAATGTCAATGCCGGTGAATTCCGTCGGAATGAACAGCTGCTGCTTGGAGCGTTCCTCCTTCGTGGCCAGCTTGCGCCAGAACTTCTCCCAGGCGGAGATTTCCACCGCAATCGTGCCGTAGAAGCCGGTGAAGTCGCCATCCGTCTCAAAGACCATGATGCCTTCAAACATGTTCTGCGCGATGCAGTACACACGGCCCGCATAGTCCACAGAGACCTTGAGCGGCGTAAAGAGAAAGCTATCGTCCAGCACCTCGCTGTCCGGGTTCACGCTCACGCGCGCCACGTTGCCGTCTGCATCCAGGACAATCAGCTTGTCGTTGCTATCAGCAATGCACAGCTGGCTGGCACTGTTGAGCGCCACACCTTCCACGCCGTCAATCACCGCGAAGTCCTGATAGCCAGCGCCCGTGTCCACACCCAGAATGCGGCTGGTCACAGCGCCGTTTCGGTCCAGCACCTCAACGCAGTTGTTCTGCGCCGTGTGCAGCACCTTCCAATCCTCGTCCAGCACCAGCACGCGACCCGTGGTTTCGCGAATGCTCAGGCGGTTTGCACCCCCCCAATTCACCACAGCAGTCGTTGCCATGTTGCCCAGACGCTCCGTCTGCTTGCCATTGCGCACTTCCTGGACGTTGGACACCGTGTCCGTTGCCGTATCCAGAATCAGCAGGCTGTCATTGGCCACCGTGCCAATGAGCTTGCCGGTGTTCTTCATGACATTGATTTCGCCGTTGCTTTCGCCCACAATCAGGTAATCATGCGTCAGCTCGATGCCCTGAATGTTCTGGAAGGCCGTTTCTTCCTCGCCTTCCGTCTCCGCGCCAGCGGCCATGCCGGTCATGCGCATCAGCGTGCCGTCGGTGGCCGTCTTCAGAATGCAGTTGCTCTGAATTTCGCGGATGGTATCGCCCATGCGGGTCAATTCCACAATGTGGTTGTCCGCATCGCGCACAAACACGCCATCCTCCACCACGGCAAATTCCGTGATGTTGCCAAACGCGCTCAGCACGCCCTGACCATTCTTGTAGTTGGCAATGGTCGTGACCATGTTGCCCTTCTGGTCAAGCACAACCACTGTCTTGGCGCTGATGCAGTAGAGGTTGTCGTTCTCGTCCAGCGCCAGACCGATGATACCCGACAGACCCGTGATGTTCTGGTTGCCGTTAATCAGGCGGCCAATCAGGATGAACAGGTCGATGTTCGTCGTCGCGTCATAACGGGCATAGGTGAAGGTCGTGCCGTCCGCATTGGTGCGGATGATAGACTTGCCATTTTCGGCAATGGCATACGTCGCACCCTTGGAGTCGGTCACGGTCTTTTCCAGCGGCAGCAGCGCACTTTCATACGCGCTGACCTGATAGGTCACGCCGCTTTCGTCCGCCAGCTCCTTCGCGCTGGCGTCGGAGAAGACCTCCGTGCGATACAGCACGCCGTCCACTTCCGTCTCCTGCGCGAAATCGCCCATGCCTTCCACATACGTGCCCACGGCGTAGTTCACGCCACCCGTGGCCTTGACCGTCTGCGCCATCTGGGGAATTTCCAGAATGCGATTGAGCGTGTCATCGGCATTGAGCACCACCACGCGGCGGTTCAGGCTGTCAGCGATGTAGAGCGTGCCATCAGAAGACACGGCCACACCAGCAGGCGTCTGGAAGGTATCCGCCACACCGTGGTTTTCAAAGCCGGTGATAATGCGCACCACCTGCGTCATATCGCCATCCAGAATCACGATGCGGTTGTTGCCGCTATCAGCCAGATAGATGTTGCCATCCGGCGCCACGCAAAGATCCTGCGGATTCTTGAAGGCGCCAATGGACTGACCATTATATAGGAAGCTTTCGCCCGTAATCGTTCCATTCGGCACATACGCCGCGGGCGTATACACCAGGTCAGACCAGTAGTTGTAGTTGTATGTCGTGTAGGGCAGCTCCGTGTCCGCCTTGGCAAAGGAGGCGCTGGAGGTAAGAGCCACCAGCACGGCCAACGCCGTCAGGAGGACTTGCTTCATTTTCTTCATGCGAATTTCCTCCTTTTAATCCTTCATGCCCGAGGTGGTCATGGTTTCCAGAATGCTGCTCTGGCACAGCAGGAAGAACAGCACCGGCACCGCCATGATGACGAACGTCACCGCAGCCGCCGCGCCCGCACGGGACACGCCGCCAGCCGTAATCTGCTGCAAAGCATACTGCATGGGCTTGAGCTGCTCATCACGCAGGAAGAGCGAACCCGTATTGCCCCACATCTGCTGGAACTGGAAAATCGCCAGGGTCAGCCACGCCGGCTTGACGTTGGGCATGACAATCTTCCAGAAAATCTGCCATTCGTTTGCGCCCTGGATGCGTGCCGATTCCATCAGGGAGTCCGGCAGCTGCTCCATGAACTGCTTCATCAGGTACAGACCCATGCCGAAGCTGAACGCCGGCAGAATCAGTGCCAGGTAGGTGTTGTTGATGTGCAGCCAGGAAATGATGGCGTACTGGGGAATCTGCGTCACCGTCCAGGAGAACATCATCGACAGCACGACCATGCCAAACAGCAGGTCCTTGCCGGGGAACTTGTCCTTCGCCAGCGGATAGGCAGCCCAGGAGGCCACGATAACGTGACCAACCATGCCCGTCAGGGTGATGATGACCGTATTCATCATATAGCGGCTGAACGGCACCCAGGAGTCGTTCATCAGGATGAACAGGTCGGAGAAGTTACGCAAATTGGGGTTGCGCACGAAAATCTTCGGCGGGAACTGGTACAATTCGTCCAGCGGCTTCAAGGCGTTGTTGATGATCATCACCAGCGGCAGCGCCATGAACACGCCGCAGATGAACATCAGGGTGAACAGCAAGGCGTTGCCCGCCATGGAGCGGTTGAGCTTGCGAGGCTTGCGGGCAATAATCTTTTGACGACGCAGCTTCTTTTGCAGCTTCGGCGGCAGGTCCTTGACGGCCACCTGACCCATACGTTCTGCCATGCTTATTCACCTACCCTTCTCAGAAGTCTCTGAACCAGCTTGTTCGAGCCGACCATCAGCAGGAACAGGATTGTTGCAATTGCGCAGGCGTAGCCCATTTCCATACGGGTCGAACCATAGTCCAGCAAGTGGGTGACGATGGTCGCGCCCGCGTAGTTGACCGAGGGGTTACCAGCCAGGTTGATGGAGATATCCGCCACGGCGAAGGACTGCGTAATCTGCATGACCGCGCCGAACATCAGCTGCGGCTTCATGGCCGGCAGGGTCACATACCACAATTCCTGCCAGCGGTTCTTGATGCCGTCAATGGCGGCCGCCTCGTACATGCTCTTGTCCACCGTCTGCAAACCAGCAATGAAGGACAGGAAGCCAGTACCAAGGCTGAGCCACAGCTGAACGACAATCAGCATGGGCATGACGTATTTTTCCGTCTGCATCCACAGAATCGGCTCGTTGATAATATCCAGCTTGAGCAGGATACCGTTCAGGTAGCCGTAGCGGTCGCCGGTCAGAATCAGGTTCCAGACCATGTAGGCATTACCGCAGATGGACGGCGCGTAGAAAATCAGCGTCAGGAAGGTACGCATGCCGCGGTTGAACTCGTTGATGATCCACGCGAACAGCAGGCACAGCATGTAGCTGACCGGGCCAGTCACGACGGCGAAAATCAGCGTGTTTTTCAGGGAGATGATGAAGATATCGTCATCCAGCAGAAGCTTGACGTAGTTCTGCCAGCCGACGAACTCCGGCATTTCCAGCATGTTCCAGTCCGTGAAGGATACGCCAATGGCCATGACCACGGGCAGCACCGTAAAGAGGAAGAACAGGATGAAGTACGGCGCCATCAGCAAATACGATGCGCGGTGCTTCCAAATGGTTTTGCCAAGGGAAGTACGTTTCGAGGACACCGCAGGCATTTTGACAGTGCTCATCTTACTCCTCCTTTACTGTGTCTTCCGCCTCATGCAGCGGCAGACCGAATTCTGTGCGCTTATAGTTGATTTCCGCGTTGATGTAATAGACCTTGTCCATCAGCGCCTCACGCGGGGTGGTATTGTTGGTGGCCGTGTCGGTGGTCACGGTGTAGAAGGCGTTGTTGATATTACGCCAGGTGTAATATCCGCCGGGCACCTGCGGGATGCCGACCACATGCTCCATCTGCTCCACCAGTGCGCGGTAGTCACGCATCGGCCAGGACAGATTCGCCAGCGCTTCCACGTTTGCCGTGGCAACACGCGCGGAGGCACCCATCAGGGATTCCATCTCGCGGCCGTAGAGCGTCTGGGTTTCCGTGCTGGTCCACCACTTGAGGAATTCCCAGCTCTCGTCCGGATGCTGCGTCGCGCTCATGATGATGTCCGCCAGACCCGTCGAGCCAGTGGCACGATTGATGGTGCCATCCTCCTGCACCGTACCAGGCACGGTGGTGAAGTCCCACAGACCCAGAATGTCAGGCGCAGACACCTGCAGGTTGTTGTAGGTGGTGTAGTCGGAAATGATAATCGGACATTCGCCCGTGCGGAAGCGTTCCTCCGCGCTGGTCGCCTTGTCCAGCTTGTAGTCGGTGTAGTACTCGCAGTACTTCTTGAACACGTTGATGGCCACGTCCTCATCCAGTGCGGAGGCGGCGTTGTCATCGGTGTAGTAGCGGCCGCCGTTCTGGAACAGCATCATCGCGAAGACCTGTTCGGAGGGCAGCATGCCGAATTCCATCTGGTTCTTACTCAGGATGGACATGGCCACCTTCACATCGTCCCACGTTTCGGGCACATCCAGATCGATTTCCGCCAGAATGTCCTTGCGGTAGAACATCATCAGCCACGTCTGCGTATCCGGCAGGGCGTAGGTCGCGCCGTCGAAGCTGAAGGGAATGATAGCGCTCTGGTTGAAGCGCTTGGCCACTTCCTCAAAGTCCTCGAACTGCGTCAAATCCAGCACAGCATTACGCAGGCCGTAGTTGACCGGCGTGTCGTTACCCGTGTTCAGCACCGCACCGGCGATACCGTTGGTGTTAGCAACCTGAATCGCCACGTCCGGGCCTTCGCCAGCCAGTGTCGCACGCAGCAGCGTGTTCATGTCCACCAGCTGCACGTTGACGGAGATGCCCGTTTCAGGCGTGAACTTTTCGTCAATCAGGGACTTGATGACGTTCGCCTGGTCACGGCCCGTACCAATCCAGAGCGTCAGCACCACGTTCTCGCCATTGCCCTCGGCGACGTTACCAACCTTGTTGTAGTCAATAATGAAGGAATAGTACAGACGCTTGGCTTCATGCACGATGCCATTCAGCCAGCCGCTGTTGTCCAGCGTCGGCTTCGTATCGGCAGCATGAATATAGAAGCGATCCACCTGCAAGGGCTGCGCCAGCACCTGGGTAATCCAGTTACCGCAGGCACGGACATTCGTCTTGAAGGAGGACAGAACTTCCGTGAAGCGCTCCTGGTCTTCAATCAGCTCATCCAGCTGGTCGGTCATCGTGCGCAGGACGGTCAGCTTATCCGAATCGTTGCCAGCCGTCTTTTCCAGCGCCGCAATGGCCTTGTCCAGGTCAGCCTGCACGTCGCGCAGTTCGCCTTCCAGCTGGGGCAGAGACGCCGTCAGCTGATAGTCGCGGTACTGGTCGGGTGCAACACCGGTGATGTAGATGACCTGACGATAGATGTTGTTGAGCTGCTGGACGCAATCCTGCACCTGTGCAATGATGTCGGCCATGTCGCCCAGCACAACTTCCATGCGCAGGGTATGCTGACCTGCCGTCATGTAGAGACGGTAGGGCGTGCCCTCCGCATCGGAAAGCGTCTCGATACGCCAGGACTGCGTGTAGGAGAAGGGCTGTGCCTCAAACTCAGCAAAGGGCACTTCGCCATCAATCTCAATCTTACGGTACACGTCAATGCCGCGCACGAAATTCTGCTTGTCCACCATGGTCAGCTCGTAGTAGCCATCCTGCGGCACCTCAAACTGCCATTCAATCCACTGGCCCGCATTCTTCCAGCTGCTGCCGATGGAGTTGTTAAGCAGATAGCGCGTGGAAACAGGATACACCAGCGCGCTGGACTGATCCTGCACAGGGTAAAGCATCTGAGAGGAGGTGCGGGACGCGTTTTCCGCCTCAAAGCGGATGGCAACGCCCGTCGCATCCTGATAGCCAGCCGCATCGCCCGCAGCCTTCACATCCGCATAGCTTGCCGGACGCGCCGTGTTCTGTAGCGTGATGGAGCGCAGCAGCATCGGCTCACGCAGGGACAGCAGCGTCAGGGTGTGCTGACCTTCGGTGAGGTAGATGCTCAATTCCTGCGCGATATAGCCATTGGAGTCATGCAGACCGCGCGTGCACCATTCCGGCTTTTCGGAGGGAGACGGCTTCAGGTCGTTGCCCTGATTGTCCTTGTCCCACTTACGCAGGGTGATGCCGTTTTCGTCCACATAGCTTTCAAACGTGCCGTTAATCCACACACGATTGAATTCCACCAGCGCCAATTCGCTGTAGGGCAGCTTGCCATCGACGAAGAAGGCGCGCTGCATGGCGCTGTTCTTACCCTCGTAGGGGTAGTAGAGGAGCGACAGGTCGTACAGGCCCGTTTCCGGCACCTCCACAACCCATTCCACCAGCGATTCCTCGCCGGTCAGCACGCTGTTACCAGCCATGCCGTCCCAATCCGCCAGCACCTGCGGCTGCGTGGTGACACCCGCATCCTCATAGCGCACGAATGCGTCCGCCTCCACGGTAATCACGCAATCCGGGCGCGCCGCCTCGTCATGCTGCTCCAGATAATCCGCATAGCTCGGAATCGAAGCATCAATGGAGTAGGTGCTGACAATCTGCTGATACTCCGCATTTGTCAGCGTTGTCGCACCCGTGGGTGCTTCCTCCGCCAGCGCCGCACCGCAAAGCAGCAGCAGCGCCAGCACCAGGGCCAACAGCGACTTCTTTCCGCTCAACACCGTTCACCATCCCATTCACGTTTATTTTCCCATCTACTAAATGAAAGCGTTTTTGTGACCGGAATCAGTTTTCCACGTTGCTTTCCCGGAGCGGATAATTCCGCAAATCCGGCAGCTCCTTGCGTGTGATGACCGATTCACTCTTGTATGCCTTTTTCAGCATCGACTTTTCCGTGTATCTCTCGCCATACTGGTTGAAGCCCGAGGTTTTCAGGACGAACTCGCCTTCCCACGTGCACCAGTAGCTCCACATGATGTTGTCGCGCACCATCTGCTCCGGATCCGGGATGCAACCGTTCTCCGAAAGGGTAATCAGCTTGCGCGCATCGGTGTAGCCCAGCGCCTTGATGAATCGTGCCGCCTGAGAGGCGTATTCATGCTCGCCCGGATAAATGTCTTCGCCGATGATGTCCACATATTCATCGCCCGGATACCACGCCGCATCCTGTCCGTTCCAGACCCAGATGAGGTTGTTCAGGCCGTGAACGTTGGTCAGGCGGTCGTACATGAGCTTGTACAGCTTGAGGTACGCATCCGGCCCGGATGCTCCCCACCAGAACCAACCGCCACTGGCTTCATGCAGCGGACGCCACAGAACCGGCACATCCGCATCCTGCAAGCGCTTGAGCTGCACGGCGATGGCATCAATGTCATCCAGCAGCATCTGATAGCCATCCGGATCGCCGCCGCTCATCGCCTTGGCGAGGTTGAACTTCGTGCTGTCCGTGTAGAAGGTTGACCACGGATCACTCTTGCTCTTATTATATCGTGCATCGGGGCACCAGTGCCAGCACAGCGTCACGATGGAGGGCAATGTCTTTTCGTCCGACGGATGCCATGCCTCAATCGCCTTTTCCACCACCTGCGTGGCGTCGCCCTGCTTCACACGCGCCGGCGCGTAGGAAATCAGGTCCATACCGACCACCGCCGGATAGCTGCCCGACGTTCCGCGCCAGACGGCCGCGTTGTCAATGCCATACGGGCCTTCCTGACACTGCTGGCCAGAAAGCACCTGCTTGCCGTACTGGTCGCACAGGTAGGTCATCAGCCGCTTCGCACTCTCCGTTGCGTTCGGGTTGATGAGCGTCGGCTCGATGTCGTAGACATCATCCGGCAAGGGTGCCGACTTGCGCAAGCTGAAGCAGTCCACCGCAATCCAGCCATAGCTGGTCGTCACGGCAATGGTGTTGTCACCAGCCTCCAGCCACGTGTGCGGCACAACCGCATCAGCCCAGCTGCCTTCGCTGGTGATGTCCGCCACATGCTGACCGTTGACGATCACAGGATTGACCTTCGTGCCGCCACCGCTGACCGACGTGCGGATAATCAGGTCGTACAGGCCAGCCTCATCCACATGCATCGTCACCTGCACGCCATCGCCGGTATGCTCAAAGCCCGTGACCGACATGCCCGTCGCGGCAATTCGCGCCTGACCCAGCAGCGTTCCGCTCTCTGCCTCAACAGTTTGCAGGATTGGATACGCATCCTCCGCCAACGCCCGGGCAGGGAGACTTGTCAAAATCAAGCTGGCCGCAAGCGTCGACAGCGCCGCCGTCTTCCATGCCGCCTTGTGCTTCCCGTCCTTACGCATTCACTGTTACTCCCTTATCGTTAGTCTGCTATTAGCCAATTGGTTTACCTTGATTCAAATTATACTACAATTAGTCGGTTTTCGCAACCCCTTTTTGGTAGATTTGGGCTGTTTTCAACAAATAAATTTCATGAAGCATGCCGTTTCTCCCGCTTTCCGGCGTTCTTTTCTTGTTTTTTTCGGCGATTTTGCTGGCGGAATCCACATTTTCCAGACATTTGTTAACCTTTACCCAAACTAGAACACTCCTTGTTGTTAGTCTGATTTAGCATCTTGTTAGTCTTTTGTTACTCTCCCCAGGCCACTTTTCCCGCTGCTTTTCGTTTTCTCCGGAATCAAAAAACGAGCAGCTGCGCCGCTTTTCTCGCATCTGCTCGTTTTCATTTTATGCCTCCGGTAGCGCCAAATGGCCTGTCACCGGGGTCGCATCTGGCTGCTCCATGGCTTCAAATTGGCTGGACAGGAAAATGATGTGGGCCACCGCCACAATCGTCGATCGGAGCATCTTCTTCTCCTGCGTCTCTGCATCCGTTGTGGTTTCCACCACATCGCGCAGCCCGAATGTATATTGTAGAAGCGCTTCCAGCTCCGTACAGAAATAATCATACGCCAGCTGCGTCGGATACACATTCTTCTGCATCTGGAACAGCTTCGCAATGTTTTCCATCGACAAGGCCGCTTTTGTCACAGCAATGAAGAACAGATAGGCAATCTGCTCCGCATCATACTGCTTGTGTACCGGGTTCGTAATGTACCCCTTCTTGACATAGTTCGACACCATCGACGCCGTGATTTCCATGCACCCCAGCGGTGCCAGAAAGCGGTTGATGTACTTCACCGTCTGATCCAGATACAGCCCGACATCCGGAATTTCCCGGTATCGTGGCATGCGGAATTCGCTGATTTGAGCAATCATCCTTTCACCCCTCCTGTTGACATCATAGCATAAGTTCAAAAAACCGTCAAGAAAGATTTCATCTCCACTTGACAAGTTTCTCAAAACCCTATATAATGTGTTTGGTAAACCGATTCTGGCGTTTTTGAAAGAGGGTTGTGTATGTCCGTCCGTATTGTTGCTGATTCTTCCGCTGATTTGTTGACACTTGATGATATTTCCTTTGTTTCTGTCCCCTTGACCATCCATGCGGGTGACCGCGTTTTTGTGGATGATGCCACCTGTGATATTGAGGAAATGACTAGCTTCCTGCGCTCCTACAAGGGCAAAACAAGCAGTGCTTGCCCCAGTCTGCACGCCTGGCAGGAAGCCTTTGGCGACGCGGACGAAATCTACTGCGTCACCATTTCCAGCGCCATGTCCGGCACGTATAACAGCGCCTGCCTCGCCGCGCAGGAGCATATGGCGAATCATCCGAATTGCCGCATTCACGTTTTCGATACGCTTAATGCTGGCCCTGGCTGCCGTCAGACGGTCGAGAAAATCGCATCCTGCATCCGTCGCGGCCTCTCGTTTGACGAAACCGTCGCCGTCGTGTCAACCTATCGTGACAAGACGAATCTGGTCTTTTCGCTCGCCTCGGTGCATAACTTTGTCGCCAACGGCCGTGTCAGTCCGGCGGTCGGCGCGATTGTGGGCATTCTGGGCATTCGTGTGGTCGGCAAGGCCAGCGCCGCAGGTGAATTCGCCGTGCTGACCAAGGCACGTGGCGACCACAAGGCCGCGCAGGCCATCGTGCGCCAGATGCTGGCGCAGGGCTGGAACGGCACGACCGCCTACATCCACCACTGCATGAATCTCCCGATAGCGCAGGAGGTTCGCGACCTGCTGCTGGCGCACTTCCCTGCCGCCACGATTGAGATTGCACCATTTCGTGGCCTTTGCTCCTACTACGCCGAAGTCGGCGGCGTGCTGGTTGCGTATGAGGGCAATGTGCGATAAGTAATTGCTTGGTTTGCTACCAAAAAGAAACAGCCCCATTCCATCACCGCAAGCGCGGCGCACTGGAATGGGGCTGTCTGTTTTTTACTCGTCCTCGTCCATTTCAGGGAAAATCGGCTGATGGCACTCAGGGCAGAGGGTGTCCTCGTCAAAGTCCACATCATTAGCATGGAAGGTCAGTTCCGTGCCGCAGTGCGGGCATTCGTAGGCAATCAGGTCGTCTTCCTCCTGATCGTCCTCGTCATCCTCCTCATCGTCGTCTGCGCATTCGTCGCAGTCGCAATCCTCCGGATGCTCCTCGTCCTCGTCGTCTTCCTCGCTGAACAGCGTCTCCGTCAGATCGGACAGATCATCGTCGATGGATTCCACATAGTCCTGCAATTCGCGATGTGCCTCGTCCATGCGCTGCATTTCCTCAGCCATGTCGCTCATCACATTCAGAACCTCCAGCAGCAGCTTGTTGTTGTCCTTTTCCATGTTGAGCTTCATGCCAGCCGCCAGGCCCTTCAGATAGCTCACCTTGTCCGTCAGTTTGCTCATGTCCAACCCTCCTAAAACGTCTTTTGATGATACCACAATCGGCCCGGAGGAAAAACATCCACCGGGCCGGGATTTTCAGGCCCCGAAACGCTTACGCGCGCTCCATATACTCGCCGGTGCGGGTGTCGATACGGATCTTGTCGCCCGTGTTGACAAACAGCGGCACCTGCAGGGAATAGCCAGTTTCCAGGGTTGCGGGCTTGTAGGTGTTGGAAGCCGTGTCGCCCTTGAAGCCGGGTTCGGTGTCGGACACTTCCAGCACAACGAAGTTCGGCGCTTCCACGGAGAAGGGAGAGCCCTTGAAGAAGCGGACGGTCACGTTGGTGCCTTCCTTCACATAGGGAATCGCATCCTCAACCTTGTCCAGGGACATGGGGATCTGGTCATAGGTTTCCACGTCCATGAAGTAGTACAGCTCGCCGTCATTGTAGACGTACTGCATTTCCTTGGT
>CAYXHF010000034.1:0-28828 GCA_964464815.1 uncultured Faecalibacterium sp.
TTCAAGGGGAGGTTTTTTTGTCCGTACCATCAAGAAAGGGCTGCCACAGCGTTTGGAGTGTTATACTCTACTTTCTCGTTCTTTTATGCTAAGATGCTGGTAGTGACTCATTGAGTTGCTCCTTTCGTAGTTGTCCGCAAACACTATTCTATGAGTTTTCTCTTTGAGTCACTACTTTTCTTTTTGGGTGCTGCACTTACATTGTAAATTCAAACACGAAAAAAGTCCCATTCTCCCGGCACCCCCAGGAGAAATGGGACTTTCTGATGATTTTTGTCGTAGATTACTCGACAATCTTTTCCATGCGGATGTAGGCCGCATCCTTCTCCGTGAAATCCACGGTGAAGGTAGCCTTCGTGCCTTGGATGGTGACGCTGATGACTTCCTCAATCTGGACGATTTCGCCGTCAATCAGCGCATCCTTGACCAGAATCAGGGTGTAGCCGTCCACTGTCTCGGCGGGCATCGTGATGGTCACCGGCTCTTCCGGCTGCACCACAGCACCACGCTTGACGATAGCAATCGTCATCAGGTGAATGTTGTTGTTGACCTTCTGCGTGCGAACTAGAATCTGACCCGGCAGCGTGCCAGCGGTGACACCGCCAACCTGCTTGAGCGTTTCCAGCTCCAGCTTCGTCAGATCAATGTCCTCACCCAGTGCGAATATGTTGGCAAGGGTTTCGGTTTCCTTCACGCGACCGCACACGACGCAAATGTCTTCGCTCGTGCAAAGCTCGGATTCCACCTGCTTCTCGCACGTGGTGCAGGTCTTGATGTGATGGTTCGTGCCAGCGGGCATCCAGCGCGTCAGGGTGTGACCCAGCGCCTTGGTGATGTTCGGCTTGACCAGCGTGGCGTTGCACTTGGTGCAGTACGTGCCACCCGTGCGGCCATCGCGCGTGCAGGTCATTTCAACATCTTCATAGGGCACTTCGTTGTGACCCGTGGCGAGAATCGTCTGCTGTTCCTTGATGACCTTGTTGCAGACAGAGCAATGCTTGCCTTCCGTCTTGCCGGCCTCGGTGCAGGTGGCGGCGACCGCTTCGTCCGTGACTTCCGCGTGACCCTTGGCGGGCACGACCTTCTGCTCGGTCAGCATCTTGCCGCAAACAAGGCACTTTTCGCCCTGGGTTTTGCCAGCGGTGGTGCAGGTGGCATCCACAGCGGGCAGCACCTCGGTGATGTGGCCAACCGTGAAGGCCACCGTGACGTTCACGTCATGCGCCGCATCGTAGAGGGTGATGGTGTGCTTGCCCTCATTGAGGGTCTTGCTCAGCGTGTAGGAGCCGTCAGCGGAAACCGTCGTACCCGTCTTCTGGCCGTCCACCCAGATTTCGGATGCACCGCGCAGGTTGCTCACCGTGAAGCTCAGCACACCCACCTTGGTGTAGCTGGCGTTGATGCCGGGCTGCGGAGCAGGCGTAGGCGTGGGCGTCGGTGTCGGCGTAGGTGTCGGCGTCGGCGTCGGTGTCGGCGTAGGTGTCACCGTAGGCGTCGGTGTCGGCGTCGGTGTCGGCGTAGGCGTCGGCGTCGGTGTCGGCGTAGGCGTCGGTGTCACCGTAGGCGTCGGTGTCGGCGTCGGCGTAGGCGTAGGTGTCACCGTCGGCGTCGGCGTAGGTGTCGGCGTCGGTGTAGGTGTCGGCGTAGGCGTCGGTGTCGGCGTCGGTGTAGGTGTCGGCGTAGGCGTCGGCGTAGGCGTAGGCGTAGGTGTCGGCGTAGGTGTCGGCGTCGGCGTTGCCGCACTCGCTACCGTAAAGGAGCAACTTGCCACAACAGAAATACCAAAGGCGTCATACAGCGTTACCGAATGCGTACCCGGTGCATACGTCTTCGTGATGGTGACAACGGGAATTTCAACACCCATCCACCTACCCGTACCCACACCGTCAATATACAGCAGGCAGGGCTGCGTGAAGCTGCCAGAAATCGTCAGGACACCGTCCTTGTAGCTTGCGCCAACGGAGTCCGCGGAGGCCGTCACGACGACCAGGGACAGCAGCATGGCCGCAAGCAGCAGCATCGACAAGAATTTCTTCATGTTCTTCCTCCTCTATGCTAAGATTTTCTGTTCATATCATCAAAGGCAAGCCCTGCGCCACCGTCCTTCGCCGCGCCATCACTGCCTTCGTATACAGAAGCAGATATTCATCAAAATTATACCACATCCATTCCTGATTGTCTACCTACGTGGCAAAGTTTACAATCTGCACCAAATCTGGTTCGCGATTGGCTTTTTCGCCTGTTACGTTACCATTATAATAGGAAGCTTCTCGACCAAACCGTTTTCCGGCCCACACCATCCATGGAAAAAAACACCATTCTTGCCACACCCACCATTCCGGACACGAATTGACCTGATTTTCCATGCGCGAAAAAAAGTCGTCATTTTTGTGAAAAAAATATCGTTAAAAGCCTGTCAAACCCTTGACAACGTTTTCGCTTTTTGCTACACTATGTACTGTTCCCCGGTCACAAACCCGATCATCTCCGTCTGCGGACGGATACGATGCATAAGGAGAGAGAAACCATGGCGAAGGAATATCCGATCGTAGACAGCGTGGAAAGCTTCGAGGCGGCTCTGGCCCGCGTTCGCGCTGCACAGAAAGTTTTTGCAACCTACACGCAGGAGCAGGTGGACAAGATTTTCAAGGCCGCCGCGCTGGCTGCGAACAACATGCGCATCCCGCTGGCCAAGATGGCTGTGGAAGAAACCGGCATGGGCCTGGTGGAAGACAAGGTCATCAAGAACCACTACGCTGCTGAATATATCTACAACGCCTACAAGAACACCCAGACCGTTGGCGTGCTGGAGCGCGACGAAGCGTTCGGCATGATGAAGGTCGCCGAGCCCATCGGTGTGGTCGCTGCTGTTATCCCGACCACCAACCCGACCTCTACCGCGATCTTCAAGACCCTGATCTCCCTCAAGACCCGCAACGGCATTATCATTTCTCCCCATCCGCGTGCCAAGAAGTCTACCATCGCTGCGGCGAAGGTGGTGCTGGAAGCGGCTGTGGCGGCCGGCGCACCTGAGGACATCATCTCCTGGGTGGACATTCCTTCCCTGGAGCTGACCAACATGGCCATGAAGGAAGCCGACATCATTCTGGCGACCGGTGGCCCTGGCATGGTCAAGGCTGCGTATTCCTCCGGCAAGCCCGCTCTGGGCGTTGGCGCTGGCAATACGCCCGCGATTATCGACGAGTCTGCTGATGTGAAGGTGGCTGTCAACTCCATCCTGCACTCCAAGACCTTCGACAACGGCATGATTTGCGCTTCCGAGCAGTCCACCATCGTGCTGGACAGCATCTATGACGAAGTGAAGGCCGAGTTTGAAAAGCGCGGCGCGTACTTCCTCAAGGGTGACGAGCTGGACAAGGTTCGCAAGACCATCATCATCAACGGCGCCCTGAACGCCAAGATTGTTGGCCAGAAGGCCCACACCATCGCCGCGATTGCTGGCGTGGACGTGCCCGAGACCGCCAAGGTGCTCATCGGCGAGGTTGAGTCTGTTGACCTGTCCGAGGAGTTCGCACACGAGAAGCTCTCTCCCGTCCTGGCCATGTATCATGCCAAGGACATTGACGAGGCGTTTGACAAGGCCGAGCATCTGATTGCTGATGGCGGCTATGGCCACACCTCCTCTATCTACCTGAATGCTGTGACGAAGAAGGATCTGATTGACCGCTTCGCCGCGCGCATGAAGACCTGCCGTATTCTGGTCAACACGCCTTCCTCTCAGGGCGGCATCGGCGACCTGTACAACTTCATGATGCGTCCTTCCCTGACGCTGGGCTGCGGTTCTTGGGGCGGCAACTCCGTTTCCGAGAACGTGGGCATCAAGCACCTGCTCAACGTGAAAACTGTTGCCATCCGGAGGGAGAATATGCTGTGGTTCCGTGCGCCTGAAAAGGTTTATATGAAGAAGGGCTGCCTGCCCGTTGCTCTGGACGAACTCAAGGCCGTGATGGGCAAGAAGCGCTGCTTCATCGTCACCGACGCCTTCCTGTTCAAGTCTGGCTTCACCAAGGCCATCACCGACAAGCTGGATGAGCTGGGCATTGTCCACACCACCTTCTACGATGTTGCGCCCGATCCTTCCCTGGCTTGCGCTCAGGAAGGTGCAAAGGCCATGACCTCCTTCCAGCCGGACTGCATCATCGCCATCGGCGGTGGTTCTGCGATGGACGCTGGCAAGATTATGTGGGTCATGTACGAGCATCCGGAAGTGGACTTCCTGGATATGGCGATGCGCTTCATGGATATCCGTAAGCGTGTTTACACCTTCCCGAAGATGGGTGAGAAGGCCTACTTCATCGCCATCCCGACCTCCGCTGGTACGGGCTCTGAGGTGACGCCCTTCGCCGTTATTACCGATCAGGACACCGGCGTGAAGTATCCGCTGGCCGACTATGAGCTGCTGCCCAAGATGGCTATCGTGGATGCCGACATGATGATGTCTGCCCCCAAGGGCCTGACCTCTGCCTCCGGTATTGACGCGCTGACCCATGCGCTGGAAGCCTATGCTTCCATGATGGCGACCGACTTCACCGATGGTCTGGCGAAGCAGGCTGCTCAGCTGATTTTTGAATATCTGCCCGCTTGCTACGACAACGGCCAGAATGAACCCGTCGCCCGCGAAAAGATGGGCAACGCCGCCACCATGGCTGGTATGGCCTTCGCCAATGCCTTCCTGGGTGTGTGCCACTCCATGGCGCATAAGCTGGGCGCGTTCCATCATCTGCCCCACGGCGTTGCAAACGCCCTGCTGATTGAACTGGTGATTCGCTTCAACAGCGAAGAAGTGCCCACCAAGATGGGTACCTTCCCGCAGTATGCATATCCGCACACGAAGCGCCGCTATGCCGAATTCGGCGAGTTCCTGGGCTTCAAGGGCGCAAACGATGACGAAACCGTTGAGAACCTGATTTCCAACATCCATGCCCTGAAGGAGCGCGTTGGCATCAAGAATACCATCCGCGACTACGGCATCGAAGAGGACAAGTTCCTCGCCACCCTGGATGAAATGTGCGAGCAGGCCTTCGACGACCAGTGCACTGGCGCGAACCCCCGCTATCCGCTCATCAGCGAAATCAAGGAAATGTACCTCAAGGCGTACTACGGCGAGTAATCGCATGAAGCCCTGCCCGACAGCATATCATCTGCCGGGCGGGGTTTTTTAGAAAAAACACCCCTGTACTTTTGTGCAATTTTTCTGATGAAAAATTTTTCGATTTAGCAGGAATGTCGCTTCTGGACGTAGAATGTATACTATACAACAAAAAGTAAGTGGCAGACAGCGAAGACGCATCTGCTGAATATGTAAGGAGGCTTCTCTATGGATCTGAGCAATGTCATTGCCGTCCGGGACAACAAAAAGGTTTATCGCGATGGCGACAAGGCCATCAAGGTGTTCGCCGCTGGCTTCAGCAAGGCGGATATCCTGAACGAAGCGCTCAACACCGCCCGCGTTGAGGAAACGGGTCTGCCGATTCCCAAGCTCCTGGCGGTTGACACGGTGGACGGCCAGTGGGCCATCACCACGGAGTTCGTTGAGGGCAAGACCCTGGCCGAGCTGATGGCCGAGCACCCGGAGAAGGAAGACGAATACCTGAACCTGTTCGTCGATATCCAGATGCAGGTGCATGCTTGCACGTGCCCGATGCTCAACAGCCTGACCGAAAAGATGCAGCGCAAGATTTCGTCCACCGATCTGGACGCGACCACCCGTTATGAGCTGCACACCCGTCTGGCCAGCATGCACGTGCATAAGAAGGTCTGCCACGGCGACTTCGATCCGTCCAACATCATCATCACGCCCGAAGGCAAATGGTACATCCTCGACTGGTCGCACGCCACGCAGGGCAACGCCTCCGCCGATGTGGCACGCACCTACCTCCTCTTCGTCCTGGCCGGCAAGCAGGATTTGGCCGAGAAGTACATGACCCTCTTCTGCCAGAAGAGCGACACCGCCAAGCAGTATGTCCAGAAGTGGATTCCGATTGTTGCCGCCAGCCAGTCTGTCAAGGGCAAGCCGGAAGAGCGCGATCTGCTCATCCACTGGGCCAGCGTTTGCGAATACGAATAATTTTTTCCCGCACGGGACAAAAAAGTGGCCTCGGCCACTTTTTTGTTTTTGGCACGCGTGTCACTTCTGGTATGCATTGATTACTTTCATGCATATGAAACTTTCATGATTTTCGTCCCTCATTTTTTATTTCCACGCAAAAACGACACATTTCTATCGGAAAATCGCCATTTAACCCGAAAAAAGCCCGATATTTTTCGGGTTTCTCGAAACCTTTCGGCTTATTAGAAATTTTCTCTGTATATTTTTCGTGTAACCCCTTCCCTTTTTGTCCCGATTATGATAAAATAGATGCAGGATGGTCGGAAGACCTTCGCCGAAAAATATCATTGATGAGGACACCCATGAATGAGTTATATACGGCCAACACATTGCTCATTGCATTGACGATGATCATCATGATGGTTGGCCTTCACTACGACATTTCCCTGTCCAAGCGGCGTCGTGTGCTTTGCACGCACTTGTATGCCGCGATTTTGTTCTGTGCGGTCTGCGAATGGCTCAGCACCTGCCTGGAGGGAGCAGATTCATCCCTCGTTCCCGTTCATATCGTTCTGAAAGTGTTGGAGCAATCGTTTTCGCCGCTCATTGGCATTTTTGCAGGTGGCATTATCCATCGCCATAAAAAGCTGCTGTGCATATGCTACTCGTTCTGTTCTCCCTACAGGCTGTTGCCAATGCGATTTCCGCCTTCAATGGCATCATCTTCACTATCGATGCCACGAACCATTATCAATATGGCCCGTATCACTGGATTTACCCGGTAACCTACCTCTTGGGTTGCGCATTCTTCTGTTATCAGGTGTTCATCACCTTCCGCGAGTATAAGTTCATGGGTGGCAAGCAGCTGCTCATGGTTGCAGGCTTCGTGGTTGCGGGCTTGCTGACCAACCTCTTCTTCCCTCACAGCAATATCGAATGGCTGACCATCAGCATGGGTAGCCTGATGATGATTAAGTTCAGCGGCGAGATGCTGCTGCAAACCGACGGTCTGACCCAGCTGGTCAACCGCATGGGCTATGAGCATTACCTGCCGCGTCTACGCGCACCGGCCACCTTCGTCATCTTCGACGTGGACCTCTTCAAGGACGTTAACGACCAGTTCGGTCATCAGGCCGGTGACGAGTGCCTGCGCGACGTCGCAGATTGCATCCGCCAGACGTACAGTCCCTTCGGCACGTGCTTCCGCATCGGCGGCGACGAGTTCTGCGTCGCGGTGACGCGCCGGAGCGCCAAGGTGGACATCATGAACCGCATCTTCTATCACA
Organism: uncultured Faecalibacterium sp.; assembly: GCA_964464815.1. Taxonomy (GTDB): domain Bacteria; phylum Bacillota; class Clostridia; order Christensenellales; family Aristaeellaceae; genus UBA11524. The sequence continues at coordinate 7,357 of CAYXHF010000034.1, forward strand.
ATCTGGCGCAAAAGCGGCAGGAAAAGCCGATTCTGCCCACGGTCTCCCTTGGCTACGCGCACTATGACCCCAGCGTGGACAACATGCAGGACGTCATTTCCCGCGCCGACAGCCGCATGTACGAGTACAAGGAGCGTCACCGCTAATTTTCATCACATAAAAAAGCCGACAGGAACTATCTCCTGCCGGCTTTTTCTATTGCCATCAGCGGTTGACATGTGCCGCAATCTGTGAGCGGCTTGTGATGTTGAGCTTCAGGAAAATGTTTTCCAGATTCGCCTTCACCGTGTTGACGGACACATCCATCACCTGTGCAATTTCCTTGTTGCTGCGGCCCTTGGCGGCCAGCATGGCAATGGAGAATTCATAGGGCGTCAGCGCATCCGTCACCCGCGTGTTGGACACGGGATTGTGAATCTTCATCCAACCGCGGCTGAAATCATACACCGAGCTGGTGAAGCGCTCATATTCGGCTGGCGAGGTCTTGCGCAGCAGCCGCTCCACCATGCCCTGCAAAAGGCCGTGATGCTCCACAAACGGGTGCATGTAGCCTTCCTGCTGGGAGCTTTTCCATGCTGCTTCAAATATCTGATTGGCGCGCTCATCCTGCTTCAGGGACACGCAAATCATGCACAGCACAATGCGCAGATAAATGCTCACCACCGGATACTGGTTGCCCGCCATCGCCAGCGCGGCCTCGGCCACACCCATCGCCCGGTCATATTCCTGCTGAATATAAAGTGCGTGCGCCATGGCATACATGGCGAAATATTGCAAGCCCTGCGGCAGAAGGCTGATTGTCGCCTGCGCCGGTGCCAGGTCGATTTCCTCCGAATGGAAGAAGACGCTCATCAGCATCTCCGTCACCTGACAATACAGCTTCGCGGAAGGCTCCACCGCCTGCGCCGACTCCTGATGGATGCGCTCAATGTCCAGCTGACCAATCTCCGCATCGCCGCCCTGAATCACCGTCATGGCATGCAGCACCAATGCCGTCAGGCGAATTTCCAGCGATGCACTGTTCAGGCACGATTCTGCCAGCGCGCGCGACTGCTGATGCTCGTCGCGGAAATAATGCCACATGGATTTTGCCATCGTGCGCTCTTCCACATCCGTCAGCTGTGCCTCCAGCGCTGCAAATCCGTTCGGGCAGGGATGCGCCAACAGCGGCATATACGTCTTGACGGTGCGTTCAGGCGTCTCCTGTGCCGTTTCTTGCGCAGACAGCACGTCCTCCGTCGTCTCCTGCGCCTGTGCGTCCATCACATTCGTGCCCTTGTTCACTGCTTTTCGACGGTCCACCGGCTGCGGCGTGTGCTCCGGAATCAGCCATCCACCGGTCTTCCGGATTGCCTCGGGAATGCGCCCGTTGTTCAGATAGTAATTCACCATCCGAACCGATACGCCCCATTCCTCTGCCGCTTCCTTGACGGTCCAGTAACCCATCTATGCGTGTACTCCCTTCTTGCTCTCATGATTTTCTCTTTCGTATAGCGGAATGCATAGCTTTCCATCTATTATTATACCACACGGATTGTCATCCTGCAATTCGATTCACGTGCAGATTTTGTTGATTCGCGCGTTCCTTTCCAGAATCAGGATGCCGAACGCTGCTCAAGAGAGAGCTTATCGGCCAGCATGGCAATGAATTCGCCGTTTGTCGGCTTGTCTTCCTTTGTCGCCACGCGGCAACCGAAGGCTTTGTTCAGCGTGTCAATGCGCCCTCTGCTCCATGCCACCTCAATGGCGTGGCGAATGGCGCGTTCCACCTTGCTGGCCGACGTGTTGTAGCACTTGCCGATGCTCGGATACAGCTCCTTGGTGATGCGGTTGATGACATCCGGATTGTCCACCACCATCTTCACCGCCGTGCGCAGGAACTGGTATCCCTTGATATGCGCCGGAATGCCCAGCGTCAGGAAGAGGCTGGCCAGCTTTTCATCAATGGAGACGTTCATATTCCCCATCGCCGCACCTGTCAGCACCGGATTCGCCCCCAGCGGCACAACGCCCTGTCCACACATTTCCCGAATGCGCGACGCGAGGGACGCCATATCAAACGGCTTGACCATATAGAAGCGCGCACCCAGCTGCACCGTGCGCATAATAAAATCATCACGCCCAAGCGCCGAAACGACAATCACCTGCGGCGCATTCGCCAGCTGCTGGCGGCGCATCTCCTCCAGCAGCGTAAAGCCATCCATCTGCGGCATAATGAGATCCAGCACCATCACATCAGCCCGCACCTTTCCCAGCGCTTCCAGCGCCTCCGCACCGCTCTGGCATTCTGCAACGACCTTCATGCCTTCCTGACGCGCCAAATAATCCCGCATTCCCCGGCGAAGGTCGCCATTATCATCGACCAGCATCACGCGCATTTCATTCATTTTCCCATATCTCCCTTCAAATTTCCGGATGACATTCGCGGCTTTTCCATTCATTTCCGCGCCTGTCCTTCCTTTCAAGGGCATTATAGCACCTTTTGCACCCTTTGTGGGGAATCCGACGGAACCTCCTATCGTTCGTTCAAACCAGTAATTTTCCTTTTTTTCTCAGCACCAGATTGGATTTTCGCCCATTTTTTCGCCGCTGATTCTGTCACGAATAGAATAACGCGCGTTATTTTTGGCGATTTTTCCGCTCCACATCTACCAAAATCGCTGTTTTTTCCGTTTTTCCATCAGCTATTTCGTCTTTTCTCATCCTTCTGCGAAAGTGTTTCGGAGGCGGCCCTCTCAGTCACCTTCGGTGACAGCTCTCCCGGAGGGAGCGCCAAGGGGTATGCGCCAAACTTGTTTGACGGCGCATGCAGGCTGGTGGCACACTGCGTCTTGTTCCGGCAAAAGCTTCTCCGCACAGCAAAAGCTTGTTAGCCACCTGAGAGGGCCGCCTCCGCACACTTCTCTCCAAAACAAAGAAGAAGACCATTGCAGCACGTTCCTCTGCAATGGTCTTCTTCTCTTTTTTCTTACGGTTCGTAGCTCCAACGAATGGCCGTCACGACACCGCTCGTATTCGTCTCATAATCCAGCTGCCAGACGTGACTGTCACCCGTTTCCACACGGTAGCGGATAATCTTCGACCCGTCTTCCTGCTTGTAAATCTTGCCCTTGTCAATCTCGTCCTCGTACAAGCCGCGGTTGCCAGAGAGACTTTCCACCTGACCGTAGTCCTTGTAGAGGGCCACGACCTCGCTTTCCGTGTTGCCGATGGACGTGCCACGTGGCGCGTCAAACTCGTTGCGCGTCATGTATATTTCCACCAACACGTTCGCCGTCTTGAGCCGCGCAAAGCACGCATAGCCCCAGTCGTATGTGACCTTTTCCTGCTCCATGCCGATGACGTAGCTGTACTCCGTCTCCGTGCTCTTGCCTTCGCCGCAGACCTTGACGAAATTGTCCTTGTTCGTCGATGCCAGCTTCCAGTTGCCCAACACGTCGTTGACGGTCATCTTCGTCTTCGTCCAGGGCTTTTGCTGGAATTTGTAGCCAACTTCCTTGATGGTGCTGGACTTGCCGTACCCGTTGACGGAAATGGCCTTGAGCGTCACATTGCCGCCGGGCATCTGAATCCTGTCGCCCGTGGTGTACAGCGGACTATCCTCATCCGGCGTCGAACCGTCGATGGTGTAGTAGATGGTCACGGTCTGCGCCACCTCGTCATCCAGCGTCGCGGCGTAACCAGGGTTGCGTTCCAGCTGCTCGGCCGTCAGTTTGCCGGGACGCAGCGTGATTTTCTGCCGCTTCTCATACGTGCCGGGCGCCAGTGATACGTCCGGCTGTAGGGGCGTTGGCATGTAAATCTGATAGCTGCCCTTCATCACGTCGCTGACCAAATCACCGCTGACCGCAACGGCACGCAGCGTCCAGTCGCCTTCGCCCAATTCCAGCGGCTCAGTGTAGAGCACGCCTTCATCCGGCAAAATGTTCAACTCGTTGAAGGTGTAGTAGACGTCGTAATCCTCCGCAACAGCGAAGGAAATCGTCTGCTTGGCGGTATAGTAGCCTGCCGTCACGCTAGCACCGGGCGTAGGCGGCAGAATCGACGTGCGCTGGCTCTCAAAGGAGGCCACGCCCGTGTTCTTGTAGGCAACGGCAAGCAGGTCCGCCGCTTCCTTCTGGCGATTCTGCGCCAGATAGATGCGCACCTGATTGCGGTAGGCATCCGCCGCACTGGGTACGATTTCGGTGTAGAGGTAGGCGTATACCTCCTCGGCCTTTTCCATCTGCTCGTCCGCTTCGTAGGCGTTGCCCAGCATCAGCAAGCCGGATACGTTGGCATTCTCCTTGCCGTCCAGCTCATTGGCCTTCACGAAATAGTCGATTGCGCCCGCCAGATCGCCGTTGTTGAGGCGTTCCTCACCGACCTGCCAGAGTGCGTTGGCGTTGGCATCCTGACCCAGGCGAGCCATGATGACCTGTCCCTCATCCGTCTTGGTCAGGAAGAGATACGTCCCTACCAGCAGCAGCACAAATGCCACCACGCACGCCACCAGCACAAACATCCAGTTCGTGCCACGGCGCAGGTATTGTGCGGAGCGTGTCCGGCGTTCCAGCACCGGCGCGCGCTTGCCATACGACACGACCTGCGATCCGGCGCGGCCACCGGACAGGACGGCGCTGTCCACCATGAACGGGTCTTCTTCGCCGTAGACATAGGGGCGCTCACGCTCCTGCTGGCGCATGAAGTCCGCCTCGGCGGCGGCAGTATCCTGCTGCAATTCCTCATCATCCGGCGCATGGGATGCACTACGACGGCGGCGTGCGCTTCTTTCCGGCGGACGCGGGGCGCTGGACTGCTTTCCCTTCAAATGCCGACCCTGCCGGAAATGCAGCAAATCGCCATCTTCCTGCTCATCTTCATCCTTGGGCAGGTTCAGTGGCATATTGCATTGCGGGCAGCGTTCCGCGTCCGATGCGACAAATGCACGACAATTCGGGCAAAACATGCTTTCTCTTCTCTCCTCACTTCCGCACGGACATCATGCCTGTGCATGCGGCCGGTCGTCTCTGCACACGCTGCTGTTTGCTGTACACCATTAGTGCAGGATGGTATCGTCGCCTTCATCGTCCATGGGATGAAGCGCCTCAAATTCCGGATCGTCGTAGAATTCGCGTTCCGGCGCCTCGCCACCCAGCTCTTCAATCGCGGCACGAAGCTCGATGAAGTCCATGTAGCGGCAGTTTTCCTCGTTCGCAGCCGCAATCAGCACCGGCAGGGCGCGATCGTCTCCCAGCTTGGCCAGATAGCTGGCAAACAGGGCGCGGCGGTTCGGGTTCTTCTCGAACAAACGAATGGCCAGCTGGTACACCTGCTCATTGCCCGGGAAATTCGCCAGCACGTCCAGCAGAGCCTCCTGACCGGCCTCATTGGCCTGATTCAGGTTTTGCAGCATGGGCTGCAGGGCTTCCTTGCCCATATCACGCAGGCTGTCCAGCGCGTTGTCGGCCAGGTCGTCCTTCATCTGACGGTTCAGCTGCCAGGAGATGTAGAGCATCTTGGGCAGGGTGCTGCCCATGTCGCGCAGCAGGCCAATGGCCGTCATGCGGGCTTCCTCCGGGATGGCATCGCTCTCGTCCTTGAGCAGCGCCACCAGACGCTTCTCGCAGGGCTTGCCAACCGCCTGAATCTGCTCCATGAGCATATCCGGCACAGGAATTTCCTTCTGGCAGTATTCCACCATCCAGTCCACCAAATCCTTGGCGTCCTCAAACTGGGTGAAGTACGCGCCGGGCGTCACGCCGTCCAGCCACTTCACCGGCGTGTTCAGAAATTCGGTGTACACGTTGGGCAGGTCATCTTCCATCTCGTCGTAGGTTTTGTAATCGCTGCGATGCTCCTTCATCCACTTGGACATGAAGTCGGCAAAGCGCTCGTCAAAATTGATGCATTTCATGTTTCATTTCTCCTTTGGGCATGGCTCAGTCGCGCGTCGCCCTTTCCAGCAACGTTTTCAGCTCGTCCGTGGTGAACTGGTACTTCTGATGGCAGAAGTGGCAGCCCAGCTCCGCGCCGGTATCCTCATCAATGATGGTCTGCAATTCCTTGCGACCCAGGGAGATGAGCGCCTTCTCCATGCGCTCACGGCTGCAACCGCAGTGATAGCGCAAGGGTGTGCGTTCCAGCACCTCCGGCTTCATGCCGCGGAACCAGTCCTCCAGCAGCTGTTCCTTCTCCACGATGGTCATTTCGCGGCTGATGTCGGCGAACATCGGGCTGCGCAGCTCCAGCTGCTGCAAGGTTTCCTCCTCACAGCCGGGCATCGGCTGCACCAGCAGGCCACCTGCCTTGAGCACCACATCGCCACTGACCAGCACGCCCAGCGACACCAGCGACGGCTGCTGCTCAGAAACGGTGAAGTACTGGGCAAAGTCCATGCCGAGTTCACCGCTGACCAGCTCAATCGTGCCGATGTAGGGTTCGCGCATGCGCAGATCCTTGATGACCGTCATGCGGCCCGTGTGGCCAATCGCGCCGCCCACATCCAGCTTGCCATCCGCACGAAGCGGCAGCTGCACCTGCGGGTCGTCCGCACAGACCTTCACGTCACCGTGATTCGCCACGGCCACCACCGTGCCCATCGGGCCATCGCCGCGCAGATTCACCGTCACCGACTCCTCTGCGCCCTTCATCATCACCCCCAGCATGCTCGTGGCGGTCATCAGGCGGCCCATCGCCGCCGTGCAGACCGGTGTGGCGTTGTGAATATCCGCCGCACGCTGCACCATCTGGGTCGTTTCGCACATCATGACGCGCACCTGACCATCCATGAGCGTCATCCGAATCATTTCATCGCCCTGACGGCGTTCAATCTTCTTCTCTTCCAACTCCGACATCCTGTTCATCCTCTTTTTCTTATGGTTTCTTGGCCGCAATGTGCCAGCGATGCTCCTGTGCGCCGGGCGTGCTCAGGCTGCTCTTGCCAAACACACGCACCTGCGTAAAGCCGACCGATTCCAGCAGCTTCACCAGCGTTTCTGCCTGATAGGCACGCTGGGTCTGCTCCTCATCAATGCGGTGATAGCGCCCGTCCTGTTCGCGGACGAAAATTGCCAGATGCATATCCAGCAGCGCCTTCTCCGGATGGAAGCAATTCTGCCACATGTAGGTGATGTTCTCGCGATCCTCGCCCATGAACTGGTTGCCCAGCGCATGCTCCAGCTTATAGGGCGTGGACACGTCAAAGAACAAGCCGCCGCCCGGCTTCAGGGCATCAAACGCCGCGCGGAAGAACGCCAATGCGTCCACATCCTTGAGCAAATAGTTCACGCCGTCGCACGTCGCCAAGACAGCATCCACCGGACGATGCAGGCGCAATTGCCGCATGTCCTGACGGACAAAGGGGATGCCAAAGCCCGCCTTACGCGCCTTCTGCGCCGCCTGCCAGAGCATCTCCTGCGACAGGTCAACGCCCATCATCTGATACCCCAGCTGTTCCAGCGGCAGTGTCAGGCTGCCCGTGCCGCAAGCGCATTCGCACACATTGGCGTCCCGCGGGATGCCATATGCGGTCATCATGCGCGCATACATATCTGCCCATGCGCCGTAGTGGACGTCATTCATGAGCGTGTCGTAGACCTCTGCAAATCCTGTATACATTCGTTTTCCTGCCCGTTTCGATGTTTCGTGCGCAGGTAGCCGCCGATGCGCCCTGTCTCCTTTGCGCTCAGACCCGCCCAGCCAACCTCCTGCAAACGTTGTAATAATCCCAAACGCTCCGCCGCTTCATACTTGCTGCGGAGCGTTTTGTCCAGTCGCCATTCACTCATGGACGCTTCTCCTTTCTTTTCAAAAAGAAATCGCTGTCCATAGCATGTGCGACCTTCTGTCATTTAATCCCTGTCAGTATAGCCGTTTTCCCACGGATTGAGCGGACGCTCCTCTTCCTCGTCGTCTTCGTCCTCATCGTCGTCATCTTCCTGAGACAGACCACGATTGACCTGCGCACCCTCGATGCGGGAGTTGATGTACTTATCAAACACCGCATTGGTGTAGCTGGCCGTGATAAAGCGGCTCAGACCAAAGCCGAAAATGACATAGTAGGCAAAGAAGACAATCAGCACCACCGGCTGGAAGGTCATGAAGAAAATCAAGCAGAAAATCAGCATCGGCACGCAGTGCAGCAGGCGAATGCCCACGCTGCCCGGCAGACGGCCAATGGCCAGAATGAAGCTGTTGCGCAGCACGGTGCGCAGGTTCATCTTATACGTCACCATCATCGGGTACATATACGTCACCGCCAGCGACCAAACCAGACCCAGCATGAGAATGAACATCTGCGGAATAATCCAAATGCCATTTTCCAAAGACATGTTGCCATAGAAGCGCCAGCAGATATACACCAGGAACGGCACACAGCCCGTGATGGCGCTGACCGCCAGACCCTGCTTCCAGTTGGCCTTGATGGCGTCCTTGTAGTCCGACCAGACAAACGCATGCTCATCGCGCGCCCAGTTGCGCGTCACATAGCACATACCCGCCGTGAACGGGCCAGTGATGGCGATGCAGGGAATCAGCAGCAGTAGCGTCATGAAAATCAGGTCATTGGCGGTCTGATACGTCTGCGCCAGCACGGTCTGGTCCATGACATTTGACACCATGCCCGTTTCATCCACCGCCACAGCGTTGGTCAGCGTCGTCAGCAGGCTCAGGCCACCCACGGCCAGCACAATCATCACCGGCAGCCATGCCACCACATACGTCAGGTTCAGGCGGCACAGACCGCTCAGGCGTGTGCGCAGCATTTCCAGAAACAGCTGCCAGCGCGTCTTGGGCAAATCCTCGGGATTATAGTCGCCCTTGCCGCTTTTGCCATAATAGTAGGAATTCATCAGCTTGTCAAACATTCGGGTTTGTCCTCCTTAGGTGTGTGTCATCCCCGATTCCACCTGTCGAGGACGATTTTTCATCTTATTATACCATAATCCACAGAAAATGAAAAGGGGTTGCAGATTCCCATGAAAAATGTTACGAAATAGTCAAAATTGCGATTTATGTTCAAAAAGCGGTGCGCAGCCTGGTTTTGCCGCGCACCGTAAATACTGTTTTTTTCAATTAGTCCAGCAGTGCCTCCGAGGCCGCACGGAGCGCATCGTTGAGCGCCTCTGCCTTGTCCTTGGTGTCTGCGTTGGTGTTGACATAGAGCTTGATTTTGGGTTCCGTGCCCGACGGACGGACGCACACCCAATTGCCCTTTTCCAGCTCAAAGTAGAGCACATCCGACGTGGGCAGACCCGTGGGCGTCGTCACGCCACCGCTGGTGCGCGTGCCCTTCCAGTAATCGCGAACCGCCGTGACCTGCATGCCGCAGATTTCCTTGGGCGGATTTTCGCGCAGCTCCTTCATGATTTCCTTCATGCGCGTCAGGCCGTTCTTGCCCGGCAGCGTCTTGCTGACCACCTTCTCCACAAAATAGCCGTATTCCTGGAAGATGGACTGGACATAATCATAGAGGGTGATGCCCTTGGCCGCACAGGCGCACGCGACCTCCGCAATCAGCATGGAGGCATTCACGCCGTCCTTATCGCGCACGAACGTGCTGGACAGGAAGCCATAGCTTTCCTCAAAGCCAAAGAGGAAGGTGTGCGAGCCGGAATCCTGGAACTGCTGAATCTTTTCGCCAATGAACTTGAAGCCCGTGAGCGTTTCAAACATTTCCACGCCAAAGGACGCCGCAATCTTGTTTGCCAGCGAGGTGGAGACAATCGACTTGACCGCCGCGCCGTTTGTGGGCAGCGTCCCCTGCTTCTGCTTGCTGGAGAGGATGTAGTGCAGCAGCACACAGCCAATCTGGTTGCCGGTCAGCAGCTGCCAATCGCCCGCACCCGTCTTGACGGCCACGCCCAGACGGTCACAGTCAGGATCGGTGGCGAAAATGACCTTCGCATCCACCTTGTCGGCCAGCGCAATGGCCAGCTTGAAGGCACCGGGATCTTCAGGATTGGGCACCTTGACGGTGGAGAAGTTCGGGTCGGGCAGCTCCTGCTCCTTGACGACAGAAACGTTGCTGATGCCTACTTCCTTCAGGATGCGGCGCACCGGCACGTTGCCTGAGCCATGGATGGGCGTATAGACAATGGAGAGCTTGCCGCCTTCCTGCTTGAGCAGCTCCGGCTGGATGCACAGCGTCTTCACCTGCGCGATGTAGTCATCATCCACTTCCTTGTTGCCGATGATGTGCAGCAGGCCCTTTGCCTTGGCCTCTTCCTCATCCATCAGCGTGCAGTCGGTGTACTTTGTGGCGCGGATGAAGGCTGTGATGCCCTCAGCTGCCTCCGGGCCGACCTGTGCGCCGTCCTCGGCGTAGACCTTGTAGCCGTTGTACTGCGGCGGGTTGTGGCTGGCGGTGATGACAATGCCCGCAATGGCATGCAAATGGCGCACCGCATAGGACAGCACCGGCACAGGGCGCAGGGCATCAAACAGATACGCCGGAACGCCTTCCTGCGCCAGCACAAGGGCCGTGTCATGCGCGAATTCTGCTGAATAGCGGCGGCTGTCATAGGCAATCACGACGCCGCGTTTGGCATCCTCGGGCGTTTGCAACAGATACTTCGCCAGACCCTTCGTGGCACGGCGCACATTGTAGCGGTTCATGCGGTTCATGCCCGCACCCAGCACGCCGCGCATGCCCGCCGTACCAAAGGACAGCTCGGTATAAAAGCGATCCTCGATTTCAGCCGGGTCATCGGCAATCGCGCGCAAATCGGCCACGGTATCCGCATCCTGCGCGAAATCCTTGAGCCACTGCTGATAGGCCATCGTCACATCCATCATATTGACGCCTCCTTAATATATGAAACGTATATTTTCGCTGCGCAGGCGCTTTTGGCACCCGCTACGGGTTTGTATCTGGTTGTATTATATCGTTATCTGCCCATTTTTTCAAGGGTGGTTTCGGAAAAGCGGCGAAATTTTCTATTTTTTCTCTTTTTAATGGCTTTGTTTTCGTGTCGAACGGATTTTCTGCGGAACAATTTACATTTCTCCGGCCGTTTCGCTTGACATAAGGGGCTGTTACCGAGTAAAATAGGATAGAAGAAATGCAGCCGTTTCCAGAATTGGATACGGCCCGGCATGATGTCTGCCGGACGCCGCGCCTGTTGTCATGGCCTGCGGCGCTTTGTGCGGAAGGAGGATGGGCGGTACTTGCAACCGCTCGATAGGATATATGCTCAAACAACGCGCTCTTGCTTTCCTTTGTGCCCTGCTGATGCTGCTGGGGCTTTGTTCTTTTGCCAGCGCCGAAGGGGCAACGAGTACCCTGCCGATTAAGGTGGAAATTGTGCTGTCCAAGGCGGAATTCATCGCCCCGGAGGATATCACGGTCACCATCCGCATCACCAATGTGACGGATGAAACGCTGGCCGGCCCGGTGTCGGTGCAGTACCCCAACGGCCACACCATCGACGAGTTCGGCACGCCGACCCTGGAGGCTGGCGCCAGCCAGTCCTGGACGGGCACGTGGACCGTCACCCAGAGCGAGCTGGACAACGGCAAGCTCTCCTTCGGTGTGCGCTATCCCATCAAGGATGAAAACGGTGTTGTCTCCAACGCCCGTTCCAGCTTCGCCAAGCGCATCACACAGGTGCAGGCGGAGCCCGAGGTGGAAATCGAGCGTACCATCACGCCCGGCACGGCCCGTAAGGGACAGGAAGTCAGCGTCGTGTACGAAATCCGCAATGTCGGCTCGGTCGATCTGACCAACGTCCGCATCAAGGAAAGCTCCGCTGTCTCCTCGTCCACGGTCACGGTCGGTGATATTCCCGCTGGCGAAAAGAAGACGCATACCTTCACCGTCACCATGGGAACGAAGGACTTGACCTCCAACGCCACCATCACCTACTCTGCCGCTGGCAAGTCCCATACCGAGAAGGTCGGCAACGCCACCCTCAAGTATGGCAACGTCAACCTGAACGCAACCCTGACCGCTGACAAGAAGGGCGGCAACCCGGGTGATACCGTCACCTTCACGCTGACGCTGAAGAACACCGGCAAGAAGGACATTACCGGCATCACTGTCACCGACCCGACGCTGGGCACGCTCTTTACCGACCTGACCGTAGCCGCTGGCAAGACCGTCACCCAGACGACGGCGCTGACCCTCACCCAGTCCGGCGAGTATCAGTTCACCGCCCGTGGCACGCAGGGCAACACCACCATCGAGACGGCCACTGGTCGCCTGTCGCTGGTGTGCCTTGATCCGTCCCTTGCGCCGTCCCTGACGGTGGAGGCCGTGCCGAGCAGCGATGTTGTCTACAAGCTGCCCGCCGTGCTGCGCTTCACCGTGACCGTGACCAACGTCGGTAGTGCCGAGGCCAAGAACGTTTCCGTTTCTTCCTCCGGCGTGACGCTCTACACCTTCTCCTCCATCGGCGCGGGCGAATCCGCTACCTTCATGCGCGATGTTGAGGTGCAGATGACGGGCAAGTTCCGCTTCGATGCCTCCTACAAGAACGAGCTGGATGAAACCAGCACGTTTGAAGGCAACGTCATCCAGATTTCGCAGGCTGCGCCGACAAGCGTTCCGACCTCCGTGCCGGTGACGACGCCCAAGCCCTTTGTCCCTGAGGAGCTGCCGACCACGGACAATCTGCCCGCATCGGTGGCGCAGTTCCAGGATTTGCTGACCTACCTGTACTATATCTTCGCCGTGCTGGCGGTCATTTCTGCCCTGCTGCTGGCTGTCAGCATCTATGGCCACTTCACCGCCAAGCGCAAGGCCGCCAATGGTCAGGATCAGTTCGACATCAGCGAACGCCGCGACTACACCGAGGAGGTTGCGGAGCAAGACCGCATCATCATCGGTGGTGACGAGGACGATGCGCCCGCCGAACCGGCCGAACCCGTGAGCAGCTTCTCCACGCCCGAAGGCGATGCGCAGGAGTTCTACACCGCCGACGACATGGAAGACGACGGTGACGCCATGGAAGACGCGAAAGCGGAAATCTACGGTCGTAAGCAGAAGTAATGAATTGAATCCCTTTTCTGCCCATGCATGCATTTGCGTGGGCAGTTTTTTTGAAACAGAAAAGGACAGGCCGCACGCAAACGGTCTGTCCTTTTGTTATATGAAAGTCAGTATTCATACGCCTCTGTTTCCACACCCAGCAGGGCATCCACCAGCAGCTGCATCACGCCATGTGCTTCCAGTGAGTCCATCAGCGCCTGAATCGTCTGCGCCGGTGCATGCACCAGCCACGGCAATGCGCCCTGATACAACGGCCGGGCAATGTCTGCCACCAGGGCCGACAGCGCTGGGCCATTCACAGACAGCACATTCACGCCCTGAATGTCCTCCGGTGTGTAGGCTGGCGTGGTTTGCGTCAGGTCAGGCGTTACATTTGCCTTCACCGTCATGAACTGCTCGTCATGGGTGAGGAAGGAGAGCGTCAGCGCATTGCCCTGCGCCTCGCCCTTGAGAGCGAGCTGTACGTCGCTACCAACCAGCGTTCCCTGCGCATCCAGCTGTACAAAGAACGGAAAGCGCACCGGCCAGCTGGTCGGCAGGGAGAATTGCACGTGACCTGTCAGCCACGTTGTGTCCAGCGTCACCGTTCCGGCGGCAGCAATCGCATCGGTGTTGATAACCGCGGAGAAGCTGCCCAGCGTCGGCAGCTGCACCGTTAATTGCCATGATGTGTCCGACACTTGCAGCGCGTAGACGATTTCGTCCCCGTGGCGCCAGATTTCTCCCTGCGCCGTGCGCTCGACCTGCAAGCCGTCAGGAAAATACGCGTCCACGACCTGCGGCAGCTGGCACAGCGCGGCGCGAATGTCCTCATTCGTGCCACTTGCCAGCCCAATTGCCTCAATGTAGTAGTACAGCGCCCGGTCTTCCTCGGCAAGGCGTGCAATTTCTTCCGCGCAGAGATGCAGATTCTCCCGCGAAAGCACACCATCCTGCTCCGTCTGCCGGAGCGCCGCCAGCGCCTGTCCGATGCCCTTCCATGCGCTGGTATGCGCATAGGGTGACACGCACAGGAATGCGTTTTGCAGCGGCCAATCCAGATGGTGATACGTCTTGACCGCAAATTCCAGCCATGCCAGCTGATTGACCATCAGGGTCGTATCGCCCAGCCAATTGCTTTCTATGCCCCAATGGCTGTCCAGTCCATATACGCGCAGGGTTAAGGGACTTTCCGGCGCATCATGCAGGGTCGCCTGTAGCGCGATGTCAAAGGCATTCTCGCCAAGGGCCACACTGCCCTGCACATCCAGCTGCTTCAACAGCGCCTGTAGGGCATGCGCCCACTGCTTATACGGCGCATCCACATGCATCGGGTCGATGGTCACGTCCACCTGATAGGAAAAGCCGTCTGCCAGCGCCCCTGTGCAAAGCAGCACGCAAGCAAGCGCCAGCGCCAGTAGCCGTCGCATCAGCCCCACAGCAACGCCAGGGCCGGAACAATCTGCTTTTTCCGGCTGACGACCTTGGGAAGCCAGACGTGGTGGTTGGTGATGTCATCGAGGTTGAAGGCCTGCTTCACCGCATCCTCGCCGCCCAGGAACACCAGCTCCGTGCCGCAGCGCAGCACGTCGGTCAGCATCATCAGGAACATGTCGTAGCCCTTGCTCTCCAGAATCTTCTGCATTTCCGGCAGAATTTCCGGCAGCCGCTCCAGCATGCGGTCAATATCCAGACACGTAATCTGGCAGATGCCCAGATTGTGTCCAGCAATGTGGAATTCCTTGAAGTCGGTGTTCAGCAGCTGCTGCACGGGCTTATCCGTCGCGCTGCCAGCGGAGAACATCTCGCGCCCCAGCGTTTCCAAATCAATGCCGGCAATGCGCGCCATGCGCTCGGCCATGCGGCGATCGCGCGGCGTACACGTGGGCGACTTGAACATAACCGTGTCAGACAAAATGGCCGCCGCCATCAAACCAGCCATCTTCTCCGACGGCTGCAGGCCACGCTCCTGGAACATCGTGGCGATGATGGTCGTGGTCGAGCCAACCGGTTCATTGCGCATGAACACCGGGCCGCCGGTCTGAATGTCCGCCAGACGGTGATGGTCGATAATCGCCACCACCTCGGCCTGTTCCAGACCCGGAATGGACTGGCTCTTTTCGTTATGGTCCACCAGCACCACGCGCTTGCGGCGCGGACGGAGCAGGTGATAACGGCTCAACGTGCCAACCACGCGATCCTGCTCATCCAGCACCGGGTAGGAGCGATAGCGGCTTTGCAGGACGGCATCGCGCACGTCGTCGATAAAGTCATTCAGATGGAAGTAGACCACGCCGTCGCTCTGCGCCACGCGCTGCACCGGAATGGCCTGATAAATCATACGCGCCGCACGATAGGCGTCACAGGGCGCGGCAATGATGCACGTCTTGCTGGAAAGGCCCAGATAGCTTTCCGACAGCGACCCCTGGCAGATAATCACGCAGGACGCGCCGATTTCCAACGCCTTGTCCACCACGTCCTTCTGCTGGCCGCAGATGACGATGCTGCCCGGCTGCACACCGCGCAGGCATTCGCCGGGCGTCGGCAGGGCGATAATCACCTCGCCCGAAATGGTGTCAAAGGCATCCTCCTCGTTATTGAGGATGTGGCCTTCCAGCGCCGACAGGAGATTGAAAATCGGAATGTCCTTCACCTCCGGGCGCGTGATGCTTTCCATATCGCGCTCGGCAATGCCGCCAGCGGTCAGCATGCCATACAGGCGGCCGTCATCATACGTCACCGGCACCGCGGAGAGGTTTTCATCCGCGCGCAGCACCTCCCACGCATGGCTGATGGGCACATTCACGCCCAGCGTCGGCGGACGGTCATAATCAATATCGCGCACCTGCGTGCGGACATTGGTCAGCAGCGTCGGCGCCTCAAAGCCAAAGCGGCTGAGCAAAAACTGCGTTTCGTCATTGGGTGCGCCCTGCATGGCGGCAACATACTCATTATTGCCCAGCGCGTTATGCAGCGCCGCATACGCCATGGCCGAGACGACCGAGTCCGTGTCGGGATTGCGGTGGCCGCAGACATAAATCGGATCCATGTTCATTTCTCCTTTCAGCGTCCCTGCTTGCTTCCAAAGTCAAAAATCGAGAAGATCGTCTTCCTCGCTGTCGTCCAGCACGCCCGACCATGCCGTAGGGTCGGTATACTGGCGCAGCTTGTATTCCTCATCCAGCTGCTTTTGCGTGGCAATATTCGCAATGCCCAGCACCTTCAGGCCCTTTGCCGTCTGGTATTGCTTGACAGCCTCCACCGTCGCAGGGCCGTAGACACCGTCCACGCTCTCCTGCGCCAGATACCCCAGATACGCCAGCTTTTCCTGTAGCTGACGCACCTTCAGGCCGCTGTTGCCACCGCGCATCGTCCAGTCGGCCACATCATGCACCGTGCCGTAGCCCAGAATGCGGCTGTAGGTCAGTGCATACTCCGTGCGCTTGACGGCCAGGGGCGTGTTACCCTCAATCACGTGTACGGTGATGTTTCCCTGCGCGTCCTGTGAGCAGTATTCCACCATCGCCACGTGGTCGGTATCGGTCGTGCTTGTCCAGGTAAAGAAGACCCAATCGCCCGGCTGAGGAATGTATGTGCCGGTGCGGATGTATTCCTCCTCACCCTTGAGCCACTGATAGCCCCAGTTGTCCAGATTGCCGTTGCGCGTGATGTAGCGTCCCTGACGGATAAACCAGTTGCGTCCCGTATTCTGCCCGGAATAGAGCGGATATACGTTTTTCAGCAGCTCCGTGCCATGCGTTTCATCCACCTGATTGACGCACCAGCACAGGAATTCCGCGCACCACTGGGCATACGGGTCACCTGCCCATTCGCCGTACTTGGTGTAGCCACGTGGCCCTTCTTCATAGCCGATTTCGCCCTGCGCCACCTCCAGTAGCCATTGCACATAGTCCGGCACGGTCCAAAGCGGCTCAAGAATGGTTTCCTTCTCCTCCGCCTGTGCGCTGCACAGTGGCGCACACACAAGGAGCAGGGTCAGTAACGTGGCAAGCAAGCGTTTCATGGGTAAAGGGTCTCCTTTCCGATTCATCCTTTTGCTGAATTCGACCTTTCTGCAACAGATTCCTGCTAAATTGGCGCAATTCCATGAAATTACACCGTAGAAAAAGGCGGTAAACGCAAAAAAGTGGCCGCAGCCACTTTTTGTGCGCCCGAAAAGCAGCGTTTTACGCCGATTCAGGATTATTCCTCCGCCGTCGTGGCGGTATCATCCTCATATACGCGGTAAATCAGCATGCACAGCGCACCGTCGCCGCTGGTGTGCGCCTCCACGCGAATCGGGAAATCGTACTCGTTGCGGAACTTGAGGTTCTGGGTGTTGTTGCCCACCGCAGCGTCCACACCATGGGGCAGATAGGTTGCACCATTGGCACCATGGGCGCGGCGATAGAGGATGTTCACGCCCGGCAGCTGTAGCAGCGCGTTATAGAGCGTCGAGGACACCTGACACGTGCCACCACCATAGCTCAGCGCCGTCGTGCCGTCGGTCAGCACGCCCGCAGGCAGATAGCCCTTGGAACGGTTGTACGGGCCCATGCGCTTATTGCCGTCAAACACATCACCCGGCTGATAGACGTCGGAAATCAGCGCGCTACCAACGGCGATGTTGACAATACGGTTGCGATTCTTCTCCGTGTCTTCCATCTTATAGTAGGAGGTGTAGGCCGCAATGGGTGTATCCTTCCACAGCGGTTCATCCGTGGGCGAAACAGGAATCAGATCCGTCAGCTCGTTCAGGTTGATATAGCCGTAGGTGCGCCAGTAGTTGACCACCGCCCAGCCATCCATGATGCACCAGATGGACAGCGTCGTACCGGGATTAAGCACCACCCAGCACTCGTCCTGATCGCTCATGGACTTGCGCACATGGCAGGTGTCAGCCGTCTTGGCGATGTATGCATGCTTCTGCGTGCCATAGGGCGGCGTGGTCGTTTCATCCACGGGCTTGACGTTGCTGATGCGGTGACGCTTGACATACGCCAGGTCATTCTTGTAGCGCATGATGACCCAGGTCGGGTCAACATACAGCACTTCACCACGGGCATTTTCCGAACCCACGCGGAAGACGCGGGTGCTTTCAATATCGCGCTCGATATAGCCGCTGGTGTTGGCCGACATCGTCGCGGTATAGATTGCGGGCGAGGAGGCATTAAAGTCCGCCAGCGTCTTGTCCGGATAGACTGCGCCCAGCACCGTAATGATCTCGTCCTCATTCATACCATCTTCTTCGCCCGTCTCCACCAATTCATCCTCAGCCAGTGCGGGCATCATCATCACAGGCATCACCGTCAGTGCAAGCGTGCACATCAGCAGCAATGCCATCATGCGCTTCAACATCAAAAGGTACTCCTTCCCTATCGGCCTCTGGCGCCGACACGGTATTCCACTACCTATTATACCATTCTCTTCCCTGACAGGCAAGGGGAAGAAAAGAGAATTTACAATTCTTCCACTTTTTCCTGCCCACAAATTGTCTTTTCTTTTTCGGTCATTTTTGATGAAGTATCGTCCATTTTCTTCGTTTTGTGATCAATTTCGATGTTTTTTTGACAATGCACCAATTCCCTCCATTTTAGTGGTTACATTTGCGCGTTATATTACTGTAATCATCACGAAAAACTTGACATTCCGATGTACATCATGTATGCTATGTAATGAATGGGAAGATCGCTTCTCTTCTTTTTTCATGCTCTCAGAACCGACCTTCGCCTTCACAGATTGATAGCAATAGTTTGTCATTTTTTCACGTGCCATGAATTATTTTCCCGAGATGTTTTTCGGGCCAGAACACGGAGCGCAGCATGAGCAGTATTCTCATTATCGGCGCGCAGAATCGTTTCCGAACGGCGCTGATGGAGCGACTCAAACGCGAGGGACATCGCATGTATATCCTCAGTCCCGGCAAAGAGTCTTTGCTCCACAAGGATGTGAAGATATACAGGCATCCTTACATCCACCCCAGTAACCGCGAGGTGTACTTCAGCAGCCGCCCGGACATTGTGATTTTTATGGGCGCGTATGATTCTCACTATGATTGGTCGCCCAAGGTAGCCCAGAAGACGACCCAGCAGTTCACCGCAGATTTGAACAATCTGCTGCTCCAGGCCAACGAAGCGGGCGTTCGTCAGTTTATTTATTTATCCTCCGAGGTCGTATTTGACGAAAGCTCCCTTTCCGCACAGCCAGAGGACAAGGTTCCCTCACCCAACACCGCCAAGGGTGCTGCCGTGCTGCTTGGCGAAACGCTCATGATTCATTATGCTCAGCATACGCTCATGGACACCGTGACCTTACGCCTGGATGGCGTGTATTATGAAGCCGATAACCCGTTGCAATGCTCCAGCACCTTATTGCGCATGATTCATGATGCCCTGCGCACGGGCGAAATTCCACTTGATGCAAAATTGACACATTCCGCCATGTACGTGGGCGACGCCGTGCAGGCCATCTTCCAGCTGATGATGGCACCCAAGCACACACAGCGCCTTTATCACGTTTCCTCCGGCGAAACCTTCACCGAGGATCAAATGGCCGAAATGATTATCAAAAATGCGCCGCGCACGCTGCATGCCCGCGATAACACCGTTGGCATCTCCCGTGTGCAGGTGCTTTCTGGCCGTTCCTTTGAGGAGGAATTCGGCTTCCATGCCCGTTGCACCATGGAGGAATACGGCCCGACGGTCGTCCAGTATGTGATGCGCAACAGCGTGCGCTTCCTGCAAGGCGTAGACGAGGAGGATGAGAAGAAGGAGTCGAAATACCATCGCTTCTTCCGCATGCTCTATCCGTTCCTGGAATCCACCATTTGCTTTGTCATCATTTTGTTCATTCAATATTTCACCAAAGGCAATCCTCTGTTTGAGAAAGTCGATTTTTTCATTCTGTATGTGTTTGCCTTTGCCACGATTCATGGCTTTTTCCAGTCGATTTATACCTCGGTACTCAGCACCATCGGCTTTTTCCTGCTCAATAGCGATTCCAACAATCTGCTGACCGTGATGCTGGACGGCAAGTCATACCTGTGGCTGGCACAGCTGTTCATTCTGGGCATGTCCGTGGGTACACTGCGCGATAAGATTCACCAAAACGACGAAAAGTGGCAGGAGGAAACCGACTACCTCAAGGATCAGCTGGAGGACATTACCACCATCAATGAAAGCAACGTGGAATTGAAGGACTACTTCGAGCAGCGCGACATCAACAACCGCGAAAGCCTGAACTACTTCTACTCCATCATTCGCCGCCTGGAAGAGGCGCAGGATGACGAGATGATGTTCATCGCCATTCAGGTGCTGGTCGAAACGATGCAGACCCGCGATGCGGCATTCTACAGCGTCGGCACGGGTGGCTTCTGCCGCCTTAAAACGTCCACCTCCACGCATGCCATGTCGCTGGGCAAGTCCATCCGCATCACCGACTATCCCGACATTTTCCAGCAGCTGCAAAACGGCCGCATCTACGTCAACCGTGCACTGGAAAAAAGTCTGCCGAGCATGGTCGTCTCCATGCAGGACGAAAACAACAATCTGCAATATATCATTCTGCTCTGGGATATGCCCTATGAGCTGATGACGCAGCACGCCATCAACACGCTGCGCCTGCTCAGCCTGATTATCTACAACTACATCAACCACACCATGCGCTATCTGGCGGCGGTTGCCTACAACCGCTATTACAGCGGCACGCGCATTCTGCGTGAGTCCGCCTTCCGCAGTCTGTTCACGACCTACAGCAAGGCCGCCAAGCAGGGACTGAGCAGCCTTTCTATACTCTACATCCAGAACGCACCCAGTGACGTCAACGCCGCACAGGCCATGCTGGGCGGCATGTTCCGTCAGGACGACATTCTCGGTCTGATTGACAACCGCATCTACGTCCTGTTGCCCAACACCGACCGCAGTGAGGCCGTGATGGTCATCAACCGTCTGGCACAGCGCGGCGTGATTGCACACTATCTGCTGGAACCGCCGGCCGCACGCGCCGATGGCTCGTCTCAGGAGAATGCACCGCTGATGGAGGTTCCGCTTTCCGCGGTTCTTCCCGCAGAAGCGCCAAAGGCTTCGGACGCTCCGGACGCTCCGGTCGCCGCAGAAGAAGCTGCTGCATCCCGTGACCATGCTGCTGATGCGACTGTGCCCGATGCTGTCCCGGCACAAAAGACCGAAGCGCCTGCCGTGGCTACGGTTGAATCGGCCGCCGCACCCAAGCGTGTGGTCGTGCCGTTCCCGCCGATGCATGCCGAGCCTGCCGCGTCTACCTCGCCTATGCCGGTGAAGCACAAGCGTCCCGCACCGAAGGCAGAAGCGCCTGCCGTGGTGGCGAAATCCGCGCAAAAATCCATCGACACCGCCACACAGACATCAAAAATGCCTGTCCCGGCATCCGAAATCATCACTGAGCCGAAGGCCGCAGCGATTGCTGCCGCCGACGCGGTCGTTACCGCCGATGCGGTCGTTACCGCCGACGCGGTCGCTGAACTGCCGCGTAAGCAGGAGAAGAAAG
>CAYXHF010000035.1:0-27791 GCA_964464815.1 uncultured Faecalibacterium sp.
TTCCGGTCGCCCTCTGGACTCCTTCGGCGTTCGCATCTTTTTTACTTGAATTTGCTTGTTACTTCCAAAGGGCTTTCCGGTCGCCCCTTGGAACCCTTCGGCGTTCGCATCTTTTGTTACTTGAATTTGCTTGTTACTTCCAAGGGGCTTTCCGGTCGCCCCTTGGAACCCTTCGGTGTCGCCCTTGTTGGGATTGCGCTTTTTCGGAGCAGAAAATGTTCAGATTGGACATTTTCGCGACAAAGATTGTTTGGTTTGGGCGTTGCAAGACAATGTTTTTTTGATTTTGCGCTCGTCTTTTCGTGTTGCTCCATAAAAAAACCCGTCCAGTCGGCCTGCTTGGCGTTCTGGACGGGTATATACTGCTTGTTTGTCGGTCAGAGGTTGAGGAGTCTACGCTGGAAGCCGCCGCAGAGTTCGTCGGCCATGTCCACGCCGTAGTCAGCAGCTAGCTTTTCGTAGCAGGCTTTCATGCGGCAGGGACGAGAGGTGGCGTTGTGCGCGTCGGTGGCTATGCAGTCAATGTAGCCTTCCTCCAGCATCTTGCGTACCCAACGGTCGGCGAAGAAGCCTTTCTTGTGCAGGATGGTGTTCGCATTCATCTGCATGTATACGCCCGATTCCTCGCGCAGGGCGCGCACGTGCTTCAAATCGTGTAGCACGTCGTAGCGCTCCACATGCGCAAACAGGACGGTGAAACCGGCATTGCCGAGCATGCGCGCCGCATCACAGAGACGCTCAAACGTGACATCGCCAGAGAATTCCACCAGCACGGCCCACATTTCTGCCAGGGACGGATAGTAGCCTTCCTTCAGCAGACGGGCGCTGGCGTCCGTATAGAGCACCTCGCAGCCGGTGTGCAGACGAATGGGCAGGTTCTGTTCCCTGCACCAGTCCTGCGCCTCCTGAAAGTGCGTCAGATACGTTTCCACCGGAAACGGCGTAATGCCCGGCGTGGCATGAGACGTGCAGACGATATCGCTCACGCCCTCCTCGGCGGCACGCAGGAGCATATTGTGCATATCCTCCTGCTTCTGTGCGCCGTCGTCCACGCCGTAAATCAGATGATGATGAATATCAACAAACACTTTGACTCCGCTCTGTCCGATTACTTACTTGTCGCTTTCGCCATCGCGCTTGTAGTAGCCGGTGGTGTAGTGGCTGTAGTAGGACTTGTTGTAGTACTTCTTCTCGCTCAGGGCATTGAAGCTGACCTTGTTGATGATGCAGCCCAGCACAGGCGTACCGGAGGTTTCCATCTGGCGCTTGCACTCTGCCACTTCGCGCAGTCGGGTGTGATTGTATTCGGTCACCAGCACGCTGCCATCGCAGAAGCTGGCGATTTCTGCTGCGTCAATGACCATGCCAATCGGCGGCGCGTCAATGATCACCAGGTCGAAGGACTCGGCCAGGGCATTGAGCATCTGGTCAAAATACGGGGAGTCAATCAGGTTCACGGGCTTGATGACGTCATGACCGGAGGGAATCAGGCACAGGCCGTACACATCCGTTTCATAAATGGCGTCATTCAAATCGCACTGACCGGACAGGAAGTGCGCCAGGCCCTGGCCCTCGCCTTCCAGCTCCATCTTGTAGCGCTGCACCAGGAAGGAACGGCGCAGGTCAGCGTCCACCAGCACCACATGACGGCCGCGGCGCGCCATGTTTTCGGCAATCTGCATGGTCATCCAGCTCTTGCCTTCGCTCTGGGTGTTACTGGTGAAAACAATTTTCTTCTTTTCGTTGCCCAAGAAGGACAGGTTGGTACAAATGGAGTTCAGCGCTTCCTCGCCAGCGTAGTCAAGAGGATAGTGCTGTCGAATGATTGCCTTCTTCATTATTTTGCGCTGCCTCCTCTTTCGTTCTTATGGCTGGACTGAATATTGGGCGTGGAATGGCTGTGGTGACGGTTGGAGCTTGCGTGGTCGCCCTTCTGCATGGGCATCATGCCCAGCGTGGCCAGACCCAGCTGCTTCTCCAGACGGTCAGCGTTGCGGATGCGGTCGTCCATCAGGAACTGCACCACAATCAGACCGCAGGCAAGCACAAAGCCAGCCAGGAAGCCCAGTACGGTGTTCTTGGTCTTGCTGGGAGAGACAGGCTTTTCAGCCAGCAGCGGTTCCTCGAAGATGGTCGGCATTTCCATATCCATCTTGGCGGCAATGAATTCACGCGCCACCTGCGCATAGGTCAGCGCCAGATCCTTGGCCTCCTGCGGATCATCACTGGTCACAGCGATGCTCAGAATACGGGTGTCGTTGGGATTGCTGACAGAAACCATGCCAGACAGCTGCGTATACGTATAATCCAGGCCCAGACGACGCTTGACCATTTCATGCACATGCCAGTTATCAAACACCTGCATGTAGTCCGACGCCAGCGCGTTGCCCAGCTGAATCTGGGACAGATTGATAGACGTGCTGTTGCTGTTGAGCACGTAGAGCTTTGCCGTCGCCTGATACTTGGGCGTCATCATGAAAATGGTGACACACAGCATAATGACTGCGCCCGCCAGAGAAGCGGCAATAATATACCCGACCTTGTCCAGCAGACGATAGAACAGCTCCACCAGGTCAATCGTCATTTCCTCGTCATTGGACTGCACGGGCTGTCTGCGCACTGACTGATTATCCAATTGCATGCGTACCTCCTGATTCTTCGTTGGCTTTCCTGTGTATGCTTTCCGGATAGAAAGCCGTGTCCTGCTTGTAGCTTACTGGGCGTTTGCGGGCGTATAGAAGGCAGACAGAGCCCATTCCACCGCGCAGTTCCCTTCCAGATCGAAATGAATGTGACCATCGGAGCCCAGATAATGCTCACCCGGCAGGTTTTCCACCGGCATGATTTCATAATCCAGCACACGGGCTGCCAGCATCGCCAGCGCATCCACCGTGGTATCCGACATCAGGTACTTGCCTTCCAGCTGACCGGCGGGCGTGCCTTCGTTGTCGGTCGTGGTGAAGCCGAAGCCGGCGTCCAGCGTGGCGGTACGGTCAATCAGCATGCCCATGCCGTCAAGGAGCGTGTTGACATAGCCAATATCCTCATGGACGCGCTCAGCAAGCATGCTTTCCAGGCTGTCCATGTAGATGCGCTGGCGTGCCATACGTGCCTCGTTGGTCGGCTCAGCGGTGTTGTAGCGATAGCGGGTGAAGTACTCCGCCTGCATGCCCGTCAGCGTCATGGTCGTGCCCGCCGTCATGGTGGGATCAATGGCAATCATGTCGTTGTTGGGAATCGTCACCGTGACGCCACCAACCAGCTCATTGAGCTTGTTGATGCCGCTGATGTCCATGCTAATGTAGCTATCAATCTGCGCACCATCGTTGTCCTTGGCGATGCCCAGCAGATTTTCCACCGCCCAGATGGCGTTGCGGTTGTTTTCCTCCCGCGTGCGGCCATAGGCATGGGACAGGCAAATTTGCATTTTACGCGTGCCTGCGGACATGCCATTGCTCGCCACGAGCTTGATGTCCGTCATGGTATCGCGATCAAATTGCAGCTGGCGCACCTGCTTGTTCGCATGATCAAATACCAGCAGCAGCAAAAAGTCCGACTGGCCACCCAGATGGTAGGCCTCCAGTTCCTCCGCCACCACGCCGTTGTCATAATGGTCATAACCAATGAGCAGCAGCGTCGTAATCTCAGAGCTGGGACGAGCCAGATATTCCTGACCATCCACCGTGATGGACGGCAGGAAGCTAAATTGATCCGCCATCGCCGTGGGCAAAAGCAGCGCCAATACCAGCATCACAATCAGCAATTTACGCCATTTCATTGTGCCTGTTCCCTCATTTCTCTTTCATCTGTTGCATACGCGCATTGCAAAGCAACGCAACCTACAGTATACGACAAATGCTATCCTTTGTCAATAAAAAGTCGATGCAGAATTTTACTGAAAACGACTTTTTAATGAATTCCTTCTAAATCATACGCCTTCAGATTATCTGACACCCTTGTCATACGGGATACCTTCCGCCTTGGGGGCGCGGCTGCTCTTGGAGGTAAAGGCCAGCACAATCAGCGTGATGATGTAGGGCAGCAGGCGGTACAGATGCGGGCTGATGCCCAGCTGCTTGAGCAGATACACGCCGTCGCCATTGAGGTCCAGGGATGCATACGATGCCGCCACGCACTTGAACAGGCCGAACAGCAGCGCCGCACCGGCAATACTCAGCGGCTTCCAGTTGCCGAAAATCATGACCGCCAGCGCCAGGAAGCCGAAGCCAGCCACATCGCCGTTGGAGGTGCAGTTCGCCGTCGTCATGGCGTAGACAAAGCCGCCAATACCCGCCAGGGCGCCGGAAATCGCCACACCCGCATACCGCATGCGGAACACGTTGATGCCCAACGAGTCCGCCGCCTGCGGATTTTCGCCGCAAGCACGCAGGCGCAGGCCGAATTTCGTCTTGTACAGGATAATCGACAGGACGATGAACAGCAGGATGCACACATACGTCACCGGATAGACCTTATCCACAAACGCCTGGCCGAAGAAGGACATATTATCCTTGCGGCCATAGCCGAACAGCGCCTTTTTGAGCATGAACCATCCCGCGCTATCACCCGAATCCATGGTCAGGTTGTTCTGGTTGACCAGAATGCGAATCAGGAACAGCACCAGCGCCGGTGCCAGCATATTCAGTGCCGTGCCACCGATGGTCTGGTCAGCGCGCAGGTTGATGGCCGCAAAGGCCAGCAGCATGGCAAACAGCGCCCCCAGTGCCGCCGAGACAAGCATCGTCAGCAGCGCAAAGCCTTGCAGCGTCACCCAGTCCTTAGCCTGATATGCCGCATCGAACCAGCCCCATTGCTGCACCATGCGCACAAACAGCACGCCCACAAATGCGCCGAAAATCATGATACCTTCCAGCGCCAGGTTAATCACGCCACTGCGCTCGGAAAAGACACCGGCCAGTGCCACAATCATCAGCGGCACGGCGTACAGCAGTGTCTGACGAATCAAGAAGGGAATCGTACCATTGGTAATCGCCTGATTGATTGCTGCGATCAAATCCATTTTACTTCACCTTCTCCTTTCCGTTCAGCATCCGTCCCAGCACCATCTTCATCACCAGCGAGAAGGCCGCCAGGTACACAATCACGGCGATAATCACGTCCGTGATGTACTCGTTATAGCCCGTCAGGTTCGTCAGCTGCAAGCCGCAGATGTCCAGCATCGACATGAACAGACCCGCGAAGATGACGCCGATGGGGTTATTCGCCGCCAGCAGTGCCACCGGAATGCCGTTGAAGCCAACGCCCGGCAGACTCTGGTATGTGCTCCAGAAAAATTCCGTGTTGCCCGACAGGCAGTACAGCGCACCCGCCGCACCAGCCAGCGCACCGGCCAGCGCCATCGAGCTGACAATGCAGCGGCGATCCATGATGCCCGCATAGCGTGCCGCATAGCGGTTCGAGCCACACGCCTTCAGCTCAAAGCCAAACGTGGTGCGGCTGAGCAAAATCAGCACCAGCACCGCCAGCACAATGGCCAGCAGGATACCCGCGTTGACCTGACTGCCCGTAAAGAGCTTGTCCAGGCCCAGCTTGGGCGTTTCCACGCCGTTGAAGGTCGTCTTGTAGATATAGCCGGACTTGGTGTTTTCCACCACGTTCTTGAGATTCGACATATCAAAGAGCCACGTGACCAGATTGGCGGCAATCCAGTTGGTCATGATGCACGCCAGCACCTCATTGATATTGAGGAAGGCCTTGAGCAAGCCCGGAATGCAGCCCCACAGGGCGCCCGCCAGCATACCACCCAGGAACGCCGTCACCCAGACGACCCACGACGGGAAGTAGAAGCCGTACACAATTCCCTGCCCGGCCAGCCATTTGGCCATTTCCGTTTCGGCCACGGGCATCGACAATGCGATAAACAGCGTCGCCGCCGTACCGGCCAGATACTGACCCGGTGCGCCGATATTGAACAGGCCCGTCTTATTCGCCAAGGCCACGGACAGACCCGTCAGAATCAGCGGCGTGGCACGGAAGAGCATATTGCCCATCATCTGGGGATTAAACCCGAACGTCAGCGCACCCGATGCGCTGCGACCCGTGCAGAACATGCCCGCAAAGACAATGCGGATGGCATCCCAGATGCTCTTTGCACCCAGTGTATCCGTCGTAAGGCCAACCACCACAATAATGAGGCTGCCCGCCAGCATGCCGATGACAATGGACGCCAGCGATGCCAGCACGGTCTGGAAGCCATTGCTCCTTTTCAGCTTTTCCATGCTCATGCCTCCTTCTTTTCCTGACGCTTTGCACCGGCCATATACAGGCCCAGCTCTTCCACCGTGGTCTCCTTGGGATTCAGCTCGCCCACGATTTCGCCGCTATGCATCACCAAAATGCGGTCGGAGAGGTTCATCACCTCGTCCAGCTCCAGCGACACCAGCAGCACGGCCTTGCCCGCATCACGCTGGGCCACCAGCTGCCGATGGATGTATTCAATTGCGCCCACGTCCAATCCGCGCGTCGGCTGCACCGCCACAATCAGCGGCAGGTCGCGGTCGATTTCGCGCGCGATAATGGCCTTCTGCTGGTTGCCGCCCGACATGCTGCGTGCGGTGGTCACAGCGCCCTGGCCACTGCGAACGTCGTACTGGTCAATCAGCTTATTGGCGTACTTCCGGATTTCGCCAAACCGCAGGAAGCCATGCTTCTGGAAGCGCGGCTCGTGATAGCGCTGCAACACCAGATTCATTTCCAGCGTATTATCCAGAATCAGGCCATGCTTATGGCGATCCTCCGGAATATGGCTCATGCCCAGCATGGAGCGCTGGCGAATGGAGGCGCGCGTCACGTCCTTACCCATCAGGGTAATCTTACCGCTGTGCGTCTTTTCCAGACCCGTCAGTGCCTGCACCAGCTCACTCTGACCATTGCCATCAATGCCCGCGATGCAGACAATTTCACCCGCATGTGCGGTGAAGGAGACATTCTTGACAGCATCCCGGTGATACAGGTGGCTGCGCACGCTCAGGTTTTCCACCTCCAGCACAGCCTTGCCCGGCACGGCGCTCTGCTTCTCTACCACCAGCTGCACATCACGGCCGACCATCATGCGGCTCAGTTCCGCCTGATTCGTGTCCGCTGTGTTGACCGTGCCGATGCACTTGCCCTTCCGCAGCACCGTGCAGCGGTCAGACACCGCCATGATTTCGTCCAGCTTATGGGTAATGAACAGAATCGACTTGCCCTCTGCCGCCAGGCCCTTCATGATTTTCATCAATTCGTCGATTTCCTGCGGCGTCAGCACGGCGGTCGGCTCGTCAAAAATCAGCACCTCATTATCGCGGTAGAGCATTTTCAGAATCTCCACACGCTGCTGCATGCCAACCGTAATGTCCTCAATCTTCGCATCGAGGTCAACCGCCAGACCATAACGCTGCGACAGCTCCTGCACCTTTTTCCGGGCTGCCTTGCGCGACAGGAAGCCATACTTCGTGTCCTCTGCGCCCAGAATGATATTATCCAGCACGGTAAAAACATCAATCAGCTTAAAATGCTGATGTACCATGCCGATATGCAGTGCCGTGGCGTCATTGGGGTCATTGATTTTGACCTCCTGACCGTCCTTCTTGATGATGCCGCTTTCCGGCTGATACAAGCCAAACAAAACGCTCATCAGCGTTGATTTACCCGCGCCATTTTCGCCCAGCAGTGCGTGGATTTCTCCTTTGCGCAGCTGCAAGGTAATATCGTCATTGGCGCGAATGCCCGGAAACTCCTTGGTGATATGGAGCATCTCAATGACATATTCCGTTTCACGTTCCATGCTGACCGCCTCCTATCTGATGTGTGTCTTTTGGCACACGAAGCAATTAGCCTCTACCCTATTTACCAGTATAACTTTCCCCATGCAAAATTGCAAGCAAATTCGACCGTTTTATCTTAATTTTCTTCTCACAGTATGCACGAATACGCCAGAAAGGATAGAAATAAAAAGTGCGGAGAGACCGCATTTTGCAGCCTCTCCGCACAAGGGATTCGATTACTCGTAGATGACAGTCAGGTTGGAGAACTCCACCTTGGTGATGTTATCCGCGGTCAGGTCGTCACCGGAGATTTCCAGCGTGCCATTGTTGATCGCAGCGAACAGCTCGTTATACTGTTCCACCGTGAAGGTTTCCATGGACCAGGTGTCCGTGGGCAGGCCAACAGCGTTTTCGTTCGCGCCCAGAACCGTCTGATTGCCGCCAACGGTATCCCACTTGCCATCAAAGCTGGCCGCCAGCGCAATCTGCGCCGCTTCCGCGATGCCCTTCATGGCGGAGGTAATCACCGTCTCGGATTCATAGGACTGGTCAACGTCAACGCCCACCACGCAGCCGTCATTGGCAGAAGCCGCAGCCACGATGGAGGAGAACATCGCGCCGCCGCAAGCGAACACGATTTCCGTGCCGGTCTCGTACCAGCCAGCGATCATGGTCTGCAGATCGTTGGAGGCAGAGAATGCAGCGCCGTACTGCCAGGAGTACTTCAGCTCCACATTCACACCCATTTCAGCAGCAGCCGCGTTCGCGCCCTGGGCAAAGCCATAGCCATAGCGATCGCAAGCCGCGTTCGTGCCACCGCCGCCACCGGAGAAGCCCAGCTTCGTGAAGCCTTCCTTCACCACAGCGTAGCCCGCCAGATAGCCAGCCTGCTCCTCCTTGAAGGAGATGGCAGCAACGTTCGTCAGAACCTCGCCAGCCTTCGCATGGCCTTCCGGATACGCCAGCGTCCAGCCGTCGATGAACACAAAGTGCACATCTTCGTACTCAGACGCAGCACGGGTCAGGGCGTTGCCCTGCATGAAGCCTGCGCAAACAATAACCTTCGCGCCCGCTTCCGCCGCCGCCTTCATGGCGTCATAGCGGTCATCGTCGGTCGCCTCGTTGCCGTTGGCGGGCTGATAGTACTTATAGGTCAGGCCGTTAGCAGCGGCGTAAGACTTCACGCCGTTCCACGTACCCTGGTTGAAGGACTTATCCTTCAATTGGCCAACGTCCGTTACAAACGCCACCGCATAGGTGCCGTCTTCAGACGTCACAGTATCCGCGATGTCATCCGGCGCAACCGTTTCCGCAACGGACACGCAGCTCAGAAGCATCATCGCTGCCAGAAGCAGAGCCAGGAACTTCTTCATGGTTGATTCCTCCTGTGTTCTTCGGTCGATTAGGGAACAAAGTGACCATGCTCATTATATCACGCTTTCACACCATGTGCAAGCGTTTTCCCCCCTTTTTCGCAGAATTCGGGCCGCATCTTTTTCTTTCCCGAAGGTCAATTCTGCCAATTACTCCTTAAAACCAAAATAGCCCTGAAAACGAAGGCTGCCTTCAAAGAAAGTCATACCCGAAGGCGTCCAGTGGGCGAACGGAAGGAAGCCACCGGAGCTTCCGGCCTCTGGTGGCTGCTTGATATAGCAAGTTACAAATAAAGCAGCCAGGCAGGTTTCATTAACCATGCTTGGCTGCTTGCTTGAGGGGAAAAAGTTTGTCTCCGCGACTCTGCGAGCGCGTGCTTTACAGTGCTATGGAGAGGATTGAGTGGTTTGTTTGGATTGCACCTCTGGGGCGTTGCCCCAGACCCCAGCAGGGCGCTGCCCTGCACCTGCGAAGGGCCGTTGGCCCTCTCGACACCCGTTTCGCGATTGGGGTGATGACTTTTTTCGGCATTTTCCGCGTGGAAGTTGCATGCGGTTGGCGTGGGGATGGGCGCTTTCCTTTTTCCTTTTTCCTTAGTCCTGGTTGACTAGTTTTTCAAAACCTTCTCCCAGTGCTTCGTGGGCTTCCGTGATGAACATAAACGCATGATCATCTTCCCGACGCACAATCTCCTTGAACCTCGCAACCTCCTGCGGCGGTAATACACATAACAGCACCGGCCGCTCCTTCCCTGAATATGCACCACGCGCTAACAGCTGCGTCGCACCGCGATCCATGTCCGTCAAGATGAAATGCGAAATTTCCTCCCATTTGTCGCTCATGACAAAGCATGCCTTGTTCTTGCTTAAACCAAGCATCACCATGTCAATCACACGACCGTTGACAAAAATGCAAATCAGCGCAAATAGTGCTTCCGTCGTGCCAATGCAGACCGCGGCAAAAATCACAACCACAAAGTCGATAATCATCAGGAACATGCCCGTGGAAATGAACGGTAGCTTCTGATGCACCATCTTGGCAATCATGTCCGTGCCGCCCGTCGTCGCACCGCCGCGAAGAATCAGCCCTAAGCCAACACCCATCGTCGCGCCGCCAAAGATAGCACCAAGAATCGGTTCAGTCGTCATCGGCGGAATCTGTAACAGGTCGATGGAGAGTGAAAATAATACCGTCGCCACAAACGAGCGAATGACGAATACGCGTCCCATGCTCCTGTATCCCAGAATAAATAGCGGGATGTTGAGAATCAGCGCCGTCGTGCCGACCGGAACATGGAGAAGATAGTTGAGAATCATGGACACACCGGTCAGACCGCCGGGCGCGATATTGCCCGGTGTCAGGAATAGCGGATACGCCGCGCCGCCAATCAGACAGCCTAACACAATTTGACCCCATGACATGAGCTGCTCATGTTGCGTCAGTTGCTTCAGGTTCATTTTCTTCGTCATGTTTTCCTCTGCTCCTTTGTTGTTTTCGACGTCATTCGCCGCCAAGGCTCATGCCTAACGCCCGGTCAATGCGCTTCATGGCTTGGGCCGATACCGTACCCAGATAGCGCGTCAGGCGTGTTTTTTCCAGCGTCCGTACCTGCTCGGTCAGCACGACCGAGTCAAATTCCAGGCCGCTTTCCTCCCGCGTCAATAACACATGGACGGGTAGATGTTCCTTTTTCCGTCGGGTCGTCACCGCCGCCACAATGACTGTGGGCGAATGTCGATTGCCGCGGTCATTTTGAATAATGACGACAGGGCGCACACCGCCCTGCTCCGAGCCAATCACCGGATCGAGATCGGCCCGATATACATCACCGCGTTTCATAATAATGTCACACTCCGTCTGCGTTGTCAAGTCAAATTTCGCGCCGCGTCCGATTTTTTCAGTTTCCTGCGGCTGCTATCAGCATATGATTTCCCCACAAACGGCGTGTATTATACCCGGATGGTGCATTTTTCTTCTGCGTCACGGATTCATGCGCGGACAGGTGTCGTAGTGATTGAGCGCCACCCGCCGCTGCTGATAATCCGGCAGGCAGCTTTCCACCAGCTGCCAGAAAAGCGCCGAGTGATTCGCATGCACCAGGTGACAAAGCTCATGTACCACCACATACTCCACCAGCTCCTCCGGCATACAGCCCAGACGCGTGTTGAAGGTCAGCCGTCCCGTGCTTTTGCGGCAGCTGCCCCATCGGCTGGTCATTTCCCGCAGGGTGATGTGCGTCGCGCGGACATGAAGCACCTGCTGCCACTGATTCACCTGACGCAGCAATAGTGTCTGCAATTGCGCATTGCGCATGCGCACAAATGCCTCCCCTGTAGGAGCATTTTCGCCCAGCGTCACCCATTGGCCAAGAAGGCGATGCACCTCCCCTGCCGCGAATGCAGGCGCGGAAACCTGCTTTTGTACCTGCTCCGCCATCCACGTCTGCTGGCTGTCCAGAAACGTTCGGATGGTCGTCATACGCGTTCCCGACGGCACAGACAGATGCAGCTCATTTGTCTGCGGTTGATAGCGCAGAATCAGGCGACGCATTCCCTTGCGTGGGGTGACGTATACCAGAAACGCACCGGAGCGGACAGCAATTTTCTTTTTTTCCGGCATCTGTTGTCCTCCTTTCCCGAAAAAGCACGCCCATCGTGGGCGCATGGTGTTCATTGGCTGATGCGGCTCGTTATTCTTCCTTCTTTTGACATTTTACACTGCATTCCTTCGACAGTGCCGCCATGCGCTTGGCGGTATACTCCCCATGGATGGCAAAAAGGAGGGACAGCGCATGCGGGTGAGCGGATATTTGTTTCTGCTGGAACAGCTGCTTTGCTTTCTTGCGCTGATGCGCTGCATACAAGGAACCTTCGCCCTGCACGGCGTTTCCATGGTGCAGCGGCTGCTTTGTGCCTTTCTGCTCAGCCTGCTTCAGTGCTGGATAGAGCATCTGCCGTCCCCGTGGCGTGTCTGGATGCTTTTGCCCAGTAGCCTGCTGATGGCCTTTGGCGCTTGTCCTGTTTCGCAGCTGGGCGTGCGTGGCACATGGATTCTCTTGCGCCTGACGCCCGTTTGCTTTTCGCTGCTCCTCGCGCTGAACGGCTGTGCAGGGCTGGCGGCGTTTCTGCCGCTGTCGGGCATGCTGCAAGCGGCGCTGTGCTGTGTGCTGCTCCTGCTGCTGTCGCGCCTGATGCGCCAAACGCCACTTGCGGGCGATACAGCCGTGCTTTGCATTCGCCATGCGGGCAAGCACATCCGCATCACGGCGCTGGTCGATTCGGGCAATTTGCTCTGCGACCCGATTTCCGGCGACCCGGTCGTTGTCCTTTCGCGAAAGACGATGGCGCGCCTTCTTCCCGATGCTGCTGCGCCACCGGGCACACGGCTTTTGCGCGTGCGCACCGTATCCGGAGGGGCACTGATGACGATTCTGCGTCCAGATGCCATCTCCCTTCTTTTTCGCGGAAAAGAAATTCCCATTCGCGCTTTGCTGGGGGCTGCGCCGGAGGAATACACCGGCGCGCAGGCGCTGCTGCCTTCCTCGCTCCTGCGGGCACTCCCGACCGCGTCCCCATCTTTTCATCATCAAAGGAGGAATTTATGATGACCATGCATCTGCCCCTGTATTCTGCGGCCCGTGAACAGCTTTGTGCGCTGCTGGGACGCATCACACCCAAGGAGGTCTTCTACATCGGCGGCCCTGAGCCGCTCCCTGCGCCCTTGACGCTGGAGGAAGAGCAGGAGCTGCTGCGTCATCTGGATACGGACGGCCCGGCGGTGCGCTCCACGCTGATTGAGCATAACCTGCGTCTGGTCGTCTTCATCGCCCGCAAGTTTGAAAACACCGGCGTTATGCTGGAAGACCTGATTTCCATTGGCACCATCGGGCTGATTAAGGCCGTGAACACCTTTGACCCGACGAAGAAAATCAAGCTTGCCACCTACGCCAGCCGCTGCATTGAAAACGAGGTGCTGATGTTCCTGCGCCGTCACAGCCGCACCAAGCTTGAGGTTTCTCTGGACGAGCCGCTGAAAACCGACTGGGACGGCAACGAGCTATTGCTCTCGGATGTACTGGGCACAGACCCAGACATGGTTTCCCGCGGCATTGAGGAAAACGCCGAGCGGCAAATGCTCTTTTCCGCGCTATCGCACCTATCGCCCCGTGAGCAGCAGATTATGGACCTGCGCTTCGGCCTGCACGGCCACAAGGAGCTGACCCAGAAGGAGGTGGCGGACATTCTGGGCATCTCGCAAAGCTACATCAGCCGTCTGGAAAAGCGCATCCTGAACCGCCTCCACGGAGAGCTGACACGGCAGGAAGGCGCGTAATGTGCGGCGAAAATGCACTTTCTTTGTCACCATGCGTAAACACCGTCTGACCCAGCCATACTGAAGCTACATCAGTCACAGGACGACAGGAGGAATCAGGATGGCTTGGGGCAAGGTGGATATTTGTGGGCTGGATACAAGCAAGCTGCCGGTGCTCACGCCGCAGCGCATGCAGGAACTATACCCTTTGGTACACAGCGGCGACAAGGCGGCGCGGGACGAGTTCATCCAGGGCAATCTGCGTCTGGTGCTTTCCGTGATTCAGCGCTTTTCCGGGCGCGGTGAAAACGTCGATGACTTATTCCAGGTCGGCTGCATCGGGCTGATGAAGGCGCTGGACAATTTCGACGTGACGCAGAACGTCCGCTTCTCCACCTATGCCGTGCCGATGGTGATTGGCGAAATTCGCCGCTATCTGCGCGACAACAACGCCATTCGCGTCTCGCGCTCCATGCGGGACACGGCCTACAAGGCCCTGCGGGCGCGCGACCGCTTGCAGACGGAGCTTTCCCGCGAACCCACGGTGGAAGAAATCGCCCGCGACATGGGCATGGATCGCATGGACGTGGTGCTGGCGCTGGAGGCAATTCAGGATCCGGTCAGCCTCTTTGAACCGATTTGCTCCGACGGCAGCGATTCGCTATGCATTGTCGATCAGGTGAAGGACGAAAGCGTGCGCGATGATGATTGGGTGCAAAGCATCGCCATCGCCGATGCCATGGGGCATCTGGACGACCGGGAAAAGAAAATCCTGCGCATGCGCTTCTTTGACGGCCGCACACAGATGGAGGTGGCGAGCGAAATCGGCATCAGTCAGGCGCAGGTGTCGCGTCTGGAAAAGCATGCGCTGATGAACATGCGCCGCCATATGGCCGAATAACACAGGGCGTGTCTTCCTAATTCATAAGGAGGACACGCCCTGTTATGATTCCTGTTATGCTTTTTTCCGCAGGGAGAAGGCCGCAATCAGCATCACCAGCGGGAACACGGCACCTGCCAGCAAGCCCATCTGCAGGCTGCCCATCACGCCGAAGGACACACCCACCAGCGTCGGGCCAACCGAACAGCCAAGGTCACCCGCCAGTGCCAGCAGGGCGAACATCGCCGTACCGCCACCGGGCAATGTCGCCGCGGCCTCCGAATACGTACCCGGCCAGAAAAGACCAATCGACAGGCCGCAAAACGCACAACCAATCAGCGCCAGCAGCGGATTGGCACTCAATGCCGCACACAGATAGCAGAGGATGCACAAAACGCTGGATGCCATCAGCGCAATGCGCAGCGGCAGACGATCCGCAAACTTTGCATACAGCGCACGTGCTGTACCCATCAAAACGGCAAACATGCATGGCCCCAGCAAATCGCCCATCGTCTTGGAGACCTGCAAGCCCTTTTCCGCAAAGGTGCTGGCCCACTGTGCCATGGCTTGCTCCGACGCGCCGGCGCAGAGCATCATCACCATCAGCACCCAGAACACGCGGCTTGACAGCATGCGGCGCATCGGCATACGCTGGGATTCCTCCGCGACAATCGGATAAATCGGCACAAAGCAGAAGTACACCGCGTTGCCAAGGGGAATCAGCGCCCAGAGCAGGGTCAGCACGCGCCATGCCTGTGTACCGACCAGAGCGAAAAACAGCGTGGACAGCGCTACCAGCGCCACATAGCCCCAGGAATAGAAGGAGTGCAGGAGGCTCATGGCGGCACTCTTACCGTCAATCGGGCATGCCTCCACCATCGGGCTGATGACCACCTCAATCATGCCGCCACCAATGGCATAGAGCACCACAGACACCAGCAGACCAGCCATCGGATCCATCACATTCGGCAGCACCGTCATGCCCACAAAGCCCAACACAGCGGACACATGCGCAAACACGGTACACACGCGGTAGCCGATTTTGTCCACCAGGCGCGTGCTGAGCAAATCAACCAGCAGCTGCACGGCGAAGTTCACCATCGTAATCAGCGTGATTTTTTCCAGCGTCAGCGAAAATTCCGTCATGAACGTCACAAACAGCAGCGGTGCCAGGTTGTTGGCAATCGCCTGTGTGACATATCCCAGATAACAGGCCGCCACGGTATGGCGGTAATTCGACAGCTTCTTCATATACAAAGCCTTCTCCTTGGGCATCGTGATTCGATACAAGATAATAACACACCCGCTTGCATTTGTGAAGGGCGTTTTTTTGCACAAAATTCCGTTTGGACTATCCGTCATTTTTCACACACGCGCAGGATTTTCCTTTCTGCACGGCGAAAACATACTTTGTTCCGGCAAAAAACGGAACGCATGCTTTTTTCCACTGCGAAAGGATTCCTGAATACCATGAATACACGAAAAAACACCCTCTATAATATCGCCTACCGTGTGTTTTCGATGCTGCTGCCGCTTGTCACCGCGCCATATCTCTCCCGCGTGGTCGGTGCGCAGGGTGTTGGCCTGTACGGCTATTCCTGGGCCATCAGCTATGTGTTTGTGCTGGTGGGCATGCTGGGCCTGGAAAATTACGGCCCGCGTGCCATTGCACGTGTGCGGGATGACAAGGAGGCGCTGAATGCGACCTTCTCCGGCATCTGGAAGATGCAGCGGCTGGTCGCTGGCGTCACGCTGCTTGTCTGGCTCGGCTACGTCTTCTTCATTGCCGGTGACGAAAAGCAGATTTCCCTGCACCTGACGATGATGAGCGTCAGCTGTCTGGTCAATCTCGACTGGTGCCTGATGGGCCTGGACGAATTCCGTCCCATTGCCGTGCGCAACACGCTGGTGAAGCTGCTGGCGGCCGGTGCGGTCTTCCTGTTCGTGCGCGGTCCGGAGGATTTGTGGGTGTACGCCTTCGTCTGGTCGCTCTCCACACTCCTTGGCTGCCTGAGCTGCATGCTGAGCCTGCGCGGCAAGGTACAGCTGCGCCACGTCAGCATGCGGGATGCCCTACGCCATTTAGGCCCTTGCGCC
Source organism: uncultured Faecalibacterium sp. (assembly GCA_964464815.1). Taxonomy (GTDB): domain Bacteria; phylum Bacillota; class Clostridia; order Christensenellales; family Aristaeellaceae; genus UBA11524. The sequence goes on from CAYXHF010000035.1 coordinate 16,429, forward strand.
CTGCTCTCCATCTCCGTCATTGCCGTGAGCGTCTATCGCCAGATGGACAAGGTGATGATTGGCGCGCTGTCCGACATGGTGCAGACCGGCCTGTACGAAAATGCTGAAAAGATTATCCTCTGCCTGTCCGGCTTCATTTCTGCCATCGGCACGGTGATGCTGCCCAAGGTCAGCCGCATGACGCGTCTGGGCCAGATGGACGAGGTGCGCCGCCATATCGCCCTGAGCATGGAGCTGGTAATGTGCATGGTCTGCGCCATGGCCTTCGGGCTTTGCGCCATTGCGGATGCGTTTGCGCCGCTGTTCTACGGTGAAGCCTTCACCGCCTCGGGTGCGCTGATGATGCCCCTGTCCATGACGCTGCTGGCCATTGGGTTTGCCAACGTCATTCGCACGCAGTGGGTCCTACCGCAGGGACGTGACAAAATCTTCATTTATAGTGTGCTGACAGGTGCAATCATTAACCTGATTGCCAACAGCCTGCTGATTCCGCGCTATGAAGCCATGGGCGCGGTGGTGGCAACCGTGCTGGCGGAATTCTCCGTGCCGGTGGTGCAGTATCTGTTCCTGCGGCGCGATTTGCCCTATGGCCAGTATCTGCGCACGAGCCTTGTTTACGTTGCCTTTGGCGCGGTGATGGCGCTGTGTGTGCGCCTGATGCACTTGCTGCCGCTTTCCGGCTGGCCGGGCCTGATGGTGCAGGTTGCAGCGGGGGCGATGGTCTACGGGGTGCTTTGTCTTGTTTACTGGCGTCTTGCGCACAAAACCGCCATTTTCCGACTGCTGAAGAGAAAATAATCGCTGATAATTTTCCAGCCTGTGGTGCATCCTATCCCCTGCAAAGGAAATGGAGGGATGACCATGATGGCCAAATGGAAAACACTTTGCGCCCTGTCGCTGGTGTCGGCAATGTGCCTGACAACCACGTCCTGCTCCACATGGAGCAATCAGCACTACTACGAGCAAGCACAGCTCCTGCTGGGTCAGGGCGAATGTCTGGAGGCATCGCAGCTGTTCCAGGAGCTGGGCGAATACGAGGATTCGGCCGAATACGCACTCTACGCCGCCGCACTTTCTGCCTTGCAGGAAGGCAACACCGCCCTGTGTCGCGTCAATTTGGAGCAGATTGACCCTTTCAAGAGCAGCCAACGCTACCTGCGCTATCTGGATGCCATTGAAGCGGAAAAAAACGGCGATTTGCAGGAGGCCCTGACGCTCTTCAGCGCCCTTGGCAGCTTTGAGGATGCGGCTGAACGCGCCGGTGCGCTCCAGAGCGCCATTCCGGAGCGCTCCATCCAGCAGGCGCGGCAGCTGATGAACGATGGCGCGTATGAGGACGCACGTGCCTTACTGCTCAGCCTGAACGGCTACGGCCAGTCCACGGCCCTGGCCGAGGCATGCACCGCCGCCATGAGCCGCAAGGCGTATCTGTCCGCCGAGGAGCTACTCGCCCAAGGCGACTACGAGGGCGCGATGAACGCCTTTTCGGACATGGGCGACACGCTGGATGCTGTGAACCGCGCCGCGCAGTGCCGTTCCCTGCTGATGAAGGAATTGGAGGATGCTTTCCAGCAGGTGACGCTGGAAAGCGCACAGGCACTCTCCGACCGATTGCTTTCGCTGACGGATGATCCGTCTTTTGCCGCGCTGCTGGCACAATTGCGCGAACGCTTCGGCGTGAATCTGGAACTGCTGGAATGCGCCCAGGGCCAACAGCCGTATGTATTGCTTGGGCAATATCCCATGGGCGAAAGCGGCACGATGAGCGATGTTCTCTGGCAGGTCATTCGCACCGACGGCAGCACGATTACCCTGCTGTGCGCATCCGTCATTGATGCATGCGACGTGGCCACGACCAGCGACCTGACCATCAGCCAGTCGCCCGACATGCTGTCCATCACCCTGCCGGCGGCGGCTGATTTGACAACGCTGAATGACCTGAGCTGTGCTGTCACGCCCTACGCCGCGGCACAGGGCGCAGAGCATGCCAGCGGCACGGCCGTCTACTGGCTGCGCGACGCGCTGGAAAACGGTCTGCACCCGGTCATTGGCGCATCCGGCCATCTGACCCTGCCCGATGATGCCGCCACACCCGGCATTCGCCCAATGGCGACGCTGGATTTGAACGAATACGCTTTCACCACCGGCAGCGGCACGCGCGAAGACCCGTACCGCTGACAACCTTCCATACAAAGGAGTGGCTTTATGTACACCGCAACGATTTCCCTGCCCCATTGTGACATGACCGCCTATGTGCCTGACCTTGCGTCCGACCCTACGGTGCGCCGCACAAGCATTCTGGTGATTCCCGGTGGCGGCTACACGCACCGCTCCGCACGCGAAGGCGAACCGATTGCACTGGCCTTTGTCGGCATGGGCTGTAACGCATTTGTCGTCTCCTACCGTGTCGCGCCGGATGTCTTTCCTGCACCGATGGAGGACCTAGCTTGTGCCGTGGCCCACGTTCGCGCCCACGCGGAGGAATACCACGCCGCGCCCGACCAAATTGTGCTGTGCGGCTTCTCCGCTGGCGGTCATGCTGCGGGCCTGCTGGGCGTCCACTGGCATGAGCCGCAATGGTGGCAGCCGTTTGGTCTGACGCCGGAGCAGGTGCGCCCGGACGCGCTGATTCTCTCCTACCCGGTCATTTCCGCTGGCGAATTTGCGCATCGGGGCAGCTTCTTGCACCTGACGGGTACGGAGGACACCGCCGCGCATCAGGCGCATTCGCTGGAAACGCTTGTTACACCGCAAACGCCGCCGACCTTCCTGTGGCACACGTGGACGGACGGCTCCGTGCCGGTGGAAAACACGCTGCTGATGGCCATGGCACTGCATCAGCACGGCGTACCGTCGGAGGTACACATCTTCCCGCGCGGTGGACACGGTGCGGCACTAGCCAACGAGGTCACGCGCACACCCGGTGAGGACGCCCGCAAGCTGATTGCCGAGGCACAGGTCTGGCCGGAAATGAGCATGCGCTTTTTGCGCCAGCGCTGGGCGGCAAGGAACGAAAGTGCCGAATAAAGCAATATATCAAATTTCGGGGAAGCATCTGTGATTAGATGCCTCCCCGATTTTTATATTTCCTTGTGTATCTCCACGCGCCGTGCGCCAATGTTTTTCAGAAACCGTGCATCATGCTCCACCAGCAGTATCGTCGGCTGGCAGGCCACAATCAGCTCCTCCAGCTGAACGCGGCTGAACACGTCAATGAAGTTCAGCGGCTCATCCCAGAGCAGCACGTCCTCCTCCACATGCAGGAGGTTCAATTCCCGGCGAAGCTGCCAATCCTCGGCCATCGGGGCAGCACCTGCCATCACATTCCACGTCAGGTCGGATGGCTCCTCCACCGGATAGGGAAACAGCACCGGCTGCAAGGGACATGCGATACGCCCTTGTCCCTGCAATGCTCCGGCCAGGAGGCGAAGCAGGGTCGTTTTGCCACGGCCATTGCGGGCAATCAGCCCTGTGCGCCACGACGTATCCAGTGACAGAGACAAGCCATCAAAGACAGCTTCCAGCGTTCCTTCATAAGCAAACGACAAATGTTCTATTTTCAACTGCAAAACGATTTTTCCTCCACAAGTCCACGGGGAGGCACAAACAGGTGGACACCATCTGACTTTTTTCGATTTTCCAGCACGCAAAAAGGAGACCTCACGTCCATGCGCTGCTTTCTGCCATCACAAACAAAGCCGCCTTGTTGCAGCTTGCTTGCTTTCCCGTCTGATGAAACGGTGGCATCAGTTCAGACGCATATGACGCTCAGCCTCCTTCCGCCGAAAAGATATTTCCAGCGTATCAAATTTGCGCGTGCTTGTCAACCCCTGCCGTTCGTGGTATAATATAGGAAGCCGGTGAACCGGCGGATTTTTGCCACCGATACCGCACGCGGAGGTTTTACTTGCTATGAGCTTCACCCATCTGCATCTGCACACCGAATACAGTCTGCTTGACGGTGCATGCCGCATCCCGAAATTGGTCGAGCGCATCAAGGAGCTTGGCCAGACGGCCTGCGCCATTACCGACCACGGCGTGATGTATGGCTGCATCGACTTTTATTCCGCCATGAAGGACGCGGGACTCAAGCCCATCATCGGGTGCGAGGTCTATATTTGCCGCGACCGGCTGGACAAAAGCAACGCCAACCGCGAATACAGCCACCTCATCCTGCTCTGCGAAAACAACACCGGCTACCAGAACCTGATGAAGCTTGTCAGCGAGGGCTTTTTGAGCGGCTATTATTATCGCCCGCGCATTGACTACAACCTCCTGCGCCAGCACAGCGAGGGACTGATTTGCCTCTCCGCCTGCCTGTCGGGCGATTTGCCCAAGCTCCTCCGCCAGGGCCGCTATGACGATGCAGATGCGTATGTGAAGGAAATGCAGGAGATTTTCGGCAAGGAGAATTTCTATGTCGAAATCATGGATCACGGCATCCGCGATGAGAAAATCGTGCTGCCACGCCTGATTTCTCTGGCCCGTGACCATGACATTCCGCTGGTGGCCACCAACGACTGCCACTACCTGACCGAAAAGGACGCCGACGCACAGGAAGTCCTGATGTGCATCCAGACCGGCAAGACGCTGGAAGACGAAAGCCGCATGCGCATGGAAACGAACCAGCTCTACGTCAAGAGCGAAGCGGAAATGCGCACACTTTTCGCCTCCTGTCCCGATGCGGTGGATCGAACGCAGGAGATTGCCGACCGCTGCAACGTGACGTTTGAATTCGGCGTGACGCGCCTGCCGCACTATCCTGTACCGGAGGGCGAAACGGCGCTGTCGATGCTCACACGCCTGACCGAGGAAGGACTTCGCGCACGCTATCCCGACGCCAGGGAGGAGGACGAGCCGTGGCAACGCCTGCGGTATGAGCTGAACGTCATCACCTCCATGGGATATGTGGACTACTTCCTGATTGTCTGGGACTTCATCCGCTATGCCAAGAGTGAAGGCATCATGGTTGGCCCGGGTCGTGGCAGCGGCGCAGGCTCGATTGTCGCCTACTCACTTGGCATCACGATGCTGGATCCGCTCAAATACCAATTGCTCTTTGAACGCTTCCTGAACCCGGAGCGCGTCACCATGCCGGATATTGACGTGGACTTCTGCTACGAGCGCCGTCAGGAGGTGATTGACTACGTGGCCCGCAAATACGGCGCGGATCACGTTAGCCAGATTATCACCTTCGGCACCCTGCAAGCCAAGGGCTGCATCCGCGACGTGGGACGCGTGCTGGGCATGAGCTATCAGGACACCGATGCCGTGGCGCGTGCCGTTCCCTTTGATTTGGGCATGACGCTGGAAAAGGCGCTTCAGCTCTCCCCCATGCTCAAAACGATGTATGATGAGCAGCCCGCTGTTCATCAGCTGATTGACACCGCCATGAAGCTGGAAGGCATGCCGCGCCATGCCTCCACACACGCTGCGGGCGTTCTGATTACCGGCAAGCCCGTCATGGAATACGTGCCCTTGCAGCGCAATGACGAGGTCATTACCACCCAGTACCCGATGGGCACGATTGAGCGGCTGGGGCTGCTCAAAATGGACTTTCTGGGCCTTCGTACCCTGACGGTCATTCGCGATACGCTGGACATGCTGCGCGAGCAGGGCATTCACATGACGCCGGAGGATATTCCGCGCGACGACCCGGCTGTTTACCAGATGATTTCCGACGGCGACACGGATGGCGTGTTCCAGCTGGAAGGCGGCGGCATGCGCACCTTCCTGACGAACATGAAGCCGTCGTGCTTTGAAGACATTATCGCTGCCATTTCGCTCTACCGTCCTGGCCCGATGGAGTCGATTCCGCGCTACATCGAGGGCAAATTGAATCCTTCCTCCATCCGCTATTCCACCGAAAAGCTCCGTCCCATTCTGGACGTGACATACGGCTGCATGGTCTATCAGGAGCAGGTCATGCAGATTGTACGCGATCTGGCTGGCTACAGCTACGGCCGAAGCGACCTGGTGCGCCGCGCAATGGCGAAAAAGAAGCACAAGGTCATGGCGCAGGAGCGCGAATACTTCATCCACGGCAAGCTCAACGAGGATGGCAGCATTGACGTACCCGGCTGCGTGCGCAACGGCGTGCCGGAGGAGGTTGCCTCCCAGATTTACGATGAGATGACGGCCTTTGCCTCCTACGCCTTCAACAAGTCGCATGCGGCAGCCTATGCCGTTGTCTGCATCCAGACCGGCTGGCTCAAGCGGCATCATCCGGTGCCGTTCATGGCCGCTATTCTCAACAGCGTCTATGGCAATTCTGACAAAATCGCCGCCTACATCCAGTACTGCCGCTCCCGTGGCATCAAGGTGCTGCCGCCCGATGTCAACCACTCCACATGGAAGTTCACCGTGCGCCGCCTGGAAAATGGCGAGCTGGCCATTCTCTTTGGTCTGGGCGCCATCAAGTCGGTTGGTCACAACGCGGTGGCGGCCATCATCCGTGAACGCCAGCAGGGCGGCGCGTACCGCGACATTTTCGACTTCTGCCGCCGCATTGACACCTCCGAATGCTCCAAGCGCGTGGTGGAAAGCCTGATCAAGGCCGGTGCGTTTGACGCCATGGAAGGCACACGCTCCCAGTACATGGCGGTGTTTGACACGGCGATGGACGCCAACACCTCCCTGCGCAAGCAGACCATTGATGGCCAGATGAGCCTGTTCGACCTGGCATTGGACGACGGTGCGCCGCTGGTTAAGGAAAATCACACCCTGCCCGACATTCCGCCCTATCCGCTTCGCCAGCGGCTGACGCTGGAAAAGGAGACAACAGGCGTATACATCACCGGCCATCCGCTGGATGACTATCGCGATTTGCTCACGCACCTGACCTTCTCCACCGCCGACCTGAAGGGCTTGGAGGACATGGACGACCACGGCATGTCGCTGGATGGTCAGCTGGTGGAGATGGGCGGCATCCTGACGGAGGTCAAGGGCAAGGCAACCAAGAAGGGCAGCTACATGGCCTTCCTGACGCTGGAGGATTTGTCCGGCCAGATTGAATGCCTTGTCTTCCCCAAGGTATACGAGCGGTATCAGGGCATGATGGCCGCCGACGATCTGGTGGTGCTGCGCGGCCGCCTGTCCATTCGCGAGGACGAGGCGCCCAAGCTGCTGGTGGACAAATTGACGCCGCTGGAATTGTGGGACGGCACGCACGCCCAGGAGGATGAGGGCACCACCCATGCCGCCACCGCGCCGCGTGGCCATGCACCGCAGCGCAATACCCAAGCCGCACAGCCGACCCGACTGAACGATGCCCAGATGGCCGCACGCTCCTCCGAAAAGCTGTATCTGCGCCTGGATCGCGCACGGATGGATGAGGCCAGTCAGGCGCTGTCCATGCATCCCGGTCACGTGCCGGTGTATCTGCATCTGCCGGCAGAAAAGATGACTCTGCTCTATCCGCGCGCCAACTGGTGCGACGCAAGTCCTGCGTGCATTTCGCGCCTGAACAACCTCTTCGGCGCGGAGAACGTGCGTCTTGTCTCCTCTAAGCCGCAGGCGTAACCATATAAAGGAAGTGAGGGATGTTCCATGAAAGAAAACCGCAGCAACCGTCTGACCGAGGTCATTCGCTTCGTCCTGACCGGTGGCGTTTGCTTCCTGATTGAGCAGCTGGTGCTTTCCCTGCTCAAGGAGCTGTTCCAGCTGGATGTGAATTTCGGCACGCCGATTGCGTTTCTGGTGTCGGTCGTGTTCAACTACCTGCTGTGCGTCAAGTGGGTCTTCCCCACTGCCGACGGCAAGGGCAGCAAGACAAAGGCTGGCTTTGTGCTGACAAGCGGCATTGGCTTTTTCCTCAACTGGGGCATCATGGCGCTGCTGACCTGTCTGCTGGGACAGGATGCGGTGCTGCTGACGCTCTTTGGCTTCTCCCTGAAGGTGTACCATATCAACAAGACCATCGCCACCCTGCTGGTCATGGTCTGGAACTACTTCACCAAGCGATTGGTGCTGAAAACGAAATAATCATAATATTCCAAAGGAGCTATCAAACGATATGCAACCTGTTATCTGCTTTGATTGGGACGGCGTGCTGGCGGACAGCATGGGCCTGTGCATCGCGGAAACGCGCCAGACCCTGCTGGAAATGGGTCTGCCCGACCTGCCGGACGACGTGCTGATTTCCTGCAATGGCCCGACGTATGAACAGGCCGCGCCCATCCTGCACATTCCGCCGGAGCGCACGGAGGAATACATGCGCATCCGCCGCGCCGCTGGCCTTCGTCTGGCACCGGTGGTCAATCACCTCTTCCCGGGCATTTTTGACATGCTGCAAAGCCTGCGCGACAAGGCCACGCTGTGCATCGTCAGCAACGGCCAGCATGATTATGTGACGCTGTGTCTTGGCGTGTTCGGGCTGGAAGGCATTTTCAGCCACGTTGTCACCGCCCTGCCCGGCCGGACGAAGACGGAAAACCTGCATGAGCTGCTGGCAAAATTACAGCCGGAGCGCGCCGTGATGATTGGCGACCGCCTGACCGACTTTCAGGCCGGAGACGCCTGTGGCCTGCCGACTGTCGCCGCCTGCTACGGCTGCGGCTGTGCAGAGGAATACGCCCATGCGACGGTGCAGGTGCAGACCGTGGCGCAGCTGCAAGCAGTGCTGACCGCCTTCTGTGAGGGCAAAGCGCTGGTCAATCCATGACGCACAAGGTGACGAGTTGGTTTACCAACTCGCCACCTTTTTCAAATCAAACGCTGAACAAACGGAGAAAGGCGGTGATGATGCCCATGAAGTACAAGCTCACCATTTGCGACGACGACCCGCAGCAGCTTTCACACCTTGCCGCCATGGTCAGCACGTGGAGCGACACAACCGGTCACCCCCTGCGACATTCGCACGTTTCCCTCTGCCGAGGCGTTTTGGAATTGTCAAGTTTTATTATTCCAGAATTTTAGAGGGGTGTCGACTACACTTAGAATATAACACGCCAAAAAGGACGGTGGCAGTTTCTTGTTCTGCCACCGTCCTGATGTTGTGATGATTTACTCAGCATCCAGCCACAGCGCATAGCGTGCGTGTGCCTGAACGTGATTCAGCGTCATGCCCTGCGGCGTGGGAATCTCGAAATACGTCGGCTTCGTCACCGGATAAACGCGAACCTCCAGCTCCTTCGGGAAGCCATGGCGACGCAAGGGCAGCTGCCACCTTGCTCCCGTTGTATACCAGTCCGCGACAAGTACGCCGTCCAGCAGCACATCCGCATGGTCGCCGGAAAAGTCCAAGTCCAGCAGCACGTCATCCACCAGCGCCGCCTCTACCTCCCCGACCGTCACGCGGTAGGCGGTGTAGGCTTCCGTCTGGGACAGCCGGGTGAACGATGCATCCACCGTCACTGCTTCCGCTTTGGCATGCAGCACCTCGCCCGACGACAGACAGCGTGCCGTAACCTCCGGTGTCTCCGAAGTCGCCAGCACACGGCCATCCACCGGCAACAGGCACGCATCACTGAGCATCAGTTCGTTGCCGATGCGCCATGCACTGCGCGCTTCGGTGTCGCTCAGAAGCAGCAACGGCTGCGCTTCGCCGTCAAAATGCGTCTGCACACGCGCCTTGTCTCGGCTGTAGAGCACCGGCGTGCCGTTCAAGCTGCACAGCAAGCAGGCGTTGGTCGTCATCAGGCGCCCTTTCCCGACACGCAGATGGAACGGAATAACCCCGCAAAAATCGCTGGGAATGTCCATCGGCGGCAGGTCAAACGTTTTGCCATCCACCGTGATGTTGAAGCGGACATCCGCATGCGGCTGCATGTGGCGCAGACGCTGGTGATTGTTGATGAACAGGAAGCCTTCCTGCGTTTCCTGATTGTAGCGGACGCACCAGCGCAAATCCGTCAGGTTTTCGGCGTCCTTCACCTGATTTTCCGGGTAGTAGCACATGGACGCCGCCAGGCTTTCGCCCCAATCCTGCACGAGGAGGTGCAGATTTTTGAGGCCGTATGCGCTTTCATTCAGATTGCCAGCCTCACCCAGCGGCGCTTCAAAGTCGTAGCTCATGACCGGCACATCCGTCCATGAACCGCTTGCCGTGCTTTCCTGCAACGTGGTCAGCTTGCCGATTGGGTTCGTGCCACCATGGAACATGTAGTAGCCCAGCAGGTTCGCGCCGCTGGCCAGCTTGCAAAGCGCTTGCGCCACGGTGTCCTCGGCCGTAATCAGCGGTCGGCGGTGGAAGGTACACTGATTGCCGCCGCCAAGCTCCGCAGTCAGGTAGGGCCAGTCCGCCACGCGGTAGGTGAAGCGTTCGCTCGTCTGATTCCAGTCACTGCCAATCAGAGGATCATTCGGCGCATGCATCAGCAGGAAATTCGGGCTGGCAGGCAACGGATTCAGATGATGCTCCCACGGCGCATCCGCATAGCCGCCCATGACCGGCAGCATTTCGCCATCGACCACGTTGCCGCCGCCCCAGCCAGTCGCGGTGTACATCGGCACCTTGAGGCCAGCGGCAATCGCCAGTCGCTTGAGCGTCATCATGTGAATCAGGCCGCTGCCACCACTTTCGCCACCACAATGGCCGTATTCATTTTCAATCTGGATACCAATAATCGGGCCGCCGTCCTTCAGCAGAAGCCCCTGAACACTTTGGGCGATATGACCGAAAAATTCCTCAACCAGCGCGAGGTACTTCGGATCATCCGTGCGCGGCTGCATCGTCTGATCCTGCACCAGCCAATCCGGAAAACCGCCGTTACGGCATTCCCCATGCGCCCAGGGACCAATCCGCAGCAGCATATCCAACCCGACCTTCTGGCAGGTTTTGACAAAACGTTGCAGGTCGAGATTGCCGTCCGTGCGCCATACGCCGCGCTCCTCTTCGTGATGAATCCAGAACACATAGGTCGCCACAATCTGCACACCCAGGGCCTTCATCTTCCGCAGCTCCGTCTCCCACTCCTCCGCCGGATAGCGTGAAAAATGGAATTCGCCCATCACGGGATACCAAGGCTTTCCGTCACGCAGAAGATGATGCGCGGTTGTTGCGATTTTATCACCATTCGCCGCCGCACCAATCGACACCGGGACGCCGCTGGCCGGCAGAGAATGAATCACCATGCGATGCTGTTCCATGAAAAACGCTCCTTCTGACTTTTTGGGAAAAGCCATTCGTCATTTTGTTTATCATAGCACAGTTACAGCCGTTTGGGAAGAGGTAGCCGCGCCCCAGAAACTTTGGGGACGGCGTGTTTTTGATTTCATCCACAGGTTATCCTCTTTTTGTGCATTCATGTGAACAATCTGTGGACAACTATTTTTGATTGAAGGGCGAAAAAAAACGCTCTTCACTAACGTGAAGAGCAAAAAGGAATCCGGCAGCGACTTATCCTCCCGGGCCGTGTCCAGCC
>CAYXHF010000036.1:0-24885 GCA_964464815.1 uncultured Faecalibacterium sp.
GGACTAATCATGTCTTCGTCTCCCTGCATGGAAACATGCGGGGAGTTTTTTTATGAAAAAACTCCCTTTTTCCGAAAAACATGCCTGGAAAAAGGGAGTTTTGTATTATTTCCTTTGGAAACGCTGGATGCGCATTTCTATTTCGTTGATGGGTAGTCGTCTGCCACGGTTTTGCTGGGCTTTCAAATCCAGCAGAATTTGTACATAGACTTCTTCGGAGATGCATTTGTTTTGGAGAAGCTCATCACAAATCCAGATGGTGCCCCTGACCGGGACGCCTTCCTTTTGTGCGGCCTTGCGCAATGCGCCATCACCCGAAAGGAGCGTGATGGCGCGATTTTTGGCGATGGCAAGTGCCACGGCATCGGCTTCTGAAAGGCGAGGATATTGGGAACGATACGTCATGGCCAACCAGTAGTCCGGGCCATCAAGCTCGACTTGTTCCAGTCCGGCGGCCAGTAACCTTTCCGGAAGGTCAACAGGCGAGCGTAATTCGCGGGCAAGAACTTCCTTGCTCATGAGAAATGTGTATGCCAAACGAAAGGGAAGCTCCAATCTTTGGATGGACAAGAAGTCAATCCAGATGTTGGTGTCGCTGCTGATGTATTGCATTAGACCTCCCCTTGGAAGTGAACGTACTGAGACAGCTGGTCATACGGCATTTTCAGTAATTCAGATCCCTTTTGAATGGAAATCTCGTCTTGACCGATTGCGCGAAGCACCAATTGCTGAAAAAGGTTTGTTTCTTCAGCGGGAATGCGGCTGATTTCATTCTTTCGTCCACCAAGGAGCGGTAAATCATGCACGTAAAAGTGTGTCAAAGAAGCATCGGAGATAATCTGTAGCATTTGTGCGCGCTTGGCAATCAGTTGCAACGAAACACCATATTCCTTTGCAATCAGGGCAAAATCCGGGGAGACGCCGGTGCGGCGATACCCCAATTCGCGGTGCGCGTCTTCTTTGGGAAAAAGGAAAGCACCACTGACCGCGGTGGCATGGGTTTCAATCTCTTTTTCTGCTTTGTTGGCGATGAAAAAGATGTGAACCAGTTCGTGAACGAGTGTCGAACGCTGCCGTTCCGCCGACATCTGCCGGTTGAGAATGATATAGGGGCGCTGATCCACCGTGCCGTTCATGCCGGAAAAGTGATCATTTGCAATGTCGCAGAGGTAGATGAGGATGCCCTTATTTTCCATTGCGCCAATAAGATCCTTGACCGGGCCGGAAAGTGCAAAACCAAGGTGCTTGCGAAGCGCTTGTGCATCATGTTCAACATCGTCGGTCATTTCCAAAGCATGAAGTGCGGGATAAGCGGGGAGAACATCACCTCCGAGAAGCTCGGTGACGGTGAAAAAACGATCGAGATATTCTTCCACGCTTTCGCAGACGTATTCTTGGTCAGCTTTGTTCAGCGTGCTGCTTTTGCGGAATTCACCGTGGATGTAGCAATGGGTGCCATTACGGATGGCCATGAAATCCAAAATGCTGACATGAAGCGCATCGGCAAGCTTTTTGACAATGGTGAAATCAGGCTTTCGTGTACCGCTTTCGTAATGTGTGATGCTCATTGGGGTGACGCCAACGGCGGCGGCAAGTGCTTTTTTGCTCATTTGATTTTTCAGACGATAGTACTTGAGGTTTTTTCCAAACATGATGGGCGTCCTCCTTTCTGTTTATATTATAGCGCTTTTTTAAAAAAAGTAAACAGCAAAAAGTATTCCTTATACAAAAAACCCTCTTTCCCAACCCATGCGAGTCAGGAAAGAGGGAAAACAATGCTGTTTTAGAAGAACAATACCTCACCGGCTCGTTCTTCGCAGGCGTGAATTAGTTCAGCTCAGCGAAGTACTTGATGGTGCGGACCATCTGAGAGGTGTAGGAGTTCTCGTTGTCGTACCAGGACACGACCTGCACCTGATAGGTGTCGTCGTCGATCTTGGCGACCATGGTCTGGGTGGCATCGAACAGGGAGCCATAACGCATGCCGATAACGTCGGAAGAGACGATGGGCTCAACGTTGTAGCCGAAGGACTCGGAAGCCTGAGCCTTCATGGCCTCGTTCACGGAATCAACGGTCACATCGGTGCCCTTGACAACAGCCACCAGGATGGTGGTGGAGCCGGTGCAAACCGGGACGCGCTGAGCGGAACCGATCAGCTTCTTGTTCAGCTCGGGGATAACCAGGCCGATAGCCTTGGCAGCGCCGGTGGAGTTCGGAACGATGTTCTGAGCGCCAGCACGGGCACGACGCAGGTCGCCCTTGCGATGCGGGCCGTCCAGGATCATCTGGTCGCCGGTGTAAGCATGAACGGTGGTCATGATACCGGAAACGATCGGATACTTGTCGTTCAGAGCCTTCGCCATGGGAGCCAGGCAGTTGGTGGTGCAGGACGCAGCAGAGATGATCTGGTCGTCCGCAGTCAGGGTGTCGTTGTTGACGTTGTAAACGATGGTCTTCAGGTCATTGCCAGCGGGGGCAGAGATGACGACCTTCTTCGCGCCAGCGGTGATGTGCGCCATGGACTTCTCCTTGGAGCAGTAGAAGCCGGTGCACTCCAGCACAACGTCCACGCCCAGCTTGCCCCAGGGAGCATCCGCAGCGTTCTTCTCGGCATAGATCTTGATTTCCTTGCCGTCCACAATGATGGAATCCTCGGTGGCTTCCACAGTGTGCAGGTTCTCACCGATGTGGCCGCAGTAAGCGCCCTGAGCGGTGTCGTACTTCAGCAGGTGAGCCAGCATCGCGGGAGAGGTCAGGTCGTTGATTGCAACAACCTCGTAGCCCTCAGCGCCGAACATCTGACGGAACGCCAGACGGCCAATACGGCCGAAACCATTGATAGCAACTTTCACTGCCATTGGAATATACCTCCTTTAATCGTCGAACGGGGTTTGATTCCCACCTCATATTTTACCCAATTTCCCGAACTTTTGCAAGAGGGCTACCGGGTATTTCCTGCACTTTTGATACCTTTTTAACAGAATTTTTGCTTTTTCCTGAATTTTTCTTTCGATGAAGGCGCCCGAAGCGGAGATCGGTACACATTGCGCGACATTTTCTGGAAAGAAAAAGGGGACGCGATGGTGTTCTATCCCGCACATGTTTTGCATACAATGGACTATCACCCGGAGGGGCAGCACCCAAAGGGAGCAGAAGGAAAGGAGATGGAAGGTATGTTGATGGATACAATCGCGCTCGTGCTGACCATTGTGGGTGCGGTTAACTGGCTGCTGGTGGGCGTATTCCAGTTTGATCTGGTGGCGTGGCTGTTTGGCGGTCAGGGAGCAATCATCAGCCGCATCCTGTATACCATCATTGGTGCGGCGGGCGTGTGGTGCATCACGCTGCTATTTAAGAACAAGGGAAATACTTGACCTTGACCCAGGTCGGTACTACAATAAAGGAGGGGAGATAACACAAAAACATTGGCTGCGAAAGGATGACGAAACATGACGTCAATGCACAATCCGGGGAACGGAACAGGCATCGTACCGGCCAAACTGCTGTTGCCGGGCGAGAATACGGACTGGCGCAAGTGGGCTTGCGTGGCGTGTGATCAATACACGTCACAGCCGGAATACTGGCGTGATGTGGCGCAGCTGGTGGGCCAGGAGTTATCCACGCTGCACATGATTCTGCCGGAATGTGAGCTGCCTGCCGCGCCGGAGCGCATCGAGCAGATTCATCAGGCCATGCGCGATATGGAAGGCAAGCTCCGTCCGGCGGTGGAGGATGGCTATGTGCTGCTGGAGCGAATGACCACAGACGGCATGCGGTTAGGTCTGGTCTGTTGTGTCGATTTGGAGCAGTACGCCTATGATGGCCGGAAGACGGTCATCCGTCCGACGGAAGAGACAGTGGCATCGCGTCTGCCGCCGCGTCTGGCGGTGCGCAACGGAGCGCTGCTGGAAAGCAGCCATGTGATGCTGCTGGTGGACGACGTGGAACGCACGGTGATTGAGCCACTCTATCAGCGCCGCGAGTCGCTGCCGCTTCTTTATGACTTTGATCTGATGATGGACAGCGGTCATGTGCGCGGCTGGGCAGTGACGAAGGCGCAGGACAAGCAGCAGATAACGGATGCGCTACTGCGCCTGAAGGCGGCACTCGGTGCGGATCCCTTGCTGCTGGCGGTTGGTGACGGCAACCATTCCCTGGCCACGGCCAAGGCGTACTGGGAGCAGGTCAAACCGACGCTGAGCGAAACGGAGCAGATGCAGCATCCGGCGCGGTACGCGATGGTGGAGCTTGTGAACATACACGATCCGGCGCTGGTGTTTGAGCCGATTCACCGGGTGCTCAAGGGCATGGCGGCGGCAGAGGTGATGGCGGATTTCGTTTGCTACAGCGCGTCGCACGGCATTCGTCATGCAGATGCGCCTGCCGATGGGCTTCAGGAGGTGCGTTTTGTTTCCAGCGATGCGGAAACGCCCGTCTACGTGGCGCGGGAGCAGGATGAGCTGCCGGTGGCGATGATGCAGGAGTGGCTTGACGATTTGCTGGCGCGTCATCCGGAATTGTCGATTGACTACATCCATGGGGATGATGTGCTGCGGCGGCTCAGCCAGCAGGAGAAGAGCCTGGGCGTTTTGCTACCGGTGCTGCATAAGCGGGATTTCTTCCCGGCGATTGAGCAATTGGGCATTTTGCCTCGGAAGACCTTCTCAATGGGGCATGCGCAGGACAAGCGCTTCTACATGGAATGCCGGAAAATTCAATAAAGGCAGGGGACGTTTCTCCACGGCAAATGCGCTTTGGAGAAACGTCCTTTTTGCATGCGGTGATGCTGAAACATTTTGGGTTCATTTGTCCGCAGAATGTGGGAAAACTGTGGATAACTTTTTTGAAATGTTCCAGCGAAAAGGGAAAGATGCGCGGATACTTGCAAAGGAGGAAAAAGCCTGATACAATGGAGCGGAAGAAAGGGGCTGCAAAGCATGAAAAAGAACGATGTATTGACGTTAACGGCGGAGAGCTTAGGGGCAGACTTGGAGGGCGTGTGCCGCCATGAGGGAATGGCGGTGTTTGTGCCGGGTATGCTGCCGGGCGAAACGGCGAAGGTGCGCATTGTGAAGCAGCAGCAGCGCTTCGCCTTTGGGCGCGTGGAGGGGAAAATCATCACGCCCGCGCCGGAACGGAAGGCATCGGATTGTGCGGCCTATCCGCGCTGTGGTGGCTGCACCGGTCGTCACATGTCGTATGAAATGACCCTGCAAGCCAAGAGAAAGCAGGTGGAGGATTGCTTCCGCCGCATCGGTCACCTGGAGGTAGCGGTGGAGCCCGTGCTGGGCATGGCGAATCCCGCACAGTACCGCAACAAGACGGCGCTTCCGGTTGGCGGAACGGTGGATGCGCCGGTGGCAGGCTTTTTCGCGCCGCGCAGCCATGAGATTATCCCGGTGACGGCGTGCCCCAACGCCATGCCGCCTGCGGATGAAATCTGCCGCCGTGTGCTGGGCTGGATGAAGCGCTTCCAGGTGCCGCCGTATCAGGAGGAGACGCACACGGGACTGGTGCGCCACATTGTCGTGCGCGTCAATCGGCAGGGCGAGGCGATGGCGGTGCTGGTCATCAACGGCACGGAGCTGCCGCATGCGGATGCGCTGGTCACGTCGCTGAAATCGGCGGGTGCGGTCAGTGTGATTGTCAACGAAAACCGGGAGCGCACCAACGTCATCATGGGCAAGACGTTCCGCACGCTTTTTGGACGCGACACGCTGCAAGATACGCTCTGCGGGCTGGAATTTGACATCAGTCCGGCGGCGTTCTTCCAGGTCAATCCGGTGCAGACGGAGGTGCTTTACCGCACGGCGCTGGAATTTGCGGCGCTGGAGGAAAACGACCGTCTCTGCGATGTGTACTGCGGCGCGGGTACGATTACGCTGATGATGGCGCGTCACTGCAAGGAGGCGCTGGGCATCGAAATCGTCCCGCAGGCCATCGAGAATGCGAAGGAAAACGCTCGCCGCAACGGCATCGACAATGCATCCTTCCGCTGCGGTGCGGCGGAGGACTTGCTGCCTAAGCTGGTGGCAGAAGGTCTGCGCCCGGACGTCATCGTGATTGATCCGCCGCGCAAGGGTGTCGAACCGGCCGTCATTGACGCCATGGCGAAGGCATCCCCGAAGCGAATTGTTTATGTCAGTTGCAACGTGGCCACTCAGGCCCGTGATGCGGCCCTCCTGCGGGAAAAGGGCTATGCGCCCACAAAGGTGCAGCCGGTGGACATGTTCTGCTGGACGAGCGGTGTGGAGACGGTATGTTTATTCTCCAAACTTCATGAAGCGAAGCATCATGTGAATGTGAGACTGGATATGGATGAGTTAGATTTGACATCTGCAGAGAGTAAGGCTACATACGAGGAGATTAAAAAATACGTGGCAGAGCATTATGATGGGATGAAGGTGTCTAATCTGTATATTGCACAGATAAAGAGAAAGTGTGGTATTGAGGTTGGAGAGAACTTTAATTTACCTAAGTCAAAAGATACAAGGCAACCACAGTGTCCGAAGGAGAAAGAGGATGCGATTGTTGAGGCATTAGAATTTTTTAAAATGATTTAGAGGAAGGTCTAATAGGCATGTATTTTACAAAATATGTCTATAAAAACGGAGGATATTGGGAACGAGTGAATTGTGGGATGTATATACAATAGATCGGAAGAAAAATGGAAAAATCTGCGCTCGTGGAGAACAGGAGAATCTTTTGAATGATGAATTTCATTTATGGGTTATGGTTTGGATTAAGAATCCTAAAACCGGGAAATATTTGGTGTCACAGCGCTCGGCAGATAAGGATACGGATCCATTAAAGTGGGAAACTGTTGCGGGACATTCCATAGCAGGAGATACCAGTTTAGATGCTGCTTTAAGAGAAGTATTTGAGGAAGTAGGAATCACGTTAGAACGTGAAAAAGCAACTGTTCTTGCTACAAAAGTAGCTCTTACTTATGACGGATTTAGACATAATTGGATAAGAGATTCTTATTATTTTGAAACAACAGAAGAACCAGACCTACAAAGGGCAACAACAAATGAAGTGATTCAAACAAGATGGCTCACAGTAGCGGAAATTAGGAAAATGTATGATCATGGTGATTGCTGTCTGAATATGAAAGATATTTTTGGATTTGAGGACAACCCTGTCCCATCAAACCGATATCAGGATATTATTGGTCAAGTAGTAAGCGGAAAGATAGATCGTCCTAAGGGAAGCTGCCACCCACGCCATAAAGAGATGATTTATCCAATCAATTATGGGTATGTTACCGGGATAAAAGGTGGAGACGGAGCAGGGCAGGATATCTATCTTTTTGGAGAGAATTCGGCTGTTGCAGAATATACAGGAAAAGTTATTGCAGTATATCATCGATATGATGATAATGAAACGAAATGGATTGTGGTTCCTTGTGACGAAAAAGGAGTTATACATAGTGATGTAGAACTTCCGAGTGATGATGAAATATATGCACAGATTGCATTTCAAGAACAGTTTTTTAGTGGCGTTTTGATAAGATAGAAAATTGGTTTTTATGTCTGGAAAGGACGCGGATAATATGCATAAAATTACAGAACTTCCGGCATGGGAGAGGCTATTCAAGAGAATAGTATGGAAACAGATAGGAGAAATAGAAGGAAAAAGAATACTTGATTTTGGAAGTGGTGAAGGAATCACAGCAAATTATTTCGCAGAAAAGAATGAAGTGATTGCAATAGAACCATCGCAAGAAATGCTGACAAATGCTTGGAAAGATTATCAATATACACAAATAATGGGCGATGTTAAAACTTTATCAGCATTTACTGATAAAACTTTTGATATTATCATTTGTCATAATGTACTCGAGTATGTTGATGACAAGGCAGAGGTAATAAAGGTTTTGACCAGAGTGCTTAAGCAGGACGGAATTTTATCTATTGTAAAACATAACAGACCGGGACGCGTAATGCAGATGGCAGTTTTGCTTGATGATTTTGAAAAGGCAAATGCAATTCTTGATGGAAAAAACAGCACAGCTTCTAAGTTTGGGACTATAAGATATTATGAAGATAATGATATTACTAAATGGGAGCCACAATTAACTATCTCAGCTAATTTTGGAATAAGAACTTTCTGGGATTTGCAGCAGAATCAACAAAAGCATGGGGATGAAGATTGGCAGGAGAAAATGATGCAGCTTGAGTTGAGAGTATCACAGATGCAGGAGTACAGAGATATTGCATTCTTCCACCATCTTTTGCTGAAAAAGATTTAGACTGCATTAAATGAAATATATGGCAATCAGCTGACATATTTAATCGACAGGTAGCTTTTCTTCATTGTAAGTATGACTTGACAAAAACGAACAAATATTCTATATTTAACAGCGGAGATTTTATACCCAAAAGCAGAAAATACGAATGTACAAATGGAGCTCAAACCCTTGTGGTTTGGGCTTTTTCTAATTTTGTAGAAAATCTGAGAACAACTATTTCTAAAAAGTCAATTATCATTTTGTAATGGAAAATGGACAGAATTATTCACAAAACTGTTTGTACAATACTAACAAATTTTTGAGCGTATATAGTCTTGTAAAAGTGGCAGCATGGCAATCGAGTAACATCGGTTGCTTTTTTGTTGCCTATTTTTAGAAAGTCATCATTTGCCTCGATAGAGTGATTTCTAAAAAACAAAGTAAAAAGAGTGGAGAAAATGCAAAGTGAAAGAGTATACACAAAATGAGTGCGTGGCCGTGTTTGAACGCCGGGAAGGCTAAGCACGGCGCAGGGAAATTGGTAGCAGGAGCAGAAAAAATATCCCGGTACATCGTTTCTAAGAAGCAAGGATGCTTCAAGGACGGTGTACCGGGATGTTTTATATCGGGAAAAGGATTACTCCTCCATTTCCAGCTCATCCAAATCATTCCCGCCCGCAAGGCGCAGGCGGTAGTGGTTCGGCGGCATGTGGAGCTGGGACTGGAATGCGCGGTGGAAGGTGCGCGGGTTGTTATAGCCGCACAGGGAGGAAACCTGCGTGATGGACAGCTCCGGGTTGCGCAGCAGGTAGGTCGCCTTATCAATCCGCAGGGTGTTGATGTACTGGCGGAAGTTGATGTGCAGCTGCTGGGAAAAGATATGGCTCAGGTGAATGCGGCTGATGCCCAGCGCGTGCGCGGTGCTTTCCAACGAAAGCGGCTCGGTGAAGTGTTCGGAAATGTAATGCAGCACCTGATAGCTCAGATTGTCCTGCGAATGGCGGGAAATCGGCTGCAAGGGCAGGCAGGTGAACAGGTACGCCAGGAACAGGTGCAAATACGCCGATTGCAGGCTGCTGGCTGGCTGATGGGACAGCTTGATGAGGTTACGGATGATGACGTTCAGCTCCTGTGCCTTGTCCCAACGGGATAAAAGCGGGTGTACCGGCAGCATCGTGCGGAAGGTATGGCCGTATTCGCTGATGGCATCCGGAAGGAAAATCAGTGTCAGGCCGTCCAAATCCTCGGACACTTCGTCGTAGCTATGCGGGACGGACGGGAATATGACGGCGATATCGCCCGGATGCACAGGATATTGCTCTCCGCCGATGGTCAGCGTCAGCTTGCCCGTAATGGGACAAACAATCTCCACCGAATCATGCACATGGGACGGGAAAGGCGTTTCGCAAATACGACCGGCAAATTGCCGCTCCGGACGCTGCTCATAAAATACAGGGGACAAGGGTGGCGCCTCCTTTCATCTTAACACAGGACAAGTCTTGCCCGATAAACAGACGGAAAAATCTCGCCATTTTCAGTCTAAACGAAAACAGTGAAAAAGTAAAGTAGAAGGATATATTTGTCCCAAAATAAATACGAAAATGTATTGTAGAAAAAATGGGAAGCAACTATAATTGTGAATATCGGGAATAAAGTTCCCAGATTCGTTAAAGGGAGGACCTGGATTATGAAAAAACTGCTGTCTGTTGTGTTGGCACTGGCAATGGTTTTGTCCCTGTGCAGCTTTGCGCTGGCGGACGATACGATTACCGTGACCGTGTTCCGTGGCGATCCTGGCGATCAGCCGTCGAGCAACAACAAGATCTACAAGCTGATTGAGGAAGAATTCGGCATTAAGTTCGAGATTGAATTCCTCGCGGGCGATTTGGACGAGACGCTGGGCACGAAGCTCATCGGCGAAGACTACCCGGATTTGTTTGACGGCAGCAACTCTGCGGACAAGCTGATCAACGCAGGCGCGCTGATTGACCTGCTGCCCTACATCTCCGAGGAGAAGACACCGAACCTCTACAACCACATCAAGAATCTGCTGCCCAGCCTGGTGGATGACGAGGGTCATCTGTACATCATCCCCAACTACGGCATCAACTACAATGCGCAGATTCAGAACTACTGCAACGGCCCGGCCTTCTTCATTCAGAAGCAGGTGCTGGAATGGGGTGGCTATCCGCAGATTAAGACGCTCAATGAGTACTTCGATTTGATTGAGCGCTTCATCGCCGCGAATCCCACGAACGAAAACGGTGTGCCCTATGAAGGCTTTGCCATTCTGTGCGAGGGCTGGCGTCATTTCTGCCTGATTAACCCTGTGCAGCATCTGATGGGCCGTCCCAACGACGGTGAAGTGATTGTCAACGTCACCTCCGGCAACTGGGAGACGGAAACCTTCATCGACAAGCCGTATGCCAAGGGCTACTACAAGAAGCTCAACGAAATGTACAACAAGGGCCTGATTAACAAGGATACCTTCGTCATGAACTATGACCAGTACATCGCCAAGCTGTCCAACGGCACGGTGCTGGCTATGTTTGACCAGAACTGGAACTTCGGCACGGCCACGCAGGCGCTGGAAAGCGCTGGTATGTACAAGAATACCTACCAGGCGCTGCCGCTGGTGTATGACGAATCCTATGGCTACGGCACGATTACCGAACAGTATCTGAATGGCGATGTGCCGAACAAGAATCGTGGCTTTGGTATTTCCGTGAACTGCGAATACCCTGAGCGCATGATTAATCTGTATGAAAACCTGCTCTCCGACCGTTGGCAGAAGATTCTCCAGTGGGGTATCGAGGGTGAGGACTACTACGTGGAGGACGGTCGTATGCTCATGACGCGTGAGCAGTATGACCAGCGTAAGGATGCCGTCTGGCAGATTTCCAACCAGGCAAAGCCCATCTGGGAATCCATGCCCAAGAAGCAGGGTACGATGGATGATGGCAATGCGTGGGATCCGGCGAATCAGCCCGAAATCTACTTTGACCAGATGAATGACTACGATAAGGCATTCCTGGCTTCCTATGGCTACAAGAAGCCTGCGGACTTC
Source organism: uncultured Faecalibacterium sp. (assembly GCA_964464815.1). Lineage (GTDB taxonomy): Bacteria > Bacillota > Clostridia > Christensenellales > Aristaeellaceae > UBA11524. The sequence goes on from CAYXHF010000036.1 coordinate 11,302, forward strand.
TTCAATGCTCCTTGCACCTTGGCGCCCTATGGCGAAGCTTGGCAGATTGACAAGGCGCCCATCAATGATGATTACAACGACTTCCTGCTGATTCAGGATCAGATGCTGCCTGGTATCATTATGGCAACGGACGATGCTGACTTTGAGGCGAAGTGGGATGCGTTTGTGGCGACGATTACGCCCAGCGCGACCATTTGCAGCGAGTACATGCAGGCGGAAGTGCTCAAGCTGGTGGAAAAGGCGACGAAGTAACAAATGTGTAAGGCAGGGGGAGAGGTTGTTCCTCTCCCCTTTGCCTTTGGAAAGGGGACGGAAGCGTGTGAGCAATGTGGTTCAAGGGACACCAGTGATGCCGAAAAGAAGAAAGAAGCTAGGTAAAATCTTATGGGAGCAGAAGTATCTGTTGTTGATGTCCGTACCGATGCTGCTATATGTGTTTTTGTTCAATTACTATCCCATGTGGGGTTGGCGGTATGCCTTCCAGAACCTTGACCTGAACAATTTCAAAAAAGGCGCGGACTGGGTGTGGTTTGAAAATTTCCAGTGGCTGTTTGGTCGTCAGGATTTCCTGCGCAGTATTCGCAACACGCTGGCGATGAGCATCATCAATCTGGTTGCGGGAACGGTCACGTCCATTCTGCTGGCCATCCTGCTCAATGAGGTGCGCTGTCGCGCCTTCAAGCGGACTGTGCAGACGGTGACGTATCTGCCGCACTTTTTGAGCATGATTATCGTGGTGGGTATGGCGCAAAACATCTTCTCCAGTGGCGGCATTGTCAATGAAATGCTGCTCCGGCTGGGGTTGGTGGACAATCCTGTCTTCTTCCTGGGAGAAGGCAAGTACTTCTGGGGACTGGTCGGCATCATCAATGTCTGGAAGGAGGTCGGCTGGAACTCCATCATCTACATTTCCACCATGACCTCCATCGACCCGACGCTATATGAGGCGGCGGCCATTGACGGCGCGGGCCGTTTCAAACGAATTTTGCATGTGACGCTACCTGGCATCAAGTCTACCTTCGTGGTGCTGCTGATTATGAATATCGGTCACCTGATGGAGGCTGGCTTTGAATTGCAATATTTGTTGGGAAATCCGCAGGTCTATGATTATTCGCGCACGATTGACGTGTTCGTCATGGAATATGGCATCTCCAACGGCAAGTTTGGTCGCGCCATTGCGGCGGGCGTGTTCAAGAGCTTTGTGGCCATCATTTTGCTGTTTGGTGCGAACTTTATCGCGAAGAAGCTCAATGAAGACACGCTGATTTAAGGAGGGAAGAAATCGTATGACGTCCACGACAATCAAGCCACGGCGCAAAAAGCGCAACGATGTGGTTTTTCCGGTGGTCAATACCATCATTTTGTGTCTGCTGATGTTTGTTACGCTCTATCCTGTGCTCAATACGGTGGCCATTTCCTTCAACGATGGCATTGATGCGGTTCGCGGCGGCATTGGCATTTTCCCGCGTGTGTTCAGCACCGAGGCATACCGTTCGCTGTTGACGGATGAGCAGATTCATAATGCATTCTTCATTTCTGTGGCGCGCACGGTAATTACAACTGTCCTGAACGTGGTGCTGACCTCCATGCTGGCCTTTGCGCTGAGCCGGAAGGAATACGTTTTGCGTCGCTTCATCACGTTGGCGATGGTGCTGACAATGTACATCAACGCTGGTTTGATTCCGAACTACCTGTTGATTACCAAAACGCTCAAGCTCTCCAAGACGTTCTGGGTGTACATTCTGCCGACGATGTTCAGCTGCTTCAACATGATTATCATTCGCACCTACATCATGGGGCTGCCCGAGGCGCTGGCCGAATCGGCCCGTATTGACGGTGCGAACGACATGCGCATCTTCTGGCAGATTATCTTCCCGCTCTGCACGCCGGTACTGGCGACGGTGGCGCTATTTGTGGCGGTAGGCAGCTGGAATCAGTGGTTCGACACCCAGCTTTACAACGGCAGCAAGAAGCAGCTATACACCCTCCAATACCTACTGAAGATGAAGCTGGCGACCTCCATGCAAAGCATGAACGCCGCCAATTCTACCGCAGACGCCCTTGCAAACAGCACCAAGTCTACGCCCATCACCATTCGCTGTGCCATCACGGTCGTTTCTGCACTGCCGATTCTTGTTGTCTATCCGTTCCTTCAGCGTTACTTTGTCACCGGCATGGTGCTTGGTGGTGTCAAGGGATAACAGCCTTCCTTCGGCAATTGCGACAATATTTCTTTTGTGCTATACTGGGCGAAGAAAGTTAGTCGTCTCGTTTCGTTCGGCTCTTTCAAAACCCATCTCACGATGGAGCTGGCGTGGTTTTGCATGATTTTTTCCGTGAGGAGGAGTTTATATGATTCGTCGCGTAAAAGTGGAAAATGGTTGGGTACGCGGATTACCGGCCGCTGATCCGCGCATCACGAGCTACAAGGGGATTCCCTTCGCGGCTAAACCTATTGGCCCGAATCGTTGGCGTGCCCCGCAACCTTGCCCCGATTGGGAAGGAGAATTGTTTGCCGCAGATTTTGGCCCGATTCCCATGCAGGCATGCTGCGCCGGTGATCCGGCAAAGGATATCTATGCCCGTGAATGGGCGGTCGATAAAGACCTGCCCATGAGTGAGGATTGCCTCTACCTGAATGTCTGGGCGCCCGCAGATGGCCGAAAGAACCTGCCTGTTTATGTCTGGTATTTCGGCGGCGGCTTGCAGGTCGGTAATACCGCCGAAATGGAATTCGATGGGGAACGAATTGCCCGTCGTGGCATCGTGGTCGTGACGGTCGGGTATCGCCTGAATGTGTTTGGCTTCCTCTGCCATCCGGAGCTGACAAAGCAGCAACCGGATGCACCGGCGAACTTTGGTTTCCTCGACCAGCAGTGCGCCACACGCTGGGTGAAACGGAATATCGCTGCGTTTGGCGGTGATCCGGAAAACATCACCATCGGTGGCCAGTCGGCTGGCGGAATGAGCGTCTGCGCGCAAATGACAAGTCCGCAGAATGAGGGACTATTCCAGCGGGCCATTGTGCAAAGTGGTACGTTCGTCAATCCGTATCAAGAGCCGCTGGGCATTCGCCCGATGACGCTTGCCGAGCGCGAAAAGCAGGGCGAACGATTCTTTGAGGAGCTGGGCGTATCCACGCTGGAGGAGGCGCGAAGCCTTGATGCCCGCACGGTGGAGGATTTGTCGCTGAAATGGACATGGGGCTGTTGGGGCGAAGCGATTGATGGCGTGTTCAGTACGTATAGCAGCAGTGACTGGTATCGCCATACGAATCGCATCACGTGCCCGGTGTTGTTGGGACAGACGGGGACGGAATTCCTTGCGGTTCCGGAGGCGAAAACGGCTGAGGAGCTGACGCAGCTGGCGCAGAACCTGCTGGGTGAGGAAAAAGAGCAGCTACTGCGCCATTTCCCGGAACCCATCACGCCGGAGAGCATCGCCGAAAACGGCAAGATGCATATGATTGCCATGGCCATGCGGGCGCTGGCGAAGATGAACCAGGAACAACAGGTGGAACAGCCGGTGTACGGCTATCAGTTTGATGCAGAAATTCCTGGCTGGGATCACCCGGGTACATTCCATTCGGTGGACTTGTGGTTCTTCTTTGAAACGCTGGCGAAGTGCTGGCGTCCCTTCACAGGAAAGCACTATGACCTGGCGCGGCAGATGTGTGACTACTGGGCGAACTTCATCCGCACGGGCGACCCCAATGGTCTGGACAGTCAGGGAAAGCCGCTGCCGCTCTGGCCGGAGCTGAAAGCCGACAACCCGGCACTGATGGTATTTGGTGATACCGCGATGCCGCAGTCGTGGCCGATGACGGAGCTGGAAGGTTGCCTGCTGGAAAAATTGACAGAATAAGAAAAAACCAGCCTCCATGCAGAAAAATGTCCTGCGTGGAGGCTGGTTTTGTTAATTGGGATTATTTATGGAAATTCTCCCAGCGGTCGCGGAAGTAATGCGCGGCCATCTTGGGCTTGCGGTCGCGGGTGAACAGACCCTTGCGGTTGCCACCGGCGCGCATCGGGCCTTGCGCCGTGCCAAAGTCGGCGAAGTTCCACGGCGTCTCACCAACGATGAAGGGACGCTCGTCCAGACAGGCGTTGATGGCCTTATAGAATTCCACCTGGAATTCCTCGGTGAACATTTCGTGGCCATGCAGGCCTGCAATCGTGTCCGCGCCGTATTCGGAGAGGATGGTCGGCTTGTTGAATTTCGCCCAATGATCCAGCTCCATGCGCATGGCGTAGGCAGCGGCCTCCATGTCGCCGGAGAGGTTGTACCAGCCGTAGTAGCGGTTGATGCACACCACGTCCATGGACGGAATGGTGATGTCGCGGGTGTAGTTGTTCTGGCAGCCAACCAGCGTCACCGGGCGATCCTGCGGGTCAAGCTGATGCGCCAGCTCGTAGAGCGGATGCCAGTAGTCGTAGGAGGACTGCGGATGCTCGTCGGTGTTCGGCTCGTTGCCCAAGCTCCACATGACGATGGAGGGATGATTCTTGTCGCGGGCAATCATGTCCGTCAGCACCTGACGATGGTATTCCTGTGTGCCCCACTGGTAGGGGTCAATAGAACCGGCATTGATGCCGACAGCGGGCGTTTCCGCAATGATGACGATGCCCTCGCGGTCGCACAGGGACAGCATTTCCTCCGCATAGGGGTAATGGCTGGTGCGGAAGGCGTTGGCGTGCAGCCAGTGGAACAGATTGATGTCCGTCACGTTCAGGCACTCGTCAATGCCACGGCCATGGAAGAAGGAATCCTCGTGCTTGCACGGGCCATGGAAGTGGAACGGCTTGCCGTTGATGAGGAACTGGCAGCCTTCCACCTTGATTTCGCGAATGCCGAAGGTCTGCTCGTAGGTGTCCTCGCCAAAGGTGAAGCGCGCGGTGTAGAGATACGGCGTGCCAGGATACGGCTCCCAGAGGATGGGATTGGGCACCTGCACCGTGCCAGATGCACCCGTGGTGCTGGCGACGGTCTTGCCCGTGGCATCCACGATGGTCACACAGACGTCGCCCTCACCGGAGGTTTCCACCTGATAACGAACTGTGCCGTCCATCGCGGGCACGATGGTCACATCGCGGATGTACTGCACGGGCGTGGTGTACAGGCGCACAGGGCGCGTGATGCCAGCGTAGTTGAAGAAGTCGAAGTTGGGCAGGTTGATGCCCTTTTCCTGCTGAAGGCGCTTGCCGGCCTCGACGCTGGGAATGCCGGGGTTGTCCGAACCGAAGAAGGACGTGCCGCCCTCATTGCCAACGGGCAGGGTGGTGTGGTTGATGGTGTTGTCCACCTCAATTTCCAGCAGGGCGCTGCTGCCGGGCGTGAGCAGGTCGGTCACGTCCGCCTCAAAGGGCAGAAAGCCGCCACGATGGGTGCAGAGCAGGTCTCCGTTGAGGAAGACGCGGGCATTGTGCGTGACGGCGTCAAAACGCAGCATCAGGCGCTGACCGCGCAGCAGGGCAGGCACGGTGAAGGTGCGACGATACCAGGAAAGGCCGACATGACGACGGAATTCGGGATCGGCGGACTGGTCGTTGTAGGATGCAGGCACGGCAATGGACTGCCACGGTGCGTCCTGATGCAGACGGAAATCCCACACGCCGGACAAGTCAAGCACGGTGCGGGAAGCGTTGGACTGAGGGTAAAGCATGGGAACATCCTCCTTAATATAGTAGATTTACGTGAAGCGGGAAGCGCCCAGTGTTGCGCCGCAGCTTTCGCGGACAATCAGGGAGCATTCCAGCTTGTGGCTGATGGGAGCGGTGCTGCCGCCGTTGAGTGCGCCCAACAATTCTGCCATGGCGAAGCTGCCACGCTCGGTGGCGCGAAGGTCAACGGTGGTCAGCGGCGGATTCAGATACTGGGAGAAGAACAGGTTGTCGCAGCCAATCAGAGCAATGTCCTTGGGGACATTGATGCCTTCCTTCTGCAAGTGGCTCAGCACGCCCAGCGCGCACACGTCGTTGATGGCCACAATGGCCGTCGGCAGGGCATTATGCGGCAGGGTTGCCAGCATGCGGGCGACGCCGACCTCACCGGACTGCGGCGTGAAGCCGGTCGGGAAGACAAGCTGCTGCTCCTCTGGCACGCCGATGCGCTCCATGGCGCGGCGATAGGCCAGAATGCGTGCGTCGGAGAAGCGGACGTTCTGCGTGCCACCGATGAAGGCGATATGCCGATGCCCCAGATTGATCAGGTGCGCCATGCTCTTTCGCACGCACTCGAAGGAGTCGGAGGCGATATTGATGCTCGGCATGCCTTCAATCAGTGGGCCGATGGTGACAACGGGCATTTCCCGGTTCAGTCGGTGCAGGTTTTCCAGAATGGTTTCGGCCGAGCCGTCCTCGACCAGACCGCCGGTCAGGGCGATGCCGTCGGGATGATGCGCCAGAATGCGGCGAATCATTTCATCATTAGAAACGACGCCGGGTTCGTGGCACCAGACCTGCAACGAATAGCCATTGCGGGATGCCTCCGCCTCTGCGCCACGGCAGAGCATGGAGCAGTATGGATTCTCAAAATCGCCAATGACCAGACCAAGGGAGCCTTTGCGCTTTTCCTGCGGATGCACGTGTGCGGCGGAGGGTTGATATTGAAGCGCCTCCATAGCGTCCTGCACCTTCTGGCGTGATTTGGCAGAAATGCTGCCGCCGGACATGGCACGGGAGACCGTGGCGATGGAAACGCCGGCCCGCGCCGCAACATCATAAATAGTAGCTTTGGTGTTCTCCAAGGGAGACAACCTCCTTCTGGGAAGGAATATTTCCGATTACGACATGATTATACCACGAAAATTGTAAGAAATCAAGCGCTTACAAAAATAAGTTGAAAATTTTCCAGAAAAACACCCGGAAAAACGGAAAAATTCATCCCTTTTCAAACATTTTTGCAAAAACCTCTTGACAAGCGATTGTAAGGCATGTATAATAAGGTCATCAAGGAACGATAAAGAAACAAACCTTACAAGTACAATTTTGTAAGCAAATTGTAAGCGGGTTAAAAACAAAAATCGCTCCTGAAAACAGTTGAATCGGACGGGACGACCCGTTCAGATAGAGAAACAAGGAGGACCCTAGTATGAAGAAGTTGCTGTCTCTGGTTCTGGCTGCGCTGATGGTGGTATCCATGGCGAGCTTTGCTGTGGCAGAGGAGAATCAGACGCTGACCATCGTGGCGTGGGACGTGAGCACCACGGCATACCTGCAGACACAGAAGGAAGCCTTCGAGGCGACCCATCCTGGCGTGACGATTGAATATGTGGACGTTTCCTCTCAGGACTGGGACACCAAGGCGGGCGTCATGCTCTCCGGTGGTGACGAGAGCGACCTGTACATGGTCAAGCAGAACATCAACATCATGAACTGGGCGCAGCAGGGCTTTGCTGAGCCGCTGACGGACTACATCGCCAATGCAAACTACGATCTGTCCGGCTTTGTGGGCATGGAACCCAACTACGCCGTGGACGGCACGCAGTACGCGCTGCCCTTCCGCTCTGACTACTGGGTGCTGTTCTACAACAAGACCCTGTTTGATCAGGCTGGCGTTGCGTACCCGACCAACGACATGACGTGGGAAGAGTACAAGGAACTGGCTATCAAGATGACCAATAACGGCGCGAGCAAGTACGGCACGCACAACCACACCTGGCTGTCTGCTGTTGCGAACTTCGCTGTGAACGACGGCGTGAACACCCTGCTGGACGGCGAATACTCCGACCTGAAGTATTTCTACGACCTGGCACTGTCTCTGGAAGATGCAGGCGCTTGCCGTGCCTACACCGAGCTGACCGCTGCTGGCCTGCACTACTCTGGTGCGTTCCAGATTGGCGATACGGCCATGATGCCCATGGGCTACTGGTACGTTGCGACCCTGATCAACAACATCAAGAACGGTGTGTGCGACTTTGAATGGGGCATCACCGCGCTGCCGCACAAGGAAGACGTGCCCGCTGGCTCTTCCTTCGGCAACCTGACCGGTATCATGATTAACAAGAAGTCCGACAAGAAGGATCTGGCTTGGGAATATGTGTCCTGGCTGTGCGGCCCGGAAGGCGCTCAGGTGACTGCTGCGACCGGCAACCGTCCCGCTTGGGTTTCCAGCGAAGTGGCCGAGGTGCTGGCTGCTCTCGACGGCTTCCCGCAGGATGAAAACTCCAAGGCTGCGCTGCTGCCCTCCATGGTCTCCATCGAGATTGGCGTCAGCGACAAGCTGGGCGACATCCAGACCATCCTGAACGAAGAGCACACCATGATCATGACTCGCGAAATCTCCGTCGAGGAAGGCATCGAGGAAATGAACGAGCGCGTGGCTGAACTCTACGAGTAATTCACAAGGTACAATCCGGGCGGGGAGGGCGACAAAAACTCGCTCTTCCCGCTCCTCTTTATCAAAACGCATGCTGAAAGGGGCGTCCTGACATGGCTGATACCGCTGTGAAGCAGCGCAAGCACAAGATGAGTAAGCTGGAAAGAAAAAATACGCTGATTGCTTACTCTTTCCTCGCACCAAACTTTCTGGGCTTTGCCATCTTTACACTCGTTCCGGTCATTTGCGCGATTCTGCTGTCCTTTGTGGAGTGGAATGGTGGCGATATCAGCACGGCCAAGTGGGTTGGTCTTCAGAATTTTGCGACGATTTTCAAGGTGGATAAGGTTGCTTCCAAATGGGCAAGCGGCGACTATCTCTACTTCTTCAACCGCGTTGATTTGGGCATCGCGCTGAAAAACACGGTGTTCTATGCCCTGGTCAATGTGCCGCTGACGCTGGTGTGTGCCATCGGTCTGGCCATGGCGCTGAACAAGGCTGTCAAGGGCGCGGTGGTGTTCCGCACGATTCTGTTCTTCCCCTACGTGGCGTCGATGGTTGCCATCTGCGTTTGCTGGAACTTCATGCTGATGAAGGACGGCCCGATCAACCAGTTGATTATGGCCGTTGGCATTGATTTCAACAAATCATGGACGGCAGACTCCACCATGGCCATGTGGGCAATCATTCTGGTCAGCGTGTGGCGTTCCATGGGCTACTACATGATTATCTACCTGGCGGCCTTGCAGGGCGTTCCGCGTGAGCTGTATGAGGCGGCGACGGTGGACGGTGCAAACAAGTGGCAGCAGTTCCGCAATGTGACGCTGCCCCAGATTAAGCCCACGACCTTCTTCTGCACCATCATGCTGATTATTGGTAGCTTCAAGATTTACGACACGGTCGCCATCATGACAAACGGCGGTCCGGGACGCGCAACGAAGATGCTGGTAACCTACATCTACGACTCCGCGTTCGTCAACGTCCGCTATGGCCAGGCCAGTGCGATTTCGATGGTGCTGCTGGTGATTGTGCTGATTGTTACCATCATTCAGTTCGCGAATGAAAAGAAGTTCTCGAACGACTAAGAAAGGAGGAAAAAGCCATGACAAAGACTGCAACTGTGACGCGCCAAAAGGCGATTCGCAAGGACAACCCGGTGACGAAAACCATTGGTAAGGTGCTGCTCTACGCGGTGCTGATTGGCCTGTCCATCTTTACGCTGATTCCGTTTGTTTGGATGATTTCCTCCTCTTTGAAGCTGGACCACGAGGTGTTCCAGTACCCGATTAAGTGGATTCCGGAGACGTTCCATTGGGAAAACTACCGCGTGATTTGGGAGCGCGTGCCGCTGCTGACCTACTTCAAGAACACGGCGTTCATCGCCCTGACGGTGACGGTTTTGCAGACGCTGACGTCCTCCTTCGCCTCCTACGCCTTCGCGAAGCTGAACTTCAAGGGCCGCGATGTGCTGTTCCTGGCCTACATTGCGACCATCGCGGTGCCGTGGCAGGCGTACATGCTGCCGCAGTTCATCATGATGAAGTCTGTGGGCCTCTACGACACGCTGTGGGCGATGGTTGTCTTGCAGGCATTCAGCGCTTTCGGTGTGTTCCTGATGCGTCAGTTCTATCAGGGCATCCCGACGGAATTGTGCGAGGCGGCACGAATTGACGGTCTGAGCGAATACGGCATCTGGGCGAAAATCATGCTGCCCCTGTCCACGGCGGCCATTGCGACCCTGGTGATTTTCACCTTCGTCGGCACGTGGAACGACTTCATGGGCCCGATGATTTACCTGACCAAGGATCAGAACAAGACGATTCAGGTTGGTCTGCGCCGCTTCATTCAGGAATACACGAGCGACTATCACCTCATCATGGCAGCGTCGCTGGTGTCCCTGCTGCCGGTTTCGGTGGTGTTCCTGTGCTTGCAGAAGTACTTCATTGAAGGCATTGCAACCAGTGGCTTGAAGGGCTAAGGGAGCGTTGGCCCTCTCAGTCGGCTTCGCCGACAGCTCTCCCGGAGGGAGAGCCAAGCGCTGCGGCATACAACCGGATGCACGGCGCATAGATGAAAATCATATGAGCAGTTCCCCTGAGGGCGGACAGGCACAAAACGCCTGCCCGCCCTATTTTCAAAAAAGACAGGATGAAACAAACGATGGAAAAGCAGCAATACACACAGGTTATCTACCGTGCCGCGGAGAAGTTCCGCAAAAGCGCAAAGATGGCCGCACAGGCAGGAATTATCCCCTACAAGAGCGAAAAAGGACAATGGGTGACGTCTCCCTATGACGGCAATAGCTGGTGGACGGGCGGCTTCTGGCCGGGTCTGATGTGGCAATTGTGGACGGCGACGGGTGACGCGTGCTTCCTGACGGAGGCGCGCCGCGTGGAAGACCTGCTGACGGCAGAATTCCGATCCTTTTCGTACCTCAATCATGATGTGGGCTTCATGTATCTGCTCTCCTGTGGTGCGGATGCGAAGCTGACCAGCAATCAGCAAGCGGAAATTGACACGATTCATGCCGCCAATCTACTGGTGGGGCGCTTTAATCCTGCGGGATATATCCGCGCGTGGAATCATCCGGATCATCGCGGATATGCCATCATCGACTGCATGATGAATCTGTCCCTGCTCTATTGGGCAAGCCGGAAGACGAATGATCCGCGCTTCCGGAAGGTGGCAGAAATTCATGCCCAGACGACACTGCGGGAATTCATCCGTCCGGATGGGTCTGTTAGCCACATCATCGAGTTCGACCCGGAGACGGGCAAACGCGTGGCGGAGCATGGTGGTCAGGGCTACTGTCTGGGCTCGCAGTGGAGCAGAGGACAGGCATGGGGCCTGTATGGCTTCACCCTGGCATACCTGAATGCGGAAAAGCCGGAATATCTGGCGACGGCCGAGAAAATCGCGGAAAACTTCATCCGCAACATCCGACCGGATGGCCTGACGGACTGTGACTTCTGCCAGCCCAAGGACGAGGAGCGCATTGACAATATCGCTGGTGCAGTGGCGGCGTGCGGCCTGCTTGAGCTTGAAAAGGCAACGGGCAAGGCGGCGTACCATGATGCGGCGGTTCGTCTGGTGGACGGTATGCTGGCGCATTCGGTGGACTGGACGGAGAACAACTGCGGCCTGCTGACGCACTGCACCGCCAGCTATCATGATGACGGCGCGGGACGGCACACCAACATTACCTATGGCGACTATTTCCTGGTGGAAGCGCTGGCGAAATTGGCGGGCACAGACCCGATGCTCTGGCGCTGAAAGGAGCAACAATGATAACGGTACTGGTGAAAACGGCTGATGGGTGTCTGATTGCCTCTGCGGAGCATGAAAACGATATTCGCCTGTGCATTGATCATGAATATGCACAAGACGATATCGTTGAAATCCTCAGTGATGCAAAGCATTTGTGGGTGCAGATGGATGTGGCCATGCAGCCGGGTGAGGTGTATCTGCCGGAAGGCAAGATGACCTGGCGCGTTCCGGCTGGAGAGCATCGTCTGGCCTACTGCCCGGGCGCGTTTGAAGCAAAGCGTCATGTGATTACAGCGCGAGTGATGACGGCCGAGGAAATTTCCACGCGCCGCGACCTGGCGTGCAATCCGGCGGACTTGCGTGGCGACACGGATTTCTTTCCGCACTGCATCGCGAATGTGGAAACGCGCAACGAGGCGTGCTTCTGTGCGCGCAATGTGATTGACGGCATTCGCTGCAACAATTTCCACGGCGAATGGCCGTTTGAAAGCTGGGGCATCGGCGCAAGAGAGGATGCATGGTGCCGGCTGGATTTCGGGCGCTTGGTGGATGTGGATGCCATGGCGCTGACGCTGCGGGCTGATTTTCCGCATGATGCGTACTGGACGAGTGGCCACGTGATGCTCTCGGATGGTACGGATGTGGCGTTTGACCTGCAAAAGACGGGCGACCGCCAAATCATTGAGCTGGGACATCATCGCGTGCGCTGGATGATGCTGGAGCGCATGCAGAAGAGCGATGATCCGTCGGCCTTCCCGGCACTCACGGAATGGGAAGTTTACGGCAAGGATGGCGAGTTATAAGATGGAAACGAGAGCGTATTGGTTGAAAACAATGCTCCAAATTGCCGATCCGGTATTGAGAAACCTTGCGGCAGGGACGCTGCGGCAGAACATGCCGACGGTTTTCCATCCTGACCGCGCGGAGTATATGCATCTGGAGGCGCTGGGACGCACGGTGTGCGGAATTGCGCCGTGGCTGGAGCTGGACGGCCTGACAGGCGAAGAAGCCACGCTTCAGGAGGCGTATCGTTCCCTGACACGGCAGGCGATTCGCAACGCCGTTAATCCGCAGTCGCCGGATTTCATGAACTTCACGGAGGGCTATGGACAGGCGCTGGTGGATGCGGCGTTCCTGGCCCATGGCATCGTCCGTGCGCCGAAGCAGCTGTATCACGCGCTTGATGCGCAGACGAAGGCACAGCTCGTGGCGGCCTTACGTGCGACGCGCCGGTTCACGCCGTTTGTGATGAACTGGCTGTTCTTCTCCGCCATGGTGGAGGCCGCCCTGCGTGTGATGGGCGAGGAGGACTGGGACCTGACGCGCGTGGATTACGCGGTCAACATGTTTGAAAGCTGGTATCTGGGCGACGGCGTGTATGGCGACGGCCCGAAATTCCGGTGGGATTACTACAATAGCTTTGTGATTCAGCCGATGTATCTGGATGTCCTGCGCACGTTCGCGGATGTGGGACGCGGGTATCAGGAGCTGCTGGAAAAGTGCCTGACACGCTCGGGACGCTATGCCGCGGAGCTGGAGAAGAACATCAATAGTGATGGTAGCTATCCGATTATCGGCCGCTCGATTACGTATCGCTTCGGCGCGTTCCAGCTGCTGTCGCAGGCGGCACTGCAAGGTTTCCTTCCGCAGGAGCTTCCGGCGGAGCAGGTGCGTTGCGCGCTGACGGCGACCATCCGCAAGGTGATGGAGCATCCGGACATGTTTGATGCTGAAGGCTGGCTGCGCCCGGGCGTCTATGGCTATCAGCCTGATTTGGCGGAAGGGTATATCTGCGTCGGCAGCTTGTACCTGTGTCTGTCGGTGTTTTTGCCCCTGGGCCTGCCGCCGACGGCGGATTTCTGGTCAAAGCCGGATATGCCGTGGACGGCGAAGCGGATTTGGAGTGGCGAAAACGTCGCGCTGGATCACGCGGTGGATTGAGGAATTTTGTCCAATCCGGTCAAGCAGGACGGGCTTGCCTGTCCTGCTTGACCGGCGGTC
>CAYXHF010000037.1:0-24870 GCA_964464815.1 uncultured Faecalibacterium sp.
TGTGTAGCAACCAAGGGGCTTTCCGGTCGCCCCTTGGAACCCTTCGGTATCGCCTTTTTTGCGTTGAATTGCTTTGGAGAAATGTGTGGTTTGACTTGATTTTTCTTGTTGACAGGATTTGATATGAAGCAACCAATGCGCCGCTTCTCCCGATAAAATGGGGTGAAGCGGCGCTGTTTTTATTGCGCGGGCGTGGTTTCAGAGAGAATTTGGTTGACAAAGCGCATGTCAATCAGGGCATCGACGTCGTATTCGCCTTCAAAGATGCCGGAGGCGATGACGACCTCCATCAGCGTCTCGACGGCTTGACGGGAGATGATGCCGTCCTCGCTCCAAAGCGAATCGGCGTAGGCGCGGTCAAGCGCGGCTTGGCGGCCTTCGTCGCTCAGTGTGGGGAACTCGATTTCCAGCACACGCGTGGCGGCCTCGTGATCCTCCTGCACACGGCGGAGCGCCTTCATCATGGCACGAACGAAGCGCAGACACGTGTCCGGCTGCTGGTCGATGGTGGATTGCTTCACGCCAATGACGGAGTAGGCGTAGTCGCCCAGGTCAGGGAAGGCGACAAACGGCTCTTCAAAGATGCCAGCGGTCACGCCCTCGGAAATTTGCGGTTCGCCGCCGTTGCCGATGTCGCCCTGACCGTACTGTAGCATGGCGGTGACGGTGGCTGCATCGGCATTTTCCAGAAGGGTCACGTCCTGGTCAGGGTCAAGACCAATGCGGGTGAGCAGATAGCGCGTCAAGACGTTGGGCGAACCGCCGTAGCGTCCGGCGATGATGGTTTTGCCACGCAGAAAGGCGGCCATGTCTTCATCGCTGTCGGAGGCAGGCGTGAGGCCCTTGCGCGCGAATAGATAGACGTTGGCGCGGTTGACGCAGTTGACAATGCCCAGAATCGGGTCGGCGTTGCCCTGGTTGGCAAAGTTATTGCTGTCCACACCGCCGATGACGGCAAAGGCGTCTCCGGAAACGACCGCCGTCACGTGCGCACCGCCGGTGGCCTGCACCACGGTCACGTCCAGCCCTTCCTCGGCGAAATAGCCCTCGTGAATCGCCAGATACAGGGGCAAATAGCCAATCAGGTGAACCGGCTCGGAGACGGTCAGGTGCTGGACGGCTTCCTCGGCCGTGGCGGTGCAGGGCAGCAGGAGCAGCAACACGCACAGAAGACAGAGCAGCTTCATTTTCATGGGAAATGCAACCTCCTTTTCAATCCTTGGGTGTTTGCCCGCGCCAATGCAGCATCAATAGCTTTTCGAGTAGCACCACGGATGCATACATCAGCACAGACAGCAGCGACAGCACGGTCACGCCGACCCAAACGAGCTTCAGGTCGAATGTCGTGCCGGCATAGACAATCATACGCCCCAAGCCGCGGTCTGATGCGATGAATTCGCCTACAATTGAGCCGGCCATGGCCAGCGCAATGTTGACGCGCAGACCGGTGATTATCTGCGGCATGGCAGATGGGACGATGAGACGCGTGAAGATTTGCAGCCGCCGCGCGCCGAGGGAGAGCATCAGCGTCTCCAGCGCCGGATCGGCTGTGCGCACGCCACTGTAGGCCGACATGGCGGCAACCACTACGGTCATCAGGAAGGCCAGGACAACCTTGGAGAGGAAGCCAATGCCAAACCAAATGACCAGCACCGGCGCAAGGGCCAGCTTCGGCAGGGCGTTGAGGACAATCAGCCACGGCTCGGCGACCTGCGCCACGGGACGCGAGAACCAGAAGAGCAGTCCCACCACCGACCCGACCAGCGTCCCCAGCACAAAGCCCAGCAGCGTTGACGCGCTGGTGTAGGCAATGTCGCGCCAGAGCGTGCCAGTGCGCCATTTCAGCAGGGCGGTTTGCGCAATCTCCGACGGGCTGGAAAAGAAGAAGGTGTCAACCAGCCCGACGCGGGCGCCTACCTCCCAGAAAAGCACAAGCGCCACCAGCAGTCCCCAACGCCAAAGCTGAATCGTCACGTGCTGCGGAAGTCGGCGCGTCTTATTCATCCGGAATCACCTCCTGTTCCAGCAGCTCCAGAATGTCGCCCTTCATGCGCACCATTTCCGGCTGTGACAGGGTGCGCATGGTGCGCGGACGCGCCTGATGCAGCACACAATGGCGCAGGACGCGCCCAGGCTTGGTACCCATGACGAGGATTTCGTCCGACAGCAGCAGTGCCTCGTCCACATCGTGCGTCACGAACAGGACGGTCAGGTGCTTGCTGGTGGCAATGTCCGTCAGCAGCGTTTGCAGGTGCAGGCGCGTAATCGCATCCAGTGCCCCAAATGGCTCATCGAGCAGGAGGAGTGGCTTGCCCGTTTGGAGCGTCCGCACGAGTGCCGCACGCTGCCGCTGCCCGCCGGAGCATTCATCCGGTCGCCGGTGCAGCAGCTCCCGCAAGCCGCAGGCATCAATATCCTCCTTCGCCGCCCGAAGTGCCGTGGCAGGCTTTATGCCATGCAGCGTTTGCGAAAGCGTGATATTATCCCCAATGGAGCGCCACGGCAGCAGCAAATCCTTTTGCAGCATATACCCGGTCAAGCCCGGCCGCAGCAGCATGCTTTCGCCTTGCAGCAAAATGTCGCCGGAATCTGGCTGCAACAGTCCCGCAATCAGATGAAACAGCGTCGATTTC
Organism: uncultured Faecalibacterium sp.; assembly: GCA_964464815.1. Classification (GTDB taxonomy): domain Bacteria; phylum Bacillota; class Clostridia; order Christensenellales; family Aristaeellaceae; genus UBA11524. The sequence goes on from CAYXHF010000037.1 coordinate 2,634, forward strand.
CCGCACCCGCTGGGCCCTAAAATGGAAAGAAACTGCCCCTGCTGCAAGGTGAAAGAAACATCCTCGATAGCGGCAACAGCATGCTCCGGCGTCCCGAATGTTTTCCTGAGATGCCGTACCTCGAAGTAGGGTGTTGGCATGTCTTCACTCCCTTTCTTGCAGGGGTGATGTGAAGCGAAAGCCCCTGCGCTTCAATGTCAACATATGCGCAGGAGCAAAAAGGGGTACTGATATATCAAAAAAATCAGCTACATTTTTATCCAGACACGAATCTGATCTCGATTGCAGCGTAACGAAAATGATAGAAACACATAAAGTCTATTTCAGAAATGGCGAACGCCGAAGGAGTCCAGAGGGCGACCGGAAAGCCCTCTGGTTGCGGCAAGCCAGGTTTAACCGAAACGAAAAACGCGTCCAAGACAATCGCCACGAAAAAATTCAGCTCAAAGCAGGAATCCGAAGGGTTCCAAGGGGCGACCGGAAAGCCCCTTGGTTGCAACAAAACAGACCAGCTACTGATAACCAAGAACGCAAAAAAACGCCCTCTTCATCCTTGTTGCTTGGATGAGCAAGCAACATCAATCCCTTCGGCACGCTGTGCCACTTCCCTGTACACAAGGGCTGCTGCATCTGCCTCCTGTCCCAATGCAATCAAAAAACCTCCCCGCGACATGTGCATTTGCTCATGCCACGGGGAGGTTTCATTTTCCATTACAAGGCCAAATCCTTGTTCTTGGAGAGCTTCATGAAAAGGAGTAGCGATACCGTCGTGACCGCAAGTAGAATGGTCGCGACTGCCGATGCCACACCGTCGTTGCCCTGTACCACGGCTGTGTATACCGTCAGCGTCATGGTCTCCGTCTTGACGCTGTAGAGAATGATGGCGGTGGAAAGCTCCGTGATGATGGTAATCCAGGAGATAATCGCACCCGACATGATGCCGCTGGCCATCATCGGCACGGTGATGGTGAAGAACGCCTTCATCTTGGAGCAGCCCAGCGAAATCGCGGCCTCCTCAATGGAAAGCGGAATCTGCTGTAAAATCGCCACGGAGGAGCGGATGGTGTAGGGAAGACGGCGAATGACAAGCGCGATAATCATAATCATCGCCGTGCCAGTCAGCACCAACGGCTCGCTGTTGAAGGTGACGACAAGCGCAATGCCGACCACCGCACCCGGAATGATGTAGGGGAGCATCGACAAGGTGTCAATGACGTTGTTGAGCGTGTTCTTGCGGCGCACAACGAGGTAGGCAATCAGAATCGCCAGGAAGATGACAATCAGTAGCGCGCCAACACCAATCAGGAACGTGTTGGGCAGGCTGCGCGTGATGATCTTGTCAAACGCCTCCACGTAGCTGTCCAGGCTGAAGCCATCCTGGAAAACGCCGCCCTTGCACTTGCGGAAGGACTGGAAGGCGACAAAGAACTGCGGCAGCATCGCCACGATGACGATGAAGTAGCAGTAGATGTGCATGAACACCGAGGCCACGATGCCCGGCTTCTTCGACTCAATGGGATGCAGGGCGTTCATGGTGAAGGTGAACTTGGAGTTGGCGAACTTCTGAATCAGGAAGATGACCGCCGTGACGATGATACCAACCACGCTGACGGCGGAGGCGAAGTTCTGACTTCGGCTCGTTTCGCCAACGAAGCTGTTGTAAATCAGCACGGGGAAGGTCTGGTAGCCCTTGCCAATCAGCAGCGGCGTGGAGAAGTCCGCGAAGGCGCGCATGAACACCAGCAGGCCGGCGGCCAGAATCGTGGGCATGCACAGGGGCAGAATCACCTTGAAGAAGCGCTTGAAGCTCGAACAGCCAAGGCCCGAGGACGCCTCAATCAGCGAATTGTCGATGTTTTTCAGCGCACCGTTGATGTAGATGAACACCAGCGGGAACAGCTGACAGGTGATGACCAGCACGATGCCGCCAAAGCCGTAAATATCCGGCATTCGGAAACCGAAATACGTGCGAATCAGCTTGGTGAAGATGCCGCCACGGCCGAACATCTGAATCCAGCTGTACGCGCCAATGACGGGCGGCGACATGCAGGCCAGAATGGCCATCGTCTGCAAGAACGCCTTGCCCTTGAGGTCAAAGAGGCTGTAGAAGTAGGAAAACAGGATGCCGACAATCAAAGACGATGCCGTTGCGGCACAAGCCACCTTGAAGGAGTTGAACAGCGTGCCGTAATACGTCTTGCGGTCAAAGAACTTCTGGAAATATTCCCACGTGAACTGGCCGTTGTCGTTAATGACGGACGAGCGCAGCAGGGAAAAGAGGGGAAGCACGAGGAACAGTGCGTACAAGCCAAGAATCACAAAGGAAATGACATGCCACACGTCCAGCTTACGCTTTGCCATCATGTTAAGCCTCCTGGTTCACGACGTTGTCGTTAATGACGCCGCGAACCAGATTGCGGCTGCCGTCCTCGGTGAAGACGTTTATCTTCTGCGACTTGACGTTCAGGTAGACCTTCTGGCCGTCGGTGAGGGATTCGTCCAGCTCCGCCTCCTGAATGACCTGCACCTCTTCGCCAGAAGCGAGGGTGAGGAAGTAATGCATGTTCAGGCCCAGGAACGTCGAGGACGTTACCGTGGCAGGAATGCCCTGGCCGTCGTGGCTGATAACGAATTCTTCTGGACGGATGGAGGCAACGACCTTCTGGTTCTTTTTCTCCCAGTCCAGCAGCGTCGTCATCGGAATCTTGACGCCCTCCAGCAGCAGATAGCTCGTGCCGTTTTCCATCACGATTTCCGCATGCAGCAGGTTCGTGCGGCCGATGAAGGAGGCAACGAACAGGTTCGCCGGGCGCTGATAAATCGCCTTGGGCGTGCCAATCTGCTGAATCTCGCCGTGGTTCATGACGGCGATGCGGTCGGAAACGGCCATGGCCTCCTCCTGGTCGTGGGTGACATACACGGTGGTGATGCCCACGCTACGCTGGATGGAGCGGATGGTTTCGCGCATTTCCACGCGCAGCTTCGCGTCCAGGTTGGACAGCGGCTCGTCCATCAGCAGCACGTCGGGCTGAATCACCAGCGCGCGCGCCAGTGCCACACGCTGCTGCTGGCCGCCGGAAAGGCGCTCTGGCTTGCGGGAGGCATACTCGTCAATGTGCATCAGCTTCATGAACTTCTGCGTTTCGGCCTTCATCTGCGCCTGGCTCATGCGGGTTTGCAGATTCTTCAGGCCGAACATGACGTTCTGCTCCACTGTCAGGTGCGGGAAGATGGCGTAATTCTGGAACACCATGCCGATATGACGCTTGGACGGGTCAAGGTGATTGATGAGGGTATCGTTGAAGTAGAATTCGCCGTTTTCGATGGAGTTGAAGCCGGCAATCATACGCAGCAGGGTCGTCTTGCCACAGCCCGACGGGCCGAGCAGGGTGAAAAACTCGCCCTTGCGAATATTCAGGGACATATCCTCAATGATGACGTTGTTGCCGTAGCATTTCTGGGCATGTTCAATCGTAATGTTGACGCTCATGAAAAACGCAGTCTCCTTTGCTGACGATTCAGGTGTCATGATAATGCGGACTTGCTATCATGCGTCTGGCAGGGAAGGCCAGATGCGGAAGCAAGGCGCAAGAATCAGTATGCTTTCCGATTCCTGCGCCTTGCCACCGGATGCAGGGATGCACGCGGCGGACAAAAGGCGGATACAATCACCGCCCCTTGCAGAACGGCTCCGCAAGGGGCGGCGTAAATCAAGCGCGGATTACTTGTTCCACAGATCGTTCCAGTGGTCCAGAATGGTCTGCTTGTTGGAGGAGGTGTACTCGGAATCCTCCTGCTTGAGGTTCAGGGTATCGAAGGAAGGCATGTAGTCGGTCGCCACGAACAGGTCAGGGCGCACGCCACGCAGCACGGAGCCTTCCGCGGTCGCCATGTTGGTCTGGCACTCATCGGAAATCAGCCAATCCATGAACAGCTTGGCGTTGTCGATGTTCTTCGCGCCATTGACGATGGCAGAGCCAACGGGCGTCCAGCAGACACCTTCGGTCGGGTACACAGCATGCACACCCTGCGCGCCATTGGCCAGATAGCCAGCCACGCCAACCTCGTAGGACAGGCCCACAGCATATTCGCCGTTGGCAACGCCCTTATACACCGCAGAAGAGCCAGAGGTCAGGGAGCCATCCAGCTGCTCAATCAGCTTGGCCACATAGTCCCAAGCGACATCGGATTCATAGGGATTCTCGCCCTCGCCCATGGCCAGCAGCAGGTTGGACAGGTGCGCGAAAGCAGAGGAGGAAGCGTTCGGGTCAGCGGAGGCAATCATGCCCTTGAGCGCCGGATTCAGCAGGTCGTTGTAGCCGGTAATCTTCACGCCCAGCTCTTCTTCCAGCTCATCGTTGACGATCATCACGCAGGAGCCGCCCAGAATGTAATAGGTAATCAGTCCATCGGGATTCTGATATTCCGCCGGCAGCTTATCATTGCCATTGGCAACATAGGTCTGGAACAGGTCGGGATAGTCATGCGTCCAGGTCGTTTCCACACCGCCGAACAGAACGTCAGCAATGGGCGCGTCCTTTTCAGCCTGCAAACGGGTATAGCATTCGCCAGTGCCCATCGTCAGCACTTCCACTTCGATGCCATACTTCTCCTCAAAGGGCTTGAGGATGTAGGTCAATTCAGCATCGGGATTCGGGGTGTAGATGACCAGCTTACCACCATCCGCAGACGCGGACACGCAGGTCATCGTGAGCATCAGAACCAAGGTCAGGAACAGAGCGGTCAGCTTACGCATTTTGCTTATACCTCCAGATTCTTATGAAAGGGTTTTCATTCTGACGTCCACAATCGGACGCACAGCCTTCCTTATTATACTCCTTTTTTCTCTGATTTCAAGTCTTTTTAAAAACTTTCTCAAGTTTTTTTACAAGAATGTTCGTGTTTTTGTTGAATCGTGCCGATTTTACGTGCCTGACAGCGCCAATTAGCAGCACAAAAGCAAGCGAAAATTGAAACATTTGCCATGTCTCCGCGAAAGTCAAAGAAAAAACGATGTCACGAAAAAATCCAACTTCAGCAAAAGGAAGTATCCGAAGGGTTCCAAGGGGCGACCGGAAAGCCCCTTGGATGCAGCAAGTCAAGTCTAGCCGAAAAGAAAAAACTCGTCCAATACATTCGCCACGAAAAAAACGCAACTCCAAAGAAGGAATCCGAAGGAGTCCAGAGGGCGACCGGAAAGCCCTCTGGATGCGACAAGCAAAGTCTAGCTGAAAAGAAAAAATTCGTCCAATACATTTGCCACGAAAAAACGCAACTCCAAAGAAGGAATCCGAAGGAGTCCAGAGGGCGACCGGAAAGCCCTCTGGATGCGACAAGTCAAGTCTAGCCGAAAAGAAAAAACTTGTCCAATACATTCGCCACGAAAAAATTCAACGCCAAAGAAGGAATCCGAAGGGTTCCAAGGGGCGACCGGAAAGCCCTCTGGATGCAGCAAGCAAAGTCTAGCCGAAAAGAAAAAACTCGTCCAATACATTCGCCACGAAAAAACGCAACGCCAAAGAAGGAATCCGAAGGGTTCCAAGGGGCGACCGGAAAGCCCCTTGGTTGCAGCAAGCAAAGTCTGGCCGCAACGGAGAAGGCCAAGCAATTTCATCAAACCATGCTTGTTTCTTTCCATGCGGGAAGAAAGTTTGTCTCCGCGACTCTGCGAGCGCGTGCTTTGCAATGCTGTGAAGCGGATTGAATGCGCTTTTTTGATTGCACTTCTGGGGTTTTACCCCAGACCCCACAAGGGCGCTGCCCTTGACCTGCGAAGGGCCAGCGGCCCTTTCGAAACCCATTTCGCGATGGGGTTGGCGACGTTTTCTGGCTTTTTCCGCGTGGTGATTGAGAGTGTTTTGGCGTTTTTGAACTATGTTCCTTCCCTCGTCCTGTCTTGACAGGTGATGGGCTCTTTGGTATCATTAGAAATGGCTTTTTTTATTATTGAACTTGAAAAATAGGAGTTACCATGAGCATTCTTTCTGTCGAACATCTCTCCCATGGCTTCGGTGATCGAGCCATTTTCGAGGACGTCTCCTTCCGCCTCCTTAAAGGCGAACATATTGGCCTTGTTGGCGCAAATGGTGAAGGAAAATCAACCTTCATGAATATCCTCACTGGCCATTTGCAGCCCGATGAGGGCCGCGTCGAATGGTCGCCTCGCGTGCGCGTCGGATACCTCGATCAGCACGCAGTCCTCACCCCTGGAATGACCATCCAGGATGTCCTCCGTAGCGCCTTCTCCTGGCTGTTCGAGCTGGAAAAAAGAATGAATGAAATCTGTGACCAGCTGGGGGATGCCTCCGAGGACGATATGACGCGCTGGATGGAGGAGCTGAGCGAAATTCAGGAGCTGCTGGATGCGCATGACTTCTATATGATTGATACGCGCGTGGAGGAAGTGGCGCGTGCGCTGGGCCTCATGGCGCTGGGACTTGAGCATGACGTGGCAGATTTGTCCGGTGGACAGCGTACTAAGGTGCTGCTGGCAAAGCTCCTGCTGGAAAAGCCGGAAATTCTGCTGCTGGACGAGCCGACAAACTATCTGGATGAGGAGCATATCGCGTGGCTGAAACGCTATCTGACGGAATATGAGAATGCGTTTATTATGATTTCGCATGATATTCCGTTCCTCAATGAGGTCGTGAATCTCATCTACCATATGGAAAACCGCAAATTGACGCGCTATGTGGGGAACTACGAGAAGTTTGAAGAGGTCTATGCCATTCAGAAGGCGCAGCTGGAGGCCGCCTATAAGCGTCAGCAGCAGGAAATCAGTGACCTGACGGACTTCGTGAACCGGAATAAGGCGCGTGTGGCGACGCGAAATATGGCCATGTCCCGGCAAAAGAAGCTGGATAAGATGGAGCGTATTGAGCTGACCGCGGAAAAGCCGAAGCCGGAATTCAATTTCAAGGTAGGACGCACGCCCAGCCGTTATATCTTCCAGACGCAGGAGCTGGTCATCGGCTATGATACGCCCCTGTCAAAGCCGCTGAACCTGCAAATGGAGCGCGGCCAGAAAATTGCGCTGGTAGGCGCGAACGGTATCGGCAAGACGACGCTGCTCAAAAGCATTCTCGGCCTGACACCGGCCATCTCCGGTCAGGTGGAGCTGGGCGATTATTTGCAGATTGGCTACTTTGAGCAGGAAGGCAATTATCAGAACGCCACGACCTGCATCGAGGAAATCTGGAATGAGTTTCCGAGCCTGAATCAGGCGGAAATTCGTGCAGCGCTGGCGAAATGTGGCCTGACGACCAAGCACATCGAAAGCCAGGTGCGCGTGCTGTCCGGTGGCGAACAGGCAAAGGTGCGCCTGTGCAAGCTCATCAACCGCGAAAGCAACATCCTGCTGCTGGACGAACCGACGAACCATCTGGACGTGGATGCCAAGGACGAATTGAAGCGCGCCTTGCAGGAATACAAGGGGTCGATTCTGCTGATTTGCCACGAGCCGGAATTCTACCGCGACGTGGTGCAGGACGTCTGGGACTGCACGAAGTGGACGACGAAAATCATTTGATTGAAACTGATTTTCATCGAAACCATGCCAACGAAAAAAGCCGCATGGCTGATGGAATCTCCCGAGAAGGAAGAAAACCATCTGCCATGCGGCTTTTATTTGAATTACACGTGCCAGATTTCCTCAGCGTACTGACGAATCGTGCGGTCGGAGGAGAACTTGCCAGCGTTGGCGATGTTCATCAGGCACTTCTTGGCAAAGGCCATTTCGTCGCGATAGTCGCGGTTGGCGGCCAGCTTGGCGTCCATGTAGCTATGGAAGTCGTGCAGGATGAAGTAGTGGTCGGGCTTGTGCCAGCTTGCTCCAATGAGCAGGGAGGAAACCAGCTCCTTGATGGCACCATCGTGATCCGGGAAGGTGCCGTCCAGCAGCGCATCCAGCACACGGGCGATTTCCTTGTCGCTCTTGTAGATGTCGCGCGGGCTGTAGCCGTTCTGCTTCAGGGCGTTGATTTCTTCCACCGTCGCGCCGAAGATATACTCGTTTTCGCGACCGGCCTGCTCGGTAATCTCGATGTTTGCACCGTCGAAGGTACCCAGCGTCACCGCGCCGTTGAGCATCAGCTTCATGTTGCCGGTACCGGAGGCCTCCGTGCCAGCAGGGGAAATCTGCTCCGAAATATCGGCGGCAGGAATCAGCTTCTCGGCCCAGGAGCAGTTGTAGTTCTGGACAAACACGACCTTGAGCAGGGAAGCGGTATCCGGGTCGTTGTTGACCATGTCGGCAATCATGTTAATCAGGTGAATGACCGCCTTGGCGCGGGCATAGCCAGGGGCAGCCTTTGCGCCGAAGATGAAGGCCGTGGGCGTGAAGTCCGTCAGCGTGCCATCCTTCAAACGATAGTAAATAGCCAGAATGGACAGCGCGTTCATGAACTGGCGCTTGTATTCGTGCAGACGCTTGACCTGAATGTCGAAAATCATGTTCGGATCAAGGGTCACGCCTTCCTTCTTGAGGATTTCATCGGCCAGCTGGCGCTTCTTTTCCTTCTTCACGGCGATGAAGTCGCGGCAGAGCGTGTCGTCAATCTGGCCTTCCAGCTGCTTCAGCTCATCCAGATTCGTCAGGAAGCCGTCGCCGATGTGGCGTGCCAGCAGTGCCGTCAATTCCGGATTGCACAGACCCAGCCAGCGGCGCTGCGTGATGCCGTTGGTCTTGTTCTGGAAACGGTCGGGATAAATCTGATACCAGTCGGCGAACACGTCATCCTTCAAAATCTGGGAGTGAATGGCGGCCACGCCGTTGGTGGCGTAGGTGGCATAGACGGCCAGCTGTGCCATGTGAACCTGATTGTTCCAGATGATGCAGCGGGTCGACTTGACCTCCTGATGCATCTGCGCCATGTCGGCACGGAACTTGCGGTCAATCTGGCGAATGATGGCCACAATCTCCGGGCAGACGCTGGCTAGCAGGGCCAAATCCCACTTTTCCAGCGCTTCCTGCATGACGGTGTGGTTGGTGTAGGCAAAGACGTGACGCGCGATTTCAAAGGCGGCCTCGAAGGTGAAGTCATCCTGCATCAGCAGGCGAATCAGCTCAGGGATGGCCATGACCGGGTGCGTGTCGTTGAGCTGCACGGCATGCTCATCGGCAAAGTAGGCCCAATCGTCACCGTGGCGCTCCTTGTAGGTGCGCACCATGTCCTGCAGGGACGCGCTGACCAGCACATACTGCTGCTTGATGCGCATCTGCTTGCCTTCGCGGCGGTCATCGTTGGGGTAGAGGAACTTGGTGATGTCCTCGGCCTTGTTCTTGTCGGCACTGGCCTTAGAATACTGCTGGTCGTTGAAGCTGCGGAAGTCGATTTCGTGCAGGGATTCGGTTTGCCACAGGCGCAGCGTGCCAATGTTCTTCGCGCCGTAGCCAATCACCGGCATGTCGTAGGGGACGGCCAGCACATCGCCCGTCTTCATCGGCACAACAACGGCCTGATCCAGACGGCGGATGCTCCACGGATCGCCAAAGCGGCTCCAATCGTCCGGCTCCTCGCACTGATAGCCATTCACAAAGCGCTGCTTGAACAGGCCGTACTTGTAGCGCAGGCCATAGCCGGTCAGCGGCACATTCGTCGTCACAGCGGAGTCCAGGAAGCACGCGGCCAGACGGCCCAGACCGCCATTGCCGAAGGCATCGTCCTCGATGTCTTCCAACACGGCGATATCAACGCCCTTCTTTTCCAGCAGCGCCTTCGTTTCCTCCAGCAGCCCCAGGCAGTACAGGTTGTTGTACACCATGCGGCCCATCAGGTATTCTGCGGAGAGGTAGTACGCCTGACGCTTGGTGGCGCGGGCCTGCTCACAGGCGACCCACGTAGGGGTCAGGGCAGCCATGGCGGCGGTGGAAAGCGCGTTATGCAGCTGCGTGGCGGAGGCGCTTTCCAGCGTCACATGCTCCTGAAGGAGCAGCAGTTCCTCTGTCTTTTGCAGCAATTCCTGAGCATTCATCATGAAATCATCTCTCCTTATATCTGTCAGATGCGGTGATATTCTTCATTCATTTCGCGCAGATGGCGTGCAACCTCGTCCGTGGCCGCACCGGGTGCCATGCGCCAGCCCCAGTTGCCGCCGATAGAGCCCGGCAGGTTCATGCGGGCCGAGCCCGGCAGGTGCAGCACGTCCTGCATGGGAATGACCGCCATGCAGCACGGGGAGGAAAGCACACAGCGGATGAAGGCTTCCACGCCATCCTCCACACCCTCAAAGTGCAGATAGTCCTTGGCGGCCTTGAGCGTCGGCGCATCGGCGGTGGCAATCCAGCCGGCGGTGGTGTCGTTGTCATGCGTGCCGGTGTAGGCAACGTAATTTTCCGACCAGTTGCCCGGATAGTGCTGATTGCCGTCTGCATCGCCGCCAAAGCCGAAGGTCGCCACCTTCATGCCCGGATAGCCGACGTATTGCAGCAGATTGCGCACGCGGTCGTTCTGCACACCCAAATCCTCGGCGATGACCTGCAAATCCGGCAGCTCCTTTTTCAGCGTCTGGAACAGCTTCTTGCCCGGGCCGACAATCCACTTGCCGTTCTTGGCCGTCGTTGCGCCCTGCGGGATGGAGTAGTAATTTGCAAAGCCGATGAAGTGATCCACGCGCACAATGTCGTAGAGCTTGCCCATGGCACGCATGCGCTCCACCCACCAGTCATAGCGGTGGAAGAACAGATAGTGCCAGCGGTACAGGGGATTGCCCCAAAGCTGACCATCCTCGGAGAAGCAGTCCGGCGGCACACCGGCCACGCGCTTGGGCAGGCGGTTGCGATCCAGCTGGAACACCTCCGGGTGCGTCCAGGTGTCGGCACTGTCCTCGGCCACGTAGATGGGCATATCACCAAACAGCGCAATGTCCAGCTTGTTGCAGTATGCCTTGAAGGCGTGCCACTGCTGGAAGAAGATGTACTGGCAGAACACGTGGTAGCGCACCTGCTCATCCAGTGCAATGCGGTAGTTGTTCAGCGCACTTTCCTTGCGCATGCGCAGGTCCTTCTCCGGCCACTGCCGCCACATCACGCCGCCGAAATGCTGCTTGATGGCGGTGAACAGCGCAAAGTCATTGACCCATTTTTCCTCACGCAGGAAGGCACGAATCTGCGGCAGGAGGCTCTTTTCGCTCTGCTCAAAGGCCATGTGCAGCAGCTTTTCCTTGTTCTTTCGCACCTGCTCAAAGTCCACCTGCTCCTGCTGTTGGGGGACGTACACATCCTCCGGCGCGCAGGTCAGCAGACCGTCTGCCACCAGCTTCTGGGTGGAAATCAGCATGGGATTGCCCGCAAACACACTCGCGGACTGGTAGGGAGACTCGCCATAGCCGGTCGGCCCCATGGGCAGCACCTGCCACAGCTTCATGCCGCTGGCGTGGAGGAAATCGGCAAAGTCATAGGCTTCCTGTCCCAGACTGCCAATTCCGCCAGGGCCCGGCAAGGAGGAAATGTGCATCAAAATACCGCTTTTGCGCATGGTGAAATCCATCCTTTCGAGGGAAAATGGAGAAATCGGAAACGTTTCCGAAAACGTTTGAAAGAAATGCGGGATACTTGCGTTTGCTTTGCCGGTATCCCGCGCATCAAAAGGATTCGATGCAGGAAGGCAAAATCCTTCTTAGCGGATGAAGAAAGTATAGCAAAATATCCCGCAATGTATGCATGGCCGCTTATTTCAGGCGCAGCAGCACACAGGACAGGGGCGGCAGCTGCGCCGCGGCATCCTGAATGCTGGCATCGCCATACGTGCCAAGCAGGTCAAAATCTGAAAAGTCCGACAGGGAAACAAGCAGCGTGTCCTTCTGGCTCAGGTTGATGGCAACAGCCACGGTGCTATCGCCGTCGGTGACGGTGTAGAAGCAAATGGCGTCGTTGCCGCCGTCCAGCGCCGTCATCGTGCCACGGGTCAGCTCCGGTGCCTTGTTACGCAGGGCAATCAGCTGACGGTAGCAGTTCAGCAGGCTGTCCGGGTCACTCTCCTGCTCCGCGACGCCTTCCTTCAGGCGCTGCTCCTGATCGGCGTCTGCGGGCGCGGTGCACCAGGTGGCCGTGTCACCAGACCAGACCATCGGCAGGCGCTTGTTTTCGTCGCGGCCTGAGCCGGACATGCCCAGCTCCTCGCCGTAATAAACGGTCGGGACACCCGGCATCAGCAGGTAGGAGAGCGCGCCGGCCTTCTCATTAGCGACCTTGGAGCGCAGCATGCCACGGGCGCGTGCCATGTCGTGATTGCTCAAAAACGGCGCATCCACAGAGGTAGGGGAGACGGCGCGGAGCTTTTCATTCCACTCCGCCTGTGCGCTGGCAAGTGCCGCACCCTTGGCATTCAGCGCCGCCTTGACAAAGCGTCCGGTGCTGTCTGATGCAGGGAAGTTGAACAGGCTGTCCACCTGGCTTTCGTAGAGGGAGAGCATGGTGCTTTCATCCGTCCACGCTTCGCCGACCAGATAGCAGTTCGGGTCATTGGCCTTGGCCGTATCGCTCAGGAAACGCAGGAAGGACGCCGTGGAGGCCGTTGCACCGGTGTAGTAGCTGGTCACAGCATCCAGACGGAAGCCTGCAACGCCATGCGACTGCCAGAAGGTGATGATGCGCGCAAACTCCTCGCGCAGGGATTCGCTGTCCAGATTGTAGTCCGGCATGTGACTGCCGAACTGCCCTTCATACCACCAGGAGCAACCGCTGATTTTGTGGCGCGCGTTGCCTTCCTCCTCGTAGAAGACGTACCAGTCCGTGGTATCGCCCGTGCGGGAGAAGAACTTGTCGTCACAGGCGGCCAGGAAGGCCGGATGGGCGCTGGAGGAGTGATTCAGGACAAGATCCAGAATGATGGAAATGCCGCGCTCCTTGCAGGCAGCCACCAGACGGTCGAAATCGTCCAGCGTGCCGTAGGTCGCATCAATGGCGTAGTAGTCGGTCACGTCATACTTGTGGTAAGAGGGCGATGGATGAATAGGCATGAGCCAAATCTGCTTTACGCCCAGCGACTCGATGTAATCCAGCCGGTCGATGATGCCCTGCAAATCGCCATGGCCGTCGCCGTTGGAATCCTGAAACGATCCGACGAAAATTTCATACGTCACGCCTAGCAGCGGCGTGGCGCTCTCCTCGCCAAGGGCGGCTGGGAGAGCGCTCAGGCACATCAGGAGTGTCAGCAAAAACGCAAGTAGCTTGCGCATGGGAAACCTCCTTCATGGGTAGGGAAGACATTACCCCTTGACAGAGCCGCCGGTGATGCCTTCCACGTAGCACTTCTGCATGATGACGAACAGCACGGAAATCGGGATGGAGACAATCACGCCGCCCGCACAGAACTGCGCAAAGTAATTGTTGCGGTTGACCTTGTCCACCATGGTGAACAGACCCAGCGCCACCGTCTTTTCAGCGGAGGTGGCAGAGGTCATCATCAGGTCAGCAAAGACGAAGTCCATCCACGGAGCGAGGAAGGAGTTGATGACCGTGTAGACGATAATCGGCTTGGACAGGGGAAGGATGATCTTCCAGAAGACGGTGAATTCATTCGCGCCCTCCAGATAGGCCGATTCGCGCAGGGACTTGCTGATGGTGTCAAAGAAGCCCTTGGCAATCAGATAGCCCATGCCGGAGCCTGCGCTGTAGACGATGACAAGGCCGGTCAGTGTGCCTGTCAAACCAAGCTCCTTCATGATGAAGTAGACCGCAATCATGCTCAGGAAGCCCGGGAACAGGTTCAGGATGATGGCGATGTTCATCAGCGGCTTACGGGCCTTGAAGCGCATGCAGGACATGGCGTAGGCAACCATCAGCACGAACAGGGTCGAAATCACGCAGGTGAAGCACGCCACGATGAAGGTGTTGAGCATCCACTGCGGGAACTGGTTGACGGAGTCAGGCGACAAAAGCGCCTTGTAGTGGTCAAGCGTGTATGCCTTGGGGAAGAAGGTGGAAATGTTCGGGCCCTTGTCCACGCCAAAGGACGTCACAAGCAGCCACAGAATCGGAATCAGCCAGAATGCGGCCAGCAGGGCCAGCACCACGTGGCGCACGGTCAGGCCGAACAGCTTCTTGGGCGTCATGTGATGCTTGTCGTGATAGCGCAGCGCCTCGGCGCGCAGGGCGGCTTCCTCACGCAGGAGCGCTGCGTGCTTTTCCTGCTCGGGCAGGTGATCATATTTTGTCGTTGTCACTGGAAGCTCTCCTCCTTATCGCCCTTAATCATGCGGCTGAAGGCCACCAACGTCAGGATGGAACAGACGACGAAGACCAGCACACCGATGACCGAGGCCATCTTGTAGTTGCTTTGGTCGCGCGTCAGGCGGTACAGCCAGGTCACCAGCAGGTCCACTTCCGTCGCGTTGGCGTTGGCCATCAGCTGGTCGGAGGTGGTGTAGACATCGCGGCTGAGCAGCCAGATGACGTTGAAGTTGTTGATGTTGGACACCAGCGAGTTGACCAGGGACGGACCGGTGATGAACAGGATATACGGCATGGTGATGGACTTGAAGGACTGCCAGGCGTTGGCGCCGTCAATCTTGGCCGCCTCCAGCAAATCCGTGGGAATGTTCATCAGAATACCGGTGGCGATGAGCATCTGATAGGGAATACCGACCCAGATGTTAATCAGGATAATCATCGGACGCGCCCAGGAGGGATGCGTCAGGAAGGGAATGAAGTTGGCCGTGGGAATGGCGCCGATTTTGTACAGCCAGTCGGTCAAACCGATTGACTTGCACAGGGTATTGACAATGCCCATGTCGGCAAAGAAGTTACGAACCAGCAGCAGGGACACGAACTGCGGCACGGCCATGGCAACCATGAAGCACGTGCGCCAGAACTTCTTGCCCTTGGTGTTGCGGTTGTTGATGAGCATGGCCATCAAAATACCGCCGATATAGCAGGTGAAGGTGGCCAGGACAGCCCAGATGAGCGTCCACGCCAGCACCCGGAAAAACGCATAGCCGAACGTGCTGTCCGAGGTCAGACTGGCCAGACGGGAGAAGTTGTTAAAGCCAATCCAGGTGAACAGCTTGGCCGGCGGCAGGTGATTTCGATCGTAATTGGTAAAGCCGATGAGAATCATCACAATCAGCGGAATGATGGTGAAGACAACCACGCCCAGCACCGGCAGGGTGAGGAGCGTGCGATGGAACTTCTTGTCCAGCGCATCGGCTAAATCCTCGCGGAAGGAATTGACGTGCTTGCCACTCTTGGCCAGCACCTCAACCTCGCGGGCGTTGCGGATGTTGCGCATCCACAAAACGATGGCGGTGATGAGCACAACCACGCCCAGCACGCCAAAGAGCAGAATCAGGAGGGAGTTGTCGTAATCGTTGAACTCCATCTTCTTGGTTTCTTTGTTATAGGCGCGGGTCTGCTCCACCGTGCCCAGCGTGCCTAAATCACGCATGTAGGGAATGAAGAAGTAGGGGAAAAGCAGGATGAGTACGGCCTGCACCAGACAAATGAGGAAGCCCTTGATATACTGCTTACGGGCAAAGCAGCTTGTACCGCAAAGAAGCGCAGACAGCTTCACGAAGATGTCGCCCTCTACGAAGGCATTCACGGTACTGGTAAAGAAAGCTGCGATGGCCGCAAAGAACCGGACGATGGCCGGCTTCTTGGTGGCAATGGATTGACTCATGGCATCCGCGCTCCTTTGGCATGAATTTGGAATCCAGGAGAACAATACTAATTTGCGTCTGAAACATGGCACCGAGCATAGTGGATTTTTCTCTTTGGCAAAGCTGGGTGCAGCGAGGCGTACTGGAGGTACGCGCGAACGGAACGAAGCAAAGCCGGATTGAGGTCAGGCTTTTGCCTGACTAGCGCTGTCGGCGCTTGCACCGATGGCCGATGCAGAAAGAAGACACTGTGCGAATGACATGGTTTAGATGGAAATTAGTATAAGGAAGGCCGCTCCGCTCAACAGGAGAGAAGCGGAGCGGCCGAGAAACCAAGGATTACAGGTCGGCAGCGGCGGTGATGCCAGCCACAGCGTTGTCAAGCAGCGTCTGCAGGTCGATACCGTCGGGGTTGCCGTTGACCAGAATCTTGCCCAGCGCAGCGGCGGGATCCCAGTACTTGCCGCCAACGCGCTGCACGGTGGAGTAAGCGGACTGAGCAGCCAGCGCAGCAATCGCCGGAGCAGCCTGCACCTTTTCAGAAGCAGCAGCGTTCAGGTTGGACGGGCCCTGACCACGCATTTCAAAGCGGGAAATCTGGCTCTCTTCATTGGTCATGTACTCGGCGAACATCATCGCTTCATACACATTGGCGGAGTAGGGGTTCACGCCCACCAGCTTGAAGCCGGCGAAGGAAGCCATCTGCACCTGCTCACCATTGACGGTGAAGGTCGGCAGCTTGGTCGCGGCGTAGTTCTCGCCCCAGGCTTCCTGAGCAGCATTCGCATTCCAGGTGCCGGAGACGCCAGCGATGATGGAGCCGTCCTTGATGCCAGCAACGAAGGGATCGGAGTTGGCCTCACGGAAGCCGGGGTTGGAGGTGATGGCCAGCAGGGCTTCCACAACCTGCACGCCGGTGATGGTCGTGTCGGTCGCGTTCCAGTTGCAAACGTTGGTCACGCCGTCATCGGTCACATGCATGTCCAGACCAGCGCCCTTGAAGAAGGAGTACAGATACCAGGCATCGCTCATCGGGAAGCCAACATACTTGCCAGCTTCAGCAGCCTTGGCCATCATGCTGTCCAGCGTCAGAACATCTTCAGCGGTGAAGTATTCCTTGTTGTAGAACATGAAGTAGCCGTTGTCAGCAGTGGCAGGATAAGCATACAGATTGCCATCCGTGCCGGTGGAAGCGACCACAGCGCCAGCTTCCGCGCCACCGTTGGCAGCGATGATAGCGTCGGTGTTTTCCACGACTTCCATCAGGGCGCCAGCGTTGTAGAGGCTGTTGAACTGGTCATCAGCGAAGGTGAAGACGTCAGCAGCAGCTTCCACGTCGTTCAGAACGGCCTTGGAGCAGTCGCCTTCGGTCTGAATGCTCACGGTGATGTCGTAGTTCTTATCGGGATTTGCGGCCTTGAAGTTCGCAATGACGCTCTCAATCCAGGGCAGGTCGTTGTTGTCGCCAACCCAAACGCGCAGGGCAATCGTTTCATCAGCCACAGCGCAGCTGCACATGGTGAAAACCATCATCGCAGCCAGGACCAAAGCAAGCAGCTTTTTCATGGGGAAAGTACCTCCTTAAATCTATCTCACACGCATCACCTGCGTGCGGATGACAATTATGTATCACGGCCTGCTCGGCCGGGAATACCATGAACAGGGTGGACTGATTTTGCCGGAATTATACTGATTATTTCGCGGATTCGCGAATCTGCATCTTTGCCGGAACGACAATGTGACGCGGCGCTTTTCCTTTTTCCAGCATGTCCATCAAAATATGAATGCTTTCGCGGGCGATTTCATCCACCGGCTGCTCAATGGTGGTCAGTCGGGGTTGGAAGAACTTGCCCATCTCCACGCCGTCAAAGCCGATGACGCTCACATCCTCCGGCACGCGGCGGCCAATATCCGTCAGGGCGCGAATCGTACCCATAGCGACGGTGTCGGACATGCAGAAGATAGCGGTCGTATCGCCCTGTGTGGCGAAGAAGCCACGCGTGGTGTCGTAGGCGCCCTTCAAGGAAAAGCGCGTTTCAACAAACCGCTTGTCATCAAAGGGAACGCCAGCCTCCTGCATGGCATCCATGGCGCCGGCATAGCGCAGGGCAAGGGAGTCATCACCCACGCGTGCGCCGCCGAAAATGGCGATTTTGCGATGCCCGGCATCCAGCAGCAGCTTCATGGCGTCATGACCCATCTTGCGGTCGTCAATGAAGACGCTGGCGGCATGCGGAAGTGCCGTCTTCTGGGCGTTGACGGTGGTGAAGACCATCGGAGCGTCCAGCCCTTCCAGTACGTGGGCACGCTCGTCAATGCGGCTGCCAACGAAGATGAAGGCGCTGACACGCTTTTCGTGCCACAGCTGCACGGCGGTCTGGAACTCGTCTGCCTTCTCGTCAATGAACTCCGTCAGGAAGGAAGGCGTCAAGCCATGCGTGTATTGCAGCATCGCCTCGGCCAGTGCGCTCAGGAATGGGTTTTCCCGGCCGCGCAGGATGAGGGCAATCGTCTCCGTATCGGGCTGCTTGAGCCCACGGGCGTTTGCATTGCCGACAAAGTGGCATTCCTGCATGACCTGCTCGACCTTTTCCCGTGTCTTGGGATTGACATCGGGGCGGTGATTCAGCACGCGGGAAACAGTCGTCACGCTGACACCGGAAAGGCGCGCTATATCGCGGATTGTATAGATTTTCATCCGCAACGCTCCCTTCCTGTTTCATCAGTGCTTCCTGTTCCGGAAACGGTGTCGGTAACGTTTCCGGACACCTGTATGATAACACACACTGGAAACGTTGTCAATAGGGAAAATGAAAAAAAGTTGGGCTTTTCCGCACGTTTTATCCATTGTGCGCGATGGACGAAAAGTGACCGGGAAGGAGAAAAACGCATTTTTTCTGTATCTCCCTTTACGAAAAGGAGAAAAAACGGTATAATAAAGAATGAAGGAAAAAATCAAGGAGGCTTGGGCAATGCGGTTTACCAAAATGCAAGGCATCGGCAATGATTATGTATATGTCAACTGCTTTGAGGAGCATGTGGAGAATCCCTCGGAACTTGCCCGGAAAATCAGCGATCGCCATTATGGCGTGGGCAGCGATGGTCTGATTCTGATCTGCCCGTCGGATGTGGCGGACTTTGAGATGAAGATGTACAACGCCGACGGCTCGGAGAGCGAGATGTGCGGTAACGGCGTTCGCTGCATCGGCAAGTACGTCTACGACCGTGGCCTGACGGACAAGACGCGCATCAGCCTGATGACGGGTGGCGGCCTGAAAATCCTCGACCTGAAGGTGAAGGATGGCAAGGTGCAGACCGTGCGCGTGGATATGGGCATGCCGGAGCTGTTCCCGGCGAAAATCCCGGTTGACCTGCCCGGTGAGGTTGTGATGGGCTATCGACTGAGTGTGGGCAGCAGCCTGTACGAAATCCACTGTGTCTCCACGGGAAATCCGCATTGCGTGGTGTTTGTGCGCAACCCCGATAGCGTCGATGTGGAAACGGTCGGCTCGATGCTGGAGAATCATCCGCTGTTCCCGCGCCGCACGAATGTGGAATTTGTGCAGGTGGTCGATCGCACGCATCTGCGCATGCGCGTCTGGGAGCGCGGTGCAGGGGAAACGCTGGCCTGTGGTACGGGCGCCTGTGCCTCCATTGTGGCCGCTGTCCTGACCGGCCGCGCCGACCGCAGCGTCGAGATGGAGCTGCTGGGTGGCAAGCTGATGCTGGAATGGTCGCCCGATGATGGCCATGTCTATCAGGAAGGCCCTGCCGCATTCGTCTTTGACGGCGAATGGCTGGATGACTAATCCTTATTATTCTACGAAGGCGAGGAAAAGCATATGTTTCATATTAACGATTATTTCACCCGTCTGCCCGGCTCGTATCTCTTTGCCGAGATTGCGCGCCGTGTGAAGAACTACACTGCCGAGCATCCTGATGCAGACATCATCCGTCTGGGCATTGGCGACGTGACGCGTCCGCTGGCGCCCGCTGTCATTGATGCCATGCATCAGGCAGTCAGCGAAATGGGCGTGCAGGAAACCTTCCGCGGCTACGGCCCGGATTACGGCTATGACTTCCTGGTCAATGCCATTCGCGAAAATGACTATGCCAGCCGTGGTGTGTCGCTGGAATACGACGAGGTGTTCATTTCCGACGGCGCCAAGTGCGACGTGGGCAACATTCAGGAGCTGTTCAGCGCCGATGCAGTTATTGCTGTGACCGACCCGGTTTACCCGGTCTATGTGGACTCCAACGCAATGGCAGGCCGTGCCGGCACGTATGCGGATGAGCACTGGGATCGTCTGGTCTATCTGCCCTGCAATGCGGAAAACGGCTTTGCGCCTGCGCTGCCGGAAAAGCCGGTGGATGTCATCTACCTATGCTATCCCAACAATCCCACGGGTACGGTGCTGACGCGTGACCAGCTGAAGGTCTGGGTTGATTATGCCCGCGAAAACGGCGCCATCATCATCTACGATGCGGCCTACCGCGCGTTTGTCTCCACGCCGAACGTGCCGCTGTCCATTTACGAAATCGAAGGCGCGAAGGAATGCGCGATTGAGTGCAATTCCTTCTCCAAGACGGCTGGCTTCACCGGCACGCGCTGTGGCTACACGGTCGTTCCGCATGCGCTCAAGGGTCTGGACAGCCAGGGCAACAAGGTGGAAATCAACGCCCTGTGGAAGCGCCGCATGTCCACCAAGTTCAACGGCGTCAGCTACCCGGTGCAGCGTGGCGCGGCGGCCATCTACACGCCCGAAGGCAAGCGTCAGATTCGCGAAACCATCGACTATTACATGCACAACGCGGCCATCATCCGTCAGGGACTGACCGAAGCGGGCATCACGGTCTTTGGTGGCGTGGATGCGCCCTACATCTGGCTGAAGGTACCCGGTGGCATGACGAGCTGGGAGTTCTTCGACCGTCTGCTGAACGAATGCCATATCGTCGGCACGCCCGGCTCCGGCTTTGGCCCCAGCGGCGAAGGCTACTTCCGCCTGACGGCCTTCAACACGCTGGAAAAGACCCAGCAGGCCGTGGAACGCATCCGGAATTGGAAGCTGTAATTAATCGTATAAAAATTTCGCCCTCTTTCCTGCGGAAAAGCTGCGGGAAAGAGGGCGAGGTGGTTTTGGGGGAAAACAATCATGCAATGTCAGGCACGCTGCTGAAGCGCCAGCCCAATCAAACGATCTGCCTGACCGGCCATGAACAGAGGAACGTTCAGAACATCGTCATCCAGCTTCAAATTGTCCAGGGAGAAGCGAATTCGAAGCTTGATCTGATTGGGAAACAACTCCTTGAAGCGTTTCAGGCTCTTGCTGGTTGTGTTTGTCTCTGATTTTACCTCCACGGGGAAAATGTCGTTCTCACGCTGAATCAGGAAATCGACCTCGTATGGCGGATTGGCTTGACTCCAGTAACGCGGCAGGACTTCAAATTGCGTCACCAATGTCTGCAACACGAAATTTTCTGTCAGTGCGCCTTTGAACTCTGTGAAGAGGCGGTTGCCCTCACTAAAGGCGGTTGGTGCAAGCTGTGCCAGGCGGCGGAGCAAACCGACGTCCACCAGATAGATTTTGAAGGCTGACAGGTCATCATATGCGGCAATTGGCAAGCCGGGTGCGGTGCTGCGATAGATTTTATGTACCAGCCGTGCATCCACCAGCCATTGCAGGGCGTCCTCGTATTCACGTGCGCGCGCTCCTTCCTTGACGACCTTGTAGAGAAATTTTTTGTTTTCACGCGCCAGCTGAGAAGGAATGGAATGCCAGACCATGGAAATCTTCGGGAACTCATTGACGTTGGGATGCTTGGCGAAATCACGTTCGTATGCGCTGATGATTTCAGATAGTGCATCCTGCATGGCGGTGACATCACGCGCCTGTGTCCACATCAGGACGGATTCTGGCATGCCACCTGTGACATAGTACATTTTTAACTTCTCATACAGAGGATTGAAAAAGGCATCGGGAATAGGTGTCAGCGTATCCCATGTTTCCAGAAAAGTCAGCAAATTCTTATCGCCATTAGCGAGCAGGAATTCCTCAAAGGTCATGGGATCAATCTGCATAAAATTGACCTTGCCCACCGGAAAGGATGCGGGCTTCGCCAGTGCAATGCCCAGCAGCGAACCGGCGCAGGCGATGTGATATTGCGGTGCGTTTTCGCAGAAATACTTCATGGAATTGATGACATTGGGGCAATCCTGCACTTCATCAAAAATAATGAATGTCTTTTCGGGAAAAATCTTCTGGCCGCTGGCCAGCATCAGATTTTGCAGGATGCGCTCCACATCCTTGGTGGTTTCAAAAAATTGCTTGTATTCCTCATGCTCATCAAAATTGAAGTAAGCGGTGTTTTCATAGTAGCGCTTGCCGAATTCTTTGAGAATCCACGTCTTGCCGACCTGACGGACGCCTTTCAAAATCAAGGGCTTGCGATAGGGCGAATTTTTCCAACGCAAGAGTTTGTTCAGTATCAATCGTTCCACGGAATCACTCCTTCGTCAGCCAATCTGCGTTTTGCTGTGTGGGCTGTACAAAGATATTATACGCCTGTATTTGAAAAAATACAATGTCAAATCACACAATTATACAGAATTATGTGATTCTCATCACATTTTTATACGAAA
>CAYXHF010000038.1:0-21259 GCA_964464815.1 uncultured Faecalibacterium sp.
CCTTGGCTCCCCCGCTGGGGGAGCTGTCACCGCAGGTGACTGAGAGGGCCACGCCGCTTTTCCACGCAAAAAGCGCCTACCGCATTCATTCCTGCGGCAGGCGCTTTTCTCTTATGGAATTATTCGTTTTCGCCCGTCGTTTCTTCCGTTTCGGGCAGCGGCACCATCATGATATCAAACGTGCCGTTCTTCTCCAGCGGCATCGTCAGATACCGGCTGGAGAACATCATGCTCGGGAAGGACACCAGCGTCAGCTCCTCGTCCTGATAGGGCGCGACGAAGACACTCTCCTGCTGTACGCCATCCGTGCGCAGGGCAAATTGCTGCGAGAAGGTCTTTTCGTCGTAGCGATCCAGCGTCTTGAGCAGCTCCGCGACCGGTTCCACGCTCACCAGCACCTGCGCACCCGGCAGATAGGGCGTAATGTCAAAGTACTGACGGTCGATGTACATTTCCGCGCGGATGTTCCATGCGCCGTCCACCGCACCGTCCGGCATGTCCACCGGCTCAATGGTGATGCGGAAGGACGTGCTGGTCAGGTTGCCGCCAGCCTGCTTGATGGCCTTTTCCATCTCCGCAGACAGGAAGTCCTCAATGCGTAGCATGACCGCCGCGTTCTTGTTGGAGAAGCAAATGGCGTCCACGCCCACATTGTTCATGTAGCGCAGGCTCATGTAGCCCATGCGCAGTGTGCGCGAGCCCCAGACCGGATTGCCGTAGGAGTCGGTCACGTAGCCCGCATCCTTGTTCAGCTCCGCTTCGGCACTGATGCGCAGCAGCACCTCGTCCGTCTCCTTGTTCCAGGAGAGCGACGGCGTGAAGGGACGCACCTGTTCATCCTCGGTGTTGCGCACAACGCTGCCAAGCTCGCTATGGGAAAGAATCAGCTGTTCCTGCGTGTTGATGGTCACAAATAGCTTGCGGCCGTCGCTGCGCTCAATCGTCTGCTGCACCGGCGTCAGTCGGTCGCCGCCACCCCACCAGCCCCAACCGGTGTCGGTCGGCATGATGGTGAATTCCGGCGCATCGTCCATCAGACGAATGGTGTAGTAGTCCGGTGCGCTCAGTCCCGTAATCACAAAGGGATAGTTGCCAGCCTCCTCGCCCATTTCGCGCATCAGCACGCCCGTAATCACGTCACCGGCCAGCAGACCCGTGCTTGTGTAGGTGAAGCTGACCGGATCAGCCTCGCCCTCATTCTTCTGCTGATTGGCATCGGGGCAAATCACCAGCGAAATCTTCTGGATGTTGAATGCCACATCGACCGTATCCGCCAGATACAGCGGATCGCCCTCCGGAATCACAACATGCATCACATAGCTGCCGACATAGAACGGCAGACCGCCGACCAGTCGGTTGCCCGAATAGGTGATTTTCGCCGTCTCCGGCAGGGTCATGCGCGGACGATACGTCTGCGCGTTGTAGGTTGTGTTGGCGGTGTTGCCGGGCGTCCACTTCACACGGTGTACGTGGAAGCACTCCTCGCTAAAGGAGAAGCCATCCGCATTTTCCGCTGTCAGCTCGACATTTTCCGCCGCCGAGGCATACGCACGGAAGATGACCACATCGCCCTTGCTCAGGCCCGAAACCGTCACCTTGCCATCCTGCGCCAGATAATGCTGTGCATCTGCGGCGAAGGTATCCGGCATGGAGGCCGGTGCTTCTCCGGCGTAGAGCTGGACGCCAACCGTCTTGGCACCGTTTGTCTGGATGGTGATGATCATCGTGCCATCGGGCATGTCCTTCGTCTGAATATCCGTGATTTCCAAACCCGTTACCGCATCACCAGACGCGCCGGTGATGACCGCCGTGTAGACCGTTTCGCCATCCGTGATGGCCACCTCCGTGCCGGAGAGGTTGTCAAAGCCCCAGAGGCGCAGTGTGCCGTCAAAGTGCGTGGTGTACTGATGCGTTTCGCCATTCAGCAGCACAGTCAGCGTCTTGTTCGGCACAGGATTCCCCTGTTCGTCGCGAACGGTGATGGTTGTGCAGCCCTTCGCCACATCGTCATCGGTCATGATGTTGCCGCGCAGGGTGATGCCGGACAAGCTCTTCTGACCGCGCAGCACCAAACGCCCTGTGTCCACCGTCAGTGTCAGCGTCGCGTTTTGCAGCGCAATCGGTGCGGTGCTGTCGGAAATCAGCGCATTATCGCCAGACAGCGTGACGTTCATCGCACCGTTTTCCACGCGCAGGACGCTTTCGCCGCTTTGCAGCTTCACACCACTCATCGTCACCGTAGAGGATGCACCGGCGGCATGGATATAGCCGTTGACATAGCCTTCTCCACCGTGGACGATGAAGCGCTCCGCGTCACCGGCCTCTGCCGTGGGCGCATTGCTGGACAGGGCAAAGGTCAGCACCTGCTGCTGCACCGTCTCCACGGTAATCGCATCGGCCGTGGCATTGATGGAATAGATACAATCCTGCTTGAGCGGCGGCAGGAGCAAATCGCCCTCCAGCGTCATCAGCAGCGGCAACGCCTCGCCGTCCAGCGTCACTGTCTGACGCGACAGGGGCGTGAAGACCTTCCATGCCGTCCAGCCGTTCAGCGGATGCGACAGGAATGCCACACCTGAGGTAATCTTTGTGCCACTGGGCAGCTCGCCCGACACGCTGAGCAAGCCATCAATCGCAATGGTCGGGTCACTGCCCAACAGGGGCATGTCTTCCTCGCCGTCCAGGATGGTTTCGCCGCGAATCACCAGCTGGTATTCCTCGCCGGCCTCCACCAGCGTTCCGTGGTAGGTCACATCCTCCAAAACCAGCGTCACGCCGCTTTCCATGATTTCCAGCACCGTGCCTTCCTGCACGTCGCCTTTGAGGATGTAGGTGGTGTCCGCCGTCAGGGTGTTGCGCTGTCCCTGAATCACCGTGCCGACATTGCCCTTGGGCACATCGGCCGTCTGGCGCAGCGTCATCGTACCATCCGACACCGTAGGCGTCCAGGACATGCCCTCGCTGGCACGCGGCAGCCACAGGTACACCTTGCCGTTTTCATCCGGCGTCACGCGCCAGGTGGCGTTTTCGCCTTCCACCAGCACATTCTGCACGCCATCCGCCGCAAAGGTGCAGCGTACACGCCCTGCACCTTCCGTCATGGTGGCGTTCACGCTTGCGCCCTGCACATATACCGTGCCGCTGGACTGAACACTATCCACACGGAGCGTGCCGCCCTGCGAGAAAATGACCGTCGCGCCGGACTGAATGTTCAGGCGCTGAATCGTTGCCGTCGTGCCACTCTGCACATGCAGATAGACCGTTGCGCCTTCCTCCACCGTCAACGTGCCAACTGCCGCACTGCGCAGCGTCAGCACTGCCGCGCGGTTGCGAATCACACGTACCGCCGCACTCGGACGTTCATTGCCAATCAGCGCATATTCGCCACTGCGATAGAACGCCGCATCGGCACGGTTCAGGTCAATTGTCTTCTGCGCATTGCTGTAGAGCGAAATGCTCAACCCATCCTGCTGATCCAGCAGCCAACGGCCCGCCTGGCAGAACGGAATTTCCAGCCCGTTCACGTCCACGCCGATGTGCTGGCATCCCTCGATGTCGCACTTGGGCGCTTGCGCACAGTCCAGCGTGATATGTTCGCACTGGCTTTCATCCCACGGCACTTCCGTAGGCTCGGGTGTGGTCGTGATTTCGGGTACGTCCGTTGCTTCGGGTTCGTCCGTTGCTTCGGGTGCTTCCGTTGCTTCGGGAACTTCCGTCGCTTCGGGTGCATCCGTCACTTCGGGTGCATCCGTCGCTTCGGGTGCATCCGTCGCTTCGGATTCCGTCAGCACTTCCGGCACATCCGTCGTTTCGGGAATGTCCGTGGCGTCCGGCACGGCGGTCGGCGTTTCCACGGGTACTTCCGTTTCTGCGGGTGCATCGGTGGTTTCCGGAGCCGCCGGTGTTTCCGGAGCTTCCGTCACCTCCGGAGCCGCCGGAGCGGTGACAACCGGTGACACTTGTGGCGTTTCCGGGACTTCCTCTGCAATGGCTGCTGTCGTGAGCAGCATGCTTGCCGCCAGCAGCATCGCGCCGGCTCGCTGTGTGTATTTCATGCCAGACACCTCCATTTACTTCCTTCGCTTGCGCATGCGCCTGGAAACCTCAAGATACATGCGCGACAACAAATTTTCCCTCTCTATATCAGACGTTTGAAAACCGGATTTTGTTGCATGATTTCAGGAATTTTTTACAATCCGCCATTCATGATGGCCAGGATGAGATTGCCATTGGAGAAAATCGGCGCAAGGGTGCTTTGATCAATCAGCTCCGTCACCATATCCAGCGGCAGCACCGTCTGCACCAGCGGCAGCAGCGTGAAGAGCGCCAGGCAAATCAACAAGCCGCGCAGCACACCGAACACACCACCCGCCAGTCCATCCATCTGCTTGAGCACCGGAAAGCGGAACACCGCCTTGAGGAGATTGAGGACAATCGCCAGGACGATGTATAGCACCAGAAAGCTGACAATGAAGCAGATGATGTTGATGCTGGCCTGCAAAATGGTCTGGCTCACGTAATCGGAGACAGTCGACAGGCCGGAGGTGGCATACACCTGATTTTCCAGATTGACCTGGAGCAGCGTATCCAGCGGTGCGGGCAATTGCACCTTGCTCAGCACGGAGTTGATGCCCTGCGCGCCCAGATTCGCCACGTTCGTGATGGCCGTCTCCAAATCGCCAATGCGGCTGGATGCGTCTGTGTAGTGCAGGAGCGTGCGAATCAGCTCCTCATTGGACTGCACATACGTCGCCAGCTTCGGGCTGACCACAAAGGACAGCAGGAAGGACATCAGTCCGCACCCGACATTCAGCACACTGCTGATGAAGCCGCGGTACAGCCCGAACAGCACGGAAATGCCAATGATGCCAAGAATGACATAATCCACGGCATTCATGATTTCACCTCATTTTCTTTGATGACGCAGGGAATTCGCATCAGTCCTTCGGCAGCTCCAAGCCCGCAATGTAATCAAAATACTGCTGGCGTGCCGCCGTCAGGATGGGATCATGGTCGCCGCCCCAGACATACTGCGCATTGATTGCTTCAATTTCTGCCTTGCGCAGCTGCGGCGCGCAGAAGGGGCAGAAATCCAGCTTGCTGTACGGCTCTTCGTCCAGCTGGGCGTAGGTGAAGCTTTCAAACGTCACGCCCGACTTCGTCACCGAGTAGCAGGAATCCGCGCGGTGATAGTAATTGCCGCCCTTGGGGTTGTAATACAGCACCGTATCATCATCGGGAATAGCAATCTGACGTCCCTGCCAGTCTTCCCAGATGACCAGACGGCCAATCTTCTTGCGGTTGTTCCAAATCCACTGCATATTGACGCCCTCGGTATTGCGGCGGCGCTGGACGCGGATGCAGCCATGGCTGGCGCGCGAACCGAGCTTGGGTTCGTTGTAGGTGTAGGACTTCGTGCCGTCCGCCAGCTTGGTGTGCGGCACCTCGTGCAGCAGGTCACCATCGTTGTAGCGCAGACCCATGCCACAATAGAGGTTGCCACTGGGGAATTCACCGGTAAAGCTGCCGATGACATATTCACCCGAGCGCGTCTCGTTAAAAGGCTGGTCTTTGTTCGCCAGACCCGTGGACACCATCACGGTGGAGAACAGCTTTCCGTCCTGATAAATATACAGTCGCTGCGTCAGCTTGTCCACGACAAGGCCGATGGAGTACTTGCTGGTGTCAAACTCCCTGACCTGCAACGTATCCGTTTCCACATAGCCCTGCACCAGCAGATTCCATGCCTTGACGGAGTTATCCGCAAAGGAGGAGGAGTAGCATTCAATCAATGACCAGCCGTTATCCAGCGTTTCAATCACGCGGATGCCCTGTGTGGAGCGCGTCAGGATGCCAATGGCCGGGCTGGAGCTGTCCGGCTCCTTGCGGATGCGCACCTGTGTGCGACCATCGCCCTTGACGACAGTCATCGGCGCGGTCAGCATGGCCCAGACGGCCTCCTCATCGGTATAGTCCATGGCCGTGTTCCAGTAGGACGCAGGCGCATCCTCCGGGAATTCGTAAGGACTGCCGTAGGAAGGCGTGAAGGTGATGTTCGGCGTGGGCGTAGGCGAGGGTGTCGGCGTCGGAGAAGGCGTCGGCGTCGCGGTCGGCGTGGCCGTTGGCGTGGGCGACGGTGTCGCCGTGGGTGTTGCGGTCGGTGTGGGTGTGGGCGTAGGGCTCGGCGTTGCCGTGGGCAGGATGCCGAAGTTCGCCGGAGACACCGCCACATGCTCCTCATTGGAGGAATAGCCCGTTGCATCCGTCAGCGTCAGGGACAGCGCATACGTATCCGGCTGGAATGCCGTCGCGGAAACGGTCAATTCGTTTTCGCCCGCCGTCACATCACGGTTTTCCAGCAGTGTCCAGCTGCCAGCCCATGCGCCAATGGTCAGCATACCATCCTCGCTGGCATAGAAGGTGAGCAGGACTTCATTTTCTGCCACATTTTCCATCGCCACGATGGAGGTCAAAAACGGCGCAATCGGCCCAATGACCACCGCCGTGTCGCAGCTTTCGCCGTTCATTTCCAGCACCAGACGGTACAGCCCTTCCGGCGCGAACACGCCGTTGCACGTACCGTTCCAGAGCATTTGGTTGCGTCCCGCCGTGACGGACTGGTTTTCCACCACCGTCATCAGCTTTTCTTCCGTCTGCGGGTCACGCAGGTACAGCGTCGCTTCGCCATCCTCCGGCACGGTGAACGCCAGCGTGACGGCCTTGCCCGGACGCAACGTACCCGTCAGCGCGTCCAGCGACAGCGTCGCCTCCTCCGCCTGTACGGACAGCATCGTCAGCGCCATGGCCAAGAGCAGCAGCCATGCAGTGATTTTGCGCATCAATCGTATCCTCCTTGTATATTCGCCTTCTGGCTTTTCCATTCACAACACAGCAGCGCTTGCATTTCCCCTGCCGTGCCAACCCGTATATCCGCACTTTCCTCCTGCGGAAAGCGTCCATCCGCATCCAGCAGGATGGTTTTTACGCCAGCCGCACGTCCTGCCTGCGTGTCCAGCGGGCGATCGCCAATCATCACGCAAGCATCCTTTTGCAAGCCGTATGTTGTCATGCAATACTGCACCATGTCCGGCTCCGGCTTGCGCGGCAGATGATTTTCCCGCGTCACAAAGCCGTCAAACAGCGGCAGCAGCCCGCATTTTTCCAGCATGTCGCGGCAAACCAGCGCCCGATGTGTCACCACAAAGTGCTTCACGCCGCGCCCGTGCAGCGCCGCCAGCAGCTCCGGAATGCCCGCAATGGGCTGCGGATTGTCCAGCAGCTGCGCCGCCTCCAGGCGGGAGCAGGTCGCCAGCATGTCCTCTGCCGCGGCACTTGCCCGCGCCGCCACGACCTCGCATGCATAGCGCAGGTTGTTTTTCATCAGCGCCAGCGCGTCCTCCGGCGCAATCTCCTGCCCGATTTCGCGTGCCGCCTGACAGAACACCTTCGTCAGCAAGGGGTAGGTGTCCATGAGCGTGCCATCAAAATCCCACAGGCAGTAGCGGATGCCCCGCAGGGACAGCTGTTGCGCGACGATTTCATCCGCCGGACAGAAGGTGTACTGCATCAGCTGCTCCGCAGGCACAAACGCGAATGCTTCATGCTCGGTCAAGACCGGCTGTGCATGCGTCCGCGCCGTCAGGAAGGTGAATTCAATGCCCTGTGCCTGACGGACGGTGAGGATTTCCACATCCTCCACCGGCAGGGAAAGCTCCTCCTGCAATTCGCGAATAAGACATTCCTGCGGCGTTTCACCTGTTTCCTGCTTGCCACCGGGGAATTCCCACAAATGCGCATTTTTGCGTCCTTCCCCACGCTTTGCAATCAATATCGCGCCATCCTCACGGCGGACAATGCCCGCACTGACCCGCATCATAGGGCGCGCTCCCGAATCATGCGAATTTCCTGCGCGTAGCCCTCCAAATTGTTGGGCGTTTCGAGTTCAAACGGCAGATGCTTGAGGGACGGATGATTCACCACACGCATGATGGCATCCAGTCCCAGCGTGCCCTCTCCAATCACCTCGTGGCGATCCTTCTTCGCGCCGCAGGGATTCTTGCTGTCGTTCAGATGAATCGCCTTCAAGCGATTCAGGCCAATCACGCGGTCGAACTCGCCCAGCACATCCTCCAAATGATTCACAATGTCATATCCCGCGTCGCTGACATGGCACGTGTCCAGACAAACGCCCAGATACTGTGCCTTTTCCACGCGGTCGATGATGGCCCGCAGCTCCTCAAAGCTCCGTCCAACCTCGCTGCCCTTTCCGGCCATCGTTTCCAGCAGCACCGTCGTCTGCATGCCATCCCAGAGAATCGCGTTGAGCATATCGCAAATCTGCTCCGTGGCGATTTCCACGCCCTGCTTGACGTGACTGCCCGGATGGAAGTTGTAGAGATTTCCCGGCAGATGCTCCATGCGCTGCAAGTCATCCAGCATGGTGCGGCGGGCAAACTCGCGAATGCCTTCATCCGCCGAGCAGCCATTGAGCGTGTAGGGCGCATGCGCGACAATCTGGCCAATGCCATTTTCCGCCGCAAACGCGTGGTAGGCCGCTACATCCTGCAAATCCAGCGCCTTGGCCGTGCCGCCACGCGGGTTGCGGGTGAAAAACTGAAACGTATTCGCCCCAATGGACAGTGCCTCCTGTCCCATGTGCAGATACCCTGCGCTGGCGGACAAATGACAACCGATGGTCAGCATAATTTTCCTCCTGATAGTTTAGACGTGCAAATGATGGGTTTTGTACACCGCCATCATCACTTTTTATAAAATTTCATCCGCGACATCCAGCCCCATCAGCCTCGCAAGCGACGCCGCCTGCATGGCATTGACCTTCATGCCGTGTAAATCCTCCACCGTCACCTGCCAGCCGTTCAGCACGCAGGTGCGCATGTCGATGCCCTGCAAGGGCGTGTGCGACAAACTCAGGCGCGTCAGGTCGCAATTGTCAAACGTCACTTGCTTCCACTTGACGCCCTGAATGCGCATTTCCGGCATTTTGCAGCCGCAAAACGCCAGCTGCTCTGCCTTGCCGCCGGACAGGTTGAAGAAGTCCGCACGGCAATCCAGCAGCTGCACATGCTTGAGCCCCATCGTCACGCCCTCCGCACCCGACAGACGGCAGCTTTGGAACACCACTCGCTCCATCGTCGCGTCGGTCAGATCCGCGCTGGATAGCTCACAGCCTTCCAGTCGCACATTGACCCAATCGGCCCAGTGCATATCACAACCCGTCAGCACGCACTTGCGCAGCACGCATCGCCGCAGTGTCCAGCCGCGCAGGCTTTCGCCGGAGAGCACCACGCCGGACAAAATCGCATCCGACACGTCCTTTTCCTCCGGCAGCGCCGTCAGGACAGGCAGGTTTTCCGGTATCATGGGATCAAGCATCACTGTTTTTCCTCCTGCGTGGCCGTCAGCATTTGCGCCGCCAGCTTTTCCACATGCTGTCTGGCCTGGCTGGCCAGCATTTCGGTCTGCTGCGGTGAGGCAACGGCGTCACCCATCAAGCCCACAAACTGGCTGACCTTCAGACCCAGCGCCTCCTGCATCACCGCATCCGAGCCCTGCGGCGCCACCAGATAGTAGCATAGCAGGGAGTCCTCCTGTCCCATGCGGTGCGCGCGATCCTCCGCCTGAGAATGCACCGCCGGCGACCAGTCCAGCTCACCAAACACCACGCATGTGGCGCGTTGCAGATTCAGACCACTGGCCGCGCGAAGGCTGATGCACAGCACATCCGTCCGACCGCTCATGAAGCGTTCCACCGCCAGTGCCTTGGCGTTTGTCGTTTCGCGCCCGGTAATAAAGCCCGGCGAAAAGGCTTTCAGCTCCTTCTTATACAGGTCCATCACCTGATGATGATGCGCAAAGAGCAGCACCTTTTCGCCGCCTTCCAGCAGGGCGCGCACGAATTGGCAGACATAAGGTGCTTTGGCAACACCCGTTGCCTGCCGTGCATGCTGGCTGATGGATTCCTCCAGCATCGCGCGTTCCTGCGGCGATAGGGTATCATCCTGCTTCCAGCGCAGGATGTCGTGCATCACCGGCGCCATCAGCTGGGCGTATGTCTTGTCGTTCCAGTCAAGCTCCTGCACCAGACGGCGCTTGGGCGGCAGCTCCTTGAGCACCTCCTGCTTCGTTCGGCGCAGCATCAGTCCTTCCCTGCGCAGATAGGCACCCAGCAGCTCCGGCTTCAGGACAATCTGATTGCCATAGCCGCTGCACCATTCGCGGGAGAAGGATTCCCAGTCGCCCAGAAAATGAAAGTCCAGAATGTTGATTACGTTCCAGATTTCGCCGCCACGGTTGTAAATCGGCGTGCCGGACAGACCAATGACGCGCTCACAGCTTTCCGACAGGAGCGAGGCCGCCGAGTACTTTTCCGTTCCCGCATGGCGAAGCTCCTGCACCTCGTCAAAGATGACTGCCCGAAACGGTAGGGTCGGCAGAACCTCCTTCCAGCCGCGCAGCAGCAGATAGTGCATGATGTAGATGTCCGCTTCCGGCAGGTCGTAGGGCTTCAAGCCACGAATCACATGCACCCGTGGCACACGGCCATCCACACGCAGGAAGCGCTGTGCCTCCTCCTGCCAGTTGCGTGTCAGATGCGCCGGCGGAATCACCAGTGCGGGCAGTGACCCTGTCGCCGACAGGAACGCCAATGCCTGCACCGTTTTGCCAAGACCCATTTCGTCCGCCAGCAAACACCGGTCATGCTGGCACAAATACGATAGCCCTTCCTGCTGGAAGTCCTTCAACTGCCCGCAGAAGGCACCTTCGGGCGGCGTCATGCGCTGCGGCATGGTGGCCGTCTGCGCCTTGCGCACAGCCGCCTGCTTTGCGCCGAGGACAGCCTTGTCCCACAGCGCCTTGTCCGTGGCCTTGATGTCCAGCGGAAAGCGCATCATCAGCCAGCAAAGCTCACCGACGGCACGCCGATGCGCCGTAAAGCGTGCCTCGCCGCGCCGCGAACCCGCACTGCCCGGAAAAAGCCGCTTGCACACCTCCGTCACCGACGGATCACCCTTGACCACCCAGCATTTGCTGCGGCGGTTGTAGCTGAGCGTCCCATACGATTCACCACGCTTGGGCAAGTCCATCAGGTAGGGCGGCAGCAGCGCTTCTTCCTCTGCGGACAACGCTGGCAGCGGCGCTTCCGTTTCCTTTTGTCTGCTCATAAAGCAATTCCCCACAGCCGATTCAGGCAAATCAGCCTGACCGGCTTTCCGTGTAATGTTGCGGGCACGGCCACGGTTCTTTCCGTCACCAGAATCAGCGCCGACACCTGCTCGCACGCCGCATAACGGCTCAGCTGTGCCAGAATGCGCTGCTTGTCCGGCTTGCCGCGCTTGATTTCGATGCCGACACTGCCGCACATCAGGTCAATCCGGCAGCGCGGCGCAAGACGCACCTCGTGGTCGCTTGGGATGCCCTGTGCATCCAGCTGCGCCCGCACCAGCGCGTGCAGGTCGTATTCACCCTGCTGGATGGGTGCGCGCAAGCCAGATAAGGCGTGCGCCACCGCATCCAGTGTTTCCCATTCCATTGCTTGCATCAGTAAATTCCCGCCATTGCCTGTGTCAATTGTCCCATGGCCGCCGCGACCTCGCTCGTGGATGGATTCGACTGGCGAATGACATATTCCAGATTCGTCACCGCCGATTGCAGGGCCGAGTAGCGCTGCGCATCGGTGTAAATGTCCATAGCCTCCAGCTGCGCACGCGCCTGCGACAGGAGCATCTGCGCATCCGGAATCAGGGTGTTGTCCACCACCGGATTGCTGGAATAGCTGGTATGATAGCTGCACGTGCCGCTTGCACCCAGGACAGCGTAGCTGCCCAGATACTCCACCAGCACATCCTCATACTGCGTGCCGATGAAGCTTGACAGCGGATGGCCGTAGGGAATTGTCAGCACGCCCTTTGTCACCGTATCCGGGCAATAGGGCGACGCCGCCTGTCCTGTGACGGTGCAAATGGTCTGCGCCGTGTGCATCTGGCAGGAGACCGTCGGTGCCGTCCCCTTGGCCCAGTAGTCCGTCACCACGCCATAGCCCATCACGTCATTGCGACATGCATCCGTCGCCAGCTGACCCGACACGGCGCAGGTTGTCACCTTCGTCAGGCCGTAGTCACTGGCGCTTCCTTCCATGATGGCCTTGTTGCTCAATCCGGCGTGGATTTTGCTCATGTAGCTCTGCCACAGCGGCGCGGCCGAGCGCGAACCAGTGGACTTGGAGGATAGCGCCTTGTAGTTATCATGGCCGACCCAGAGAGCCGAGGAATAATACCCGGTCATGCCAGCGAAGAAAACGCCCTTCTGGTCGGAGTTCGTGCCGGTCTTGCCCGCCACGGTCTGACCCTTGATTTTGGCATTCGTGCCCGTACCGGAGGACACGGCATCCTTGAGCATATCGACCACCAGATAGGCCGTCGATTCACTGAAGACGCGGTGACGCTCCTGCTTTTGATGACCATCCCAGATGATTTTGCCCGTGCTGTCCGAAATGCCCAGGACAGAAATCGGCTCCTGATACACACCGCCATTGGCCAGCACACCGAAGGCCACCGACATCTGCAAGGGTGTGATGCCGCTGGAGCCCAGCGACAAGCCAAAGGGCGTGGCGTCGATATGACCATCATCAATGCCCATGGCATGCAGGAAGGACACGGAATTATTCACACCCACCATCGTCATCAGCGTTTGAGCCGCGGCGGTATTATGGCTGTTGACCAGCGCCTTGCGCAGCGTTTCCGGGCCAGCGTAGGAGCTGCCGCCGTAGTTGCGCGGCCAGGAGTCCTCACCGTTTGAGCCGCGCCAGCCGGAAATCGGCAAGGGCATGTTCATCACCACGCTTGCCGGTGATGCGCCCAGCTCAATGGCCGGTGCATACACGGCAATCGGCTTGATGGACGAGCCGACCGGCATGTTCATATCCACCGCGCGGTTGAAGGTCTTCATGGCCGTCGGCTTTGTGCGACTGCCCACAATGGCCTTGATTTCGCCCGTGCGGTAGTCCACCACCACCGCAGCGGCCTGCGGCTGGATGATTTCGTCATACGTACCGTCTGCATTACGGGAGCGGTACACCTTATCCTCCGGATCGCGGAGGGACGGATACTGCGTCCAGCTTTCCAGCGTATCCTCCACCGTGGACTGGATGGAGGTGTCAATGGCCAGCTGCACATGGTAGCCGCCTGTGCGCAGCTTGTTTTCCATGGCGTAGCGGTTGGCCGTTGTGTTTTCCAGATTTTCCAGCTCCAGCAGGATGTCCACCACCTCGTCCACCGCATATTCCACATAATGCGCATAGCTGTACATGCCCGTGGACGTGTTGGGATCGGTCGTCAGGACACTGGCCGTCAAGGGATTGAGGGCCTCCTGATACTGCTCATAGGTGATGAACTGGCTTTCGTACATGCACCGCAGCACGTAGTCCGTCCGGTCATTGGTGATGGCGGCGTAATCCACACCCTCCTTGGAGCGCGTGTAGAAATTGCGTCGCGGGTTGTAGTAGTAGGGCGCATTGCATGTGCCGGCCAGCATGGCGCACTCGCGCAGGGTCAGTTCTCCCAGCTCCTTGCCGAAGTAGCCACGTGCCGCGGTATACACGCCATAATAATTTTCGCCCAGATAAATCGTATTCAGGTAGCTTTCCAGAATCTGATCCTTGGTATAGCGCGTTTCCAGCTGCATGGCCAGATACGCCTCCTGAATCTTGCGCTTATAGCTTTGCTCAGATGACAGCAGGGTATTCTTAATCAGCTGCTGCGTTATTGTCGATCCGCCCTGCACCGAGGAGGAGGACAGATTCGACACAAACGCGCCGACAATGCGCTTAATGTCAATACCGCTATGGGTATAGAAGCGGGCATCCTCCACGGCCACAAAGGCATGCTGCAAATACGTGGGCATGGCCTGAATGGAGACCATGACGCGGTTTTCCGACCCCTTATATTCGGTGATGAGGTTGCCCTGCGAATCATAAATAAAGGAGGTCTGTGCCTGTTCATCAATCGCGGCCAGATCCAGCGTAGGGGCCGTTTCCATATACCCCTTGGCGATGCCCACAACCGCGCCACAAAGCGCCAGGCCAGCCACCAGCACCAGCACCGCCAGAATGCGCACCACGTTGACCAGCACGCTCAGGACGAAATTCGGCTTTTTCATCACCGGCTTAAAGATACTGTGCGGATAGACCTTTTCCTCCTCCGGCGGCAGACCCATGTCCTCCACCGGTGCATTCCAGAAATCCTCATGGGCAAACATATCCGCCTGCCCCTGTATTTCAACGGGCTGCTGCGCCTCCTCGTCCCAATCCTCCTGCGGGACGTATGGCGCAAAGTCCTGTTCATCCTGTTGTTTTTCCTCCGGCAGCCAGTCCGGAGTACGCTTGCTTTTTTTCACTGCTTCAGCCCCTTTTGCACCGCGCCGGAACAATGGCGCGGCTTGTTTGCTACAGCCCGCTGCGGCATGCCGCTTCAGGCCGTATGACGGCATGATTTGAGAAATCCGCATCATATAGTATAGCACGTTTTTTCCGTTCCCGCAACGGCAGACGCACTATCCCCGAAGGAGGATTGCCCATTGTCCCAACAAGTTAACGATTCAGCTTGCCCAAACCCTGCCAAGCGCAAAAAAACACCCCGCCGAATGCGCAAAATCG
This sequence comes from uncultured Faecalibacterium sp., assembly GCA_964464815.1. GTDB lineage: Bacteria > Bacillota > Clostridia > Christensenellales > Aristaeellaceae > UBA11524. The sequence continues at coordinate 14,672 of CAYXHF010000038.1, forward strand.
TGCTTTTGCTCCTATCGGCAGGGATGATTTTTCTCTTTTTTCGCACGGAGCAGAACGTGACGCAGGTCGTCCTGTCGCTTTCGCAGGCGACCGCGCGCTCCCTGGCAATTCAGGCACTCAACGAAGCCGCCAACGAAATGCTTGGCATGGGTGTGGACTACGGCGACCTGATGACCGTCTCCACCGACGCACAGGGACAGGTGCGCCTGATTCAGGCCAACACGCCGGAAATGAACCGCCTGGCCGCACGTGCCTCCCTGCTCGCGCAGGAAAAGCTGACCGCCATGGGACAAAAGACGGTCATTGTCCCCTTGGGCAGCGCCATCGGCTCAACGCTCTTTGCCGGTGCAGGGCCGGGCATCAGCGTCCAGATTCTGCCCGTCGGCTCGGTACAGGCCGCCTTCAGCACCGATTTTTCCACCGCCGGCATCAACCAGACGCGGCACCGCATTTCCCTTGTTCTGACCGCCAATGTACAGATTGTCATCCCCACGGGCGCAAAGAACGTACAGGTCAGCACGCAAATGGCCATGGCAGAAAGCATCATCATCGGCCAGGTACCCGATTCCTTCACCGATGTCGGCGAGGACATGGACATGCTCGATCTCGCGCCCTGACGCATCACACCGGGCGAATATACCGCCGCACGACCTCCACCAGCGCATCTGCCTCCTTTGGCGCATAGCGCGGCGAAATGGCCAGCGTCACGAAGTCATACTTTCCCTCCGCCTGGAAGGCACGATAATCCTCATACACGTGAAACGGCACCGTCGGCTCTTCCCCATTCTGCGTCCGGAACATTCTTGCCGTCATGGAATCCAGATGCACATTCCCGTTTTCATCCAGCAGGCGCGTTGGAATATCCGGCCGTGATTTCGGATTCCGCACATTATCCAGCGATGCGATTCGCCGCATCGCCAATGCGAACAGCAGATAATTCGCCTCATCGAGCTTATGCTGGTCATAAAACTGCTGCACATCCAGTCTTTTTTCCATTTTCATCGCCAGCATATTAAACAGCACATAATTCGGCCCGGGATACCCAATGCCCAGGTCACTATGCGCATCCACATGCGTCACATGAAATGGTGCATTCAGCCGTCCCTGCACAATCTGTTCTTCCCAGAACGTCAGCGCCTGGTCATGCGTTTCAAACACGCGACCCGGCACAGGCGCATCCCGTTGCAACCCGCACTGCTCCTCCAGGAACGCCACGACCCGTTCCTCCTCCCACGGCTCACACCCCATCAACGCCGGACGCTCTCCCTTTTCCGCCAATGGGCAGCAATCCATCAAGAAGAAATCCAAATCAATATCAAGCACGCGCATTCCGTTTCCCTCCGGCTCATCATTCCTCTGCATTATACCGATGCAAACGCATTTCTGCAAGGGGCAAGTGATGACAAAATCGAGCAAAGCCAACGAAAACGCGCTCCTTAGTCGCCACTTACAAAGTCAACAATCTTAGATGCGACCCCGAAGGAGTCCGGAGGGCGACCGGAAAGCCCTCTGGTTGTCGCATGCTAAGTCTATCAAATCGGATATTGCCATGCAATTTTCTTAAACCATGCTTGTTTCTTTCCACAGGACGCTGTTCTGCACCTGCGAAGAGAAGACTTCGTCTCGTTTCATTCGTCCCTTTCAAAACCCATTTCACGATTGGATTGTTGACTTTTTTTAGTTGTTTCCGCGTGAGAGGCTTTTGAGGGATTTTTCCTCATCTCTTTTCCCTTGCTTTTTCCATTTCGCTATGCTATACTATAGACTGGTATTTTGCGTTACCTTACCGTCCACCGCATCATGCCTTCTCCCTTTTTCATCGGACGGCTGTCATTTTCTCTCGTAATAAGGAGGTTTTTTCTGTGTCTGCTGACCCATGGGCTGGCCCTTTATTGCTTCAGCTGGTTCTCTTCATCCTCTGTGCCTGGTTCTCCGCCATGGAGGTCGCCCTCGTCTCCCTGAATAGTACGAAACTGCACCATGACGCCGATGAAGGCGATGCCGTAGCCTCAAAGCTCCTGCGCATCACCGATTCACCAAACCGCTTCCTCAATAGCTTGCAGGTCGTCATTACCCTCTGTGGCTTTCTGAGCGCGGCCCTGTGCGCAACGCAGTTCGCACCAAAACTGGCTGAAGCATGCAAATCTGTCTGGGACAGCCTGCGTCCCGAAACGCTCCAGGTTCTGAGCGTTTTGGTTGTTACACTCGTTCTTGTATTCCTGATGCACGTCCTGTGTCACCTCGTGCCGCGACGTGTTGCCCTCAAAAACCCGGAAAGCCTCGTGCGCCGCTGTGTGCTGCCGCTGCAAATCTGCGCTGGCTTCTTCCGTCCCTTCGTCTTCCTGATGGATGCTTGCTCGCATGGCCTGCTCCGCCTGTTCGGCATTGACCCGAATGCCGAGGCCGAGGAAGTCACCGAGGATGATATCCGTATGATGGTGGATATGGGCGGCGAAAGCGGCGCCATTGAAGAAGCGGAAAAGGAAATGATTGAAAACATATTTGAGTTCAATAATTCCACCGCCGAGGAGGTCATGACGCACCGTACCGACGTGACCGCCATCTGGGCCGATGACACCGAGGAGGAAATCATCCACACCATCCGCGAATCGGGTCTGAGCCGCTTCCCGGTCTATGGCGAAAGCATGGATGACATTATCGGCATCCTCAATACCCGCGACTTCCTGCTCAATGCACAGCAGACGAATCCCAAGCCCCTGCGGGCACTGCTGCGCGAAGCCTACTTCGTACCGGAAACCGTGCAGGCAGATCAGCTGTTCCGTAACATGCAGACGCATAAAATCCACATGGCAATTGTCGTGGATGAATACGGCGGCATGAGCGGTCTGGTCACGATGGAGGATCTGCTGGAAGAAATCGTCGGCAATATCTACGACGAATTCGACAAACAGGCCGAAGCCGAGGAGATTGTGCAAATTCAGGAGGACACCTGGCGCATCAGCGGCAGTGCGTCCCTGAAGGATGTCAATGATGCCCTGAACCTCCATCTGCCGGAGGATGAGGACTATGACACGCTGGGCGGATTGATTTTCAGCCAGCTGACCACCATTCCGCAGGACGGCAGCACGCCGGACCTGGATTGCTTCTCCCTGCACATCCATGTGGAGCGCTTGGAGGATCACCGTGTGGAAATGGCGCTTGTCACCAAACTGCCCGAAGAAACGGATGAGGAGCATTCCGAATCCCTGCTGGATCGCCTCCGCAGCCACGACAACAGCGATAACGATAACGGGAAAGGAAACGAAGACAGGTAATCATCATGGACACGGATTTACAAGCCAAAGACCCTTCTCTTGAATACATGACCAGCGGTGTGCTGGACGCAAGCTTCTACACCACCTACAAGCGCTGGCTGCTCTACCGCACGCAGGACATCAACATGTACATTGCCATGGCGGTCATGGTCGCAGCGGTCGCCATCATCTCCCTGCTCTCCCGCACGCTGTATCTGGTTCCGGCGGGTGTCGTCTTTGTGGGCGTGCTTTATGGCATGATTCGTAGCAACCGCAGCCGCATGCTGCGCGCCCTGACGCGTCTGCTGGAGGAAAAGTACCCCGACGGCATGGCAGAAATGTCCGTTGCCTTTGGCGCGGACGGCGTCCATCAGCTCAACCAGACCACGGGCCAATTCAGCGCCATCCCCTACGACAACCTGACGGACGTGATTGAGGCCGAGGACTCCATGGCCCTGCTCACGCGCGCCAACGGCCTGATTCCCGTCTACACCAGCCAGCTCACGGAAAGCGAAAAGGAACACCTGCTTGCCCTGCTGACGGAAAAAGCACCTAAGTGTAAGCATCATCGGGGATAAAACGCCCCAGTACACAGTGCCGACATGCATTTCGCTTGTCGGCACTGTTTTTTTGTAGAATTTTCCTCCTCGCCTCCCCAATTCCCCTGTAACCATAGCCAAACCCGTGAAATTATGCTACAATACGCTTATCCCAAACCCTTTTATAACAAGGAGGCACACCGGATGAAGATTACCATTCAATCCGCGCAGGACGGCAAGCGCCTTGGCGACTTGTTTGGCCTGTTCTTCGAGGACATCAACCACGCCGCCGATGGCGGTTTGTATGCCGAGCTGATTCGCAACCGCGACTTCGAGTTCGATGCCATTGACCGTGGCGATTATCACGCCCTGACCGCGTGGTCGGAAATTGGCTACCCGCACGTGCGCGTGCTGACGGAGGAGCCGCCGTTCCCGCGCAATCCGCATTATGTCTTTGTTGCCTGCGCCAAGGATTGTGGCCTGAGCAATCTGGGCTACGGCAGCGGCATTCCCGCCGAAAAGGGCAAGCAGTACAACCTGACCGTTTGGGCGCGCAGCAAGCGCAACACGCCCATTACCGTCTCGCTCTGCGGTGCATCCGTCACCCTGATGCTAAGCGAAACCTGGACGCGCCACACCGCCGTCCTGACGCCCGGGCAAACCGACCTGACCTCGCGCCTGCTGGTGACGGCCGCCGCGCAGGGTGAGTTCGAGCTGGCCTATGTCTCCCTGTTCCCGGAGGATACCTTCATGCATCGCCCCAACGGCTTGCGCAAGGACATTGCACAGGCGCTGTGCGACATGAAGCCGCGCTTCCTGCGTTTTCCCGGTGGCTGCCTGACGCACGATGGCGACCTTGACCCGAACGCCCGCAACGGCATCTACAACTGGAAGCTGACCGTGGGCGAGGTCGAAAACCGTCCTGGCCGCCGCAATAACTGGGGCTATCACCAGACGATGGGCCTTGGCTTCTTCGAATACTTCCAGTTCTGCGAGGACATCGGCTGTGAGCCTCTGCCGGTGCTCAATGGCGGCATCGACCCGCATCATCTGCGCTTTGCCACGGGTGAGGTGCTTGATGCATACATTCAGGATGCGCTGGATTTGATTGATTTTGCCAAGGGTGGCACGGACACCTATTGGGGCAACGTCCGCGCTCAGATGGGCCATCCCGAGCCCTTCCCGCTGCACTATCTGGCCATCGGCAACGAAGAGATTCATCTGGAATTCCACGAGAACATGGCCCATTTTGCCAAGGCGCTGCGCGAAAAAGACCCGACCGTTGCGCTGATTGGCTCTTCCGGCCCGTTTGCAGCTGGCTGGTCGTATGATTTGGGCTGGGAGAAGGCACGCGAGCAGAAGCTGGACTATGTGGACGAGCATTACTACTCCCTGCCGGAATGGCTGATTGCCAACATCGACCGCTATGATAACCTGCCGGTGGACGGCCCGAAGGTGTTCCTGGGCGAATATGCCTCCTGGGGCAACCGCATGCACAACGCGCTGTGCGAGGCCGCGTACATGACGGCTTTGCAGAACGCGCCCGCCGTAGGTCTGGCCTGCTACGCACCGATGCTGTGCCATGTCAATTACATCAACTGGCAGCCGGATATGCTCTGGTTCGATAACACGCGCCTGTTCAAGACGCCCAACTACCACGTGCAGAGCCTGTTCATGCGCCATCAGGGCAGCATGAGCCTCCCCTGCACCGCCACGGACAATAACCCGATTGTGCCTTCTGCCGCCACGCTGCATGGCCGTATTTTCTTTGAGGGCGACGAAACCGACATTCAGCTGACGGACATCGTCATCCAGGACGGTCGTGGCGTGCGTCCTGTCGCAGATTGCCAGCTGGCGAAGCGCGACCTGCTGCCCATTGGCGAAACGGACGGCGACTTCACCCTGACCTTCACCATGAAGCGCACCAATGGCCGCAAGGGCATGCGCGTCTTCTTCAATGACCTGGACATTCTCGACCGGAACTCCTGGGTCATTGGCGGCTGGCAGAATAGCGACTCCGCGCTGGAGCGTCTCGGCCGCGGCAGCAGCTGCCTGACCCAGACGAATTTCAGCGTCGAGACAGATCACGCCTACCGCATGGAGCTGCGTGTGCAGGGTCGCACGATTACCACGCTGATTGACGGCAAGGTCATCAATCAGGCGGTTGATTCCCTGCCCAGCCCCAAGCCGCTGTACCTGTGCGCCAGTGAGGATGAAAGCACGGGCGACATCATCCTCAAGGCGGTCAACATCCGCGATACCGACGTCTGCGCCGAGTTGACGCTGCCCGTCGGCTTTGATGGCCACTGCATCCGCGAAACGCTTTGCGCCGACCCGGAGAGCGAGAATTCGCTGGAAACGCCGGATAACGTTGCGCCCGTCACGCAGGAGGAAACCCTTGACCTCACCGCTATGCAGACCTTCCCGGCACACTCGGTGACGGTGCTGCGGTTTGTGAAATAATTTTCTTTACATAACAGAAAGAAGCGAAAACGGCATTTGAAAAGCTCGGTGCTCGTAAGACAGTAAAATCGAATTTTGTGGAACAGGCATGATTTCGGTCATGCCTGTTCTGCTTTTAGCAGCTCATCCACGGGGATAAAGCCAACGAGGTCATAGCAGATATGGATTTTCTGCTTGCGTTTGCCGCTGGACTTATCCGTTGCTTCTACATAAACCGCCTTGACAAGCTCTCTGAGAGCGTAAGGGGTCAGCTCCGTAAGTCCGCTATTTCTCTTGGCCCTCTGGATAAACTGTTCTAAATTCTCTGCCTGTCGTTCCTGTTCTTCAATAAC
>CAYXHF010000039.1:0-20577 GCA_964464815.1 uncultured Faecalibacterium sp.
GCAAAGCATTTATGATAAACTGACGATTTCCTTTGATGATAGTAATCCTTTTTGAGAAAATGGAAATGAGCAGCGGTATGCCGAGAAAGGTGGAGGCGTAGCGCTGCTTTTTTGTGTGAATGGGTTTAACGTAAATTCAGCGAAAAGAGGTAATTATTTCGCTTGATTGTTTCTTGTTTCACAAACATCTTGTTCTTTTTGTTATCTCATCCATCCAAGCACCGCATTTCCCTTGACACCTGCATCATTTTGTAGTATACTACAAGCAACGCAGAGGAAAAGGAGGGATTCCTGTGGCGCGGAGCACGACGGCGACGTGTTGTTTGACATTGCCGCTGAAATTGGAAAAATGGCAGGAAGACCGCCTTGCCAAACGCTTTGAAATTGCCCGGCAGCTGTATAATACACTGCTGCGTGCGGAGCTGAAGAAATTACGCGTGTTGGAGCAGACGCCGGAGTATCGTAAGGTTCAAGAACGCATCAAGGAATTGGACTGGAAAAAGGCTGGCGATAAGCCCGAACTGAAAAAGCTGTATAATGAGCGAACGAGCCTTTTGAAAAAAGCAGGATTTACCGAGTATTCCTTCAAAACGGATATGCAGCAATACTACAAGTACTTCCGTCAGAACATTGCTTCAAATGTTGCAGTCCATGGCATTGCAACACAGGTTTGGACGGCATTTGATAAGTGCTTGTTTGGAAACGGTGAACAGGTGCATTTCAAGAAAAAAGGCGATATGTGTTCTCTACGTGGTTATTCCGTAGCGCATAAAAGTGGTGGTAAAGAAATCATCTACCGTGGCGAATACATCGAATGGAATAAACTAAAGCTGCCCATCAAGCGCAAGCCCGGCAATGCGTATGAGGAAGACATGCTCACCAAGCGCGTGAAGTATGTTCGGATTTTGCGCAAGCCCGGAAAAACAAAAGACCGCTGGTACGCACAGCTTGTCTTGGAAGGACAGCCGACCATCAAGCGAAACGCCATCACGGGTGAAATGGTTCATCCGGTTGGTAAAGGCGTTGTCGGGTTGGATATTGGCCCGCAGACGCTGGCCTACACATCGGCAATGGAAGCCAATTTGGTGGAGCTGGCCGACCGGGTGCAGAATATTGAACAGGTGAAGCGGCGTCTGCAACGCAAAATGGATCGGAGCAGGCGAGCCACCAACCCTGACAATTACAATGCTGATGGAACAATCAAGCGTGGCGTGAAACTGACGCGCAACAAGTCAAAGCGGTATCAACGGGTGCAACGGGAACTGGCGAATGCACAGCGGTATCAGGCGGAAATGCGCAAAATGCAACACATTGCCCTGGCGAACCATCTGCTGTCGCTGGGTGATTGCTTCTATATTGAAAAGATGGAATGGGCTGGCTTGGCGCATCGAGCGAAAAAGACAGAGGTGTCCGAAAAGACGGGCAAGTTCAAGAAAAAGAAGCGATTTGGAAAATCCATCGCGAACAAAGCACCGGCGATGCTGACCACCATTTTGAAGCAAAAGTGCGATTCCTTGAATTTGCCCGGTGTGCTGGAAATTCCGACCTCCGTCAAGGCCAGCCAATATAATCACCAATCGCAGACGTACACCCCGAAGGAACTCAAGGAACGATGGAATGATATGCCCGATGGCAGACGCATCCAGCGTGACATGTATTCGGCCTTCCTGTTGCAGCATTATGACCCCAATACCGAACAGTTTGACCAGGCATCCCTGGAAGCAGATTATCCGCAATTTGTATCCCTACACGACCAAACCATTCTCCGGTTATCGCAATTGCCGAAAACATTGTCCAGCATGGGCATTCGGCGAAGCATAAGCTAACATCAAAAACCGGTGCGGTTCGCACCAAAAAACCGGTCGATTGTCCGTCCGGGGCTGCCGATAATAGCGGCGTAGGTCGCTTTGGCAGCAGAAGAGCTTGGGAAAATAGTGAGCGCAGATGTCGTGCAAACGACAATTGAAAAGCTATCTACCAACTCACAGCACATTCCAACAATTTGCGCATTGCACCTTGTGCATCTTTGCCGATGCAATCCGCATGGAGTGCGCTGAGGCAAAGAATGTAGTCTGTGTCGCGGATGTCCGTATGGATTTGATGCAATCCGCATGGAGTGCGCTGAGGCAAAGAAGACAAAGATGGCCGACATCCCGCTCTCCGTGCGATGCAATCCGCATGGAGTGCGCTGAGGCAAAGGTGGAACTATACCACATTGACGGCAGTGTAGGCAGATGCAATCCGCATGGAGTGCGCTGAGGCAAAGCTGTTGTCCCAGCAAGCCGAAACTCGCTGAAAAGATGCAATCCGCATGGAGTGCGCTGAGGCAAAGACCGATGAGCTTAACCGTGTACTGTATCGCTTGCGATGCAATCCGCATGGAGTGCGCCCAAGCATCTACCACAAAAAAACACAACTCAAAAGAGACGTTTCGCAACACGACGAAACGTCTCTTTTTGCATTCGATTTTCTTTTTTCCAACAGCAACGCCTTCTGCCGGATAGCGCTGACGAAAGGCGAAGTTTGAGGGGCTTACTCCTGTTCGGCCTTGCCCGTCAGCTTCTGCACCTGCTCCCATAGCTTGCGCAGCACCTTGACGGCTTCTTCCAGCATGGCGTATTCGCCAAGGCGCGGGTCAACCAGCAGCAGCACGTCAGGGGCGGTGGTGGAGGGCATCAGGCGCTTGTCGGTGGCGGCCATGGCGCGGATGAAGGCGTCCTGGTCGGGCATGTAGTCCACGTTCAGGCGCATCACAAGGAAACCACCGCGCTTGTAGGACACCAGCGAAATGCCCAGCTGGTTGGCCAGCACGCGCACCTGCGCCACGTCCAGCAGCGTTTCCACCACCGGAGGAAGCTCGCCAAAGCGGTCGAGCAGCTCGTCGGTGATGTCCTCGCGGTCGCGCTGGGTCGTCAGGCTGGCGATGCGCTTGTACATCTCCATGCGCTGACGGTCGTCCTGTACATAGTCGTTGGGGAGGTAGGCGTCCACCTTGATGTCCACGCGCGTGTCCAGATGCGGCTTGGCGGCAGGCAGACCGGCTTGCTCGGCGCGGGCCTCCAGCAGGGTTTCCTCCATCAGCTTGCAGTACATGTCGTAGCCGACGGTCGCCAGATGGCCATGCTGCTCCGGGCCGAGGATGTTGCCTGCGCCACGGATTTCCAGGTCACGCATGGCGATACGGAAGCCTGCGCCAAATTCGGTGAATTCGCGAATGGCCTCCAGGCGCTTCTGTGCCGTTTCGGACAGACTGCGCTCCGGACGCACGGTGAAGTAGGCGTATGCCTGGCGGTTGCTTCGGCCCACACGGCCGCGCAGCTGGTAGAGCTGGCTCAGCCCGAAGCGATCGGCGTCAAAGACAATCAGCGTGTTGGCCGTGGGTACGTCCAGACCGCTTTCAATGATGGTTGTGCAGAGCAGCACGTCGTAGCTGCCGCCGTAGAAGTCCATCATCACGTCCTCCAGCCCATGCTCGCGCATCTGGCCGTGCGCCACGCCGATACGCGCCTCGGGAACAAGGCGTTTGAGGCGTTCATAGAACGCGCCGATGCTTTGGACGGAGTTGTAGAGGAAGTACACCTGACCGCCGCGGGACAATTCCCGCAGAATCGCGTCGCGAATCACGCCGTCGTTGTAGTCGATGACGCGCGTCTGCACCGGCAGTCGCTCCTCCGGTGGCGTTTCCAGCACGGACATATCGCGAATGCCGACCATCGACATGTGCAGGGTGCGCGGAATCGGCGTGGCGGAGAGCGTCAGCACGTCCACCTGATGCTTCATGTTCTTGATGATTTCCTTGTGCTGCACGCCAAAGCGCTGCTCCTCGTCCACGATGAGCAGACCCAGACTCTTGAACTGCACATCCTTGCCCAGAATGCGGTGTGTGCCGACAAGAATGTCGATTTCGCCCTCCTTGACGCGGCGAAGGACTTCCTTGACCTCCTTGGGCGTGCGGAAACGGCTCAGCACATCCACACGCACGGGGAATCCCTTGAAGCGCTTGAGGACGGTGTTGTAATGCTGCTGCGCCAAAATGGTGGTGGGCGCCAGGATGGCGACCTGCCGGTTATCCATCAGTGCCTTGAATGCGGCGCGGAGGCTGACCTCCGTCTTGCCGTAGCCGACGTCGCCACACAGCAGACGATCCATATTGCGCGGCGACTCCATGTCGGCGGTGATTTCCTTGACGCTCTGCTCCTGATCCGGGGTCAGCTCGTAGGGGAACATGTCCTCAAACTCGCGCTGCCAGGGCGTGTCCGGGCTAAAGGAAAAGCCGGTTTCCTGCGTGCGCCGGGCGTAGAGCTGCACCAGGTCAAACGCCATCTTTTTCAGGCCTTCTTTGACCTTTTGCTTCTGCTTTTGCCAATCGTTGCTGCCCAAATGATTCAGCTTCGGCGGATTGGCCGGGTTGCCGATATAGCGCTGCACGCGGCTGAGGTTTTCAATGGGCACGTAAAGCTTATCCGTGCCCTGATACTGAATTTGCAGATAGTCGCGGCGCGTGCCACCGTTTTTCATCTGCGCCGTACCCAGATAGATGCCGACGCCATGCTCCTCATGCACGACAAAGTCGCCGGGCTTCAGGTCGGTGAAGGCGGCAATCTTTTCGCCAGCCGCCTGGCGCTTTTTCGCCTTGCGGTAGCCCGTGCCGTACACATCCGTGTCGCTGACCAGCACCAGCTGTGCCTCCGGCCAGATGAAGCCGTGCGCCAACGTACCCGGCAGCACCTGCACGCAGTTTGTGGGTAGTTCGCTGCACTCCTCGGCGAATTTCGCCGCCACGTCATGCTCCATCAGCGAAGCGGCAAGTCGCTGTCCGCGCGCCACACCGCCACACAGCACGGCCACGCGATAGCCTTCGCGTAGCCAGCCGTCGCAGTCCTCGGCCAGCGGACGAATCTGGGACGAATATCCGGCGACGCGCTGCACGCCCAAATCGGCGGCGTCGCGAACCTTCACACCGGCCATGCCTTCCAGGAATTCCGTCACGGCCACGATGCCGCAGGTTTGCAATTGGCTCAGCAGCTCGTCCCAGCCCATGAGCAGCTTTTCCTGCTCGCGAACGGCCTCGTCGCGGTTCATGGCGCCGTCCAAATCCTCGGCAAAGCCCGCCAGCCGCTCCTCACTGCGCTTGCGCAGCAGATTCGGGTCGGACAAAACCACAATGTCCGGCTGGAACCAGTCAATTACCGTCCAAGCCTCGTCCGTCAGCACGGGCAGCCATGCGCGAATTCGCTTGAACGGCAGGGCGTTCTCCACCAGGTCTGCATCGGATAGCAGCTGCGCACGGCGGCGTTCCAGCTCGGCCTGTCTGGCGGCGGTTTGCTGGCGCTGCTGCACCTTGGGAGAGATATGCTTGTCGAAAAACGCCGCATCGTCCTCGTCATCCTCGGGCAGTGGCGGCAAATCCGCAAAGAGCGTTGAGGTCGCGGGTGCTGCGTTCACCGGGCGATAGGCAATCGCATCACGCATGCGCTGTGCGGCACGAGGCGCCTCCTCCTCCGACAGGAGAATTTCCGTTGCTGGCGTCAGGATGCACGATTCGACGGAATCCAGGCTGCGCTGGCTGATGCCGTCGAATTCGCGAATCGAGTCCACCTCATCATCAAAAAATTCGATGCGGAAGCTCTGCGCCGCCGACGGTGGATACACGTCCACAATGCCGCCACGCAGGGCGCACTGGCCCTTGCCTTCCACCATATTGACGCGTTCATACCCCATCTGGGTCAAGCGGCGAATCAGCTCGCTTGGGTCGATGCAATCGCCCGGCGCCAGACGGATGATGCTTTCCCGGAAGCGCTCGGCGTTGCCCATGCGTTGCATGGCGGCATCCATGCTCGTGCAGAGCAGGCGCACGTTGCCTTCGGCCGCGCAGGAGAGTGCCTCCAAGCGTCGCCAGGCGCTTTCATGGCTGGACGCGCCGCGCGTCAGGTCAATTTCGCCACCCGGCAGGCAGACCACACCTTCGGTCAGCAGCTGCTGGCAGTCCTCCGCATCATGCGCGGCCTTCAAGTCGTTGCCGGACAGCAGGAGAATCTTTTTGCCGGTATCAGCGCACAGCTTGGCAGACAAATACGATGCCATGCAGTCCGGCAGCCCGGTCACGGCAATCGGCTGACCCGACAGCGCGGCATTGCGCAGCTTCTCATACGATGGGGTGGAGGAAATGGACAACAGCGCCTGATTCATAAGAAACTCCTTGCTTGGTGAAAAGAATCTAGCCGAAAAAGCGGCATCCGGGCTTGCACCCCCTTTTCGGGCGCAGACAGCACAGGGCCGCTTGGCAGTGTTTGCATGTTGGCACGCGCGGCTGATAATAATAGGAAGAAAACCGCGTGTGCGGTGTCTATTATACCACCTTTTCTGGGGGATTGCAATTTGTTTTCGTGGCGCTTTGGCGTCGGGAAGGGCGAAATTTGCAGCCTACGTTCCCGTTCTCAACCAATTACAACTCGTTTACATCCCCGATATTTACGCTGTGCTTCCATTCGTGCTATACGATACTGGAGGGATGATACGAGAAAGGCGCACATTTTGGTTGTCGAGGATGATCCGGCGATTTCGCGGCCGTTGGAGAGCAATTTGCTTGTCGCCGGGGATGAGGTGGTTGTGCAGTGTTGCTGGTCGCGCAAAACGCATGAAGCATAATTCCTTTGATGCCTTTTCGTTCTCTGCGGCAATTATTTTGCAAAAAAACGAAAAAAACTTCATTTTCCCTCTTGATTTTTTTCTGAAAGTGTGATATTATATCAATGTTGCCCGGTTCGCTTCTTAAAAGCGACTGTGACGATGCTGATATAGCTCAGTAGGTAGAGCGCATCCTTGGTAAGGATGAGGTCCCCGGTTCGAATCCGGGTATCAGCTCCATAAGACTTGCAGAAATGCAAGTCTTTTTCTTTTATACGCCCCTTTTTTGCAGGATTTCGCGATGAAATCCTGCATTTTTTGTGACCTCGTCCTTTTTGAAGTGATTTTGTCCAATTTTCTGTCCAAAATTTCGATTTTTGCATGCCGCAAACCCGGTGTTTTCAAGGCGTTGCGGATTTTGAGGGTTGTCCAAAAAGCTGTCCAAATCGGGGTTCCTAATTCATCTGATACATCTCCTGAATCGGGGTTGCACTGTCCATGGAGGCTGGTCTGCCTTTCACGTAGTATTTGAAGGTCATGGCAGCCGTTGTGTGACCCGCTGCCTCCTGCACCTGTTTGACGTCCTTTGTGGCAGCATACAAGTCACTCAATACGGTCGTCCGAAAGCGGCGTGGACGCCTCCTTGCTGACGTATGCGGCAATGCAGCAGTGGCAAAACGGAAATGCATAAATAAAGCAATAAAAACACTCCGCAAGCACGTGCATGATGCCTGCGGAGTGTTGTCTATGCCGTTATTTCCCCACACAAAAAGACGAAAACACCTTATCCAGCAGCTTCTCCTCCACGGCGTCGCCGGTGATTTCGGCCAGGGCGAACTGCGCCTGCTGCAAATCAATGCTGGCCATATCGACCGACAGGGCGGAGAGCGTCTGCTCGGCTTGGCGCAGGGCGGCGGCGGCGCGTCGGGCGGCTTCCAGATGGCGCGGTTGGGTCAGGGAAAGCTGGTCGCTGACGGCGGCTTGCTGGCTCAGATACGATTTCAGCGGCGCAAGGGATGCCTCCTGATCGGCGCAGACCGTCAGCATCGGCGCATCACCGGTGAGGGCGCGTACCTGCGCGGTGTCCAGTACCGGCGTCAGGTCGCTCTTGTTCAGCACGACGCAGTAGGTGCGCCCTTGCAGCTGCTGCAGGAGCGATTCGTCCTCAGTGCTGAGCGGTCGGCTCATGTCCAGCACCGCCAGAATCACATCCGCTTCTTGTAGCACGCGACGCGCACGCGTGACGCCAATCTGCTCCACGGGGTCGTTCGTGTCGTGCAGACCGGCGGTGTCGGTCAGACGGATGATGCTGCCCGATAGCGTCAGGACACCCTCGACCAAATCGCGCGTCGTGCCGGGAATGGCGGTCACAATCGCCTTTTCCTCGCCCAACAGGGCATTGAGCAGGCTGGACTTGCCCACGTTCGGCTGGCCGCAAAGCGCGACGTGCAGGCCGTTGTGAAGGATGCGCACCGCGCGCTCGTCACAGGCGTCCGAAAGCGTGTCGGCCAGCGCATGAATGCGCGGTGTCAGGTCGGCGGCGGCTTCCTCCTCGGTGATTTCCTCCGGGTAGTCGATGCATGCGGCCACACCGGCCTGAATGTCGTACAGGTCGTCCGCGGCCTTGCGGATGAAGGCAGACGCACCGCCGGAAAGCTGCTGCATGGCGGCACGGCGGCTCTGCTCGCCCTGCGCGGCAATCAGCTCCATGACGGCCTCGGCCTGACTGAGGTCAATGCGGCCGTTGAGGAAGGCGCGACGAGTGAATTCACCGGGCTGGGCAAGGGTTGCACCAGCGGATAGGCACAGCGACAGCACGCGCTGGGCGATAAAGCCACCGCCGTGCAGCTGCAATTCGGCCACATCCTCCCGCGTATAGGAGCGCGGCGCACGCATGATGACGGCCATGCATTCGTCAACCACCTGATCGCCGTCCAGCACATGGCCGTATGTCAGCAGATGGGTTGCCAGCGGGTGCGAAACGCCCACGGGTCGAAAAATCGTGCGAAGAATGCCCTCGGCCTCCGGGCCGGACAGGCGAACAATGGAGATGCCACCCTGCCCAGGGGCAGTGGCAATGGCTGCAATGGTTGTATTCATGCAAAACGCTCTTTCATTTCCGCCCAGTATTCGGCGGTCGTTTGTTGTGGATGTTCAATCCAGGGGTAGGTGGTGTCGGCTTGCTGCCATGCCGCCTTGTCGCCGATGGTCAGTCCCAGCTGGCTGGCGGTTTGGTGGACGTGGCGCAGGAGGCGCAGCACGCCCTGATACTCGGCCGTGCGTAGCTCCTGAATGCAGGCGCGAATCATTTCCGGCGCGGCATCGGCATAGCCCATGGCGATATAGGCGCGGATGGTGTCGTCAATGCTGTATGGCACAAGGTGTGATGTCAGTTCCTCGCCGTCCCAGACGGCAAAGCGGGCCATGCCGCCATTTCCGGCTTCATTCAGCCCTGCACTGCCGGGATTGAAGGCGCGGCGCTGGCCGTGGCGCACATCCCATAGCAGGTGATTGTGCCCGGACAAAAGCAAATCGACATCCTCTGGCAGGGCATCCAGCACGCCTGGCAAATCCTCCTCGTAGACGAGGTGATACGGGTCGCCTGGTGTGCCGTGGGTGAGGAGCGTGCGCCCGATGCGCACATCCACGGGGAGCTGGTCAATCCTTGCGCCCTGCATTTGCTGGGCGGTCAGGTGCAGCATGTGCCAATTGTAGCCGGAAAAGTCACCCGGATGCAGCAGTCGCTCCTCGTGGTTGCCCATGAGCATCAGCGCATCAAGAGAGGAAAGCGTATCCATCACCAGCCGGCTTTGCGGGCCGAAATTGACTTGGTCGCCCAAGGAAATGATTCGGTCACACCGCTTTGCCTCGGGTGAGGACAAAATGGCAGATAGCGCAGGGTACATCCCGTGAATGTCCGCAAGAAGCAAGATGGCCATGGCGTTTCCTCCTGACAGAATTTCTACTTTATTATAGCAGAATCGCGCAAAAAGTAAAGGGCAGACGGGTTGCAAGCGCCCGCTGCCCAAGGTGGTCAGGTGGTTATGAAGCTTTTGCGTGATTGCCTTCCTGCGACAGGGAATCGCCACCCTGTGACAGGGAATCGCAACCCTGCGCCAGGGAATCGCAACCCTGCGCCAGGGCGTCGCTGACACCGGGCGTGGTCGGATCCATTACGACACCCAGGGCACTCAGCAGCGATAGAATGGCCGCACCGGCCTGCAAAATCTGCTCCTGCTCCACATTCGTCTGGACGCCGAAAAGCTGCAACAGGTCGAAGACAAACGTGCAGACAACGGCCAGCAGCGTCGTCAGCCAGACACGATTGCGAAAACGAATGCGCCAATTGAATTTCATGGACATGACTCCTTTCGTATAATAGCTGTTTGATTATGCGGATTTTTCCACAACCTTGACCGTGATGGTGGTGGAAATGTACTGCACCGCATCCAGCAGGGTGAACAGCAGATAGTGCTGTCCGCTTGCAACATCCTTATCGCCTTTGCGCAGGTAGGGAAGTGCGTCAAAGCGTTGTGTGCGCCAGACGCTTTCGGGAACGGGACTGCCGTCAACCTCCAGCGCGCCGATGTGCGCTATGGCATCGCTGGACAGGACCACCTGGCACGACAGGAACGTCGGGTATTCATCCAGCCAGAAATAATGCGTCGCGTTCTCCTCGGCCGCGCCTTCGCCCGTGCGGCTGCGGAAAATCAGGTCACTCATGCGACTGCCACTGAGCTTGCCGACGCTGACCTCACGCAGCAAATTGGCAATTTCATCCGACAAGGCGGGTTGCCGGTTCGCCAGCGTCAGCGTGACAAGCCCGGGCTGAGTAAACACATCTGGCATGCGCATGGCGACAATGCGCTCCTGCAAGAAGGTGGCGCTGTCCGGCAGGGCCAGACGAAATAGCTGCCCCAGGCGGAATGCATCCAGCGCTTCGCCGGTGATGCGGGATAAATCGACGCCCTGCAATTCGATGGTGGCGGTTGGCTGGCTGTGGCGTTCCAGATACCGTTCAGCGACGCTTTTGAGCGTCTGGGCATCGGTAATCTGGTCGCTGGTGAAGCTGCGTGATGCCACGCCCCAGGTGCGCACGTTGGGCGAATCGAGATAGTCGCGCCCCAGCAGCGTGCGCAGGGAAATGCGGTTCAGCCCTTGCCCGCAGCCGTAGGGAAACACGCGCGTGCAAAGCTGGCTGGCATCCTGCGTGATGCGCACGCTGGACAGGTTGCGCCGCAGGCGCCCTTCGCTGGTCACTTGACTGGACAGGCGGCAAAGGTTCAAACGCCATGGCCAGACCGACTGGTCAAAGGCCAGGCAATATTCCTGCGGCAGCATGTCCAGCAGGGACATCAGGGCGCTGAAAATCGTCTGGCTGGGCGCAATCGCGGAGAGCGTCAGGCCGTCGCTGACATCCACATCTCCGGCCTCCCAGCGGATGCGCGTCTGGTAGCTGAGCAGGCGGCGAAAGATGGTCTTGACGTCCTCCGCGTAGGTCAGGGACGGCAGCATATCGTCCGCCAGCGTCATCACCGCATGCTCCAGCTGCACAACGCGGCGCAGGCCGATTTCCTGCGTGACGCTGCTGACGCGGTACACCTCGCCCTCGTGAAAGCCGTCCCAGAGACGGATGAAGTCGCGCACGTTGATTGTGGGCGCATCGGGTGCAAGCACCATTTCCGCGCTTGATGGTGGCGATAGGGTGGCCTCGACCGTCAGACGAATCGGGTGCAGAATGGCAGTGACTTGCATCTTGCTATCAAGCAGACAAGGCAAATGCGTTTGCGTCATGATAAGTACCTCCCGCGATATGCGCCCGTGGCGCTGATGGCCGTGTTGGCGGTGATGGTCAGTTCATTGTCATGACCGGGCAGAAGCAACAGGTCGTCACTGCTGCTCATGCTGCGGCAGGACAGCGCCGACAGCGCCACACCGCCGGAGGTCATTTCCGCACCGAACACGCCCGCAGCATGGTGAATGCGCAAGGCTTCGCCTGGTGCAACCGAAAGTCCGGTGAAGGAAAGCGTACCAGCTGCTTGAATGGTCAGGCTTGTGAGCGCATCGCCAGACACGTTGCGGATGGTCAGGTCCAGTGGCGTATCCGGCGCTGTGCCGGGTACGGAAAGGGTGCAATGGCCCGTTGTGTTGAAGGTCGTGGGCGTGTCGTCCTGCCAGTAGGGCGCATCGTAGGCGGTGAAGGTCACGGAAAGTGTATCCAGCCAGGATAGCGCACTGCATGTGGGCAATTGCGTACACACCACGGGCAGCTGCTGTCCCTCCTTGCTGCCAAGCGACAGCATGCCGCCACTTTCGGCCCAGGTGATGACGCGGTGCAGAAGTGCTTGCCGCGCCTTGATGTCGTATGCCTCGATGGTCAGCCTGACCTGCACCGACAGGCTTTCCCGCACGCGCTGCAACAGGTGACTGCCCGCATCGGGACGACTGGCTGTCACCATGCGCAGGCGCGGTGGCAATTCCACAATGTCCTGCACATGGATGGCCGAATCCAGCTGATGCAGCCATACGCCGTTCAGGGCGCATTGGCAGCGATCGGGCATGGGCGTTCCTCCTTTCGTTATGCGCCATAGCGGCGCTGGTTGACCTGACGCGCCAGAATGGCGGAAATACGTGGTGTTAGCTGTTCTGCCAGCTCGTCCAGCTGTGCGGCGGAAAGGTGCGATAATGCAGAAAAAGCATGGTCATCGGGTGCATCCTGATAGCTGGTGGTCAGGGAAGTGTTGGATTCAGGCAATGTCATGCGTTTCCTCCTGCCACCAGTAGATGCGCACGGGAAGTGTCGGGTCGTCAGGATGGTCGTTTTGCGCCAGCAGGGTGAAGGTCATTTCGCCTGCCTCGTTCGGCTTGACGGCAAGCGCTGCGCCGGAAATGGCCAGCGGATGCAACAGCTCCAGCACCAGCAGACCACGACTGGTCGTGCCAATCCAGCAGACACGCTCCAGTGGCGCTTTTGCCGCTTGTGTGGGCTGGTGACGGAACAAATGCGCATCGCGTGTGCCGTCGCCGGGCAGCAGGCGCGCCACGTTTTCCTCCGTCACATCCTGTAGCACGCCTGAGAGCGTCACGCGCCAGCCAACAAGCAGGGTACTGCCCTGATAGGGCAGACGGTTTGCGCCCTGCTCCCGCTGGAACTCCTTCGGTACGGCGCGGAAGACACTGCCGCTACAGGTCGTGCCGATACGGTGGCGCTCGTCACAGAGGGCTTCGGCCATGGCATCCAGCGGGTCGGTGCATTGCAGGGCGCGGTTCAAATCGAAATCGCACAGCAGCACACCGTCGCCCAGCACCAGATGCTCCGATGATTGGGGATGATGGGAAATCAGCAAAGGCAATCCTCCTTATCAAGATGATGCGCGGCGTTTTCGTACACGCGCATGTCCAGCTCCACATGCAGGGCGCACAGGCAGCCCTTTTCCTGTGTGATGTACATGCGCTTCCGGGTGATGAGCGCCATGCCGGAAAGAAAGTGCATGCGTTTGGTGACACTTTCGTGCTGAAAGCGCCGCATGCGCGCTATGGCGCGTGCATGGCAATCGCCGCCGCGCTCGTAGATGCAAAGCGACACGCTGCCTACACCGCCGAAGGTGCAGGGAATGGTGGCATTCACCACGCCGTAGGGAAAGACGGCATTTGGCGGCACGCAGCCCGATGCGTACAACGGACAGCCAACGAAGGAAAGCAATGTCAGCAGTGCGCTCATCAGGGGCATGCGTCATCCACCATCCTTTCCAGCAGCGTTTGGGCGAAGGAAAAGGTGGCGCATGCAGGTGTTTCCATCTCCTGCGAGGAGGTCTGGACGCGGTAGAGCGTGCCGGTCTTTTCACGGCGCAGGTATTCGCCCGGATGCAGGTGGAGGGAAACGGAATGCAGCAGGCACGGCGTTGTGCGCGGAAACAGCTGTCCGGCCTGCTCGCGCTGCTGTCCCAGCATGTCCGTGATGGCGGCCTGGAAGCGTTCGGGCGCTTGCTCCTGCATCAGCAAGCCGCCTTCCGGGTCGGAAAATGGCTCGGCGACAAGGCGCGTGAAGGCTTCTTCAAAATCGGAAAGCATCAGCAATTCACCTCCGCAAACATCTTTTGATACGCCCGCAGACGATGCTGGAAGACGGCTTGCCAGCTGCTGTCTGATCGTGTGCAGCTGTATTCGCCAAAGCGCTCGGCGCGAATGGTGCTGTCCGGATGTGCCGCTGCCCAGTCCTGAATCTCCTGACAAAGGCGCAGAAAATCGCTGCTTGGGGACAGGAGATGGACGCGACCGGTCCAGCTCCCGTCCGGGCAATCGGGCAGGCGCCCGTCTTCATCCAGCTGATACACGCCACTGGGTGCATCCGCGCCTTCCAGCGCAACCCAGCTGCGTGCGGCAAGCGGCTTGGAAAGCAGCAGCTGTCCCTGCGCCACCGTGAAGCATCCGGAATACGTGGCGCGAAGGAAGTAGTTGCGCGTTTCACGCATCACGTCAGATACGGTGACTTGCATGTCTTACGCCTCCTTTGCATATCAGGCGGTCAGCTTGTAGTGGCACACCGCATTGGGCAAAACTACCTTGCAGCCGCACAGGTTGAGTCCCTTTACACCATCGCAGAAGCCCTTTTCCGGGCGGTAGGCATCCACGCGACAAATCTGGTTGGCGAAGGTGACAGCATCGGGAATCATGGCAATGACCTCATCCGTCAGATCCGTGCTGACGAAGATGTCAAAGCCAGCCGCGCGACCAATTGCACCCTCAGCCAGACGTGCTTCACCTGCGGCAGAAGCGCCGATGAAGTGGTCATCCAGCAGCAGCTGACCTTCCACACTCACGGGAATAATCAGCTTGCGGCCATAGCGCGGCACGTGCTTGAGGTCAAGCTCGTTTTTGATGGCAATCAGCAACGCGTAGATACCACCTTCTTCCTTCGTGGGGACGGCACCCGTTTTCTTGATGCCGGCATCCTTGCGAATGGCGGAGAGGATGTAGCTTTCCGCATCCTCGGCCAGACGGAAGGCGGCGTTGCGCATGGCGCTGTCCATCACGTCGGCGCGGGACTGCGCGGCATCCACATCGTTCAGGAAGAAGTTGTAGTATGCGCCGTGGTCAATCGTCAGCACCACATCCGTGCCGGACAGCTCGTCCGGGTCGGCCAGCTCCTGCGAAGGGTCATAGGTGCGAACGGTGATGTCGGCCAGATTGGGAATGTGAACGGTGTCACCCCATTGGCTGATGTCGCCCTCATAATTGCGCGAGCAGAGTGCGCCAAAGACAAGGGACTTGTGCAGATTCTCCTGCAAGCGGGCAGACCAGACTTCCGGAATAAAATTCGTAATGGCCATTTACATACTTCCTTTCTCAAGTGCGGAGCGGACTGCGCTCCAGTTTCGGTTGATTTCCTCCTGCGACATGCGGCGCACATCCTCCCGTGTGAGCGGTGCAGAGGCACTGATGGGCGGAGAAATGGTGTCCGTTGGGAGGTAGATGGGTTCGGAAAAGAACGCAGGATACTGCGCCCGGACAGCACAGAGCATGGCCTCGGGTGTCATGCTGTCGTCGCCGCCCAAGGCAGCCTCGTCAGGCGGCATGGCCAGCAGCAGCAAATCCACAGCCTGCGGATTCGCGCCGGAGGACAGGAGCGCCTCGCGCATGCTTTGCTGACGGGCGTGCAATTGCTGCTGTGCTTGCAGCTGTTCCAGCGCCGCGCGCGACGCATCGGCATCCTGCAAGGCCTGATCGCGCTGGGTGATGGCGTCCTGCATGGTCAAAAGCTGCTGTGCCAGCTCGTTGCGCTCCTGCGTCAGCTGCTGCATGGCTTCTGTGTGCGCCTGCAGGATGCGCTCGGCAGCGGATGGGTCAATCTGCCATTCCTCCAGCATCGCCTGGGTCAGCGGCATCGGGCATTTCCTCCTTTCGTGCGCGCAGCAGCGTGTCCAGTGCCTCGTCGCTGATGTAGGGATTCAGGCGCAGAGCCGTGTGCAAGTCAATGTCCTCGCGCATGCTGCGAATGTCGGCAACGACCTCGCTGGCGTTGGCAATCGCCTGACGCTTGAAGCTGATTTGCTCCGTCGGCAGCCCCAGCAGGAGCAGCAGATCACGCACAAAGTGGCGCACCTGCCATTCGTAGCGGTCGGCCTTCAGGTCTAAATTGGCCATGGCGGAGCGAATGGCGACGTTGGTCAGGCTGCCACCGGTGATGGAGGCCATGTCCAGCGCCATGTAGTCGCTGTAGAGGGCGCGTTCGAGCAGGTTCAGGGCGCTTTGTCTGGCGGCGTAGGGCACCTCGATGGTGTGTGGCTCAGCCGTTGCGCCACTGCCCGAGCCGTCGGAGAGGTTCGCTACCGCCTTCACGCGGCTGATTTCCTCCAGAATTTCGGCAATGTCCTCCGTCGTGCCGCTGAAATTGTTGAGTACCCAGTAGACATCGTTGGCGCGGGAGAGATTGTCGGCAAAGTCGGAGAGGATGCAGTCGTAGGCATCAATCTTCGACTTGATGGACGGCGTCAGCTCACTGCGGCCATCCTGATTGCCCTTCAGGGCCAGAATGGGAAGGCGACCGTAGCCTTCCTCCGGAATGTGCAGGGTGTCGCCGAGTGCATCGCGCCGCAAAATCCGCAGATAGGGCGTGCGCGGCGAAACCTCCTCCACATGCTTGTCCTCCACGCGCAGCAGCGTGACACCTGCTTTTTCAAACACGCGCAGATACATCGGCCGCTTTGGGCTGACCTGCCAGAATTGCACGCCGAGCATGATTTGTCCACTCATCTCATCCAGCAGGGGAAAGAAGCCGCTCAACTCATTTTTGGCCATTTCCAGCACTTCCAGATGGTCAGCATTCCAGTAGCCGTAGCTGATGCCGTGCAGGAGCGCGAATTCGCCAAGGCGCGAAAGCTGATGGTCGAAATCATCGCCCAAACGACGCTTGATGTGGGTCGGCAGCGACACACCCTCGGAGAGCAGATACTGGTTCTGCTGGGTGATGAAGCGGAACAGGAAGCTGCTGCCGATGCGGTGGCCGATGACATCCTCTGTACCGGCACGCACGCGCTTGCGGCCATCGGGAGTGCGCGTTTCCAGCTTGCGGGCGCGCAGGATGGTCTTGTGGGCGACGGTCGGATTCTCACCGCGGAAGTATCGGCTGGCTTCCAGTGCCGCGAGGAATTCAGGACTGCGGCGAAAGCACGCCACGGCCTGAAGCAGTAGTGCTGCTTTATCCGGTGCACGCGCATAGTCCTGATAGGTGAAGGTTGTAAACATGAATACCTGCCTTTCTGTGTGTTACTGATAGCCTGTGAAGCGCTTGTCCAGCACGCGCAGCAGGGAGGCGGCACTGTCTGGCGCATCATCGTGCGCCGCGGCGTCGGAGTAATCGAGAATCTGGTCAATGTAGCCGCCGTCTGTTCCCGCCAGAAAGACGGTGTTTGGCCACCATTTGCGCAGATACGTGCCGATTTTGACGCCCTTGTTCATGCGCTCGTGGTACGCGCGCACCTGCACGCCCTGCTCCTTGAGCTGACGCGCCAGATACCCCTTGTCGCCGTTCGTTTCGCAGTAGAGCGGCTCGCAGCGCAGGCGGCGAATTTCGCCGATGATGAGCGGCAGCACGCTGTCCACGGGCTTTTTCCAGATGCGGCCGTACAGATACGCCTTGCCGTCAACGATGCGCCCGCAGGTGAGGGCCGTGTAGTCCTCACCGCCGTATGCGGCATCCAGATGGGCAATGCCGTCGGCAAGGCGCGTGACATCCTCCGTTTCACCGGGCGGCGTGTCAAACAGCGAACCTGTGGTGGCAATGTGGCGCAGCTCGTAGTTGGCGGCGAACAGCGTTGGGGTCATGGAGGCGCGAAGGGTGTTGATTTGCGCCGGGCTGAGCAGTCCCGTGGTGTAGCAGTCAAAACGAAGCGGCGCAGGCATCAGGTGAAACGCGTCCTCCGGATGCCAGGGCGTGCCGGTGTTCAGGATGCGCCCGCCGGGATTGCGCAGGTTCTGCAATTCCTGATACACACCGCACGTTTTTCGCCGCTCGATGGCGCTGAGACGGTCCTGCAAATTCACAATGTCGTCTGTCAGCACCACATCGGCATGCTTGCCGGTCAATGAACCGCCGATGCCAAGGCCCAGCAGCTGCGGCGCGCCGCGCATGGCGGCGTAGCAATCGGTCGAGACGCTCCACATGTCGCTTTTTTGCAGCGCCACGGGTGTGCCGTAGATGCGGCGGGAGATTTCCTTCAGGCCCGGACTGCGCAGCAGCAGCCGGACCTGCCGCAAAACCTCCAGCACGTCATCATCCGTCTTGCGCAGAAAGAGGAGATTGCGCCGTGGATAGAGCAGCAGCATCAGCGCCATGGAGAAGGCCAGGCACGTTGTCTTGTAGCTGCCACGATGCGCCATGAGCGTCATATCGCCAGTGCCAAAGACAAGCGAGCGAATCCACTGTCCATGCAAATCATCCCGCAGCCGCTCCAGTCCGCACAGGCGTGCGACCAGTGCCGGACGTGCAATGAGCAGGCGAAGAATGGCCTCGTGTCCCGGTGCAAGCACCTCAGGGTGTGTCAGCAGCTCATCCGTCTTTCATGCCCTCCTCCCTGAGCATTTGCGCGACGGCTGCCTCCACGGCCTGCGCGACTTCAGGGGTGTTCTTTTCGCTTTCCTCCTCCTTTGGGGTGAAAAGGCCGTGATACTTCGCCAATGCATCCGCCGCTTTGAGCTGCTCGGCGGTTTTCTCACCGCGCATGAGCTGCGTGTAGGTTTCCAGCACCTCCTCCTTGCTTGCAATTCTTGCATCTCGTGCCTCTTCCATCGGAACGCTCCTTTCTGGCGGCTGGGTTGCTTTCTCCATCCTGCCGCCAAGGAGAGGAGAAGCAAGGAACGAATGCTTGTTCGTGCTTGCAAGAAGCAGTGTACCACCCTTTCCACGGAAAAGCAAGGAAATTTAAGAACGTTTGTACGCATTTGAAATGATGGAATAAATATGCATGACGATGCATAAACAAACATGCGAAGCTTTGTTCTGTTCGCCTTTACAAGGGAAAGGAAATCTGCTATCATAAAAGATGAAATTTTGTGTGCGGAGGCAGAAGATGAACGTTGATCAATTGGTGCAGTCGCTCCAGCACGACCCGCTGTTTATGCAGAATGTCGTTCGCTGGGATACGCTTCCGGCGCAGGAAGCGGTGTATGAGGCGTTCCCGGAGCAGATAGACAGTCGCCTTCTGCCGGTGCTGGAAAAGCGTGGGGTGCGTCAGCTGTATCGTCATCAGGCGCATGCCATCCGTGAGGTGCTGTCCGGCCGTGATGTCGTGGTCGTGACGCCTACCGCATCGGGTAAGACGATGTGCTATAACCTGCCGGTTCTGTCGGCGATTCTGCAAAATCCGGATGCCAGGGCGCTGTATCTGTTTCCGACCAAGGCGCTTTCGGCCGATCAGGTCAGTGAGCTGTATGAGCTGATTGAAATGCTCGATGCGGATATCAAGACCTTCACCTACGACGGCGATACGCCCGGTGCGGCCCGCAAGGCCATCCGTCAGGCCGGACATATCGTGGTGACGAATCCTGATATGCTCCATAGTGGCATTTTGCCGCATCACACCAACTGGGTGAAGCTGTTTGAAAACCTGCGCTATATCGTCATTGACGAAATTCACACCTACAGCGGTGTGTTTGGGTCGAATCTGGCCAACGTCCTGCGGCGACTGCTGCGCCTGTGCGATTTTTATGGCAGCCATCCGCAATTCATCCTGTGCAGCGCGACCATCGCCAATCCCAAGGAGCTGGCCGACACGCTGACCGGCCGCGACGTGGCGCTGGTGGATGATAACGGTGCGCCCAGTGGCATGCGGCACTTTGTGTTCTATAATCCGCCGGTGGTCAATCGGCAACTGGGCATTCGCCGTGGCGTTTTGCAGGAGACAAGGCGCATTTCGGGCATGCTGCTGCAAAATGGCATTCAGGCCATCACCTTCGCGCGCTCCCGCCTGTCGGTGGAGGTGCTGACGAAATATTTGAAGGACATGGTGCGTGATCCGCTGGGCAACACAGGGCGTGTGCGCGGCTATCGCGGTGGCTATCTGGCCACGCAGCGCCGTGAAATCGAAAAGGGCCTTCGCGCCGGTCAGGTTGATGCGGTCATTTCGACCAATGCGCTGGAATTGGGCATTGATATTGGTGCGCTGGATGCCTGTGTGCTGTGCGGCTATCCGGGTACGATTGCCAGCGCATGGCAGCAGGCCGGTCGTGCGGGCCGCAGGAAGGGCACGTCGATTGTCTTCTTCGTCGCGTCCTCTGCACCCATTGATCAGTACATCGTTTCGCATCCGGACTTCATGATGAAGAAATCGCCGGAAAATGCGCTGCTCAATCCGGATAACCTCTATATTCTGCTCAGCCACTTCAAGTGCGCGGCCTTTGAATTGCCCTTTGAGGACGGCGAAGGCTTGGGCAATGCGCCCGGTGCGCCGGAGCTGCTGGACTATCTGGACGAGGCGGGTATCATTCGCCACGTAGGCGGCAAGTACCACTGGTCGGCGGAGGATTTCCCGGCAAGCGAAATTTCCCTGCGCTCGGCGCGATGCGAGGAGAACTTTGTGATCATCGACATCACCGATCCGGGCAGCCACCGCGTCATTGGCGAAATGGATCGCTACACCGTGCCGATGCTGCTGCATGAAAACGCCATCTATATGCACGAGGCGCAGCAGTATCAGGTCGAAAAGCTGGATTTCGATGCCTGCAAGGCGTTCATTCGTCGCGTGGATGTGGGCTACTACACCGATGCGGATTTGAACATCACCCTGTCCTTGCTGGACAAGGAGAAGGAAGAGGAGCGCAACGGCAGTCAGGTGGCGCTGGGCGAAATCCGCGTTTCGACGCTGGTGACGATGTTCAAGAAAATTCGCTTTGACACGCACGAGACGCTGGGCTTTGGTCATGTGCGCCTGCCGGAAACGGACATGCACACCA
>CAYXHF010000040.1:0-8430 GCA_964464815.1 uncultured Faecalibacterium sp.
CATAAAAAAACTCCCCGCATGTTTCCATGCAGGGAGACGAAGACATGATTAGTCCACCGTGTAGGGCAGCAGCGCGATGGCACGTGCGCGCTTGATGGCCTCGGACAACTGACGCTGATGCTTCGCGCAGTTGCCGCTCATGCGGCGGGGCAGAATCTTGCCGCGCTCGTTGATGTAACGACGCAGACGATTGATGTCCTTGTAATCAATGTATTCAACCTTATCCACGCAGAAAGAGCAAACCTTCCGACGGGGACGACGGCCTCCGCGGGGACGCGGACGGCGCTCAGTACGTTCTTCAGACATGAGTGTTGACCTCCTTTACGTTCACTTGAATTCGCAAATCAATGTATTTTGCCGATTAGAAAGGCAGTTCGTCCGTTTCCACAGCCGTGAAACCGTTATTCTGCGCGGTAGGCGCAGCCGGCGCGGAGGGTGCAGCGCCGTAGGACATTGCACCATCTTCATTACGGCTGGACAGGAACTCGACGTCTTCTGCCGTGACCTCCAAGGAAGCACGAGTTGTGCCGTCATTGGCCTGATAGGTGTTCACGGACACAGGGCCCATAACACACACCTTACGACCCTTTGCCAGGAACTTGGCGCAATTCTCGCCCAGCTGACGCCACGCCGTTACACGGAAGAAATCCGCTTCCGGCTGGGCATTTGCATTATTCGAGCGGTTACGGCGATTCACCGCCACCGTGAAGGAGCAAACGCTGATGCCATCACGCACTGTACGCAGTTCGGGGTCACGAGTCAAGTTACCAATGATCGTCAGCTTATTCATCTTGCTTATCCTCTTCTCTGGTCAGCGTTGAGCCGATTACTCAGCGTCAACAGGAGCTTCCACAGCGGGAGCTTCGGCTTCCACGGGAGCAGCCTTGGGGGCGCGAGGCTTCACGTTGCTACGCTTTTCCTCCATCTTCACCACCATGTGGCGGAGCACACTCTCGTAGATTTCCAGATTGCGTTCAAGCTCACGGGGCAGCTCAGCCGGTGCCTTGAAGGTCACCAGGACATACCAGCCCTCGGTCTTGTAGTTGATGGGGTAGGCCAGACGCTTCGCGCCCTTGCCCCAGGGTTCCTCATCAACCTTCTCCACCTCACCACCGTTAGCAGCAATCAGAGCAGAAACCTTCTCAATCAGTTCCTTGCGAGCGGTTTCTTCCAGTGCAGTATCGATGATGTAGGTCAGTTCATACCTATTCATCATTTTCACCTCCTCTTGGACTTTTGGCGCTGCATCCTGTGCAGCGCAAGGATGTGCCAGTTATTGATTATACATCATGTTTCGCCACTTTGCAAGTGGTTTGCGGAAATTTTTTTTGATTTACGCGTTTTTTTCAGGCAAACAGGTGTTTCCCTTCTCCATCGCCGCCACTTTTTCCCGCAGAGACGCCAGGTGGCCACTTTCCTCCTGCACAATATCGAGGAACGCCGCTTTTGCCTCGCCAGTACACTTCGTTGCGAATTCGGTATAGGTTTTGACTGCGCCGTCCTCGCTTTCCATGGCGTAGCGATACAGACCGAGCAGGCTGCTCAACGCCTCCTCGCGCACCATTTCTGTCACGCCACCGGGGAAAAGCACATCCGATGCCATCGCCTGAAGGAGCACCATCTGTTCTCCCGAGGGAATGGTTTGATTCCACATTTGCGTGAAGCGCTTGAGGTGCTGGCGTTCATCGCGGAGGATTTCCTCGATGCCCTGGCGAACCTGGGGCGCTTCTGCAAAGAGCAGGGCACGCTCATAGGTACGAATTGCACGTTTTTCCATATCCATTGCGACGAGGAGCGCCTCGCCTTGGTTCTTCACAATCACTTTTACACATCCCTTCCACAGCTTATCCGCTGTTTATCCACTATTTTCCCCTGTTTATCCACAGAGTTATCCACTTTTCGCAGGGTGTTTGGGGATAATATACACAGGTAATCCACAATATCCACAAGGTTATCCACACGGGACGTTGATATGTTTTTTGGCATCGCGGCATGCCAGGCGGCCTTCTTTTTTTGAGGCTTCTGGCATGAATGTTGTTGGTGGAGTTAACTTGTTTTATATTCCTTGCGAAACTTAACTTGCTACTAACAACGGACTTGTCGTTCCTTCATATAAAGAAGCGGGATTCCTCTGTAGTGGACAGAAGAATCCCGTGGGTGGCTTATTTCGCCTGGAAAACACTGTTGAGCTTTTCGACAAGCTCGTTGACGTCGTTGCCGTGTACCATGGCCGCTTCTTCCAGCGTTTCAGCGGTGGAGTGCGGGCAGAACAGGCAGTGCATGCCCATATCGTTGAAAATCTTCACAACAGCTTCCATCGCCGAATCGGCGCAGGAGGTCAGCACCTGACCGACCGTCATATCCTTATTGATCATGGTTGTTTCTTCCTTTCCCGGCGCGCTGCGATGCCGCCGCCCTTTTATGATACGCCGGAATAAGCGTTCTGTCAATCCCTTTGCCATGAAAAGCTCACTCCATATCCACGGGCAGGTCGGATTCGCTGAAGGGGTTGCTGTAGTCGTAGGCATCCAGCGCTACCTTCTGATTCCTGGCCAGGGGCGCGACCGAGGCATTCTGCATGTGGACGGTCATGGCCTGCTGCTCATCGAATTCCAGCAGAATCATATCGCCCGGCGTGCTCAGGGCAATCATCTCCGTCTGCGGAGAGCGACTGCGGCGGGCATATTCACGAATAACCTCCGGACGCTCCCAGAAGTGCATGGGAATCATAAGGCGTGGCTTCATGACCATGGCGAAATAGTTCGGGCCAGCATCAAACATCATGCCCAGACGCGGATCCACCGGGAAGAACGCCACGTCGATTTTTTCGCCACGCAGCGTGTTCATCACCGCCTGGAAATCGCGCTCGGCCTCCTCAATTTCGCGGGAGGTCGATTCTTCCCGCCAGTGCCAGTTGTTCAAATCGCCCGCGTGGAAAAAGCGGATGCCGTCCAGCTCCACCAGATAGGACAGACCCTCATCCGTGGAGTCAAACGCCTTCACCCGCACATGATGGGACAGCGTCAGCTCTCCCCCAACGCCCATGCGACGCCCGGGCCACTTCTGCGCATCCATCGTTTCCGGCAGGATATACGTCACCGGCGCAAACTGCTCCCAGGTATAGACCACCGGATCAGCATGGTCCTCATGGCCGTGGCTGATAAACACATAGACTTCCTGATAATGCGCCAGCTCTTCCGGCGTAATCCGCTGCTCCATCGGCAGCTTTTTGCCCTGCCGACCCATCCAGTAGTCGAATATCAGCAGCGTCCCTCCGCATGACACGGAAAAGCCGCTGTGATAGTAGTATTTCACCGTCATCCTTTCAGTCAAGAATGAGCACCCCCGTCATGGCCGACTGCGTGTGCGGCCGCTGATTGAAACTAGCTTGCATCCACCGGAGAAAGCACCGCCCTGACGGCGGAAATCAGCCCTCTCCAGACGAACGGATTTCGCTCATCCCCTGTATTATGCCACGAAAAACCCCTTTTGTCAAATTTTTGGGCCTTTTTAGTGTCAAAAACCCATTTTTTCTGCGTTTTTGACAAAATTTTTGCGTCAAATTCCCACTTCATTGCCCTTTTGCCGATTTTTCAGGCGTATATTCCCACCGGGAAGGCGTTTTCCCGGCTTTTTTGCATTTTGCAGGGTCAGATGCGCCAATAGTGTGGCTGACGCGCCTCGAAGCTGACCTGATACTTGCCGCCCAGCGCACGCACCATATCCTTGGCGCGTTCAATGTCGGCGTAGTCGCGCTCAACGGTATGGCTATCGCTGCCGAAGGTGAAGTTCTCGCCGCCCAGCTCGATATAGCGGCGAATCAGCGATGAATGCGCGAAGGTATCATTCGTCATGGCAAAGCCGGAGGTGTTGACCTCAATGCACTTGCCCAGCGCAATCACGTGACGGAAGAGCGTATCGAATGCATCCGGTGCATCGTCATAGACCAGCGCACGCTCCGGGCCGGTATAGATGGAGAATTTCGCAACATAGCCAATATGCGCCACGCTATCGAAATCCGTCCAATCCAGCACGGATTCCACCTTGGCCTCCGCATACTCGCGATACGCCTGCGCGCGCGTTTTGCCCGTGAAGTACTTTTGATGATCATAACAGTCCACGCCATTCACCAGATGCAGCGACAGCAGGCGGAAATCCAGCGGCAGCGTGTCCAGCAGTGCCTTCGTCTCCGCACGGCACGCCGGATTGTCGCCAATCTCGATGCCACTGCGCAGCGTCAGCACCGGATAGGCCGCACGGCAGCGTTCTATATCCTCAAACCAATCGTCCCACACCGGCGGCACGTCTAAGCCTTCCTCCGGATGGCCGGGTTCAATATGCTCCGTCAGGGCAATTTCTGTAACGCCCTGCGATAGCATTGTTTCACATAGCTGCGCCATGGTCTGCTTGCCATCCATGGAGTGATTCGTGTGCAAATGGTAATCCATCCGTCTTTGTTCCACGTGAAACATCCCCTTTTGTTATTCGTTTTCTTTCACCGGGTACGCCTTCCCTGTTCTGAGGGCGTAGAGGAGGCATTCCTTCACCGTTTCGCCGGTGATGGTTTGCAGTGCCCGCGCATACCACGCCATCTGCGACGCATAGCGGGTGACAAATGCGGCTTCATCCGTGATGTGATCCGTCTTGTAATCGACCAGCACCCAACCATCCTGCTCCCGGAAGGCGCAGTCAATCACGCCCTGTAGCAGCATCCCCTTCTCCTTGTCCAGCAGCAGGTTGAAGGCCCATTCACGCTGCACCAGCGGACTATGCAGCATCCGCTGTCCGATGGGCGAGGCAAAGTAGCCAACGAGCGTGCGCTGGTCAATGGCCGCCACCTCCTGCAAAGTGAAAATGTGCTTTTCCTCCATCTGCGCAATGGCTTCGGCGATGGTGGATGCCAGCTGGCTTGTCGTGCGCAGTGCATCCAGCGGCAGCAGTGACAGCGCCCGGTGCGTCAGCGTGCCACGCTCCGCCGCTGTCATGCGCTTTTCCTCCAGGAAGCTGGGACGCGCCGGCAGCTCCGACAAGCGCAAGGTCGTTTCCTCTGCGCGCTTGTCCTGAACTTCCTCTTCCTCCGGCAACAGGAGCAGATTTTCTCCTTGCTGCTGCTGGTGAATCAACGCCGACACCGATGTCTTGAGCGGCCATGCCTGCTGTCTCTTTTCGGGGACAAATAGGTGTTCCGGCGCGGCCTCGCCCAAAAGATGCATAAAGGGCAGCTCCTGCGCGGCTTCTTCTTCAATTTTATCCACAGATGCGTTGGGCAAATCGTCCCAATCCCTGATAAGCCATGGGGTTGCAGGCTGTGGATAACCTGTGGATTTCGTGTGCGCATCGGTGGATATCGCCTGCATCACCCAGGTAATCATGTTACCCGCAGCCTGTACGCGGCCGTCGCTGGGCGGTGCGTCCCACTTGGCGCGGTCGCGCTCCGACACGCAGGCAACCAGTTCCAGATGCTCCCGCGCACGCGTCATAGCCACATAAAGCAGTCGCGCACGCTCGGCCAGCTCATCCAGCGTCCGCTGAATCGCAAAGCCATCATGCATCATCGTCTTGCGGCGAATGTTCCATTTTCGATTGATGTAGGGCAGCGCCGCACCGAGCTTGGTGTGTAGCTGTAGATTGGCCGTGCGCCGCTGTAGCATTTCGCGCTCCAGATTCATCAGGAATACCACCGGGAATTCCAGGCCCTTCGACTTGTGCATCGTCATCAGGCGCACCAAATCCTCGTTTTCCCCCAGCGTCTTGGCCGATAGGTTGTCGCCGCCTACCTGCTGCTCCTCCATGCGACGAATGAAGGCCGCCAGCGTCTCGCCACCTTCCTGCTCGAAGGTTTGGGCGCGTTCAAATAGCATGCGCAAATTCGCCTGCCGTAATTCGCCTTTTGGGAGCGCACCCACCGCCGCATAGTAGCCGGAGTCGTTCATGACGTGCCAGATGAAGTCCGATAGACGCATCACGTCCACTTCAAAGCGCCATTCCGATAGTTTCTGTAGAATTTCTTTCGTTTTTTGAGCGAGCGGCGTTTCTCCCTTGGCGAATTCGTCCATCGCCGCCCAAAAAGGCACGTCACGCCCTGTTTTGGCCAGACGAATCTCCGCCAATTCGGTGTCCGTCAGGGAAAATGGCACCATTTTCAGCACAGAAAGCAGCGGCATATCCTGCCGCGGATTGTTCAGCACCTCCAGAAGCGCCTTCATGTCCATGATTTCCGGTAGGTCGTAGTAGCTCTCCGCACCATCATAATAAGTCGGAATGCCCTCTTCCGTCAGCACCTCGACAATGATGGGCGCAATGCGTGCCGTCTGGGATAGCAGAATCACCATGTCGCGATAGGAAATCGCCCGTTCCTTGTCGCCTTCAATGACCTTCGTGCCCAGCAATTCCTTGATGCGCTGCGCCACGACACGCGTTTCCATGCGTAGGGCGGCATCCTTCTCCCCTGGCAAAGTCTCCTTCACCTGATTGCTGTCCAGCAGATGCACCACGACCGGCGGATCATCCTCCGTTTCGCGCCCGCAAATCAACGCTTCGGCTGAACCGTAGGATAGCTCCGTCACCTCCGGACGCATCGTCTGCGCAAAAACGCGATTCGTCGCATCCAAAACGTTGAAACGGCTGCGGAAGTTCTTCTGTAGGCAAATGCGACGCTCCCTGGCCTTCGGATCGTCGGAATACGTCTGTAGACGCCCCAGAAAGAGCGTCGGATCGGCCTTGCGGAAGCGATAAATCGACTGTTTCACGTCGCCGACCATGAACAAACAGTTGTTTTCGCCATGAATGGCCTGTAGAATCGCATCCTGTACCTGGCTCACGTCCTGACATTCATCCACGAAAATGTGGTCGTATTCGCCCTGCATCTGCGCCATGGCTTCGGGCGATTCCAAAATTGTGAGCGTAAATTGCTCCATGTCGCCAAAATCCATGGTGTTGCGGGTCGCTTTTTCCTGCAAAAAGTGCTGATGCGTGCGTTCCACCAGCGTTTTCAGGCCCAAAAGCTCCGTTTGAACAACGGGTAGCTCCAATTGTAGCTTGTTCACGTCGGGATCCAGGCTTTTCGCAATGTCCGCCACGCGATCCTTTAGCGCTGTGCGGGCGTTCGTGAAGCGCTTGCCCCATGCCTTTTGCTCCTCGGATAAACCACGAACGGCCTTCAAACGCTGCAACGAGAAATTCGCTGAAGCCGCTTTCAAGCCTTCTGTGTCTTCGCGTAAGGCCAGTAACTTCGCCACATCCAGCGTGTCTTGCTCCAATGCCTCCCAGCGTTCCGGCACTGCGTCGGGTAAATCAAGCAGGCGACGCATGGCGTTCAGGTCGTCCGATAGCGCATCCAGCTGGCGAATCGCCTCTTTTTGCTGCGTTTTGAACCAAATTTGCTCCTGATACGGGCTGGATAGCGCTGAAATATGCGCGTCGAGCCACAAAAACGGTTTCGGAATCGCCATGAGGAAGCTGTGTAGCTGCTCCGTCATATCGAGTAGCTCTTCCTGCTCCCATGAATCGGCCAGTAGCCGGAAGTTCCCCTGCCCTTCCTCTTCGAGTAACTCATCCATTGCCTGCGTGAATGCACTGCGGAACATGGCCTTTCGCTGCTGTTCATCACAGACACGAACGAGCGGATCCACCCCGACCAGCTCAAAATGGCTGCGAATGACATGCTGACAAAACGCATGAATCGTGGAGATTTGCGTTGATTCCAGGTCATCGAGCGCCTGCACCATTTCCGGAGCGCGGCTGATAGCCTCTTTGGTCAAGCGTTTTGATAGGCGTTGGCGCATTTCGGCTGCTGCGGCGCGAGTGAACGTGACGATGAGCATCCGATTCATGCGGACGCCTTCGCGCACGAGCGAAACGATTCGTTCAACGAGGACAGCTGTTTTACCGGAGCCTGCTGCGGCGCTCACGAGGATCGTATGGTTGCGCGCAGAGATAGCGGCCTGTTGTTCTGGCGTCCACTTGGGCATGATGATTCCTCCTTTTCTTCATTGTATCACAAAGCGAATAGGGATGCAATGTTTCACGTGAAACATTGTAAGGGAAAAGAAGAGAAGGAGGAGCAGTAAAAATCACACAATCACCATGCGGAAACTGTTTGCATAACGCGCCACCTCCATCGCAAAACGGGTGTCGAGAGGGTCAAAGACCCTTCGCGGGTCAAGGGCAGCGCCCTTGCGGGTGCAGGGCAGCGCCCTGCTGGGCTTGGGCAAAGCCCAACAAAACCAGCTCGTGCTCGAAGAGCCACGGCATCACACACTCACCAGCCGCAAGGAAAAGGAAAAAAGGATGAGAAGAAAAAAATCACTCAATCTCCATGCGGAAACTGTTTGCATAATAGCCCACCTCCATCGCAAAACGGGTGTCGAGAGGGTCGAAGACCCTTCGCGGGTCAAGGGCAGCGCCCTTGCGGGTGCAGGGCAGCGCCCT
>CAYXHF010000040.1:8530-20396 GCA_964464815.1 uncultured Faecalibacterium sp.
AGGGCAGCGCCCTTGCGGGTGCAGGGCAGCGCCCTGCTGGGTTTGGGCAAAGCCCAACAAAACCAGCTCGTGCTCGGAGAGCCACGGCGTCACACACACACCAGCCGCATCGAAGTCGCCGTCTCCCCAACTCCGCAACCAAATTCCATATACATTTTCTATATAATATTATTTTATATTCTTTCTCCACTCAAACCCGTTGATTTTCCTGCACATCTTCAAAATTTCACTATCATTTCTCCGTTTTATCACACACTTGTAACCTTCTTCATAAACGCGCCTCATTTCCCGTTCTCCTTGGCGTATATAAAACGGGCTATGACAGCCAAAATTCGCTGTCATAGTCCGCTTCTCTTCGATTGTTTCACGTGAAACATTTTTACGCGTCTAGCTCCGGGTCACTTTCAAAGGTCGCCTGCGGTACGTCGTAGCCAGCACTCTCCTCCCGCACGTGACCAAGACCCTCGCCGTCCATCCAGACACGGTAGCTTCGCTTTTCCCGGCAGCCGTCTAGATCGCTTTCGTCTGTGCAGGTGATGAAGGTCTGTACACCGCTGATTTCGTTTAGTAAACGCGTTCGCCGCGTCATGTCCAGCTCACTCATCACATCGTCCAGGAGAAGAATCGGCGTTTCGCCCGTTTCCTGCCGGAATGTTTCAAGCTGCGCTAGCTTCATCGCTAACGCGGCCGTGCGAATCTGCCCCTGTGAGGCAAATACCTTCATGCTCCGGTTCATCAGCGTTAACTGAATGTCCTCGCGGTGAATGCCGATGCCCGCACCGCCGATGCGAATGTCCTCCGCGCGCGATTTCGCTAAGCCTTCCTGAATTGCAGGGATAATATCCGCCGTTTCCGGAATGCATGCGGCATATTGCATCTGGAAGTTCTCGTTCTCCCGACCGCTGATGCCGGCGTATTTTTCCGCTGCAATCCCTGCTAATTGCGCCACCAGACGACGACGCATGGGGATAATCGTCGCGCAGGGAATCGCCATCGCCTCCTCAAAGGCATCCAGCATCCCTGTATCCGGCGAAAAACCGTGTTTTGCATTGCGTAGGAGCGCCGTTCGCTGGTCTAACGCCTTCTGATATTGCTGTAAGGCGTTGAAATACGCCGTGGAAAGCTGCGAAAGCATCATGTCCAGCATGCGACGGCGGTTCGCTGGCCCTTCCTTGACAAGCATCAGGTCTTCTGGCGAAAAAATCACGCATTGCACGTTGCCCATCAGCATGGATAGCCGATTTGCACGCTTTTTGTCGATAAAAACCGTCTTTTTTCGCGCTTCGGATGGCGTTAGTTTGACCGCAATATCGGTTTTTCCCTCTTTTTTGCGCAGCAAAACGCCCACGGCAGCCATTTCCGCACCTTTTCGGATGACTTCCCGATCCAATCCGGTGCGATGTGAGCGTCCGAGGGCACAATAATGAACGGCTTCCAGCAGGTTCGTTTTGCCAGAGCCGTTCTGTCCGAGCAGAATATTGACGCCGGGATGCGGCGTCAATACCAGCTCATGATAGTTGCGAAAGTCCCGTAATTTTATCGTTTCTATCAGCATTTTGTTTCTGAATCCAGCAAGTTATTCCTGCTGTTTTTATCGCTATCTTACGAGAATACACGCACCGGCAGAATCAGGTACAGATAGTCCTCACCTTCCTGCGGCGCAATGACGCAGGGGCTGACATTGCTGTTGAAGCGCATGCACAGCTTTTCGTCGGTGGTGTTGCGAATCACGTCGGTGATGTACTTGGCGTTGAAAGCAATTTCGATGGGATCGCCGGACAGCTCCGCATCCAACTCCTCGAGTACGTCACCCAGCTCTGCATTGGACGAAACGGCCATGTTTCCTTCCGTAAAGGACATGCGAATCAGGTTGTTCTTGCCTTCACGTGCCATCAGGCTGGCGCGGTCAATGGCATTCTGCACACCCACGCGGTCCGCCAGCACCATCGTGCGGAAGGACGCCGGCAGAATCTTGCGATAGTCGATATAATCGCCCGCCAACAGCACGGTGGACAGGGTGTTTGCGCCGAAGGAGGCCGTCATGCGCTTGTCGTTGAACACCAGGACGCAGTCTTCCTCATTATCGGACAGAATCTTGCTCATTTCGTTGAGCACGCGGCCGGGAATGACAACCTTCACGTTGCCTTCTCCGCCGGGCAGCTCAAAGGGCATGATGACCTTCTGAATGGCCAGACGGAAACCGTCCAGTGCAATCAGGCGAGCCTCGTTCGGTTCAATTTCCAGCAGACAGCCAGTCAGAATCTGACGGCTTTCGTCCGTGGCAATAGCAAAGACGACGCGGGAAATCATTTCCTTGAGCTTGTTCTGCGGCATGCGAACGGTGATGCCTTCGGTCACGCGCGCCATTTCCGGATATTCGCCCGGATTCATGCCAACCAGGTTGGAGCGGTTGCTCAGGCAACGAATGGAGGCCGCATGATTGTCGCCAACCTTGATGGTCACTTCTCCACCGGGCAGCTTGCGGCTCAGCTCGGTGAACAGACGGCCGGGCAGAACGGCGTTGCCTTCTTCTTTAATATCGGCCGGCAGGGTCGTTTCAATGGACAGATTGCCATCGGAGCAGGTCAGCGTAACGCCTTCTCCCTCCGCAGAAATCAGAACGCCCTCCAGAATCTGCTTCGCCGGGCGAGCAGACAGGGCGCGGGTAACAGTATTCAGGCCATCCAAAAGTGCCTGGACATTGACG
The DNA here is from genome assembly GCA_964464815.1 of uncultured Faecalibacterium sp. Taxonomy (GTDB): domain Bacteria; phylum Bacillota; class Clostridia; order Christensenellales; family Aristaeellaceae; genus UBA11524. Next base: position 11,238 of record CAYXHF010000040.1, read on the forward strand.
GTGAATTGCATGGTGCGAAGCCCTCCCATGAGAGAATGCAGTATTATATATATTTCCGCAGTAGTAGTAGGGGGTGTGTATGTTGTGGATAACCGCCGCAACCCTTGGAATTGCAACGATTTGTCCACAAGGATAACCCTGTGGACAAGGTCGTGGTTTATCCACAGGTGTGTGGAAATTCGGCCAGACCGACCTCATCTTCCCTATATATTCGTGTTCCAAGGGGCGGATTCCTGCCGCGGAATTGAGAAAATCTCGGCTTTTTTTGCGGAAAATCTGCATGAAATCCTGCAAAACGTCGCATTTTGGCGTTATCCACAATGTCCACAGGTAGCACTCTCCACCGCCTGTGGACAACCGATCTGTGGAAAAATCGCGGTTTTCGTCTCCTGTCCAAACTTATCCACAACCTTCCCACAAACGGGCCTGTGGATAATTCTGCGTCGCAAAAAGCCGCAAAAAACGCGACTTACCCGCAGGTTAAGTGCTGATTTTCCGCCGTTTTGACCGCAATGTAACCTTTTTGCCGAAATCGCAAGGGCGTGAAAAATCCATCATGTAATTTTGAAGGACGCGCGGTGCAAAGCTTGCAAATTTGCACAAAGCATGATAGAATCAAGATGGATGACGCTGCAAAAGCAGCGACGACAAAACGAGATAACGGAGGAAATGAAAATGCGTATTGCATTGATCAATGAAAACAGCCAGGCGGCCAAGAACAGCATGATTGAAGGCGTGCTGCGCAAGGTCGTGGAGCCGATGGGTCACGAAGTGGTGAACTACGGCATGTATACCGCCGATGATGCCTGCCAGCTGACGTATGTGAAGGTTGGCCTGATGGCTTCCCTGCTGCTGGAAACGGGCGCGGCAGACTATGTGGTGACGGGCTGCGGCACGGGCGAAGGCGCGATGCTGGCCTGTAACTCCTTCCCGGGCGTGCTGTGCGGCCACCTGGTGGATCCCTCTGATGGCTATATGTTTGCCCAGATTAACGACGGCAACTGCGTCGCGCTGCCCTTTGCCAAGGACTTTGGCTGGGGTGCGGAGCTGAAGCTGGAGATGATTTTCCAGCAGCTGTTCGGCTTTGGCCATGGCAACGGCTATCCCAAGGAGCGCGTTGTGCCGGAGCAGCGCAACAAGAAGATTCTGGACGAGGTGAAGAAGGTGACGTATCGTCCCCTGATTGACATCCTGCATGACATCGACCAGGACTTCCTGAAGGAAACGATTTCTGGCGAGCATTTCGCGGAATACTTCTATCGCGACAGCAAGGACGAAACGATTAAGGACTACCTGAAGTCGCTGTAACTGATTCACAACACAAGGCAAGAGGCGGCGCTGACAGGTGCATTTGTCGGCACCGCCTCTGCTGGTAATCTGCTGTCCCAAAAGGCAAAAGCCAAAGAATGTGCGATTGATAAGGAGGGCTTGGCATGTCATCCGTATCCCCGACGCCCCGGTTTCCTGTTTTTCTCCATGGCGGAGATTATAATCCCGACCAGTGGCTGGATCGTCCCGACATTTTGGATCGGGATATTGAACTGATGCAGCAGGCGCACGTGAACTGCGTGTCGATTGCCATTTTTGCCTGGGCGAGCTTAGAGCCGGAGGATGGCGTCTATGATTTTGCCTGGCTGGATGAAGTGATTGACCGGCTGTGGCGCGGTGGCATCCATGTCATTTTGGCCACGCCCTCGGGTGCGCGTCCTGCGTGGATGGCGCAGAAGTACCCGGAGGTGCTGCGCGTGGATGCGCGGTATGACCGGTATCATTTTGGCGGCCGCCATAACCACTGCCTGACCAGCCCGGTGTATCGCCGCAAGGTGCGTGAAATGGATACGCGGCTGGCGCAGCGCTATGCGCATCATCCGGCTGTCATCATGTGGCACTTGTCCAACGAGCTGTCCGGCAGCTGCTATTGCGAATTGTGCCAGGAGAAGTTCCGCCAGTGGCTGAAAAAGCGCTATGGGACGCTGGACAAGCTCAATCAGGCGTGGTGGACGACGTTCTGGAGCCATCGCTACACCGATTGGTCGCAGGTGGAAGCACCCGGCGATATGGCCGAGACGAGTACCAATGGCATGTATATTGACTGGCGCCGCTTCTGTACGCATCAGTGCAAGACCTTCATGATGGCCGAGCGCGATGCTGTCAAGACAGTGGATCCGACGCTGAAATGCACGGCAAACCTGATGGAACGCTTTTGGGACTATGACTATTTCTCCCTCGCCGAGGGAATGGATGTGGTGTCCTGGGATAGCTATCCCGAATGGCATTCGGGCGATGATGTGGCCCGTGCGGCGGAATTCGCCATGAACCATGACATGATGCGCTCCCTCAAGGATCAGCCGTTCCTGCTGATGGAATCCACGCCTTCTCAGGTCAACTGGAAGGCAGTCAATAAGCTCAAGCGGCCGGGAATGCACCTGTTGTCCTCCATGCAGGCGGTGGCGCATGGCAGCCAGAGCGTGTGCTATTTCCAGTGGCGCAAGGGTCGCGGCGCGGCGGAGCAATTCCACGGTGCGGTGATTGATCACGATGGTCGTGGTGATACGCGCGTGGTGCGTGATGTGACGCAGGTCGGCATGGCGCTGGAAAAGCTCCAGCCGCTGTATGACCGTCCCAATGCACCGGCGCAGGCGTGCATCCTCTACGATTGGAGCAACTGGTGGGCCATTGACTACGCCCAGACGGGTCAAAAGGGCCACATGAAGTACTTTGACAGCGTGAACATGCATTACCGTGCGCTATGGGAGCAGGGCATCGCGGTGGACTTCCGCGACATGCGGCCCTCCACGGATTTGAGCCGCTACAAGCTGGTCATTGCGCCGATGCTCTTCATGTTCCGTGAGGGCTTTGCCGAGAAGCTGCGGGCGTATGTGCAGGGCGGCGGTACGCTGCTGGTGACGTATTTCTCCGGCGTGGTGGATGACAGCGGTCTGGCGTATTTGGGTGGCGCACCGCACAACCTGACGGATGTGCTGGGCATGCGCGCCACGGAGCTGGATGCCATTTATCCGCATGATGAGCAGTGGATGGTCTATCCGGATGGTCGCCGCTTCGCCTTGCAGGAGCTGTGCGAAATTCCCGAGGAGAATGGCGCGCAGCCTCTGGCGACGTATGGCGCGGACTTCTATGCGGGACTTCCCTGCCTGACGAAAAATGCGTTTGGTCAGGGCACGGCGTATTATCTGGCGGCCAAGCCGGAGCAGGCTGGGCTGGATGCCATCTATCACGACATTGCGCAGGAATTGTCCCTGCCCAAGGCCATGCAGGAGACGCTGCCCAAGGGCGTTGTGGCCACGGAGCGCGGCGGCGCGGCGTTTGTCCAGAACTACTCGGGAAAGGCGCAGGAGGTTGTGCTGTCCGGTGCGTATCAGAATCTGCTCACGGGTGAAACGCTTGCGGGCACGCAGACACTGCCGGTGAACGGCGTGTGGGTGCTTGTGCGCAGCTGATTCAAGAAAATGTGCCTTTTGGCGCGCGTCCGGTAGGATGGAAGCATAGAGAGGAAGCAAGCCAATGAATGAATTACAGAAAGCCATTTGCCGCGACGGCGAGCTGTTGCCCGGCGGTGTGATTCGCGTGGAGCGCTTTTTGAACCATCGGGTCGATACTGCGCTGGCGCGTCAGATTGGTCAGGACTTTGCCGATGCGTTTCGGGATGCGCAGATTGATTGCATCCTGACCGTGGAGGCCAGTGGCATCATCTTCGCCATGACAACGGCGCTGGCGATGGGCGATGTTCCGGTCGTGGTTGCCAAAAAGGGCAATCGTCGCAATCTGGGGGATGACCTCTATTCGGCGGATGTGTTCTCCTTCACCCATCAGACGACCAGTAATATTCAGGTCAGCAAGCGATGCCTGCCGTCTGGTCAGCGGGTGTTGATTATCGACGACTTCCTGGCCAATGGCGAGGCGCTCAAGGGGCTTTTGTCCATCTGTCAGCAGGCGAATTGCGAGGCTGTGGGCGCGGGCATCTGTATTGAAAAGACGTTCCAGCCGGGCGGCAAGGCGCTGCGCGAAGCGGGTGTGAAGGTCGTTTCGCTGGTGAAAATGGATCGCACAGCGGACGGCACAATGTGCTTCCACGAAGAAGCAACGGCGGAGTGAGGCAACAACACACCGTGGTTGCCCCAAAAAGGCGGCTCAGAGGCGTTTGGACGATGGACGTGAGGAAATTCCCATCCGGACAAGCAAACGGCGACAAGGGCGTTTTTGCGCGATTTTTGGGGCGTGTGATTGATACGGCATACAGGGCGGCATCTGGCACTTGCTGGATGCCGCTTTTTGCATGCTATCCAAAGGCAAAAAATACCGCGAAAAAGTGCCTGAACACGCATTGATTTTTGGAAAGCTTTATGGTATGATTAGACGTGACTAACGCGCGTCCTTGATTCGCATTGCTCAACGGCAATGCGAATCTCTTTTGCCCGGGTGTTAGTTATAGTTAACTGTGGTTTGTAAGGAGAGAATCAGATGATTGACAAGAAATTGCTCCAGCTGCTGGGTGATAACAAGAAGTATATTGTCTACACCGTGGCGCTGATGGTGCTGGGGCAGTTTGCCAATGTAGGGATTACGGCCAGCATCTGCTGGGCGATTGATTTGGCGATTCGCTATGGCGAATCGGTTGCAGGCGCCAGCGCATTTGTCTGGCCGGCACTCTGTGCGGCGCTGGGCATTGTGGTGCGGTATGCCTGCTCCCGTGCGGTGGGCGATTTGAAGGATACGCTGGGCCGCCGGGCGAAGAAGGAGCTGCGACAGAAGGTGTATCACAAGCTTGTCCGTTTGGGTGTTCGCTCCACGGATGGCATGAGCATGGCCGGCTTGACGCAGGTCGCCATGGAGGGTGTGGAGCAGCTGGATTTGTATTATTCCTCCTACATCCCGCAGCTTTTCTATGCCATGCTGGCGCCGCTGGTGCTGTTTATCATCACCGTGTGGATGGAGTGGCGCGTGGCGGTGGTGCTGCTGTGCTGTGTGCCGCTGATTCCGGTGTCCATTATCGCGGTATCGAAGCATGCCAAGAAAATATTTGCGAAGTATTGGGGCAAGTATACGTCCATGGGCGATGCCTTCCTCGATAGCGTGCAGGGCTTGAAGGAGCTGAAAATCTTCCGGGCCGATCAGGCACAGCATGAGAAGATGAATGCCACGAGTGAGGACTTCCGCCGCATCACGATGAAGGTGCTGGTGATGCAATTGGCCAGCACCACGATTATGGATTTTGTCGCCTATGGTGGCGCAGGGCTGGGCATTGCGATGGTGATTTTGTCCATTGTGCATTGGCAGCTGGCGCCGATTGCGGCGCTGTTTTTGTGCCTGGTGGCGGTGGACTTCTTCCTGCCGCTGCGTGCGTTTGGCTCGGCCTTCCATGTGGCGATGAATGGCGCCAGCGCGGGCAAGAGGATTCTGTCGCTTCTTTCGCAGACTGAGCCTGTCTGGGGCAACGAGGATGTATCGGATACTGCGATGCAGCTGCAAAACGTCACCTTCTCCTACGACGGAAAGCGGGATGCACTGCAAAACGTGACCATGACCTTCCCAAAGACGGGCATGACGGCCATTGTGGGCGAATCGGGCTGCGGCAAGTCCACCGTGGTCAAGATGCTTCTTGGTGCATATCGTCCGCAAAGCGGTGCGGTGACGATTGGCGGCAAGGAGCTACAGACGCTGTCGCGGGAAAGCTACTACGCACATTTGGCGGTCGTGAGCTATAACGCGTATCTGTTCAGCGAAACGGTGCGGGAGAACTTCCGTCTGGCCAAGCCTGTGGCAACGGAAAGCGACATGTGGCAAGCGCTGGCGCAGGTCAATCTGGCTGATTTCATCCGTGAAAACGGCGGCCTGGACAAGGTACTGGTGGAGGATGCCGCCAACATTTCGGGCGGCCAGAAGCAACGCCTTGCCCTGGCGGTGAATCTGGTGGCGAATAAGGATATTTACGTATTTGACGAAGCCACCAGCAACATTGATATGGAGAGTGAAGCCATCATCATGGCGACCATCAGGGCGCTGTCGCGGAAAAAGGCGGTCATTGTCATTTCACATCGACTGGCCAATATTGTGCCGGCCGACTGGATTTACTACATGGAATCGGGTACACTGCTGGAAAGTGGCACGCATGCGGACTTGATGGCGAAAAACGGCGGCTATGCCAAGCTCTATACAGCGCAAAAGCAGCTGGAGGAAGGCTATGTGGAGGTGCGCGCATGAAAAAGCAACAACAATTGCGCCGAAGCGGCTTAAAAATCATGGCCAGCCTGCTGGTGCTGCTCGGTAGCCTGGCGTATATCATGCTGCTGGCGGTCATCAATGGCGCCATCGGCTTCCTTTGTGCCATGGGCGTGACCTTGATGGGTGCCGTGGGCGTGGCGAAGGCACTGGGCGAGACAATCGCGCTTTCCTATGGCGCCATCATTGCCTTGGCGATTGGCTGCGGCGCGCTGCGTGGTTTGCTGCGCTATTTGGAGCAGTATAGCAATCACTATATCGCCTTCCGTCTGCTGGCGGTGCTGCGCGACAAGATTTTCGGTGCGCTCCGCACGCTGTGCCCGGCGAAGCTGGAAAGCAAGCAGAAGGGCGCTATCATTGCCATGATTACCTCGGATATTGAAACGCTGGAGGTCTTCTACGCCCATACGATTTCCCCTGTGTGCATTGCGGTGCTTGTTTCCGGCGCGGTGGCGCTGTTTGTGGGCGCGGTGTCCAGCTGGTATCTGGCGCTGGTGGCCGTGCTTGGGTATCTGACGGTCGGCGTGGCGGTGCCGCTGATTTCCTCCGGGCGCTTGAAGCCGTCGGGGGTGCGGTATCGCGCGGAATTCTCAAATTTCCATGCCTATTTTCTGGACAGCATGAAGGGCATTCAGGATATTGTGCTGCATAATGCCGGTGACGTGCGCGAAAGCGAGGTCAATCGGCGCTCGGACATCCTCTTGCAGGAAACGAAGAAGATGAAGCACGACACCGTCCGGGCAAGCGCCGCGACGGAGCTGTGCGTGTCGCTGTTCATCGTCCTGACGCTGGCCGTCGGCATCGCATTGGTGGCTGTCAATCACCTGAGTGTGGGCCGGATGATTATTGGTGTGGTGGCCGTGTTCGGCTCCTTTGGGCCGGTGATTGCCATTTCTGCCCTGCCGGGCAATTTGACGCAGACCTTCGCCAGTGGCGATCGTGTGCTGAACCTGCTGGTGGAAGAACCGGCGGTCAAGCCCGTGACGCATGGCAAAACGTTTGCCTACAACGACTTGAAGGTGACGGACTTGTCCTTCTCCTACGACGGACAAACGCAGGTGCTTTCCGACATTTGCATGCATGCGGAAAAGGGTGAAATCATCGGCATTGTCGGCGAAAGTGGCTGCGGCAAATCAACCTTCCTCAAGCTGCTGCTCCGCTTCTGGCAGAAGCGTCAGGGCGAAATCGCCTACAACGGGACAGATATTGATGCGCTGGATGGCGATAGTCTGCTGGACAATGTGACCATGGTCAGCCAGACGACGTATCTTTTTGACGAAACGATTGAGGAAAATTTGCGCATTGCGAAGCCGGATGCGACGCAAGCGGAGCTGGAAGAGGCATGCCGCCTTGCCTCCATTCACGATTTCATCATGCGCCTGCCAGACGGGTATCAGACAAGCGTCGGCACGCTGGGCGACAACCTGTCCGCAGGTGAAAGGCAGCGCATTGGCCTTGCACGTGCGTTCCTGCGGGGCAGCGAGCTGATTCTGCTGGATGAGCCGACAAGCAATGTCGATAGCATCAACGAGGGCATCATCCTGAAGGCACTCAAGGAGCAAAAGCGCAAGAAGAGCATTATTCTGGTGTCGCATCGGGAATCCACCATGGCAATTGCAGACAGAATCTACCGCGTGGAAAAAGGTCACATGTATGAGCAAAATTGAAAGCAAGTGCGCACGTGAAAAGCAAACCGTCGCGCTGATGATTCGCCTCTATTGCAGGAAAAATCACGGGACACGGAACACGCTCTGTCTGGAATGTGCGGAGCTGACGCAATACGCCATGCAGCGGAGCGACAAGTGTCCGTTCATGGAGACGAAAACCTTCTGCTCCAACTGTCGGGTGCATTGCTACAAGCCGGTTATGCGGGAGAAAATTCGTCAGGTGATGCGCTTTTCCGGCCCTCGGATGATGCTCTATCACCCGGTGCTGGCGGTGCGTCATGTCATCGAAAGCAAAAAAGAAGCAAGAAAGCTGATGGGAGAACAGAAATGAACGTGAAGAAGCTGGTTTGGTTGCTGGTTGGCTTTGTGGGACTGGTGCTGGGTGCAATCGGAGCGGTGCTGCCGATGCTGCCTGCCTTCCCTTTCCTGCTGCTGGCGGCGTTTGGCTTTGGCAAAAGCTCGGAGAGGCTGCACACCTGGTTTATCGGCACGCGCCTGTATAAGAACAATCTGGAATCCTACGTCAAGGGACAAGGCATGACGAGAAAGACGAAAATCAAAGTGATGGTGACGGTCACGCTGCTGATGACCTTCGGCTTTGGGATGATGTTCCGCAAGGCGTTGTATATCCCCTGCTTAATTCTGGGTGGCGTGTGGCTGTTCCATATTATCTACTTCCTCTGGGGTGTGAAGACGTACCGCCCGACGGGCGTGGAAGGCGCAAACTGATACAAAAAGCGGCATGTGCGGTGTCTGATGCAGACGGCACGTGCCGCTTTGTGAAAAAATGGCGTGCGAAGCCGTCACCGCTACTTTCGTTGCTTGCGATGCAGTAGAAAACGTGCTATACTAAGCATGGAAAATGAGAAGCCAGCGTTGGCATAGCAAGGAGGCGACGGCATGAACACGCAGAAATTGCCCGTGGGCATTGACAGCTTTGAAAAGCTGCGGAAAGAGGACTTTTATTATGTGGACAAGTCTGATCTGATTATCGAATTGATGCAGAATTGGGGCGAAGTCAACCTGTTCACGCGCCCTCGCCGCTTCGGCAAGACGCTGAACATGAGCATGCTGAAGTGCTTTTTCGAGATTGGCGGCGACAAATCCATTTTCGATGGATTGAAGGTCGCGCAGGACAAGCAGCTTTGTGACACCTACATGGGCAAGTATCCCGTGGTGTTCGTTTCGCTCAAGGGCGTTGATGGGCTGACGTTTGAGGACGCATATCAAATGCTTTGCGAAATCATCTGTCAAG
>CAYXHF010000041.1:0-7382 GCA_964464815.1 uncultured Faecalibacterium sp.
GACACCCTGGGAGACGCACCTGCGCGTGGCCTGTGGGCGCGTCACGTGCATGGCCTGTCCCTGGCGGGATACGATATTATTCCGGACAAGCACGATCCGCGTCCTTATCTGGTGGTGGAGACGGATGTGCAAGGGGATCGGATGAATCCGTAAGGGCGCGCTGGCACCAGTCATACATGGAAATGGCATGATGCAATATCCGAAAATCCGTCTGCACGATAGCACGCAGAAAGCCCTCTCAGTCACCTTCGGTGACAGCTCTCCCAGAGGGAGAGCCAAGAAGGGTATGCGAATCCATGGCGTGTGCGCATTCTGCCGGTTGCGCCAACCGTGCTGTTCGCACAAAAGCTACTTGTGCAGTGCATACAAGCAGGGTACAACATCCTTGGCTCGCCCTCTGGGAGAGCTGTCGGCCTTTGGCCGACTGAGAGGGCTACGCACGCCTTGCATATTGAACAGGTTTGAAAGTAAAACAGACAAGCAAAAAAGCAGCGAGTCACTCCCTTACATTCAAGGGAAAGTGACTCGCTGCTTTCGTGTGCGATAAATTACGCAAACAAAAAAACCTTCAATCCGAAGATTGAAGGCAAGTGGTCTGTACTGGACTCGAACCAGTGACCCCATCGATGTGAACGATGTGCTCTACCAACTGAGCCAACAGACCACATGGTGGATTGTAACCGGCTGAATGGTACTCATCCGGCGACAAGAGATAGTATAGCATAAAACCAGATGCTTGTCAAGGGGCAAGGGGCAGAAAAATGAAAATTTTCTGCCCCTTTTGCCGTGCTTGCAAGGGAATGGAAACGCGGTGAATCAGTTGCCAATCATCGCCTGCGTTTCGGCCCAGCCCTTTTCCACTGCCTGCTGATGGCTGGTGGCATAGGGGCCGATCGCGGTGACCTGTGCCTGTGTGCGCGGGAAGTGAATGCACAGGTGGCCGGGGAAGTTGTTGTCGGTGATGTGCTGCACCTCGTGCGGCATGGAATGCGTGGTCGCCATGCGCACCGTGCCATCGGCGAAGATGACCCAGACGGGCTTGGGCGTCCACGTGTTGCCGCCAAAGGCTTCCTCCAAACGGGCGGTGTCCTGCACGGTCAGCGGCTCGGCCTCGGCATGCTTGCCGTAGGAGAACATGTGAACCTGCCAGGAGATGCCGGTGGAATAATCATATACCGTGGCATAGGGGTACTGGCGGCACGTGTTGCGGACGGTGGAATACCAGTACTCGTAGATGACGTTCTCGGCGCTGACCTTGACGGTCGTGCCCAAGTCAGTGCTGCTGTCGGGCTTGACGGTGACGCTGGGAGCCGTGGTGTTCTTGCCCGTGGCGTTGGCGCTGCCCAGTGCGGAGAGCGTGTTCTTGCCCGCAATGCCGTCCGCAGACAGCGCGTTGGCAAGCTGGAATTCCTTCAGGGCCTGATACGTCTTCGTGCCGAAATTGCCGTCGGCCGAACCTGTGGGCAGGTAGCCCAGATCAATCAGGCGTTGCTGCATGGCCTTGACCTCACTGCTCACGTCACCCTTGTGGAGCGTTTTGGCGCTCAAAATCGTGTCGGCGGCAGAAGGCGTGGTTGCGGGCAGCAGGGTCGGCGTGGCGGTCGGCTGTGCCGCACTGGTGGAGAAGAGCGCCAGCAGCGTCTTCTGGCCAGCAATGCCGTCGCGCGTCAGGCCGTTGCGCTTCTGGAAGGCATACACGGCCTCAGCGGTGGCGGTGCCGTAGATGCCGTCGGCCGTGCCGGTCAGGTAGCCCAAATCAATCAGGCGCTGCTGGAGCGCGCGGACGTTTTCACCGGACATGCCGCGGCGAAGCGTCACCGTGACATCCAGCGAAGCACCAGCCATGATGCCGTCATTGCCAATCGCAGTGGCGGAATAGAGCAGCACTTGCGTGTCATAGCCGGCAATGCCGTCCACCGTCAGGCCGTTCATGCGCTGGAAGGCACGAATCGCGGCAGCGTCATCGGCCAGGCACGTGCCATCGGCGCGGGAGTTGTAATAGCCCAGCGCGGTCAGGCGCTGCTGCAAGCGCAACACGGCGTCGCCGGTCGTGCCCTGACGTACAATCACAACGTTGTCCTTGGTGATGGGAGCAGGCGTCGGCGTGGCCGTGGCAACAGGCGTTGCGGTCGGCGCGGGTGTGATGATGTAATCCGCAGACAGCGCCAGATAGCTGAACAGCACCTCGTAGGTGCTCTTTCCGGCGATGCCGTCGCTCGTCAGGCCGTTGCGCGCCTGGAATTCCTTCAAGGCGTTGACGCTGGCCGTGCCGAAAATGCTGTCCGCTGCGGCGTTCAGGTAGCCCAGCGCAATCAGGCGGGATTGCACCAGATAGGCATCATGGCCGGTCGTGCCCTTCTTGACGGTCGCGGAGGGCGTCGTCATGGGCGGCAGTTGCGTGGGCGTAGGGGTGGCAACGGCCTCCGGCGTCGGCAGGGAGGAGGATGCGCTCATCAGCTTCTCCTGCGTCTTTTCGCCGCAGACGCCATCGGCGGTGAGACCGCTGGCCTTCTGGAACGATTTGACGGCGGCTTGCGTGGCGCTGTCATATGTGCCTGTGATGCTGCCGGTGTAGTAGCCCAACTCATACAAGCGCGTCTGGACGATGGTGACAAGGATGCCCTGATTGTTCAGGCGAATGGTGATGCCACTGATGGCCGGAAGCGTCTTGATGCTGGTCTTCGTGCCAGCGGCGTTCTTGGGCTGGCCGTGGAAAATCAGTGCCTGCAAATTGGCATCGGCGATACCGTTCATGGGATAGCCGTTCATCTTTTGCAGGGCAATCACGGCTTGGGTCGTGCCCGTGCCATACGTGCCATCTGCTGTGCCGGACAGGTAGCCCAGCTCAATCAGGGCCTCCTGAAGCGCCTGCACCTGCTGGCCGGTCGAGCCGGACTGAAGCAGCTGATAGGTGCTTTGGCCAATGATTGGCGCAATGGTCGGTGCAGCAGTCGGCGCGGCCGTAGGGCTGACGATGGTCAGCATACGGAGATAATTCGTCTTGCAATAGCCGCTTTTGCCGTTGTAGGTGACCTGCGCCCAATCGCCATTGACGCCCTGAATCAAAATCGTGGCGCCCTTGGGAATGGAGGCCAGACGTGCGCTGGAGGTGGAACGGGAGGCACGCAGGTTCACCGAGGCGGTCGTGACCGTCTGATAGGGGAAGCCATACGCCACATCGTCACTACCGGCGTTGGTGGTTGTCACCTGCTGGGCATACTGCTTGAAGATATAGCCCGTCTTTCCCGAATACGTCACGCAAAGGAAATTGCCTGTCGCACCGGAGACGGTCAGGATGGTTCCCTTGGGGATACGGGCAATGATATTGCTCTCCGCAGAGGACGGACTGCGGCGCAGATTCGTGTCTGCGGTGATGGATGCGCTATACGGATAGGTGGTCGCGGCCAGTGCGCTGGTGTTCACACAGCAAAAAAGGCAGCAGAACACCATCAGGCAGCTCAGAAACCGCCGCATCCGGCAAGTGGTTGTACGTGTCATGACCCGTTTCCTCCTGAAAGGTGATTCATACGAAATCGTTAATACTAATTTCCATCTAACCCATGTCATTCGCACAGCGTATTCCCCGCATCGGCCATCACCGGGCAAGGCCCGGCGCTAGTCAGGCAAAAGCCTGAGCTCCATCTGGCTTTGCTTCGTTCTGTTCGCGCGTACCTCCAGTACGCCTCGCTGCACGCAGCTTTGCCAGAGAGAAAAATCCACTATGCTCGGTGTCATGTTTTAGACGCAAATTAGTATATAATGAGAACACAAAAAGCCGGGATAAAAATCCCAGCTTTTATTGTAGCGATTTGAACGGAAATTGTCAATCGTTCTCGCACGGTTTTGCGTGATTGGTGGGTGAATTTACAATTTGCAGGGCTTGCATGTCGGAAATTTTCTGATAATGGCCGTCACCCAAAAACAGCAGGAAGCCTTTGTCGCGCAGGAATTGCAGCTGCTGGCGAATTTTGGCCTGTATGTGCTGGTTTTGTGGATGACGCGTAGCCAGTACGTCGGAAAAAGCGTACAGGTCATGAAGGGAAAAGGTGTCCTGCGGCAGTTGGTTCACACAGGACAAAACGTCCAGCAGCCAGCCACGGCTTTGGAGACTTGGCAGGGACAGCTGATTGCTGCGCGACACCTGATGCAGGATGCGCTCCTTGCTGATTTCACGTCCCTGCTGGATGATGTAGATTTTCCCCTGCGTGGGAATCTGATCCAGCAGAATGTTACAGCCGACCCAACCGGCGCGACGTGCGGTCGGCGCAAGGGGATTGCGACGCTCAATCACCTGGGGCGTGAAAAAGTGCTTCGGGACAAGCAGAAAGTCCTGCACATCCAGTGTATCCGGTGCGTAGGTGAGAAAGAAGAAGTCGGGATTCTGGTTGCTGGTGATGCGTGATATCATGGTATCATATGCGCCGTCTGTGACCTTGCGCCCCAGCGGATGGCCAGCGCTCTTGAGTTCATACTCGCTATTACATGCCGGGCAGAAGAAATCCGCTACGGGACGGTTATTTTCAAAATGCGACACCGTGCTATGCCCGCAGCGTGGACAATACATGTGGCGGCTGACCCAGTCCTCGGTCAGAATGCGGGCGATTTGGGCGTGCGAACGGTAATTTGCGGCGAGCGCTTCATCAAAATGGCGATTCGTATGCATGCACCTCCGGAAGAGACCATTTCACTTTTCTCTATTATAAGTCCAAGTAAAAAGAATTTCAAGTGCCAACAGAATACCCTCAAGCCTTCTGTTTGTTAAATAACGAACGATATATATCGCCAAACAGGTTGAAAAGGATTGCATATGAGAGGTGAAAATGGTATAATGCTCATAGAATCATCACCTGATAGGTGAGAGAGGAGCTTGTATATGAAGCGAGTAGTTTCTTTGCTGCTCAGCGCGTGCTTGATGACCGCGCTGGCGACGGCGCCGGTGTGTGCGGATAACACCTACACGGGCGTGGGTACTGGCAAGAATGGCGCGGGCGCCATTGAGGTTAATGTGACGCTGAATGACGACAAGGTCATTACGGCGGTCGAAGTGACCAAGAACGGCGATGACGCGGGCATCAGCGATCCGGCGGTGAACACCATCCCGGGCGAAATCGTCAAGAACAACAGCCTGTCTGTGGACGTGGTGTCCGGCGCGACGCTGACCAGCAACGGTATCATCGAGGCTGTGGAAGCGGCACTGGTTTCCGCTGGCCTGAATCCGGTGGATTACAAGACGCCTGTGGCTGCGGAAGAGGTTGTTGAAAAGACGGCTGTGACCGAGACGACGGACGTGCTGGTTATCGGTGCTGGCATGGCTGGCCTGACTGCGGCGCTCTCTGCCAAGCAGAATGGCGCGAACGTTATCATCATCGACAAGATGGCGATGGCTGGCGGCACGACCAATACGGCTGGCGGCATCCTGGTCTGCGTGGACTCCGAGCTGTTTGCGGAAAATCGTCTGGAAACGGACAACATGGAATCCATGATGGCCTACTGGCATCAGAAGATGGACGCGTCCGGCGTGGACAGCGGCTATCCGAACTATGACCGTTTGGAGAACGTTGTGGCCGAAACCGGTAAGACGGTTGACTGGCTGGTTGCTAGTGGCGTGGAATTCTCCAGCGAACCCTATGCGGCTTCCGCGAGCTACCCGATGGCGCTGGCCAACGGCGGTGGCGCGGGCCTGATTAACATGCTGGTGGATGTTTGCCAGAAGAACGGCGTTGACCTGCGCCTGAACACCAAGGGCACGCAGCTCAAGCTGGACGAGAATGGTGCGGTCGTGGGCGCTGTGGCGGAAACGGCTGACTCCATCATCACCTTCAATGCCAAGAGTGTCATTCTGGCCACCGGCGGTATCTCCCAGAACGAGGAGCTGGTGGAGAAGTACAGCGCCAAGCTGCATCGTGCGGGCCTGATTCCCGCCAGTGCTGTCAGCCACACGGGTGACGGCTTCCTGATGGCGTTGGAAGCGGGCGCGGGCACGTTTGACGTGTTTGCAACGCCCCTGTTCTCCACAATGGTCGATCCGGCCCTGAGCGCCCTGACGGATACCTCCGCGCTGACCATCTACAGCCAGCTGGGCGTGAATGCCAACGGCGACCGCTTCGGCAACGAGGCTGTCAGCGCTGGCTGGGACACGATGGACATGACGGCTTCTGACATGATTCAGAACGGCGTTGCGCCCTTCTGGTATGTCTACGACTCCTCCAACGAGGCGGCTGTGGCTGCACTGGAGGCTGGTGTTGCCAGTGGCGTTGTCGCCAAGGGCGAAACCATTGAGGAATTGGCACTGAACATGCATGTGTACACCAAGAACCTCAAAAATGCGTATGAGAACTACTGCGCGGCGGTGACGGCTGGCGAAGACAAGGAATTCGGCAAGCCTGCCATGTTCCTGACGGCGATGGACAAGGCGCCCTTCTACGCTGTGAAGGTCTATCCGACGACGTTTGGTTCCGCTGGCGGTGTGACCACGACCGAACAGGGCCGTGTGACGCGTCAGGACGGCACGGTCATTCCGGGTCTGTATGCGGCGGGCGAAATGAGCAACCGCTACTTCTACAACGAAAACTACATCCTGGCGGCTTCCCTGGGCCTGTACTCCACGATGGGTCATCGCGCGGGTGCTGCTGCGGCACAGGATGCGCTGGGCGAGTAATCCGAATCTCTTTGGGGCTGCTGCGGTCGAAAGACGTGGCAGCCCTTTTCTTTTGCGAAAAAACAGGGCAAGGCTTTCCTTACGTGCGCTTTCATGGTATAATATAGAGGGAAAGATGGCGTTTACAAGGAGGTGCAGCCAATGGGCAGCTATTTGAATCCGGGAAGTGCGGGTTTGCGAATGAGTTTACAGTCCAAAATCTATGTGGACAAGTCGAACCTGATTGCGCAAATTAACCAGCACATCAAAACGGCACAGCGATTCCTCTGCGTCAGCCGTCCGCGCCGATTCGGGAAGTCGATGGCTGCTGAGATGTTGGCGGCGTATTATGGGGATGGCGAGGACACGTCGGAGCTGTTTGACGGCCTCAAGGTTGCCAACGTGCCGTCGTACAAGGCGCATCTGAACCAGTATCACGTGCTGAAAATCAACATGCAGGAGTTCCTGAGCAGCACAAACAGCGTTGAGGAAATGCTGTCGGCTCTGCAACGGCGCGTGGTGGCGGAGTTTCGCCGGACATATCCGGAAATTGAGCTGGGTGAACAGCTGGTGTGGGCCATGATGGACGTCTACGCCGCAACGCGTCGTCCGTTTGTGATTTTGATTGACGAATGGGATTGCTTGTTCCGGGAATATGCGCGTGATACGGAGTCGCAGAAAAAGTACCTTGACTTCCTGCGCCTGTGGATGAAGGATCAGGACTACGTGGCGCTGGCGTACATGA
>CAYXHF010000041.1:7482-18854 GCA_964464815.1 uncultured Faecalibacterium sp.
AGCACGGCGCTAAAGGACTACAGGGGCAATTTGCTGCTGGTGGGTATTAATTATGGCAAGGACAAGAAGCACACGTGCGTGATTGAAAAAATCGAATTATAAAAAAACCGGTGCGGCTCAGGCCAATGGCTTGAACCACACCGGTTTTATACTGATTTTCATCTACTCCATGTCATTCGCACAGTGTCTTTTCTCGCATCGGCTATCACCGGACCAAGCCCGGCGCTAGTCAGGCAAAAGCCTGACCTCATGCTGGCTTTGCTTCGTTCCGCTCGCGCGTACATCCAGTACGCCTCGCTGCACGCAACTTTGCCAGGACGAAAAATCCACTATGCTCGGTGCCTTGTTTTAGACGCAAATTAGTATTATAATGCGCAAGATAATCAGACGTTCAGCCAAACGCGCATTTCACCCTCGCCACGGTTGGCCCACGTGTAGTAGGGAATCATGGTGATGGTGCAGGGCGTCTCCTCCGGCGCATGATAACGCGTGTAGAGCGTTCCCTGTGCATCGGCGGCTTGACGGAAGCCAGGCGCGGCCAGCTTGACCGTGCGATGACCAAAGCGGGCGTCGGGCAGCACCTGAACACCCTCGCCATTTGCACCAAAGGCGTCCGCATTCACGCGCAGCAGGTGGAGGTCAGCGCCGTTGTCGGCCTCCTCGGCACAGAAGGTAATCGGGCCACGCGTGATGGCCACCTGATGCATATCCTCACGCACATGGGTGTTGGACATGTACAGGCGCGTTTCCATCGGGAAGTCCAGCGTGATGGTTTCGCCGTCCTGCCACGTGCCGGTCAGGTAGGCATAGCCGTTTTCGGTGCGGATGGTCTTCTCCGTCTGGATGGAAGGCGTGTCGCACCAGCCGGGCAGGCGGAAGGCCAGTGTGCCTTCCACGGGCGCATCGGCGTGCAGGGTGACAGACACATGGCCGTCCCACGGCATGTCAGAAACCATGGTCATGGTCAGCTTCTTGCCAGAGAAGTCCTTCTCCATCGTGCCACCCATGTACAGATGCGTCAGCAACGTATCGTCATTCTCGGTGTAGGCATAGGACGCGATGGAGGACACGATGCGGGCGATATTCGGCGGGCAGCAGGCGCAGCCGAACCACTTGCGGCGCACCGGCACGACGTGGCGCAACCGCTCGTCGCGGTGGCAAGCCTCCGGCACGACGGACAGCGGATTGACGTAGAAGAAGCTCTTGCCGTCCAGCGCCATGCCAGCCAGCACGGTGTTGTACAGCGCCTGCTCCATCACATCGCCGTATTCGCGCTCCGGCGACATTTGCAGCATGCGGCGTGCAAAGAACGCCAGACCGATGGCGGCGCAGGTTTCCGAATAGGCAGAATCGTTGGGCAGGTCATAGGCGTAGGAGAATGCCTCGCCCATGTGCGTGCCACCGATGCCGCCGGTGATGTAGAGCTTCTTGTCCACAATGTTACGCCAGAGACGTTCACATGCGGCCTTGAGGGAATCATCACCGGTCAGACGTGCCACGTCTGCCATGCCGGAATAGAGATAGACGGCACGAACGGCATGACCAACGGCTTCGTCCTGTTCGCGGACGGGCTTGTTGGCCTGATGATAAGCGGTGTTCGTGTTCGGATGGAACGGACGACCTTCCTTTTCGGCACGGCGGCGTTCTTCCTCGATGAAGTAGTTGGGCGATTGGCCGCGCTCGTCGATGAAGAAGCGGCTCAGCGCCAGATACTTTTCGTCCTTCGTCACCTCATAGAGGCGAACGAGGGCCATTTCAGCAATTTCGTGACCCGGATAGCCCTTGCACTTGCCTTCCTCCGGGCCAAAGCGGTCGGCGACATAATCCGCAAAGCGGCAAGCGGCGTTGAGCAGCTTGTCCTTGCCCGTGGCCTGATAGTATGCCACGGCGCCTTCCACCAAATGCCCCAGACAGTACAGCTCGTGATGGTCGCGCAGGTTGCTCAGCGCGGCATCCATGCCATTGATGATGTAATAGGTATCCAGATACCCATCGGGCATCTGGGCGGCGCAAACCACATCAATGGCTTCATCAGCGGTCTTTTCCAGCTCCGGATCGGGATGCTGGGTCAGGGAGTAGCCAACGGCCTCAATCCATTTGCTGAAGTCGGTATCCTGGAAGACGAAGCCGTAGAACTTATCCTCCTCCGGATGGTTCATGTCCTCCGGCAGCGCCTGAAAGCCGCGGAAGGTGTAGGACGGCGGCGTGTACTGTGCGCCCAGACGGCTCTGGTCGGCCATCATGCGGCCCGCGACGCGGAAGTTGCGCATGCACCAGCTGGGATCGGCATCCGGCACGCGGTCATTGAGCGCATCCCACTGGTAGGGAATCACTTCGCGACGCACCAGCTCCATTTCCCGCTGCCAGAACGGGTCGGTGACGGTGATGGCTTTCAGGTCAATGGGACGGCTGAAAAGCTTCTGGTTCATGGAAAAATTCCTCCTTTTACAATTAACAATTCGGAATCTTTACGCCTCGGGAATGTCGGGCAGCGGCGGTAATTCACGGCCGGAAAGTGCCATCAGCTCGCTGACGGTGACGACCTTGTAGCCACGCACGTTAATCCAGTTGTTCAGTCCTGCATCCAGCACCTCGGCGGACTGATAGCCATTGATGTGGAACTGAATCAGCGAACCGCTGGTCACGCGGTCACAGGTGACGCGGTAGACCATCTGATTGTACTTGCCACGGTATTCTTCTGACCAGTCGCAGGCGTCCACGGCAAACAGACAGTCCTCCACGCCCTCGGCACGGGCAATGGCGGTCACGGCGCTGTTGGTCGCGCCCAGATGCGCACAGAACAGGCGCGGACGCACGCCCAGCACCTCCTCGCAGGCATCGTTCAAATCACGGATGTTGCGACGCGCACGGTCGTAGGAAACCTCGGTCATGTTAATCAGGTTGTTGCCATGGCTGGCAATCTCGTGTCCTGCATCCACAATGCGCTTGACGCGATCGGGCGTGCGGGAAAGGAAATCGCCGGTGATGTAGAAGGTGGCCTTGACGTTGTATTTGTCCAGCACGTCCAGCATGGCGGTCAGCTGGCGTTCCGTGGCGCCGGAGCAGACAATCATGGGCGCAACGGCCGGCTCGGACGGCTCCAGCTGCTTGACACGGGGAAGCTCCTTATTGGAGAAGGCCGCGTAGGCGTCGCTCTGGCTGACTTCCACGCCGTCATACCACACGGACAGGCTGTTTGCGCCCAGCATTTCCTCCGTCACATACACCGAGAAGGTCAGGCTGGTGCGCGGATTGCGCCAAAATGCCCGTTCAAGCACCTCGCCGCGATGATTGCGCAGCTCCAGATACTTTTCCGGCGTGGTGACGCTGTTTTTGTTGGTGCAGCTGACGGTAATATTCACTTCCTGATTCAGATAGCCCAGATAGAAGCTGCTGTTGAACTTTACTGTGGGCGCAACAACCTTTTCTTCCTCGGCGGCAAAGGCACACGTGCCGAGCAGCAGGGACAGGGCCATCAGCAGGGCGAGCAGACGCTTCATGGCTTACTCCTTTCCCGTCAGGCGGCGGTCACGGAAGTAGAACTCCTTGTCGCGCTCCCCGATGGGACGCAGGACACGGCAGGGATTGCCCACGGCCACGACGTTGGCAGGAATATCACGGGTGACGATGCTGCCCGCGCCAATGACGGTGTTATCACCAATGGTGACGCCCGGCAGGACAACCACGCCCGCGCCGAGCCAGCAGTTCTTGCCGATATGCACGGGCATGTTGTATTGCAGCTGCCTTTCGCGCAGCTCCGGCAGAATCGGATGGCCAGCGGTGGCCAGCGTCACATTCGGGCCAAGCATCGTGCCGTCGCCGACGTAGATGTGGGTGTCATCCACCAGGGTCAAATTGAAATTGGCGTACACATTCTTGCCGAAGTGGACGTGGTGGCCACCCCAATTGCTGTGCAGCGGCGGTTCGATGTAGCAGTTCTCGCCGATTTCAGCAAACATCTCCTTGAGCAGCGACGCACGCAGCGCCAAGTCATGCGGGCGCGTGGCGTTGAAATCGTAGAGCTTTTCCATACAGTTCAGCTGGACATCCATCACATCACCGGTGGAAGGGTCATAGACATCACCGGTGTGGAGCTTCTCATAATTCGTCATGTGTTTTCTCCTTAATGCAGGTCGGTTGTGCATTGCGAACGACTACCTGTGCGCCAATGGGGACGATGGACGGCTCAACCACAAAGCCAGCAGGGATGGACAGGACTTCCAGGTCGTCCATATCCTCCAGAATGCGATGGTTGAATTTCGTCACGCGGCACCCTTCAATGCAGGTGGGAATCGCAAGCGTTTTGTCACTGCCGATATATTCGACAATGGCGTAGGTGTTGCCCTTTTCGGCCTGTCCCAGATACGAACCGACCAGCAGCGTGTCACCCTCCTGAATCAGGCCCAGACCGACGTGCAGGTCACGGGCGTGACCGGAAAAATGTGCGGGCAGGGTCAGCTCATTCAGACGCGGGCAGTTGGTCAGTGCATCGTGGCCGATTTCCAAAACGCTGTCGGGAATGGCCAGGGAAAGCAGCTGCTGGCAACCGCGCAGGGCTTCATGCTCCATGCGCTGCAAGGTGGCAGGAAGCGTGAGGCTGGTCAGGGAGGCACAATTCATCAGCAGCTGCATGGGCAGCACGGTCAGCGCTGCGGGCAGATGCACACTGCGAAGTGATGCACAGCCAAGGAATGCACCGCCGCCGATGTGTGTGATGGTATCGGGCAGGAAAATCTCTTCCAGTGCCGTGCAGGAGGCAAAGGCATGATACTCCACCACGTCCAGATTGTCCGGCAGGACGACCTGACGCAGGGCCATGCAGCCCTCAAAGGCGCTGCCGCCAATCCGGCGCAGGGTATCGGGACAAACAAGGGACGTGATGTCCGTGCGCATCATGAAGGCACACAGGCCGATGCTGACAACGGGCAAATCGTCCAGCGTCTCGGGCAGGACAAGGTCGCCGCTCGGGCCGGTATATTCCAGAATTTCCGCACCGTCAGGCACGGCGCGATAGCCATAATGACCACATTGCATAAAATAACCTCTCCGTTACGTTAAATCTCGCCACGGCTCAGGGCAGACAGCACCACATTGCGCACCTGACGAATCACGCGCGACGTGCCGGTGTCCGTCGTGTTCTGCATGGACAGGATGGTCAGCTGCTGCTCAGGGAAGTTCGCAAAGTAGCAGCCCAGCCAGCCGTCCCAGCCATATTCACCCTTGCAGGCCAGTCCGGCCACGCGTCCCGGATCAGTGCAGACGCGCATCAGGTGGCCATAGCTGTAGCCATCCAGCGAATCCCACATATCACGGCGCACGGCATCCTTGAGCTGCGGCTGCGTCATGGCGGCAACAGTCGCGGGTGACAGGATGCGGCGGCCTTCATACATGCCGCCGGAAAGCAGCATGTCGGCAAAGTGGCTGTAGTCTTCCAGTGTGGAGACAAGGCCAGCGCCACCCGATTCAAAGGCCGGCGCACGGTCATACACACCAACCGCCAGATGCATGCCCGTCCAAGGCGTCAGGCCGTCCGGCGTGCGCTTGTAGGGCGTGACGAGGCGATTGCGCTTATGCTCGGGCAGATAGAAGCCGGTGTCCACCATGTCCAGAGGCTCGAAGAATTCCTTGCGCAGGAAGTCGCCGAAGCGCTGACCGCTGACGACCTCCACCACGGCGCCCAGAATGTCGGCGCACGTCGAGTAGCGCCAATGCGTACCCGGCTGATAGGACAAGGGCTGCTGACCCAGGCGGTTGCAGAATTCCACCGTGCCAATGCCGCCACCCTGCGTGATGGCATCGGTCGCATCCTCAAAGACACGCGCGGCATACTGACCAGCGGGATCACCGTCGGGATAGCAGACGCCGGCGGTCATACCCAGCAGCTCCATCAGCCACGGCGCACGGGCGGCCGGACGAATCGTACCCTGCTTATCAACCACGCGGGCATCACGGAAGCCGGGCAGATAGCGATCCACACCGTCCATCAGGTCAATCTGGCCACGCTCCGCCAGCAGCATGACGGCGGCGGCGGTGATGGGCTTGGACTGGCTGTAAAGACGGAAAATGCTGTCGCGATGGACAAGCTTGCCGGAGGCAATGTTGGACATGCCGGCCTGTGTGTACAGCACCTCCTCGCCACAGCGGCGAATCAGCACGTTAATGCCAGCACATTCCTGCGCGGCAACGGAGGAGGCCAGCAAATCGGTCACTTGCTCATGCAGTGTCATGGATAAATCCCTCCTAATAGTGAATGCGCGTTAGTCCATCAGGCTGGGCAGCTTGTCCAGCGTCAGGAAGCTCTTGTCGTGATAAATGGCACGAAGCGAATCACGCGTGTTGAATTTGCCATCCGTTAGCCAGGATGTATGCCAGACCATGAAGTACGCCCAGGGCGCGTTGGCCGCGTCCATTTCCGCACGCGTGGGAATCTGACCGCATTCGTGGAAGACGATGGGCATGCCGCTGGGCGCAACACGCGCACAGGCACGGTACAAGTCACCCTGCGCGCCACCCTGATAGCTGTCGCCACCGAGAATGTCCACCACGTCGTCGCCCGGATACCACGGCGACAAATCCTTCGTGGCGTCGGAAAAGCCCAGCACCCAAATCAGGTTGTTCAGGTGATGCACGTTGGTGTAGCGGTCATACATCAGCCGCCACAGGCGCACAAAGTACGATGCGCCTCCGCGGCCCCACCAGAACCAGGCGCCGTCCATCTCATGGAACGGGCGCCACAGAACAGGAATGTCCCATTCCTGCAAGCGTTGCAGATACGGCACGGCACGATCCATGCCTTCCAGCAGGTGGCGGTGCTGCTCCGTACCCGGCGTGAAGGCGGCGTCCCAATCCAGCTCGCTATCCTTACACTGCGGATAGCCGGAGGCAAAGTCACTGCCGGTATGCCAGCAAATGGTGACGATGCCGCCGCGCGCCCACCAGTTCCGCGCACGCTCGGTCACGCCCAGAAAATCGTTGTCCATAAAGTCCAGACCACGAATGGCAGGCATGCGACCGGTGACGGCGGTCAGAAAATTGATTTCATGCTCGGCTGTCTGACACCACTGGCTTTCCATCTGACCGGTCAGGCATTTTCCATCCAGGGTGCAAATCAGGTCATAAACGCGCTGTGCCACAGCAAGTGCTTGCGGATTACAAAGAGAACGAATCATATACTTCTTCCTTCCGAATAGATAACAGGGTTCTTGTTGAAGTATAGCAGGAAATGAACCGCTTTGCAACGGGTCGGTAGAAAAAGAGGGAAATTCCGCTGAAAATGCCGCCTTGTCCCAGCGGCCGCTTTGTGTTATACTATCATGGGCGGGTATGGAAAAACCGCCAAGACCGTAGGGAGTTATACGAAATTATGAAGCTGAAAAAATTGGAGCTGTACGGCTTCAAGTCCTTTGCCCAGCGAACCGAGATTGTCTTTGACGAAGGCATCACCGGTATCGTTGGCCCCAATGGCTCAGGCAAAAGCAATATCGGCGACGCGGTGCGTTGGGTGCTGGGCGAACAGAGCGCGAAATCGCTGCGCGGTGCCAGCATGTCCGACGTTATTTTCAATGGCACGCAGAAGCGCAAGCCGCTATCCTACTGCGAAGTGTCGCTGGTGTTTGACAATGACGATCACGCACTGGCCATGGATGCGGCTGAGGTGATGGTGACACGCCGCGTGTATCGCAACGGCGAATCGGAATACTATCTCAACCGCACCGCATGCCGCCTCAAGGACGTGATTGACCTCTTCCGCGATACCGGCATCGGCAAGGAAGGCTATTCCATCATCGGACAGGGCCGCATTGACGAAATTCTCTCCCGCAGGGGCGAAGACCGCCGTCAGGTATTTGAAGAAGCGGCGGGTATTGTCAAATTCAAGGCGCGCAAGGAAGAGGCAGACAAGAAGCTACAGCGCACGCTGGAAAATCTGGATCGTGTGGACGATATTCTGGATGAATTGACCCGCCGGTTGAAGCCGCTGGAAGAGCAAAGCCGCAATGCACGGGTGTATCTGGAATTATCCACCGAGCTGAAGGATCTGGACCTGAACCTGTTCCTGATTCGCTCCGACCGGGCAAAAGCGCGACTGTCCGAGCTGGAAAGCGAATTGCTGACGGTGCAGACCATCCTGACAGACACGGAAAACACGCTGGCGGAGAAAAATGAAAGCCGCGATGAGATTCAGAACCGCATCGAGCAGCTGGAAGGCGCGATTACGAGGGCGCGGGAAGAACTGATGGCATGCGCCGAGCATGTCCACGAGTCGCAGAAGAAGCTATCCGCGCTGGAAAGCCGCCGCGAAACGCGCCGCGAAAACCGGGCGCACATCGTGCAGGAGCAGCAGGATGCATTGCTTCGCTTGCAGGAGATTGAAAAGGATCATGCACGCGTCCTCGGCGATGTGGAAAAGCAGAAGTCGCTGATTGAACAGGCCGAGGACATCCTGCAAAAGACGCAAGCGGAAACGGAAAAGGCACAGGCTGAGGAAAAAGAAGCCGATGCGGCACTGGAAAGCCACAAGGCGGCCGTGATTGACCAATTGAATCGCCTCTCCGACGTGCGAAATGACCAGACGCGCCTGAACACGATGCAGACGCAGATGCAGCAGCGCTTGCAGGAAATCGAAGCATCCAGCGGCACGATGCAGGAGCAGGAAAAGAACCTGCAAGGCGCGCTGGATGACATCGAAGGGCAGCTACAAGCGGAAATTGACCGCCAGGGCCAGTGTCAGGAGACGTTGCGTCAGGCGCGGGAAAAATCCGATGCCGAGGAAAACAACTACAGCCAGATGCGTCAGGCGGCCGAAAAGCTATCCACGGATTTGCAGGCCGCGAACAGCCGCCACAACGTCCTGTCCGAAATGACGCGGGACATGGAAGGCTACAACATGGCGGTGCGCCGCGCCATCAGCTACGCCAAGCAGCGTGGCATGAAGGGCGTCAAGGGCGTGCTGGCACAGCTGATGAGTGTACCGCAGGCATACGAAACGGCCATCGACATGGCACTGGGTGCCGCACAGCAGAACATCGTGACCGACACGGAGGAGACGGCGAAGGAGCTGATTCAGTATCTGCGCCAGAACCGCCTGGGTCGCGCGACGTTCCTGCCGATGAGCGCCATCCGCGGCAAAGGACTATATGGCAACGAGCGCAACGCCCTCAAGCTGCCGGGCTGCATCGGTGTGGCCAGCGAGCTGGTGGAGTGTGCGCCGGAATATAAGGCCATTGTGGAAAATCTGCTGGGTCGCACGGTGATTGCCGACAACCTTGACCACGGTATTCCGATTATGCGCGCCGGCAATCATGCCTTCCGTCTGGTGACGCTGGAAGGCGACGTGATGCACTCCGGCGGTTCGATGACGGGTGGTTCGGCACAGTCGAAGGTGTCGAACCTGCTCAGCCGGGAGCGCGAATTGAAGGAGCTGACCGAAAAGCTGCAAACGGGTCGTGCGGAACTGGAAAAACGCAAGCAGGCGCTTATTCAGCAGCAAAAGACGGTGCAGACGCTCCGACAGGGCGTAAGCGAGGCCCTCGAAGCGCTCCATCAGCAGGAAATCGCCGTTGCCCGCGAACAGGCACGCAAGGAAAATGCCCTGGGTGAGCTGCGTGCGCATCGTCAGCGCATGGAGGAGACGAATCAGGCGTGCTTGCAGCTGCATCAGTCGATGGAGGACATTGCCCGTCAGCTGGAAAGCATCGACCATCAAAGCAACGGCGCGGAAGGCGACCAGAGCGCCATGGAGCAGAAGACGCTGGTGCTGCAAAATGCGCTGGTACAGGCACGTGCTGCCTCTGCGGCGGCCAGCGACCGCCTGATGGTGCGTACCTTGCAGCTCTCCGACCTGCGCCATGGTCTGAGCGACCTGGAGCGTGACGAGGCGCATGCGGGACAGGATCGGGCGCAAATTCTGCGCGAGCAGGAGCGCCGTGAGCAGCTGCTGCACGAAATGGATGCGCTGGATGCGGTGGACGAGGCGGAAATGATTCGCGAGGAGGCCGAGGCGAAGCGCCGCCAGAAGGAGCAGCTCCGTCAGGAAAAGGACGCGCAGGAAATCGAAAACAAGCGCGCACAGGCACAAAGCACCCTGCGCGACATCCTACAGGACATCGAGAACCTGCACGAAAGCTTCACCCGCGACAGCGAGAAGCAGCACCGCACCGAGATGGTCAAGGCGCGTGTGGAAAACGACCAGAAGAACCTGCAGAACCGCATTTGGGACACCTACAAGCTGACCTACGCCGGTGCAGAGGAATTCCGTCGCGAGCCCTTCAACGAGAAGGAAAGCGACGCGCGCGCCACGGAATTGCAGGGGCAGATTCGTGCGCTGGGCACGGTCAATGTCGGCGCGGTGGAGGAATATGCGGAGACGAAGGCCCGTGTGGACGATTTGACGGCACAGCAGCAGGACTTGAAGAAGGCCGAAATGGATTTGCGGGAGCTGATCGAACGTCTGCTGATTCAGATGCGCTCCACGTTTGTGGAGAACTTCTCCAAAATGCAGGTGTACTTTGCAGAGACGTTCACGCGACTGTTTGGCGGTGGCAAGGCAGAATTGAAGCTGATGGATCCGGACGATCCGCTGAACTGTGGCATTGAGGTCAACGCCCAGCCGCCGGGAAAGAAGCTGCAGCTCTTGTCGCTCCTCTCGGGCGGCGAGCGTGCGCTGACGGCCATTGCGATTCTTTTTGCCATGCTCAAGCTCAAACCGACGCCCTTCTGTATTCTGGACGAGATTGAGGCCGCACTGGACGATGCGAACATCGGCTACTACGCGGACTACCTGAAGGAGTACTCCAAGAGCACGCAGTTCATCGTCGTGACCCACCGTAAAGGCACGATGGAGCGCTGCAACAGCCTCTTTGGCGTCGCCATGGAGGAGCAGGGCGTTAGCCGAATGGTGTCGGTCGCCTTGCAGGATTATCAGGAATAATGAAAATAGAATGAAAACAGCGGACAGGAACGGTGTGTTTCTGTCCGCTGTTTATATATTGCAGGATTCAAACGCTTGAGAGAGGCGCTTACTTCACCAGCGTTTTCAACAATTCAATGATATGCGCGTACTCGATGTGTTCTGCGTAGGCGAACTGCTTGCGGTATTTATTCTACATGGCTTTGCTCATAACAGTACCTCCAAATAATGACGCAGGACATTTGCCACACGCATTTGCTTTGCGTAAGTGTACAGCTTATTCAAATCTTTTTTCGGGCTTGCAGCGTACATTCTGAGCGCCGCTAAAAATGTTTCCGTACCCATCTTGTTATTATTCTGGTGAAAACGGGGAAGCCTGAGAACTCACACCATCACAGTCTCATGCCCGAACTTTCTGACAACCTCCTGCCAGAACACCTGCTGCTCAAACACGACCGTCGCGGTG
>CAYXHF010000042.1:0-3228 GCA_964464815.1 uncultured Faecalibacterium sp.
CTCCTTGGCTCCCCCGCTGGGGGAGCTGTCACCGTAGGTGACTGAGAGGGCGTTCCCGCCGGATTTCGCTTCGTCAGATTTCCAGATATTGCATTATGGCATTTTGTAACTTTCCTGCATCGCTGGCGTGCAGGTTCGCCCTCTCAGTCGGCCAAAGGCCGACAGCTCTCCCAGAGGGAGAGCCAAGGGTGTGGTTCCATGCTGGTGTGCGTTACACGAGTAGCTTTTCCGCAGACAGCATGGTCGGCGCAACCGCTGCAACGCACACGCACCTTGCATTCACGCGCACCTCCTTGGCTCCCCCGCTGGGGGAGCTGTCACCGTAGGTGACTGAGAGGGCGTTCCTGCACGCAAAAAAGGCCTCCCCTTTCGCGCAACATGCGCAAAAGAGGAGGCCCGTTGTCATTCACCAGGTGCAAACGCACCGTGCGAACAAATTACATAATCACCTGAATCTCCGCGCCGTCGGTCAGCACGTCGTCGGTCAGCACGCCGGAAACAGCCTTGCCGTTGACCAGCACCTGCTGCACGCCGCCCTCGTGGTGCGCCTTGTTGTCCACCACGATGTGCAGACGCTTGCCGCGGAAGGTCTTGTCCATCGTGAAGCCGTCCCATTCAGCAGGGATAGCCGGGCTGATGACCAGTCCTTCGGGCGTGGGACGCAGACCGAGGATACCCTCGACACAGCCCACCATGACCGTGGAAGCCGTACCCGTCAGCCAATGCACGTGCGCACGGCCGGGCTGAGGCGTCTCGTGGCCTTCGATGAACTGGGTGTGGACGTAGGGCTCGGCCTCACGCAGCTCTGCGCGGTCGTTGTAAGCCGCCGGGCAGCTCTCCGTGAAGTACTGGAAGGCGCGGCCGCCGTGACCCAGCATGGCTTCGGCCAGAATGGCCCAGCCCTGAATCTGGCAGAAGATACCGCCGTTTTCCTTCGTCGTGGGGTTGAACAGCAGCATGTTCGCGCCGTCAAAGGCGTGCTGCTTGTAGCAGGGCGTCATGATTTCCACACCGAAGGGCGTGTTCAGCTGCTCGTAAGCGGTCTGCATCGCCTTTTCCGCCTGTTCCTTGGTGGCCAGGCCGGAGATGACGGACCAGGACTGCGGATTGAGCCACATGGAGGCTTCCGCGTCGTTCTTGCTGCCGATGATGCTGCCCTGTTCGCTGTAGCCGCGACGGAAGCGGTCGTCCTCCCAGAAGTGCTTGTTGATCAGCTCCTTCTGTTCCTCGGCCTTTTCGCGCAGATACTTGCGGTATTCGTCGTTTTCGGGCTTGTTGGGCATCAGCTCATCCAGCACGCGCAGGGCCAGATACAGCTGCATCGCCACGAAGGAGGACTCGCCCGCCGCACCCAGACGCAGGCAGTCGTTCCAGTCCGCATGCAGGCCAGCAGGCATGCCATGCGCACCCAGATGGTTCATGGAGAAATCGATAGCACGCTTGAGGTGATCCAGCACCGTGCCTTCGCCGTGCGTGGCGTAGGGAATCACTTCATCCATGAAGGCGGTGTCGCCCGTTTCGGCGATGTACTTGTACACCGTCGGGAACAGCCACAGCGCATCGTCCGCGCGGTAGTGCGGATGGCCGGTGGCGCGCACATAGCTGTCATCCTCGGGAGAATCCTCGTGACCCGCGTTGTGGTTGAACTTCACCAGCGGCAGGCCGCCACCGTGATGCACCTGTGCGCTGAGCATGAACACCAGGCGCTCCTTGGCCATCTGGGGATCCAGATGGATGATGCCCTGAATATCCTGCACCGTGTCGCGATAGCCCAGACCATTGCGCTGTCCGCAGTAAATCAGGGACGCGGCGCGGCTCCACACGAAGGTGGTGAAGCACTGGAAGGCGTTCCAGGTGTTGATCATGCTGTTGAAGTTCTGATCCGGCGTGTTGACCGTCAGGCCAGACAGCTCACCGTGCCAGTAGGTAATCAGCTCCTTCAGCTCCGCATCGACCTTTTCGGCGACATTGGCGTAGCTGTCCAGCAGCGCACGCGCCGCCTTTTCGCCCTTCTGGGCCAGCAGGAAGGCAATCGTCTTCGTTTCGCCCGGCTGCAGGGTCAGCACCGTGTGCAGGGAGCCGCAGGGATTGCCGTTGAAGTTCAGGGTGTTGCCCAGATCGCCTTCCACAACGCCCTTGGGGTTGGAGAAGCGGCCATGGCCCAGGAAGCGTTCGCGGCGACCGGTATAGCTCTTGACCGGGCTGCCCGCCAGACCAAAGAAGCGCTCACGGCCATTCTCGCCATCCGCATTCACGCCGCAGAACTGGTTGATATGCTCGATGATATGATCATCGTGGAAGGTCGTGTTGGTGATGAACTGGGTGTACTGCAAATTGACCAGGTCCTGCTCATAGTTGCTTTCCGTGGTCAGCTCGCAGTAGGAGAAGACGGAGATGGTGCGGGGCGCATCGGACTTGTTGGTCACGGCCACGCGCCACACCTCGTGCGTGGCGTTCATCGGCACATAGTACAGCGTCTTGCTTTCGATGCCGCTGTAGGTGCTTTCCACCTCGGTATAGCTCGTACCGTGGCGGGTGATGGTCTTGTATTCATCCAGAGGCTTTTCCACCGGACGCCAGGTTGCAGACCAGTAATCGCCCGTCGCGTCATCGCGCAGATAGACATAACGGCCGGGTTCGTCAAACTGGTTGAAGGTGTAGCGCAGGATACGGCCTGCCGCGCCGGACTTGACAAAGCTGTAGCCACCGGCGTTCTGGGTCACGATAGCGCCATATTCCGGAGAGCCGAGGTAGTTTGCCCAGGGCATGGGCGTGCGCGGATCGGTGATGACATACTCACGCGCCGCATCGTCGAAATAGCCGAACTGCATGGGGAAATCCTCCTTACAATCTGATGATGAATGGATTTCGAAAACGTTTTCCTAAAGTGAATTCACCTTTTTGTCGGAAAACGTTCTTTCTGCGGGTATTGTAGCATACTTTTCCCATTTACGCAAGGTCGCCATGACATAAAAATAACAGAACCGGAATAATTTCTTTCCGGTTCTGTTATTTTCTTCTGATTTTAACGGAAATGGCCCGCTCAGTCGGCCAGGGTTGGCGCCAAGTAAGCCCTCTCAGTCGGCCAGAGGCCGACAGCTCTCCCAGAGGGAGAGCCAAGGGGGTGTCCTGACACCAACGAGGCTTCACTTCACAGCACGAGCTGGTTCCGGCAACGCGCACTGGCTGCACGCACGAACATCTCCGGTTTGAAATGCCTGCATAGCA
>CAYXHF010000042.1:3328-18212 GCA_964464815.1 uncultured Faecalibacterium sp.
CAGCACCCTTGGCTCCCCCGCTGGGGGAGCTGTCACCGTAGGTGACTGAGAGGGCCAACGCGCCGGATTTCGTTTTGTTGCATTTCCAGATATTGCACTTTGCAACTTCCCTGCATTGCTGTCGTGCAAGTAAGCCCTCTCAGTCGGCCAAAGGCCGACAGCTCTCCCATAGGGAGAGCCAAGGGGGTGTCCTGGCACCAACGAGGCTTCACTTCACAGCACGAGCTGGCTCAGGCAACGCGTATCAGCTGCACACACGAACATCTCCGGTTTGAAATGCCCGCATGGCACAGCACCCTTGGCTCCCCCGCTGGGGGAGCTGTCACCGTAGGTGACTGAGAGGGCTAACGCGCCGGATTTCGGTTTGTTGCATTTCCAGATATCGCACTTTGCAATGACGGCAATTCAATCAGAACAGCGCCTCCACAAACTCCTTGGCGTCAAAGGGTTGCAGGTCGTCAATGCCCTCGCCTACGCCGATGTACCACACCGGCACTTCCAGCTCCTGACGGATGGCCAGAGCAATGCCGCCCTTCGCCGTGCCGTCCAGCTTGGTCAGGATGATGCCGCCGATTTCGCACACTTCCTTGAAGGCACGCGCCTGCGCCAGACCGTTCTGGCCGGTCGTGGCATCAAGCACCAGCATGCAGCGCACATCCGCCTCCGGATATTCGCGGTCAATCACGCGACGCATCTTTTCCAATTCGTCCATCAGGTTCTTCTTGTTGTGCAGACGACCTGCCGTATCCACAATCAGCAAATCCGCACCCTGTGCCTTGGCAGACTGCACACCGTCATAGACGACTGCCGCCGGGTCAGCACCCTCGGCATGCTTGACAATCGGCACACGCGCACGCTCTGCCCAGACCGTCAGCTGATCCGCCGCGGCCGCGCGGAAGGTATCCGCCGCGCAGAGGATGATGCGCCGACCAATGTTCTGGAAGCGCAACGCCAATTTGCCAATCGTGGTGGTCTTGCCCGCGCCATTGACGCCCACAACCATCATCACCATCGGCCAGCGCAGCGGCGGACGCGGAATGTCCATCTGCTCAATCATGATGTCCTTCAAAATCTGCTTGGCCTCGTCGGCATCCTTGAGCTTCTGCTCCTCCACGCGGCGGCGCAGCTCGTCCATGATGGCCATTGTCGCCTTCATGCCGCAGTCGGACATGAGCAGGATGTCTTCCAGCTCCTCGTAGAACTCCTCGTCAATCTTGCGCGTTTCCTTTACCAGCGTGTCCACGCGGCCGACCAGATTGTCGCGCGTCTTGGTCAGTCCTTCGCGCAGACGCGCAAAAAGGCCCTTCTTTTCAGCCATACCGCTTGTTCCTCCTCGAATAAATTACACTTGCTTTTCTTTCGCATTCTTCTGCTTTTCCAGCCAGACCATCAGTACGGCCACGTCAGCCGGAGAAACACCCGGAATGCGGCTGGCCGCGCCAAGCGATACAGGGCGCTGGCGTGTCAGCTTCTGGCGCGCCTCCAGGCGCAGTCCTGTCACCTCGTCATAGGGTAAATCGTCCGGCAGTAGCAATTCCTCCGTCTGACGTGCATGGCGAATGAGCGCGTCCTGCCGTTCCAGATAACCGGCGTACTTGATGCCAATTTCCGCTTGCTGCTGCACCATGGGACTGAAGCGTCCCAGCTCCGGCGTCATTTCCTGTAGGGCCGCCACCGTGATTTCCGGGCGCTTGAGTAGCTCGGCTGCGTTCACGCCCGTCATGGCCGGCGGCTGTCCATGCCCTTCCAGCCAGGTGTTCAAATCCACACCGGGCGTGTATTTCGTTTCCC
Organism: uncultured Faecalibacterium sp.; assembly: GCA_964464815.1. Taxonomy (GTDB): domain Bacteria; phylum Bacillota; class Clostridia; order Christensenellales; family Aristaeellaceae; genus UBA11524. The sequence goes on from CAYXHF010000042.1 coordinate 5,120, forward strand.
GCAAAATTCCTGCCAGCTGTGCCGTTTCAGCGGCCTTGCGCTCGGTGCGCTCCATGCGCTCCTTCGTGGCCAGACCTGCTTCGTAGGCAATGCGCGTCAGGCGTAAATCCGCATTGTCCTGCCGCAGGGAAAGGCGATGCTCGGCGCGGCTGGTCATCATGCGGTACGGCTCGTCCGTTCCCTTGGTCGTCAGGTCGTCGGTCAGAACGCCCAGATAGGCCTGATCACGCGTCAGGACGATGGGTGCTTTGCCTTGCGCCGTCAGCGCCGCATTCATGCCCGCCAGAAGTCCCTGTGCCGCCGCTTCTTCATATCCGGACGTGCCGTTGATTTGTCCCGCGAAGAACAAACCGCGCACATCCAGGCTTTCCAGCGTCGGGCGCAGTTGACGGCTGTCGATGCAGTCATACTCAATCGCATACGCCAGTCGCGTCAGCTCACACCGCCGCAAGCCCGGTACAGAGCGGTACATCTCCCATTGCACATCCTCCGGCAAGGAGGTGGACATGCCCTGGACGTACCATTCACGGCTCTGCATGCCCTCAGGCTCCAAAAACACCTGATGACGATCCTTCTCGGCAAATTTGACCACCTTATCCTCAATCGAGGGACAATAGCGTGGCCCGATGCCATGGATTTTGCCCGAATACAGCGGCGCACGATGCAGATTCCGGCGAATAATCTCATGCGTCTCCGGCGTGGTGTACGTCAGATAGCACGAATACGTGTTATGCAGCGCCCGATCCGTCAAAAACGAGAACGGCGTGACCGGCTCATCACCGGGCTGTGCCGTCATTTCATCAAAATCAATGGTGCGCACGTCGATTCTCGCCGGCGTACCCGTCTTAAAGCGGCGCAGCGGAAAGCCGATGGCCTCCAGGCTTGCGCTCAAATTCGGTGCGCTCATCAAGCCCTGCGGGCCACCGGGCGTGATGCTTTCGCCAATAATAATCTGGCTGCGCAAATACACACCGCAGGCCACCACTGCGGCCTTGCAGGAAATATGCTGTCCTGTCGTTGTGGTGATTGCCGTCACGCGGCCGTTTTCCACATTGATTGCCGCCACCTCGCCCTGACGCACGGTCAGGTTCTCCTGCGACATCAGGGCAGTCCGCATCCGGTTCTGATACTGCTGTTTATCTGCCTGTGCGCGCAGGGCATGCACGGCCGGGCCTTTCGACATATTGAGCATCCGGCTTTGGAGGAAGGTATCATCAATCGCGCGACCCATTTCGCCGCCCATTGCGTCCACCTCACGCACGAGATGGCCCTTTGCGCTGCCACCGATGACCGGGTTGCAGGCCATCAGGGCGATACCATCCATATTCAGCGTCAAGAGCAGGGTATCCAACCCCATACGTGCGCCTGCCAGCGCCGCCTCACAGCCCGCATGGCCGCCACCAATGACGACCAGATCTTTCATCATACACTTTGCTCCTTCAAAGATGCATTCCGGGTTTTATTATAGCACAAGTACACCTTTCAGGCAACACAAACACACCACGCGGAAATTGTCCGTATACCGCACCGCGATGGTGCAAATCTCCATGCCGCTCCTCCTGATACTAATTTAGCCGTTTTGCTGTGCCTCGCGTTCTTTTTCCATCTGCTTGCCCTTTGCCACCAGGTCGTTATATTCGTTGCGCGATAGCGCCGCCTGCTTCAGGCGACGATATTCCGTCGGCGACATGCACTCGTACTTCTGGAAGGCACGGTTGAAGGTCGCAATGCTGCCAAAGCCGGATTGCACGGCAATGGATGTGATGGAGTCGTTCGTCTGGCCGAGCATGCGCTTGCAGAGATTCAGACGCTGGCGTGTCAGATACTCGTGGAAGGAATAACCCAGGCAGTCGTAGAATAAGCGTTCAAAGTGAAAGCGGCTGTATCCGCTCATGTCGGCCATCGCCTGCGGTGTCAGATTTTCCGTGCAATGGGAGGTAATGTAGTCGCTAATGTCCACAAAGAGTAGCTGCGTCTGATCCTTGCGGCGATATTGGCGGTCGTTGTCCTCTGAATGCGACCCTGACTTCTGGCGCAATATTTCAATCAGGATGTGTGATAATTCCAGCCGCACGACGCTGAGCGAAAAGCGGTCGGGCGAATTGTACTCCTCAACAGCATTCAGATACCGACGCAGCAGCTGCGGATTCACGCCTCCGTGTATCAGCACGCAGGGCGTCAGGAAGCTCTCCAGCGCCAGTAGGCCGTCCACACCGAAAAGCTGCTCACGATCGACCATGAAGTAGTATCGTCTGCCGTGCGGTGGGGTGTCAATGCGATGCACCACGCCGGAGGGAATAATCAGCATGTCGCCCGGCTGAAGCACCATGTGCTCATTCTCCACCGTCACCATCAGTTGCCCTTCCTGCACCATCTGGAATTCGTAGGCCATGTGCCAATGCGGCGGATAATCCGTATCCTGCGTGTTGTTGTAGAAGCGAATGCCAATGAGCGGATGCTCATCCGATTCGCGCAAAGTCCATGTCTTACTGCGCATTTTTTCACCTCCTGCTTTCCTTCCATCTTACCGTGGAATGGGCAAAAAGTCAATCTTTTTGTCCATATCATCCCATTTGTTTCGCGTGCACTATCCGAAAGTTCTATAAAAAAAGGGGTGAACATGAGCATTCCGCCTAAAGAATAGCAATTTTTGCGCATCAATTCGCTATATTTGACTGGCTTTTCATGGGGAATACGGCGATAATTTAACCAGATGAACGATGTTCGTCGCATACCAATCCACACGGAAGGAAGGGATACTTTTGCAGTCCAAAAACGTACCTGTCCGCCGGGATTTGACCGGTCGCTCGACGATGCGGTGGGGCACGTATCTGCACCGCTATGGCACGCTGTATTTGCTGCTGCTGTTGCCGCTTGCTTTCTTCATTATTTTCCGTTATGCGCCGATGGGTTATATCCTCCTGGCGTTCAAGAAGAACAACATCCTCAAGGCGCCGTGGCTGCTTGACTGGGCCAAGAACGGCGGTTGGGAATGGTTCATCAAGGCGTTCAATGATAAGAACTTCATTGACTCGCTGAAAAACACCATCATCCTGAACCTGCTCGACCTGCTCATTGGCACGCCGATGCCGATTCTGATGGCCCTGCTGCTCAATGAGCTGGCGTTCCCCAAGTTCAAGCGTGTGGCGCAGACGATGCTCTACCTGCCGCACTTCCTGAGCTGGGTTATCATTTCCAGCCTTTCCCTGCGCCTGCTGGCGACAAACGATGGCTTGATTAACCAGCTACTAGGCACAAACATCGCCTTCCTAGGCACAGAAAACAACTGGCGCGCGACATACATCGTCCTGGGTATCTGGAAGGAATGTGGTTGGAACACCATCATTTACCTGGCCGCCCTGACCGGCATCAGCCCTGAGCTGTACGAAGCCGCTGAGGTGGACGGTGCAAGCCGCCTGCGTAAGATTTGGCACATTACCCTGCCGGGCATCCGCTCGACCATCATCATCCTGCTGATTATGAACCTGGGCCGCATCCTGGGTAGCGAATTTGACCGTCCGTTCACGCTGAGCAACCCGCTGGTTGAGGGCGCGAGCAAGACGATTTCCATCTTCGTCTACGAACGCGGTATCAAGGGCAACCAGTTCTCCCTGTCCACGGCTGTGGGCCTGTTCCAGTCCGTTGTGTGCGTCATCTTCCTGCTTGCTTCTAATGCTCTGGCGAAGAAGTTTGACGAGCCGGGCATTATGTAAGGAGGTGGCCAACATGACAACGACAACATCCACTTTTCATGGTAAAAAGGTTCGTCAGGGCATGATTAAGTCCACCTCTACGCGTGTGGGCGACCTGGTGATTGCCTTCATCATCTTCCTGGCGATGCTGGTTTGCTTGCTGCCGATGGTCAACGTCCTGGCAAGCTCCCTGTCTTCGAGCGAGCATTTGATTCGCAATGACGTCTTCCTCTGGCCCAAGGGCTGGAACATCGAAGCGTATAAGACCATTCTGAGCGACTCCAAGTACACCTGGAGCCTGGCATGGACGGCCATTCTGACCGTCGGCTGCACGCTGCTGAGTCTGGCGCTGACCATCTGCACCGCCTTCCCGCTGATTTATAAGAATCTGCGTGGCGGCCGCGTGATTAACTTCATCATCCTCTTCACCATGTATTTCAGCGCCGGTACAATTCCCGGCTATATCCTGCTGAACAACCTCAAGATGCTCAATACGCCCTGGGCGTTGATTCTGCCCAACTGTATCAGCGTCTTCAACGTCATCGTGCTTCGTTCCTTCTTCTACAGCGTGCCGGATAGCCTGCGCGAAGCCGCGGAAATCGACGGTGCTGGCCCGATTCGCACGCTGGTGACGGTGTATCTGCCGCTGAGCCTGCCGTCTCTGGCAACGCTGGCGCTGTTCTACGCCGTTGGCCGCTGGAACGGCTTCTCCGACGCCCTGATGTACCTCAAGAGCAGCAAGGCAGAGAAGTATTGGCCGATTCAGCTGTTGCTGTATAACATCATCAAGAACTCCACCCAGAGCGGTGAAATGGCCGCGCAGGAAGGCTTCTTCAGCGCCGGCGTGTCCAAGACGATTCAGATGGCGTCCGTTATGTTCGCCACTGTCCCGATTCTGGTGGTCTACCCGTGGTTGCAGCGCTACTTCGTGACCGGTGTTACCATCGGCGCGGTGAAGGGCTAAACCTCTTCCCTCATTTCCTTTGTGCCCAAGGGATGGCGAAATCCCTAACAATAAAAGGAGGTATCCCCCCATGAAACGTATCCTGGCTTTGGTTCTTGCGATGGCAATGGTGCTCTCCATGGGCATCATCACGGCCTCCGCGGCGGACGATGGCTTCGTGGACGGCAAGTTCACCAACACCCGTCACATCACCGTGGAAGTCTACAATCGCTACAACGACGGTGGCTCTGACCCCACGAACAGCGTTTACGCGCAGTACATCAAGGAACAGATGCTTGAAAAGTACAACGTGGAAGTTGAGCTGGTCTCCGTTGGCCGTTGGACCGAGGTTGACGACCTGAACAACCTGCTGGCCACTGGCGACGCGCCCGACGTGTGCGTGACCTACTCCTATCCCACCATCCAGACCTTCGCGGGCATGGACGGCATCACGGACCTGAATCCGCTGCTGGCGGAATACAAGGATCTGCTGCCCAACCTGTGGGAGCTGCTGGGCGACTACAACATCTACTACGATCAGGATCCTGTGACCGGCTCCGTGTGGGCGATCGAGGCTGTTCTGGCTGAGTCTGCTCGTCTGAACACCTTCATCCGCAAGGACTGGCTGGACAAGCTGGACCTGGCTATCCCGACCACTGAGGAAGAGTTCTACAACTGCCTGGTGGCCTTCCGCGACAATGCCGAAACCTTGCTGGGCGACGACGCCTCCAAGATGGTTCCCTTCTCCCTGAGCACCGACATCGGCTGGCGCTCCGACCTGCTGAACATCTCCAAGGTTCCGAACGACGTGTCTGACGAGACCCTGTATGTGTACGGCTACGACGATCGTCACCTGCTGTATCCGAACTACAAGGAAGGCATCCGCGTGCTGAACAAGTGGTACAACGACGGCCTGATCTGGAAGGATTTCGCGCTGTACACCGATAGCACCGTGGAAGACGACATGATGAAGTCCGGCTTCGTCGGCGCTTTCATCCACAACTGGGACTACCCCTACCGCAATGGTGAAGACTCCATCCAGGCGAACCTGATGCGCGCTTATGGCGAAGACGCAGGCTTCATCGCTGTGGACTGCTTCCCGAACGACGCTGGTATCACCCGTAAGTACCTGGCCGACCGCGTTGACCGTAAGGTCTTCTTCCCGGCCACCAACGACGAACCGCTGGCTTCCCTGCTGTACCTGGACTTCATCTCCTCCGTTGAGACCATCACCTTCCTGCAGACTGGTAAGGATGGCGTGACCTACAACATGACCGAGAACGGCGCTTACGAAATGATCAACGCCACCGGCGAATGGATCAAGAACTCCGGCAACAACATCGACCACACCATCACCGTTAACGGTCTGTACCTGGGCGATGCGACTGCCGCGACCACCGCGCTGAGCTATCCGGGCACCAAGGCTGACGTCATCATCACCGCCAACGCCTACGGCAAGTCCAATGGCCGTATCGTGAAGAAGTTCTCCTGCGGCGCTATCGACGCTGAGGAAGACGTTGGCACCTCTCTGACCTCCAAGCGTGACTCCATGCTGACCAAGGCCGTCGTTGCTTCTGTTGAGAACTTCGACAAGGTCTATGACGAAGGCATGGCTGATTACCTCGCCTCCGGTGGCCAGGACATCATCGACGAGCGTCGTGCGAAGCTGGAAGCGACCTACGGTGTGACCGTGGACTAATCGCTCCCTGCCAGAAAACGCAAGTCGTGTTCTAGCAACCCCTGCCCCGCAGAACAGTCGCAAGACTGCCCTGCGGGGCTTTTCTGTTTGGCGCACGCACCCTTGGCTCTCCCTCTGGGAGAGCTGTCGGCCTTTGGCCGACTGAGAGGGCGCACCCCCACAAAAAAGCCGCCGAGGCGCTGCATCCCTGCATGCGCCTCGACGGCTTACATTGATTATTCCCCTTATTTCCAGCACCTCTGCAACGCCTCGCGAAGCGCCTTCTCTCCTACCGGCTTGGCAACATGCCCATTCATGCCGGATTCCATGGCCGTCTGGCGATCCTCCGCAAAGGCATTGGCCGTTACGGCGATAATCGGCATGGTGCGCAAGTGCGCCTTGCCCATCGCACGAATGGCGCGTGTGGCTTCATAGCCGTTCATGATGGGCATTTGCACATCCATCAGCACCACATCATAGTCGCCCGGCTGACTGTCCTTGAGCAGTTCGACCGCAACCCGGCCGTTTTCGGCCTCCGTGACCACAATGCCGAAATCCTCCAGCAGCCCACGGGAGATTTCTCGGTTCAGCTCGTTGTCCTCCACCAGCAGAACGCGCTTGCCCTGAAAGAGCGCCGGTGCATGCTCGCTCACGCTGTCCTGCGCCACATCATCGGCTGTTCCCACACGCAGGGTGTATGTGCAGCAGAACTCCGTTCCCTTACCAATTTCGCTTCGGCAGGTGATTTTACCGCCCATTTCCTTTACCAGCCGGTAGACAATCGCCAGTCCCAAGCCTGTGCCCTCAACACCGCTGACCAACGTCGAGTTCTCACGCTCAAACGCCTCAAAGACGCTCTTCTGGAATTCCTCGCTGATGCCAATGCCGTTGTCCGTCACACGACATTCGTAGGTCGCCCTGTCGCCATCGCGTCCCGTTTGGCTCACGCGGTAGACCACCTTGCCGCCTTCAGGCGTATACTTGACGGCATTGCTGATCAGGTTCAGGCTGATTTGCGTCATTTTCAGCAAATCGAAGAAGGCAATCTCGTCCTGCACGTCGCATTCGGTGTGGAAGTCAATATGCTTCTTGGCCACATCGGCCTGGAAGATAGCCTCCTCGTTCTTGACCGCCTCGACGATGTTGTGCGCGCGAATGTCCAGCTTCATTTTGCCGCTTTCAATGCGCGCCATATCCAGCACGTTGTTGATGAGCCGCAGCAGGTGTTCGCCGGACATGTTGATTTTCTTCAGGCAGTCCAGCAGCTTTTCTTCCTCGTGCAAATGCTTTTCCGCCATGGCCGAGAAGCCCATGATGGCATTCATCGGCGTGCGAATGTCATGGCTCATGTTAAACAGGAAGGCACTCTTGGCGCGGTTGGCGCTTTCGGCGGCCTCCTTGGCGGCGCGCATCTCCTCGGTCTGGCGCACCTCCGCATCCACACAGCGAATCAGGCAGATGCTGTAGAGATCCGACTCTTCATTTTGCATCAGGATGGCGCGGACCTCCATCCAATGCACCACATGCGCGTCATCCCATTGGCGCACGCGTAGCACAATTTCCCGCTTGCCGTGCGTGTAGGCACAGATTTGCGCCTCCCGGTTCAGCTGACCGAGTAGCTGCTCGTAGTCCTTGGCGTCGGCGATGGTGTCCTGCACCTCGCTCAGCACGGTTTCCAGCGGCATACGCTCCATGCGTGGCCGATGCACCAGCCCCTTGTCGCAGATGGTGTGCGCATGATTTTTCGTCAGGTTGATTTCCATGATGTAGGGGTAAATCGTGCTGGCGGCGCTGAGCACCAGCTTCATGCGCGTTTTGTGCTTTGCGCGCTCCTTGGTCAGGGCTGTCATGTCGCGGATGCCCACGAACATGTGCTGTTCGCTCTGCACATCGTCACCGACGGTGAATTTCGCCTGCAAGTGATGCACGCGCCCATCCATCCGCGCGTCGTATTCCAGATAGAAGGCTTCGTTTTCTTTAAGCACGTTGCGGAGATTCTCCAGCGACGTCTCCTCCAAAAAGCGCTTGCGGTCATTGGACAGGACGACCTGTTCGGCATAGCTTTGCATGCAGTGCGCATAGTCACAGCTACCCTGCATCCAATCGGACTGTGTGCCGCCGGAGTAAAGCCGGAATTGCTCCTCACGCTCGGTCGCCAGATTCACATCCATCAGGCAGAGATAATCGTCCGCGACATTTTGCAACAGCGTCGTGAAGCGCGTCGTATTCGCATTCTCCCGCACAATGTCGTGCTTCTTTTTCAGCAAGTGCATCATGTAAAGGAAGAAGCAGAACGACACCAGCGCAAAGGCACTCATGACCACATGCTCGTGATGATTCACCTCATCCATCAGTGACGTGGCCACAGACGCCGGGAAGAATTGCAGCAGCATCCACTGCGTGTCGTGAATGGGCGTCACGCAGCCTGCGGCGTGGTCGATTTGGAAGACCAGATGCATTTTGTCATCCAGCGCCTGTGCAATCTGTGACTGCTGCATTTCGGGCATTTCCGCCGCCAGCGCCCGCAGCTGCGCCATATCCATTGTTCCCTGGCCGAGGTATTGCCCTAAAACCAAATCGCTGTCATCCACAATCAAGGTATCCGCATCCTGATGACACAGCGTCGTGCGCAGAATGTCCGACACCGTCTGCGCATCCAGAAAGCCAACCATCACGCCGCAGATTTCGCCCTCATGCACCACCGGCGCATAGAAGCCCAGCAGTCGCTCATGGCTGAAACGCGAATCGTAGACGACCGTACATCCGCTTTCGCCGCGCAGGCCCATCATCGCATAATCGCGGTCGGCCACATCAGCGCTTTCCCCATCACTGGTGAAGCTCTCGCCCTGCGCGTTGACAAAGCGAATCATGTCAAAGCCGGAGTTTTGTTCCAGCTCGCGCAGCAGCGTCCGATCGACCATTTCCCCTTGAACGGCCCGGCCGTAGAGGTAAGCAATGGCATCAATGGCGTTTTGCTTGTCCTCAAACACATCGCCCACATGCTGCGCCGTGCGCTCCGACAATTCGCTGATGTACTCGTTGATTTGTCGCATCTGCCGTGCGTTGTTCTCCTTCTGGGAGAACAGCAGCAGCATCAACAAGCACAGGCAAAGCAGCACCATGCTTGCAGCCGTTCGGCGCGTCAGCTGTCGTTCCTTGTTCTTCATTCCATGCCCGCTTTCTATCCTCACTGCGGTGGCTTTGCCACCACGCCGCAAAAAACAACGCTATCTCTTCTATTATATGCCGTGCCAGCGCGTATTGCAAGGGGCGTCAAGGCAGAATGCGCATCAAAAAGCGCATGTCGATACGTTTTTTCGTATTTTCCGTGCATTTTTTCGTTGTCGCATGCAACAAGGCTTCCACCTGGTTTACCCAAAGTGGAAGCCTTGTTTTGCATCAGAGTAATTGAATATTCGCCGCGCGGCATGCTTCCTGCACGTCCTCCGGCCACAGGCTGGCCTGTACCTCACCCACATGCGCCTTGCGCAGCAGGTAGACGCACATGCGGCTCTGACCGATGCCGCCGCCCATTGTCTGGGGCAGCTCTCCTGCCAGCAGTGCCTTCTGGAAGGGCAGCTCCGCGCGTTCCTCGCAGCCGCGAATCGTCAGCTGACGCTTGAGCGCCTCCGGATCGACGCGAATGCCCATGCTGGATACCTCCAGGGAAATGTCCAGCAGCGGATCGTACAGCAGAATGTCGCCATTGAGCGTCCAATCGTCATAGTCCGGCGCACGGCCATCATGCATCTGACCAGAGCGAAGCGCACCGCCGATGCCCGTCAGGAACACCGCGCCGTATTCACGTACCGCACGATATTCGCGTTCCTTGGCCGACAAATCCGGATAGCGATCCTCCAATTCCTGCGTGGAAACGAAGGTGATGTCATCCGGCAGCTCCGGCTTGATGTGCGGATAATGGGCGCAGACAAAGCCTTCCGTCTTGCGCAGCGTCAGGTAGATAGCGCGCACCGTCTCCTGTAGCTTCTCCATCGTGCGCTCCTCGGGACGAATAATCTTCTCCCAGTCCCACTGGTCAACGAAAATGGAGTGGATATTGTCCGTCGTTTCGTCGCGGCGGATGGCGTTCATGTCGGTGTAGAGGCCCTCACCCGGCTGGAAGCCGTAGGTTTTCAGCGCCTGACGCTTCCACTTGGCCAGCGAATGGACGATTTCCACCGTCTTGCCCGTTTCCAGAACGTCAAAGGAAACAGGGCGTTCCACGCCATTCAGATTGTCGTTCAGGCCGCTCTCCGGCGTTACCATAATCGGGGCAGACACACGGGTCAAATTCAGCGCACGTGCCAGCTCCTGCTCAAAGAAGTCCTTGACCAGCTTGATGGCAATTTCCGTGTCGCGCAGGTCAAGCACAGGATTGTAGTTTTTCGGGATAATCAGATGCATCTTGCCTTCCCCCTGTTGCTTTTCGTCCCCTTGAATTTCAGTTATTTGCCACTTTCCCGCGTGTAATTGAGCAAGCCGCCGCACAAAATGCAGCCCTTCTGGCGCTGCGTCAGCGGAAGCAGGACGATGTAGTCCTCATTCTTCGTGTCGTTATGTAGCACCAGCTCCGTTGCGCCGCTTTCAACCTTCGCGCGAACGTCGGGCAGGGACAGCACATCGCCCTGCGCCACGCGGTCGTAATCGCTCTCGTTCTGGAAGGTCAGGGGCAGAATGCCGTTGTTGATGAGGTTCGCCTGATGGATGCGTGCAAAGGACTTCGCCACCACGGCACGAATGCCCAGATACAGCGGCACAAGCGCCGCATGCTCACGGCTGGAGCCCTGGCCGTAGTTGCTGCCGGCCACCAGCATGCCGCCACCTTCCTGCTTGGCGCGCGCCGGGAAATCCTTGTCCACCGGCGTCAGGCAGAAGTCAGACAGATACGGCACGTTGGAGCGGAACGGCAGCAGCTTTGCATCCGACGGTGCAATGTGGTCGGTGGTGATGTTGTCTTCCATCTTCAGCAGCACCTTGCCGCTCACCTTTTCCTCCAGCGCCTTGCCCATCGGGAAGGGCTGGATGTTCGGGCCACGCACGACCTCCACCGTGTCCTCCTTGCCCGCTTCGACCGGAGGAATCACCAGATTGTCGTTGACCGTGTACGTTTCGGGCATTTCCACATCCAGGTCAATATCCAGACAGCGCGGATCGGTCAGCACACCCGTGAGTGCCGTCACCGCCGCCGTTTCACAGGACGTCAGATAAATGCCCGCAGACTTCGTTCCGCTGCGGCCGAAGAAGTTGCGGTTGTTCGTGCGCACAGACACAGCATTCGTGCGCGGCGACTGACCCATACCGATGCACGGGCCACACGCCGATTCCAGAATACGCGCGCCCGCGGCAATCATGTCTGCCAGCGCCCCATTGCGGGCCAGCATCGTCAGCACCTGCTTCGAGCCAGGGCCAATGACAAGGCTGACGTCCGGATGCACCGTCTTGCCCTTGAGGATACGCGCCACGCGCATCATATCCGTGTAGGAGGAGTTGGTGCAGGAGCCGATGAACACCTGATCGACCTTAATCGGGCCGCACTGCTTGACCGTCTCGACAATATCGGGCATGTGCGGCTTGGCCACCAGCGGTTCAAGGGCTGCCAGGTCAATATCAATCACCTCATCATACGTGGCATCCGCATCGGCGCACAGCGGCACAAAGTCCTCCTCGCGCTGCTGCGCCTTCAGGAAGGCATGCGTCACCTCGTCCGACGGGAAGATGGAGGTCGTCGCACCCAGCTCCGCGCCCATGTTGGTAATGGTTGCACGCTCCGGCACGGACAGCGTCTTCACGCCGTCGCCGATGTATTCCATCACCTTGCCAACGCCGCCCTTCACCGTCAAACGGCGCAGAACCTCCAGAATAATATCCTTCGCCGCCACGCCGTAGGAGAGCTTGCCATGCAGGCGAACGCCCACGACCTTCGGGCAGGCCAGATAATACGCGCCGCCGCCCATCGCGACCGCCACATCCAGGCCGCCAGCGCCAATCGCCAGCATGCCGATGCCGCCGCCCGTCGGCGTATGGCTATCCGAGCCAAGCAGGGTGTAGCCCGGCACACCAAAGCGCTCCAAATGCACCTGATGGCAGATGCCGTTGCCCGGCTTGGAGCAATAAATGCCGTGCTTTTTCGTCACCGTCTGAATGAAATAATGGTCATCCGCATTTTCAAAGCCCGTTTGCAGCGTGTTATGATCAATATACGCCACGGACTTCTTGGTCTTGACGCGCTCCACGCCCATCGCCTCAAATTGCAGATAGGCCATCGTGCCGGTCGAGTCCTGCGTCAGCGTCTGGTCGATGCGGATGGAAATCTCCTCACCAGGAATGAGCTTTCCGCTCAGCAAATGCTCCGAGAGAATTTTCTGTGTCAGATTCATGGTTCTTTCCTCCTCTGCGAAACGAAAAATCGGACATCCGCTGCGGATGCACCGGAAGTTTTTTCATCACACGTTCATGATACTGTTTTTCCGTCCCTGCGTCAACCATTTCCCGCGGAAAGAACACAAAAAGCGCAGACCACGCCGCCCCTTCCCTGCCATGTCTCCCGACTTCACCGATTTTCCCGGAATTCCGAAAAATTTTTTTCAAAAAAAGTTGATTTTTTTTGAAAATCAAGCAGGAGAATCGCATTTTGTGGCGAATATATATAGTGTCAGAGTGCTGACATCATGCGGGAATGGCGGAATTGGCAGACGCGCTAGATTCAGGTTCTAGTGAGGGCTAACTTCATGCAGGTTCAAGTCCTGTTTCCCGCACCAAAATCCGGACGAATATTCGTCC
>CAYXHF010000043.1:0-18062 GCA_964464815.1 uncultured Faecalibacterium sp.
GTTTTCTTAGGGATTTTCAAAGACAGCAGGAGACGTGACTTTCTGCAAGCTAGTGAATCCGTTTGCGGCAGCAACTTTTTCTGCGTTTGTGGTACTCCTGCTCCGCCTCATTCGGCCAGTAGCCGTCTTTTCCGCTGTTGCGTTTCAGTTCACGGCTGATCGTACCGGTGCTTCGCTCAAGCACACGGCCTATTTTCCTGATTTCTTTCCCTTCCGCAGAAAGTTTCAGTATACTTTCTCATTCTTTTATGCTAAGATGCTGGTAGTGGCTCATTGGGTTGCTCCTTTCGTAGTTCTCCGCAAACACTATTTTAAAGGAGGTTTCTCTTTGAGTCACTACTTTTCTTTTTGGGTGTTGCACTTACATTGTAAATTCAAGACATCAAAAAAAACCGCCTCTTGTCTGTAGCATTCTCGCTACAGGCAAGAGGCGGTTTTTTTATTTCCGCTCATGCGTCCTATTCAATTTTCAATTCTGCGTTTTCTGCCTCGCAAACACAAAAACCGCATACTATTCCTGAAATGCCCCAGTCTTCCTTTGCTCATTCACACCGCTTACTTCTCCTCCGGATTCGGTTCCTTACCGACGCACCAGCCGCGCAGCTTGTTCACGGAGCGCTCCACGGCGTCCTTGCTTTCCTTCCAGGGCTCGTCGTGGAAACGGTAGTCGAACTTCTTGATAAACCAGCTGACGTCCTCCTGAATGCGGTCGAAGGCTTCTGTTTCAAGACGCCGCAGGAGATCCACAAACGGCGCAAGCTCGCGGCTTGGAAGCTCACTGGGAGCAAGACGAAGCAGCTGCACCGTGTGCGGGATGCATAGGCCCTTGCTACGTTCAAAGTGCTTGCGGAAGTCGGCGTCGTTCTGGTAGAGGTGGAAGAACGTGTGCAGATAACGATTCATGTTGTCGTCAATCGCTTCGCAGACGATGCAGGTTTGATCGAGTGCTTCCAGCTCGTTGATGGCGCTTTCCAGCGCTTTGGCGGGTGAAGGCGCCTTGCCGGAAATGCGGTCGATGATGGAGGCGGTGGATGCGCTGTGTGCGGCGGAGGAGACGTGCTTGAACGCCTTGTCCATGCGCGCACGCGTTTCGGTCAGGTGCGATTCCAGCATCAGCGCGTGGCCGAGACGATTGTCGCGGCTGAACAGCAGGCGCTGGTGATGGCGGCAAAAGCCCTTGCGGTTCACCTGAATGCGCACGTCAGGCTCCATGACGGATGCACCCAGGGAGTATTCGACCTGCTGCAATTCCACGCGGCGCTTCAGGGCGCAGAGGAGACATTCGCCTTCGATTTTTTCGGCATCCCAAACGGGAATGGTGTCAATGTGGTATCTCATAGTGTTTGTTCCCCTTCATTGATTGATTGCTTATTTTTCGCCGCACAGGATATGCTGGCGAAGATACTGGACGGACGGCGTTAGGCCTTCGATGGTTTTGGTTTCCAGGACGACGCGGCAGTTTTGCTCCTTGGCGAGCTGGTGATAGCGCGCTATCGGCAATTCGCCAGCGCCAAGGGCCAGGTGATTTGACTTGCCCAAAGCATCGTGCAGATGCATGTTCAGCTCCACAAAGTCAAGCTGTAGCTGCTGGCAAAGTGCAGCGTTTTCTGCAATCGAGGCGTTTTCAAGTAGGGTAGGCATCCCGTACTGCATGCGCTCATCTCCTTTTTCTGTATACTTCTATGGTAGCATAATCGGCGAAAAAGCGCAAGGCATTTTCTTGTCCGCAAGCACATATTGTCTCCATGAAAACGGGAAGGAGGCATGCGCATGGGGCGTGTGGAACGAAGAGTATACCGCCGGAAGCTGGCGAGGCGGCGCTGTGTGCGCACGGTGGTGCTGCTGGTGCTACTGGTGGTGGCCGTGGCGGCGGTGCTGGGGCAGGAGCGCCGGGCGCGTCTGTCGGCAGAGGCGATTGCACAGCCGACGGCAACACCGATTGCTGTCAGCTACGACCAGCGCCTTGTGGAGCGGGAAGTGATCCTGCCCGAGGAAACGTGGTATGCCATCCAGACGGGCGTGTTCTCCACACAGGAGGCGGCGCAGGAGAAGGCAGGTGTGCTGACGCAGCGCGGCGCACCGGGCGCGGTGGTGCAGGATGGCGATAAGTGGCGCGTGTTCATTGCCTGCTATGGCACGGAAACGGATGCGGCGTCGGTGCGGCAGCATCTGGGCGAGAATCAGCGTGTGGAGACGTATTTGTACCGCTGGACATGTCCGGAATTGCAGCTGCGATTGAAGGGCATGGCTGGTCAGGTGGACGTGGTCGAAGCTGGCTTCACGCTGATGATGCAGTCGGTGCGGCTGCTGCGCGACACGGCGTCGTTACTTGATGCAGGGGAGCTGACGCAGCTGGAGGCCAAGCAAGCGCTGTCGGAGCAGGAAAGCCAGGTGCGCCTGTGGGAGAAGACGGCCAATGACCGGTTTGGGCGCAATCCGCCGTCACCCGTGAAGGAGCTGCTGAACCAGCTGCAAGCATGGACGGCCGCGCTGGACACATGTCGACAGCAGGAAACAAAAACAGCCCTATCCGCGCAGCTGAAGCTGGAAGGAATCGGGCTGTTTGAAAACATGGTCATGCTTCGGGCAACCTTGGGGCAGTAGTAAGTAGTATTACCGCGCGGCGACAACGCCGGGCACATCCTCACCGAACACGAGGGCGCGAATGGCAGCGGCAAAGCCGAATTCGGATTCCCGCAGGGTGTGGAAGCGCGCGGCGGCCTTCACGCGGTCGTTGGCGTTGCCCATGGCGACGGATACACCTGCCGCTTGCAGCATGCTGATGTCGTTGTCGCTATCGCCAATGGCCAGCACCTCCTGCATGGGGATGTGCAGTGAATTGGCCAGACGGATGAGGGCTGTGCCCTTGTTGGCGTTGCGCGGGATAATCTCGATGTTGTCCCACCAGCTGCTGGTGATGGCCACCTCGGGACAGGCGTCTGCAATGGCCTGACGGATGCGTTCCAGATACGGCAGATCCTGACAGAGTGCGACGACCTTGACGCAATTCTGCGCGGCGTGCTGGAGGCCTTCGCCGCGGTTGCGGAAGGAAATCGGGCCGCCTTCACGGTCAAGGAATGTGCCGATGACAATTTTGGCTTCGTCCAGCGTCATGTCGTCGGAGGCAACCACCTCCTGCGCACCAAAGACCGCGTAGCGCACGCCCGTAGGCGCCAGAATGGAAAGAATCGTCTGGACGGTGTCAACGGACAGATGATGCACGTCCGTTAACGGCCCAAGCGGGGCATCCGCGCTGGCGGCACCGTTCAGGCCGATGATGTGCATGGGCAATTGGGCATCCAGTGCAAAATAACCGGCATCGTCGGGCAGACGGCCGGAGGCAAGCGCAAGTGCAATGCCCTTGTCGGCGGCACGGCGCAGCACGGCGGTGTTTTCCTTCGGAATATAGGGGACATTGTCCAGCAGCAGTGTGCCGTCCATGTCCGTGGCAATCAGTCGAATGGGATGAGAAAGCAGCATACGATTCCTCCGAAACAGGATAGAAGCGCTGTCGTTTGATGCGGCAGCGCTTTTTTATTAAAATGGACAATCCACCGTGAAGGTCTTGCCGTCCAGCTGGGGCAATTGCCCCTTGGTGTCGATGGTGAGCTTGGCGGCGCACAGGCAAAGCTTGCCCTGCATCTTCATCTGGCGGTTGAAGGCGCGATCGCCATACACATCATCACCCAGCAGGGGATGACCCAGCGCTGCCATGTGGGCGCGAATCTGATGCGTGCGACCGGTAATCAAATGCACCTCGACCCGGCTGACAGGCCCTTGTGAGAGCGATTCGTAGGCCGTGACGATGGGCCGCGCACCGGGTACGGGCGCATCGTGGATGGTGACATGCGCCGCCTTGGCGTCCTTGAGCAGATAGGCACGGCAGACGGCCTGCGGCGGCTTCATCATGCCGCGCACAAGGCAAATGTAACGCTTGTCCATCGTGCGCTCCTTGAAGGCACGCACAAGGATGGTTTCGGCCTTCTGCGTCTTGGCGAACATCAGCAAACCGCACGTCTGGTTGTCCAACCGGTGGCAAGCCTTGGGCGGCCGTGCATCGGGCGATTGCTGGCGCACATGGCGAAGCGCCAGGTCGGAGAGCGTGACACCGCCCTTTTCGTCGGCCTCCACGCTGATGCCGGCACGCTTGTTGACCAGCAGCACGTCCTCATCCTCGTAGATGATGGGCAGAATCGGCGCAGATTGTTCCATGCAGAATAGCTCCACCGTCTGTCCAGCGGTTACGCGCACATCGGGCTTGACGCGGCGACCGTCCAGCTTCACATCGCGGTGCGAAAAGGCATCCTGCACCGTGCGGGACGGCAGCTCCGGCAAAAAGCGGCGGATGCATGCATCAATGCGCATCCCATCCGCCGTGTGGTCTGTGAGAAACGAATATTTCATGGTGTCTCCTGTTGTTATTGTAGCAGAGCCGACGTCTGTGTGGCCCAGCGCGGCGTGTGGGAGAACATGTCGTTGCATACATCCATCATGGCCTTGGAGGGCGCCATGCTCAGATGTTCGCGCAGGGCATTGTTGATTTCGACAATCGGTGCATCCTGCTTGATGAGCAGGCGGATGTCCAGGGTGACCTGAAAGGCTTCCACTGTGTTCATTTCGCATTTCAGCAGGTTCATCAGGCGCAGACAGATGTCCGATTCCTGCGGCAGCAGGTTTTCGCTCGCCCAGGAAACCAGCTCACTGTCCGGCTCGGGCCGCGTGGTCGGGTTGCTGCTGAGGAAATCCTGCGGATGAGCAAGCCCTGGGTGTACCAGCACCATGTGGCCACTCGAATCGTAAATATAATCGAAATCGGCCTTGAAATAGCGCATCAGCAGATGCTGGTCAACAACAAAGGGCTCGTCCAGCAGCACCTGCGTCTTGAAAAGCGACATGGCTTCATTTAGGGTCATCGTGCCCGAAAGGTAGAGATACCCGGAGATGGTGGCGCTCAGCCAGGACATACGCATGATGATGCGATCCGCTTGCTCGGTTTTCATGGCGTGGGAAAGCGCCAGAAAAATCTCATCCGGCAGGCAGAGCGTGATGGTCAGCCCGTTTATTTCAACATGCGCCCACATGCGGCGCACCAGCGATTCACAGGCGGGCAGGTCATCAAGCATCACGGGCATGCGGTTGGTGCGCTTTTGAATCATCTCCGTCACCAGCTCCTCCTCGACGGAGGAAAGCAGCTGGCATTCCTGCGGAAGACGAAGCATCACCCGGGCGCGCAAATCCTTGGCGCTGTGCAGGCACTTTTCCTCCGGATGCTCCTGGGCATCGTAGGAAATATCCCAATACGCATCGGCGGAAACGTCTCCTGGCAGGTCGAAAATCGTTTCCTTCGGGTAGCAGCACAGGCGCTTGAACGCGCTTTTCAGCTGTCGGTCGTGTAGCTGTGAATAGGTGTTATCGGCCCAAGGCGTGTTTTTGAGCGCGGGTTCGTGGAACATACAATCCTCCACTTGAAGCAGAATTACAGTTCATCCAGAAGTGTTTCCAGCGAAATTGGGAAGGTGAGCACGCCAGTCTCGGGCAGTGCAACGCTGTTTTCCAGCAGATAGAAGACCGGGTTGCCGTCCGCATCCAGATAGAAGTCCTCCTCGGGATAAAACACGGCGGCCAAATCCTCCTCTGTCAGCGGGTCGTAGAAGGGAATCTCGCCCTGCGCCATCAGCGGCTCAAGCGCCTCCCAGACGAGGGCGCGGACGCAATTGTCAGCCTTGGCCGTCTGGCGATCCTGTAGCCAGGTGTCAACGGTGCTTTCCTTGTTCAGGATGCCCAGCAGGTAGGGAAGGCTGATGATTTCACCCGCACGGCTTCCTGTTAGGGCGAATACATGGCCGCTGATGACGGTCGATTCGCTGCCGGCAGGACGCTGGGTGTGCTTGGTGACGAGGATGGAGAGGTAATCAGATGTCTGACAGGTCACTTCATACGTGATGGTGACGATGGTCGGTTCGCTTGCGCCATCGGTCAAGCCGGCGTTCATCGGCGCTTCAAAGGCGATGGCGTCCTCCGCTGTGTAGGTGTAGGTGGTGTTGAACATGACCGCAATGTCGCTTTCTCCCGCAAGCTGCGGATAGCGATAGCGGTAAATGTAGGTGGCGGTGGCTTCATCCGCGCCTTCGGGGTAAATATATTCGCCCGTCAGGTCGTCGGAAAAGGTGTAGCCGCCTTCCTCGGCAAGGGCTGCTGCGGGCAGAAGCAGGGCAAGCAGCAGCAACATGGTCAGTAGCTTTTTCATGTGGTGGCCTCCGCGGGACGAAGCGTCCCCTTCAAGTCAGTGGCGGCGCTGATGGCGGCCACGTTGCCCTCGCCAACGGCCTTGGCGATTTGCAACGGCTGTCCGGTGCAGTCACCGCATGCATACACATGGGGCAGATTGGTCGCCATGCGACGGTCAACGGGAATGAATGCGCCCTCGGTTTTGAGGCCGGGCAGCAGGGAATCGGGCGATACGGCCGGACGGAAGATGAACACGCCATCGTAGTGGTTCATGCCTTCTGAGGTTGTGAGGACAATCTGGCCATCTTCGGCACGGCTGAGGGAAATCGGCTTGCCACTGCAAAGGCGGTAGGGAACATGCGCGGGCTGTGCATGCTCCGTCAGGAAGTAGTAGTCCACCTCGCTGGCAAGCGTGGCAAGGAATTCGCCTTCCTCCACGCCACCGCTCCAGGCGGAAAGCACCGCAACGCGCTTGCCACGATAGAACATGCCATCGCAGGTGCCGCACCAGCTGACGCCACGGCCAATCAAATCCTCTTCACCTGGCAGCAGACGCGGACGAACCGCGCCCGTTGCCAGCACAATGGCCTTGCTTTCAATAATGTCATTGCCGACCAGCGTCATATAGCCATCGCCGTTTTGCATGCACTGACGCGCCACCTGCGCCACAGGCTGTGCGCCCAAGGCCACGGCCTGCTCCTGAAAGCGGGTGAGCAGCTCCTGGCCGCTGATGCCAGGCAGACCCGGATAGTTGTCAATGCGTTCGGCACGCTGTAGCCAGCTGGATGCGGACTGGGCGCAGGCGACCATCGTGGACAGACCGCGCTGACGTGCCGTCATGGCACAGCTCCACGCGGCAGGCCCTGCGCCGATAATCATCAGGTCAATCGTTGCCATCCGGAAGATGCCTCCTTCGGGGGGGAGATTTAGTGGTAGGTGTAGCGCGCGATGCACCACGGCATACCGTTGTACATGCCATACGCGTCGCAGTAGATGCGCAGATAATCGCCAACGGCCCATGTCGTGTTGGACTTGTTTTCCAGCAGCACGGGGCGGCTCTTGCCGTCCTCGCTGGTGTAGACAATGGCCATCTGCGGCTTTACGCTGGTGATTTCGGCAATCGTGCCAACGACCAGATAAATCTGGGAATGCTCGGCGCGGTAGGTCATGTTGGAGACAAGCTCCGAGTACTCCGCGGACTGGTTCAGCGGCCATGCCTTGGGCGTGTAGACATCCTGATTGGGCACGTAGTAGATGGTGTAGTCCACGCGGGAGGTCTTCTTGCCCGGATAGGATGAAGTGATGGTGATGGTATTATCGCCAATCTTATCGAAAATCGCCACGAACTTGAATTCACCGGTGGAGTTCAGGTTCGTAATGTCCAGATCGGAGTGATTCGTCAGCACGTCCACGGTTGCGCCGACTTGCGTCGTGGCGCTGATTTCCAGCGTCGAACGGCTGGTGGAGGCGTAGGTGGTGACGGCAAGGTCAAGCGGGATTTCCTGCACCTCGCGGTACAGGGTGAGCAGGAGCGTGTTCTCGCGGCAGTAGGGCGCACGAACGCGAATGTCAAACTCGTTGTCGCCAATGGGCTGTACCGTCGCGTTGTAAATCAGCTCGCCACTTTCGTTGATGGTGTCGGATACGTCAATGCCGTTGATGGTCACGGTCGAGCCGGTACGCACCTGCAAGGTGACGGAGTACATGGCCGTTGTGACCTCATAGCGCAGCGATTCCGGCGAAACAAGCGAAATCGGGCTGAGCGGAATGGAAATATCGTACTCGATGGGGTCAAGTGCCTTCTGGCGGCCACTGGCGGTTTTCAGGTATGCCTTGACGCTGACGTGCATTGTGTCATCCTCCACGCCAACGCTGGGCAAATCGCGATACCAGTAATAGTCCGGGATCTCCACCGTCGCAAAGCCATCCACCACGTCATAGGTGGCCTGCATGGGCGCGCCGACGTAAATCTTCTGGCCATCCTCGCCGGGAATGAGAATTGTGTGTGCGGCAAGGTCGTCCATAATGCTGGCCGTGACGGAGGCCGTGCTGCCGCTGCCCTGATTCACCAGGCCCAGTGTCGACAGGACGAAGAAGCCTGCCACGCCAATCAGACCCGCAATGAGCAGGGCAATCAGCACCCGCAGCACCACGTGATACCGCTTGCCATGCATGCGGTAGGAGCGCATTTCGTTCATGCGCGGCGGTGCGGAGGGAATGGCATTCTCCTGTAGCAGGGAGACCAGCGGATCGTAGCCGCGCACGTCCTGCCAGTGCTGGGGTGCGGCGGTTACGCCATCGCCAATGGCGCTGCCTCTGGTGCTGCGTTCGTTGATGTCCTCCTCGGCAATGGGGGTGACGCGATTGGCATGCGCATTGAACATGGATTCGCGGGAGGAGTGCGTCATGATGGTGGTGGCAGAAGGCGACACGGAGGCACGCTGGGCGCTTTCCTCCTGCAATTGCTGCAAACGCTGCGCACCGCGGCGCTTGCGTTCCTTCAATTCTGTCATGTCGGTGGCCAGCTCGTCACGCTGGTCGCTGGCCTCGTTGATATCGCCATCCTCATCCACGCGGATGTACTTCTTCGGCGCATCATCCTTGCGGAACTCCTGCTGCCAGGCGGGCGTTTCGGCCTGCTCTTGGTTCAGGGGGGCGCCGCAGCGCATGCATGTGGGCAGGGAAGCGCGGTTCCATTGACCGCATTGGGGACATTTCATACTTTGTACTCCTTGATATGCTTAGAAGTCGAGGTCGTCGTCCTCGTCGCTGTCGTCAAGCACCAGCCAGCCGTTGTTCAGGAAGTCGGTCATGTCCTCGCGGCTCATGCCCCAGTCAATTTCCTGCACCGCCATACCGGCGTAGCTGATCGGATGCACCGCATCATCCTGCGGGATGCGCAGCTCCTCAATGACGCAGGAGCGCAGGGACAGCGCTTGCTCCATGGCGCCAATCATGTCTTCCAGACTCATGTTGGTTTGCAGATTGTTCTGCATAATCACATCAACCAGATCACGCGCCTGTTCATAGGTGAAGCTGCGGCACTGGTCGGCCATGGTGGACATGACGGTACGCGCGCGCTGGGTGCGCATGAAGTCGCCACCGCCGCCAACCTTGCGGATACGCATGTAAATGACAGCCGCGCGGCCCGTGAAGCGATACGTACCTGCCTGGCCCATGGACGGTTCGGTCTGGCCGGGATCAAGCGGATAACGGCGCAGATAGGCCGCCTCGGTGGAGGTGACGGTGATGTCCACACCACCCAGATAGTCGATGATGTTGGCAATCATCTGGAAGTTGAGCAGAATGTACTTCTCAATCTTGATGCCCAGATGCTTGCTGATGACCTTGCACAGCTCCTCCGGGCCGGAGTTGCGGGCAATGTAGTTGATGCGCCCAATCACGCCGTCGGGACGCTCCACCAGTGCATCGCGGATGATGGAGGTCAGCATGATGCGGTGCGTGACCGTATCCAGCGTGACAATCACGATGCCGTCGGTGTTGACCAGCTTGTTCGTCCACTGGTCGGAGCAGAGCAGCAGATAGTGGTGCATGCCCTCACGCGGCTCGGGAATGCTGTCGTAGTCGATGGTTTCAATAGGCTTGGGGGTATCAGCGGAGGCCGGCAGGCACGCAAGCCCCAGCAGCAGACAGAAGGTCAGCAAGAGACTGACAATGCGTTTCATCAGAAAATCTCTCCTTTGCATATCGTTTGTTTTCGGCAGAAAAGCACTGCCGGAAAAGGCGGAAAAACGCCACTTGACAGGTGGCAAAAAAGAAACCGCTTCTATTATATCATCCTTATGTCGAAAAAGGAAGGGAAAGACGCACGTCGTCACCCAATTTTACAACTTTCGTGGACAAAAACAAAGGCGCCCGATGTGCAAGGGGTGCATCGGGCGCAGGAGAGAAAGTGATTATTCCGCCTGGCGGTCATCACCGAGGAAGAAGACAGCGACAATTGCTGACGGTATTAAATTCGTTTTTCCATAAAACACCAAATCGCCCTCTGCGTGTACAGAAGGCGATTCAGACGTGTTCAGCTTTATAATGCTTTGGAAATCAGATCCTCCAGGGCGGCCTTGGGGCGATATCCGCTCATGGTGTCAATCACCTTGCCATCCTTAAAGAGAATCAGGGTCGGAATATTCATCACACCAAACTGGCTGGCCAGCTCGGGACATTTGTCCACATCGACCTTGCCAACAGCCAGGGTGTCGGCATGCTCCTGGGAGACCTCCTCCACAATCGGGGCAAGCATACGGCACGGGCCACACCAGGGCGCCCAGAAATCAACCAGCACAGCCTTGTCCTGCTGAATAAAATCGTTAAAATCGCTGGTCAATAATTCCTTAGCCATCAAAAACCATCCTTTCAAAAAGTACAGAAAATCAAAGCGCCTATGCCGGAAAATATCAGTCCTGCGCAGAAGCGGTAGGAATGACGCGCACAAGCTGCGGAGCGTAACGGCCACTGCGGGCGCGCTGCTTTTCTGTCACAAGCAGGAACAGCAGCGGCAGGGCGAGGCCAATCAGCCCGCTGAGTGCGGTAGCAAGCGTGTTGTCCGGCGCAATCATGGCGGCAATCAGCATCCCGAGAAACAGGCCAATCACCGGGAAAATATACGCCAGCAGGGAGGCACGGACAATGGTCTGGTCGGGCAGGGAAATGACGGCATAATCGCCCACGTGGCCTTCGCCTTCCACAGTAACGACGTGCGTCTGCTCTCCACCGATACAAGCGTGACATTTTTCGCAGTCAGCGGGGCGGCAGAAAGTAATCTCCAGCATGCCATCGTGTACTGCGGTAATCTCACCAGTTCTTTCCATTGATTCCAGTCCTCCTTTTGCAATCGCTGTATTTTATTATAACACAGCTGTTTGCTGCCGTCAAATGGTATCTCCGGACAAGAATAGGATACCCGCTTTTTTTCCATCTGAAACAGAGAAAACAAAATTTTTTTATTCTGCCGTGAGAATCTGTACGCTTGCGGCGTCCAGTCCCGCGTGCGTCTTGGCCAAGGTGATGACAAGCGCGGTATCGGCTTGTGTGATTTCCTCCTTTTCGGTGACGATGGTCAGGCTGCCATCTGTCACCACGGCACAGCAGGGCGCAAGTGCAGAGGCAGAGAGCGCACCTTCCAGTGCCAGCTGCGTCTGGTGGCGTGCAATGAGCGCCTCAAGGGCGTTGGCGGCGCTTTGCCGGGTGGCACTTTCGGTTTGCTCGGCGCTGACGAGGGCTTCCAGCGCAGAAACGTCCTGCTGATAGCCGTTGTCGCGGCTCATGCGGAAGGCTTCCAGGGGTGAGAGCGCTGTTTCACTGGAAACAAGCGGCAGATGCACTGTCTGCGCCGCTTGTTTGGGAGAAATCAGCGGCCGGAACAGAAAAAGCAACAGCGCAAGTGTGAGAACGGCCATCAGCGCGACGTTTTTATGCCGCAAAAGCCATGCGGAGCATTTCTTCATGGATGCACACCTCCCTGACGTGGATACACACCGATGCGGCTGGCAGGCAGACCGAGCAGCGTCTGCGCCGCCTGCTGCAATTGCAGACGGATGGAAACGTCCTGCGCACCGGAGGAAACGATGATGGCGCCGCAGGGCTTGTCCTCCTCACGATAAATGGCAACACTGACATCTCCTGCGCCGCTGATTTGCGAAAGCACCTGCGCGATTTGGCGTTCCTCCTGTCCGCTGCCTTCGTGCATACCGGAGAGCAGCAGCCCCAGTGCCACGCAAAACGCGAGCGCGCCATAAAGCCATGCGTCGCGGCGAAACAGCTCCTTCCAGCGGGATAGCTTCATGGCGATTCCTCCTGCAAATCAGATGTGTCGGGCAGGGTGTAGCCGCTGCTGCTCCAGATGGAGGGAAATGCGAATTCGCCGGACACGGCATGCGTGGTGAATGCATCATGCAGGGAGGTCAGCCAGAAAAACAGCAGCAGGAGCGAAAGCATCAGGTGCGCTGTCTTCTTCAGCGGCGTGTCGGGCAGCACCATCAGCACCAGACCGGAGAGCAGCGAAAGCACTGAAAACCCAAGCAACAGCTTCATCAAAAAGCGCCCTCCTGCGGAAAACTAACGGAGCATCATGGTCATGCCGCTGACGGCAATCAGCTGGGCA
Source organism: uncultured Faecalibacterium sp. (assembly GCA_964464815.1). Taxonomy (GTDB): domain Bacteria; phylum Bacillota; class Clostridia; order Christensenellales; family Aristaeellaceae; genus UBA11524. Next base: position 12,350 of record CAYXHF010000043.1, read on the forward strand.
ATGAGCAGCAGATACATCGCGGCGGCAGAAAGCTGCAACACGAACAGCAGCATCAGCACCTTGCCAAAGTCGTGAATGCTGCCGGACAATGCGCCGTCGGACACCGGCTGCATCAGCGCGGAGGTCAGGCGATAGAGCATGGCCGAGGCGAAGGTCTGGCACAGTGGCACAATCGCAATCGACGCGATAATCACAAGCCCGGTCACGCCAAGTGCGCTTTGCACCAGCAAGCCCGACCCGACCAGCGTATCAACCGTATCGGCAAACAGACCGCCGACAAACGGAACGATGTTGTTCAGTGCATATTTCGCCGTGCGCAGTGTCACACCATCCAGCGCCGCCGCCGTGACTGATCGCGTGGTCAAAACGCCGATGAACACCGTGAAGCCAATGCCCAGCGACCAGACGGCGCATTGCTGTGTGAAATCGGCCAGGCGCTGCACGCGGATGCCTTCGCCCAAATGGCTGAGCATGCACAAAACGCCCGAGGCAACCGTCAACGGCACGGTGACGCTGGAAATCAGCTCCGTCATGGCGCTGGCCGATGCCACCACGGCGGGTTGCATCAGGGCGGAGCCTGCGCTGCCGCCAATGGCCGCCATCATCGTCAGCAGCATGGGTAGCAGGCCCTGCATGCTGTCGGAAATGTGCTGCACCGTCTGAACGGCGAGGGTGATGTGGTCGGATAAATCCTGCGTCAGGAATACGCAGACGCATAGCTGCACCACCAGCTGACCGCACTGGCTGTTCTTGCCACTGAATTGCCGCAGGATGCCCCATAATAGCGCGGGCGCAATCAGGCGCGTCAGCCGCCAAAGGCTGTTGCGGACGGCAGAAAAGAAGTGCTGGGTCACAAGCGCCCAGACCTGCGTGAGGTCGAGGGTGATTTTACCCCGCGCAATGGCAAGCAGCGTCTGGCGAAAGCCACCGGTTTGCAAAAACGGGTCGTTGCTGCCAAGTGCCTGTTCCAGGGCAGTGGTATCCAGCGTGCTGATAAGGGAAGAGATATCGCCGGAAAGCGTTTCAGCCTCCTCGGCGCGTGCGCTGATGACTGTACCCGTCAGGAGGGCGACAAGGACAGCAGCTGCGACAAGAGCGATTGCAGCACGGACAAGGAGGTCGATAGGAGCAGCACACGCCCGCAGAACTCGACCTTGAGCGCCAGTGCGTCCTCCTGCACGTCGCGGCAGGTTTGGGATGCGAAGTCCATCAGCAGTGCAATGCCCGCAATCTTCACCAGCTGACGCATGTACGTATCGTCCAGCCCGCAGAGCGCGGAAAGGCGACTCAGACCGTCCATCAGGCTGGCCAGTGCCGGCAATACCGCCAGCACAAGCAGTGCGCCCGCACCCAGCGACAGCCCGACACGCATTTCGGGCCGGAATTGGCGCAAAATCAGCGACAAAAGCGCCGCACAAACGGCAAAGCCGGTCAGCTTGACAGCGTTTTCCATGCGTATGCATCACCCCAACTGGAAAATGGTGCGCACGTCGCTGAACAGCTGTGACAGGAGCGAGACAATCATCAGCAGCACAATCGCCAGTCCGGCCACCGTCGCCAGATTCGCCAGCTCACTGCGGCCGGAGCTGTTCAGGACGGACGCAACGACCGTGGTCAGAATTCCAATTCCGGCAATCTGAAAAAGCAAGTCCAGCTGCATACAGCATCCTCCTGCATGGTTTGGATGAAAATTGGGATTATAGCATCAACAGCATCAGGCACAGGCCGCCGACCCAGCCCAGCGTTTGATAGAGCTTGGCATCCTTTTCTGCCTTTTGCCGGCTTTGCTGATGCATCAGGTCGATTTCCTTGCGTGCGCTTTGGGTGGCGAAAAGGCGATTCTCCAAGCTTCCGTGACTGACAGTCTGTAGCCAGCGCAGCAGGCATTCGCGCTCGATGCATGGTGGACAGGCTGTGTCGGCCAGGGTAACAAGTGGCGTCATGCGCTGCTGCTGCATTTGCTCCGATAGCGTGCGCAGGAGTGCGTCGGCGGCGCTTTTCTCCGTCGCGCAAAGGCGAAATACCTCCGGCAGGGAGTAAGCACTGGCGGAAAGCAGTACCTCACAGTGCGCAAGGAGCGCACTCCACCGCAAAAGGCGCTCCTCCTCCTTGTGCAAGGACGATGCCAGACGCATCCCGCATAGCGTGCAGAGCATGGCCGCACACAGGGGCAGCATGAGCCGTGTCATGGCTGCTTCAGCGGCGAACCGCAGCGGTCATACAGCGCGGCGATATGGCCACCGCCCTCGGGAGAAAGAAGCACATATGCATCAAACACGCGCCGCGCAAAGAGGGTACTCATGGCAGGTCGGTTGGCGGTTTCGGCCAGCGTCAGGCCATGCAGCGTGGCGCAGACGGCCGCACCGCATGCCGCAGCATCCAGCACACACGCGGCATCCTCGCCGCCGGAAAGCTCATCCATGCCGATAAGCGTTGGAGACATGGAGCGAATCAGCCACGGGACAGCTTCTGTCTTGGGCAGTGCATCCAGCACGTCCGTGGCTTTGCCCACATCCAGCTGCGGCACGCCGTGCATGCATGCGGCCAATTCACCGCGCTCGTCAATCAGGGCTGCTTGCACCTTTGGCTGAAGGGAAAGCTGGCGAATCAAATCACGCAGGAGCGTTGTTTTGCCACTGCCCGGCGGGCCAATCAGCAAAACAGAGGGGGTTTTGTCAGGAAAACGAGTATCAAGCACCTGCATCAGGCGATCTGCGCAACCGGGCCATTGCCCTGCAATACGGATGCAGATGGAGGCAATGTCGCGCAGGGTACACTGGCCGTTTTTCCGGCTGACATGGCCGCATAGGCCCATGCGGTGTCCGCCGCGAAGCGTCAGATAGCCGTGACGCGTCTCGTCCGTGCGGGCGTACAGGCTGTGACCGGAAAGCGCCTCGGCCAGCGCCTCAACGGACTGCTGGGACGGAATGTCATCCAGCAGGGCTGTGCGCGTTGCAGTCACAAAGGCTGTGGGACGCTCGGCGCGAACGCGGATTTCCCGCAATTCGCCCGGCAGCAGCATGGCCAGCTCGTCCTGCACCAGGCTTGGAAAGCAGGGGGAGAGAAAATCACGGGTTTCCTCCCAATCCATCTGGAATCCCTCCTTAATGTGGGTTCATTCAAATAGTGTCAGCCCGATGGCCTGATACAGCGCCCAGTCGCACAGACCGTTGGGCGAAAGGTGACAGGCGGCGCGGGCGGCATCAACCGCACGCTGTGTGGCGCTGCCCCAAATGCCATCGGGCGTGCCGGAAAAGTAGCCAAGGGCGCGCAGACGGCATTGCAGGGCACGAACCATGCTGGAACGATCGCCATTTTTGAGCGTCCGCAGGCTCGTGCCCAGGTCGCCATACGGCCCGCAGGCAATCACCACGCGTGTGCCATTGGGAACCGTCGCGTAGAGCGCCTCGGCGTCCCTGACACGCATGCGGATACAGCCATGGCTGGCGTTCTGGCCGATGGAATTCGGCTTGTCCGTGCCATGGATGCCATAATTGCCCCAGGGAACATTCAGCCCCAAAAAGCATGTGCCGAATGCGCCCATTTGTCCAGAAAAACGATGCGTAATCCGGAAAACGCCAAGCGGCGTGGGCGTATCCCAGGCGCCTGTTGCCACCGGATAGTGCGCAAGCAGGGCATCGTCCCCGAAAAGATAGAGCGTTTTTTGCTCCACATCAATGAAAATGGCATATTCGCTGGGCGCGCTGACACCTGTATCCGGAAAAATACAAAGGAGCAGCACCAGCAAAACAAGCAGACAAATCCGCCGTGGCACGTTGTTCCTCCTTACAATTTCAAAGGATGGAAGCTTTGCATGAAAAGGATATGGGCGTGTGGGCGCAATTAGACCTGACGTGCATTCGTTTCGGTACGTAAAAAAATCGCGAAAAGCCCCGAAAGCCCTTGCCAAGTGGAAAGTGTGTGGTATAATGAAATTGGTATGGAAACGGACAAGCTTGTTTGTCCGACCGCCGTGATGGCAGGGTGTGTTTTCCCGATAGCATCACTTGTTGGGGAAATAATGCCCTGGTACAAGGAGGAAAACAGAATGCGGAAAATTCTTGCCATGCTGTTGTGCCTGATGATGCTGCTTTGCGGCGTTGCCACAGCAGAGGAAGCGACGCCGGCGCTGACCAAGGACGTCGTTGTCCTGTTCACAAGCGATATCCACTGCGGTATCGACCAGGGCTGGGGCTTGACCGGTGTGGCGGCCATTCGTGATGGCCTGAGCGCCAAGAATCACGTGCTGCTGGTTGACAATGGCGACGCCGTTCAGGGTGAAACCATTGGTACGCTGACCAACGGCAGCGCAGTGGTTGAACTGATGAACACGGCCGGATACGAAATTGCCACCATCGGCAATCATGAATTCGACTATGGCATGGAGAACTTCCTGGAGCTGGCCAAGAAGGCCAACTTCCCCTATATCTCCGCCAACTTCAACTACAAGGGTGAGCTGGTCTTTGATCCTTACATCATCAAGGAATTTGACGGTGTGAAGATTGCGTTTGTCGGCGTCACCACGCCCAATACGTTGACCTCCTCCACGCCGGTGTATTTCCAGGATGAAAACGGCGAATACGTTTACGGCTTCTTCCAGGATGCCACGGGCGAAAAGCTCTACGCCGCTGTGCAGAGTGCAGTGGATGCGGCGCGCGCAGAAGGCGCTACCTACGTGGTCGTGATGGGCCACATGGGCAACGAGGCGAGCTGCGAGCCCTGGATGAGCATTGATGTGATTGAAAACACCACGGGCGTTGACGCGTTCCTGGACGGCCATGCGCACGAAACGAACGCTTGCAACGAAGTGAAGAACAAGGAAGGCAAGGGCGTCCTGCGTGTTGCTTGCGGCACGAAGCTCTCCTCCGTTGGCTACCTGCGCATCGCGACCGATGGCACGCTGGCCACGGGCCTGTACAACTGGACGGCGGACATTGCCGCGCCCGAGCTCCTCGGCCTGACCGGTACGGTTGCCGATGCGGTGAACGAGCAGACCGCCAAGCTGGACGAAATCCGCAAGACGGTGGTTGCCTCCGCGCAGATTCCGCTCTATGTCAACGACCCTGTTGCGACCGACAGCGAAGGCAAGGCCATCCGCATCGTCCGCAATGCAGAAACCAACCTGGGCGACCTGTGCGCTGATGCGTACCGCAACCTGTCCGGCGCTGACATCGCGTTTGTCAACGGCGGCGGCATCCGCAAGCAGATTAACGCTGGCGACATTACGCTGGATGACATCTACAGCGTGCATCCCTTCGGCAACACCATGTGCATCATCCGCGTGACCGGCCAGCAGGTGCTGGATGCGCTGGAATGGGGCAGCCGTGACGTGCCGGGCGAATGCGGCGGCTTCCTGCAGGTTTCCGGCCTGACCTACGAAATCCACACGGGCATTGCCTCCTCCGCGCAGAAGGATGAGAATGGCATGTTCACAGGCGTGACGGGTGAATACCGCGTCAAGAACGTCATGGTCGGCGGCGAACCGCTGGATCTGGAGAAGACCTACACGCTGGCTTCTCACAATTACATGCTGCTGAATCAGGGCGACGGCTACGCAATGTTCGCGGGCGCGGAAGTCCTGGGCGAAGACCTGATGATTGACAATCAGGTGCTGATCACCTACATCACCAACACCCTGGGCGGCGTTGTGGGCGAGCAGTACGCCAATCCCTACGGCGACGGCCGCATTGTGGCCGTGCCGGCGGAGTAAGAT
>CAYXHF010000044.1:0-13369 GCA_964464815.1 uncultured Faecalibacterium sp.
TCTTCATCGTACACATACCCGCGATACCGGAAGGGCTGAATCGTACCCAGCGTGCTGGCAAGGGTACCAGTCTTGCTGAGCATCTTACCCCAAGCATCGTAAGTATAGGATACCGCCCAGACACCGTCGCTGTCAAGCCAACAGCCTCCGTTTTGCTACTTCTTTCGTTGTCAGTTTGAGAGCCTGAAAGCGGAAGAAGCCGCGGCCACGCGAAGATTGAGACGCCCGCCAGTGACGGTGCCGAAAAATGACACGGTATTCAGCCCAATTCAAAACACGCACCATGCAGCAGCATTTTGTACAACCCTTCTTGATACCACAAAAGCGGATTCACCACCCTTTCGAGCTTCAAATCCGCTTTTGTTTTTTTCAAGGAGTATTACATTCTGCGATTATTCAAACCGAATCGTCATCTTTGCCGATTCCATGCCCGTCAGCTCCTGAGAACGGGCATCGGGCTGGTACAGTCCGCAATACACATCAAACGTCTTTCCGTCTGCCACGCGCTCGCCTGCGCCGTTGACAACCGTGAAGGCGTTCTTGTCCAGCGCCACAGCCACCTGACGGCTCTCGCCAGCCTTCAGGGACACGCGCGCAAAGCCTGCCAGATGCGGATGCAGCGTTTCCCACTGGCTCTCCGTATCCTTGACGTAGACCTGAACCACCGTGTCGCCATCCATGCTGCCGGTGTTTTCCACCGTTGCCGTCACCCAGCCCGTTTCGGCATCAACAGCGGCATTGTCCAGCGTGAAGGTCGTGTAGGACAGGCCGTAGCCGAAGGGATACAGCGCCTTGCCTTCGTAGTAGCGGTAGGTGCGGTTCTTCATCGAATAGTCGGTGAAATCCGGCTGATCCGACAGGTCATAGTAGAACGTCACGGGCAGACGGCCAGAGGGGTTGACCTCGCCAAAGAGGATTTCCGCCAGTGCCGTACCACCGGCCTGACCGGGATACCATGCCATGATTTCAGCATTGCCCTGCGGCACATTCAGCGCAGAACCAGCGGCGACGACCGTCACGAAGGGCTTGCCCGTCTTCTTGAGGGTGTCCAGCATCAGCTGCTGGCTTTCGGGCAGGTCAAGGCTCGTCTTGTCACCAGAGGCGAAGGCGTTACCGGTATCGCCCTCTTCACCTTCCAGCGTCGCGTCAAGACCCACACAGGCGATAACCACGTCCGCATTTTCGGCCACCAGCTCCACCTCAGCCAGACGGTCATTGGGCTGGCCCAGATTCTGCACGCGGTTTTCAAACAGATGGCAGCCTTCGCTGAACAGCACGCGGATGCCGTGCTTGGCGGCATAGGCGCGAATGCCCTCCAGGAAGGTCACATAGCGGCTGGCATGGCCGTTGTAGTTGCCTTCCAGCGCGGGAATGCTGTCCGCGTTCGGGCCGACAACGCCGATGGTGCGGATTTTGCTTGCATCCAGCGGCAGCACGCCGTCGTTGCGCAGCAGCACCATGCTCTTTTCAGCCGCCTCCAGCGCCAGCGCATCGTTTTCGTCGGTGTCGTTGGCGGTGTAGGGAATCTGGTCATACTCGCAGTCATCCGCGAAGCAGCCCAGCAGATAGCGGGAGGTATACATGCGCTCGCACGCCACGGTGATGTCTTCCTCGGACACCAGACCTTCCTGATAGGCGGTCAGCATATGCAGGTACGTATTGCCGCAGTTCAGGTCGCAGCCATTTTTGAGCGCCATGGCCGCAGATTCCGGTGCGGTATCGGTCACATGATGATTCTCGTGGAAGTCACGAATCGCCCAGCAGTCGGAGGTCACATGGCCTTCAAACTGCCACTTGTCGCGCAGCAGATCCACCAGCAGCGTCTTGGAGCCACAAGCCGGTTCGCCATTGACACGGTTGTACGCACCCATGACGCTCTCGACCTTGGCTTCCTTCACAGCCGCCTCAAACGCCGGCAGATACGTTTCGTACATATCCTTGGGCGTCGCCACAGCATCGAAGGAGTGACGGATGGCCTCCGGGCCGGAATGCACCGCGAAGTGCTTCGCGCACGCCGCCGTCTTGAGGTACTTGCCATCACCCTGCAAGCCCTTAATGAAGCGCACGCCCAGACGCGTGGTCAGATACGGGTCTTCACCATACGTCTCATGGCCGCGGCCCCAGCGAGGATCACGGAAAATGTTGATGTTGGGGCTCCAAATAGACAGACCCTTGTAGATGTCACGGTCCTCATGCGCCGACTGACCGTTATACTTGGCGCGGGCTTCGGTGCTGATGGTCTTGGCGATTTCCTCATGGAAATCCTCATCAAAGATTGCCGCCAGACCAACCGCCTGCGGGAAAACCGTCGCCGTGCCAGCACGCGCCACACCGTGCAGCGCTTCATTCCACCAGTTATAGGCCGGAATGCCCAGACGCGGAATTGCCGGAGAGTCATAGCGGAGCTGAGAGGCCTTTTCCTCCAGCGTCATTTTTGAAACAAGCTCATGTGCCAAACGGCGAGCTTCGTCACGATTCATCATGATAGCAGGTACTCCTTTCAAAATCAAAGAAGATAGTCCTTATTTAATTTCCACCAGAATTCCAAAAATCCTGCTTATCCTGCGGAAAATTTTATGATTTTTTGCCATTTCGACCGAATCTCTATAGCGCGGCGCAACAAAATCTGATATAATATCTTTTGGATAGCCCGATTTTTGTTGTGAGGTGACTTTTTTGTCTACACAAGCGTCCATCCGCGCCATTGCGTTTGATCTGGACGACACATTGCTGCGGGACGACCGCACCATTTCCGATGCGACCGTTTCCGTCCTCCGCAGGGCGCACCAGCAGGGCATTTTTATCCTGCCCGCCAGCGGACGCACCTTTTGCAGCATGCAGTCCTTTGTGACGCGCCTTGGTTGCGCCGATGCTGTCATTTCTGCCAACGGTGCGCAAATTTACACACCGGCAGGAACCCTGCTGCACGAATTGACGATGGACGCAGCAACGGCACAGCAGATTGCACGCTTTGCCCAGGAAAAGGGCTGCTACTGCCAAACGTATGCCGGCGATGCCTTCTTCTACAACAGCGAAGGCGAATATGCCCGCGCCTATGCGGAAAGCTCTTCCCTGCGCGGCGTGTACGTTGGCGATTTGGTGCAGTACCTGACCGCACCTACCTCCAAGCTCCTCATGATGGACACGCCGGAGCGCATCGCCGCCCTGTATCAGGAGGCACAGCAGCGCTTTGGCCAAAGCGTCGCCATCACCTGCTCCAAGCCGTATTTCCTGGAGTTCAATCCGCCGCTGGCGACAAAGGGACACGCCCTTGCGCTTTGCGGTCAGATGCTCGGCTTCCCGCTGGAAGGCTGTGTGGCCTTTGGCGACAGCCTCAACGATGTGTCGATGCTCCGCGCCGCCGGACAGGGCGTCTGTATGGGCAATGGACGCGAGGAGGTCAAGCAGATGGGCTTTGCCGTCTGCAAAACGAACCAGGAGGACGGCGTCGCGCAGTATCTTTCCGCGCTGCTGTGATACACCCCTGCAATCGGATTTTTCCGCAGCAAGCCTTGCTTGCGTTCATCACCTTCCCTCGTATTTCAGCTGTATGTTTTAAGGAGGTTTTCTTTTATGGTACAGGCAGCCGATTTTGCCAAAACGCTTCAGCTCACCGTGCTATCTCCCTCCACCCAGACGGAATGGGATATCCGCACCACTGACCTGAACCGTCCCGGCATGCAGTTTTGCGGCTTTTATGAGTACTTCCCGTTCGAGCGTCCGCAGGTGATTGGTAAGGTCGAAATGACCTATCTGGAGAACCTCGAACCGGACGTGCGCCGTCAGATGCTCAAAAAGTATTTTTCCTTCGACATTCCCTGCGTCATTATCTGCCGCGGGATGCATCCGCCGGAAGAGCTGCTGGAAGCGGCGGCGGCGCGTAACATTGCCGTCTACCAGACCGGCATGGTCACCACGAAGTTCTTCTTCACCGCCATCAACTACCTGAACCGCTGCCTTGCGCCGCGCGTGACGCGCCATGGCGTGCTGGTGTCGGTGTACGGCATGGGCGTGCTGATTACCGGTGACAGCGGCGTTGGCAAGAGCGAGGCCGCCTTGGAGCTGATTCGCCGTGGCCATCAGCTGGTCGCCGACGACGTGGTGGATATCTGCCGCGTGTCCGACAACCGTCTGACCGGCGAATGCCCGGAGATGGTGCGTCACTTCATGGAGATTCGCGGCATCGGCATCATCGACATCCGCTCCATGTTCGGCATCGGCTCGGTCACCCAGAGCAAGTCCATTGACCTGGTGATTCACATGGAAAAGTGGGTCGAGGGCAAGGAATACGATCGTCTGGGCCTGAATGATGAGTACATCACCATCCTCGGCGTCAAGGTGCCCAGCCAGACCATGCCGGTTCGTCCCGGCCGTAACCTGGCCATCATCATCGAGGTGGCCGTGCGTAATCTGGCCATGAAGAAGCTGGGCTTCAGCGCCGCACGCGAATTGGATCGCCGCATGACGGAAATGATTATGAAGCGTAGCAATGCGGAACAAGAATCGTAATTTCACTTGACAGATTATTAAGGAGGAACAGTCCCATGTATTATGTAGGTATTGACGTTGGCGGCACAGGCATTCAGGTCGGTGTGGTGGATGAAGGCGGCGCAATTCTGTGCAAGGGTGGCATCGTCACGCGCACCGATATTCCCTTCGCCGATCAGGTAAAGGCCATGGCCGATTGCGTGCTGGACACGCTGCAAAAGGGCGGCTACACGCTGGATGACGTGAAGGCCATCGGCGCCGGCATTCCCGGTGTGCAGAATCCTGCCACGGGCAATATTGCCTTCTGCACGAATTTGGGCTGGGTGGATGTCCCCTTTATTCAGGAATTCCAGAAGCATATCGACAAGCCCGTTTTTCTGGGCAACGACGCGACGGTCGCCGGACTGGCTGAAAACGTGGCTGGCGTCAGCGCCGGTGCGGACAGCAGCGTCTTCATCACCCTGGGTACGGGCGTTGGCGGCGGTATCGTCTTTGGCGGCAAGGTCTGGAACGGCTTCCATGGCGTGGGCAGCGAAATCGGCCACATGATTCTGGAGGCCGACGGCGAGCCCTGCACCTGCGGCAGCCACGGCTGTGCCGAGCGCTATTGCTCCGCGACGGCCATCATCCGCATGGCACGTGAAATTTGCGCCGTGCATCCGGAAAGCGCGATTGTGAGCGCATGCGACGGCGATTTGAGCCGCCTGAATGCCAAAATCGTCTTTGATGCCGCCAAGGAGGGCGACGAAATCGCCGTGAAGGTGTTCCGCCGCTACGTCAAGTACCTTGGCCTGTTCATTGCCAGCCTGATCAATTGCATCGACCCTGAGGTCATCGTGCTTGGCGGCGGCGTGAGCAAGGCAGGCAGCTTCCTGGTGGATGCTGTTCGCGAGGAGGTGCGCCAGCACGTGCTGTACAAGACGCTCCCTTCGGCCCGCATCGAGCTAGCCAAGCTTGGCCCGGACGCTGGCATTATCGGCGCGGCCATGCTGGGCAAGTAATTCTTTTCCATTCCTGGCAGGAAATGCATTTGTTGCGTTTCCTGCTTTTTTTGTGGGGTTGATTCTGGAATTTTACGCAAAATTTTCATTCACACAAGGATTTTGCTGCATCCGCGTATAATAAATGAACATACAGAAACGACCTTGCGACAGGAGGAATGGCGTCATGACGATTCGGGAACGATTAGAGCAGGAAGAAGCACAGCGCTTGTCTCCCCTTGCGGTTTGTGCCAAGGATACCCGTGGCCGTGCCAAGCCGATTGAGCCGTGCCCCATGCGGACGGCGTTTCAGCGCGACCGTGACCGTATCATCCATTGCAAAGCCTTCCGGCGGCTCAAATATAAGACGCAGGTCTTCCTGGCCCCTGAGGGCGACCACTACCGCACGCGCCTGACGCACACGCTGGAGGTGGCGCAAATTGCCCGCACACTGGCGCGTTGCCTGCGCCTTAATGAGGACTTGACGGAGGCCATCGCTTTAGGCCACGACCTGGGCCACACGCCCTTTGGACACATTGGCGAACGGGCGCTAGATGACCTGATGCCCGAAGGCTTCCGCCACAACGAGCAGTCGCGCCGCTGTGCCGAGGTGCTGGAAAACGGTGGCGTCGGCCTCAACCTGACGTGGGAGGTGCTGGACGGCATCGAATGCCATTCCGGCACGAAGTTTCCCGCAACCCTGGAAGGACAGTGCGTTCGCCGTGCCGACCGGATTGCCTACCTCAATCACGACCTGGACGATGCCCTTCGCGGCGGCGTACTCAAGGAATTTGAATTGCCCGGTGACTGCCTGAAGGTTTTGGGCAACACACACGGTGAGCGCATCAACACCATGATTGCCGACATTGTCACCAACAGCACGGACAAGCCTGTCCTGTCCATGTCCCCGCTGGTGCAGTCGGCGATGGACGGCCTGCGCGAATTCATGTTTGAAAAGGTCTACCGCGACGCATGGCGCAGTGCAGAGGAGGAAAAGTGTCACCACGTGGTGCAGGCGCTTTTCCGCTACTACAGCGCGCATCCGGGCGAAATGCCGGAGGAGTTTGTGCTACTGGGCTATCGGGAAGGAACGGCGCGTGCCGTGTGTGATTTCGTCTCCTGCATGACCGACCGCTACGCCATCCGGACGTATCAGCAGCTGTTCGTCCCAAGTGTTTTTTCCACATTTTGAAGCAAAATTCTTCATTTTTTCAAGAGAAACCAAAAACACACAGGAAAAACAAGCAGGAAATTTCAGTTTCATGGCGAATATTCGTTAAGGATGAATGAAATGCGTCGTATTTCCATCCATCCTCAAGAATCCTTGCCCGGCTTGCTTCCGGGTATTCTTCTTTTACGCGCATCCTTGCGCATTCAGCCAGTTGCGCACAGTGTACGTCTTTGCTAAGGGAGGTGAGCGATTCCGTGCGTTACCCTGCTTCGTTTCTGGACGAGCTTCGCGCCCGCGCGGACATCGTTCAGGTCATTGGCCAGTACATCCCGCTGAAAAAGAACGGGCGCAAGTATTGGGGCCTTTGTCCCTTCCACGGCGAAAAGACAGCTTCCTTCTCCGTTGATGCGGAAAAGCAATTGTACTACTGCTTCGGCTGCAAGGCCGGTGGCACAGTCATCAATTTCGTCATGGATATTGAGCGCCTGACCTTTCCGGAGGCCATCAAGCATCTGGCCGACCAGCTGCACATGCCACTGCCGGAAATGGTCGAGGATCCTGATTATCAACGCCGCCTGACACAGCGCGAACGGCTGCTTTCCTGCAACAAGGAGGCTGCGCGGCTCTTCCACGAGACGCTGTTCACGCCCGCTGGTGCGCCGATGCTGGACTATCTCAAGCGACGCGGCCTGTCCGACAGCGTGATTCGCAAGTTCGGCCTTGGTGCGGCGCCTGACCGCTGGGACATGGTCACCAAGACGCTTCAGGAGAAGGGCTACACGCTGGAGGAATTACAGCTGGCTGGCCTGACCATCGTCAAGGAGGCCGAGCCTGCCACTGAGGACAAGCCTGCCCGGCCGCGACGTGCCTTTGACATGTTCCGCAACCGCGCTATCTTCCCCATTATTGATCAGCATGGCAATGTGCTTGCCTTTGGCGGCCGTGCGCTGGCCAACATACAGCCCAAGTACCTGAACACCTCCGACACGCCGGTGTTCAACAAGCGCCAAGGCGTTTACGCCGCCAACCTGCTGCGTAAGGAGCGGCATTTGGAGCGCGTGGTGCTGGTGGAAGGCTACATGGACGTGGTGTCCCTGACGCAGTTTGGCGTCACGGGCGTCTGCGCGACGCTGGGTACAGCGCTGACCAATGAACAGGCCAAGCTGCTCAAACGCTTTGCGCCCACGGTTTATCTGTCCTATGATGGCGACAGTGCAGGTCAGCATGCCATTCTGCGCGGTCTGGACATTTTGGAGGCAGAAGGCGTTGCGGCACGCGTGCTGGATTTCCCCGACGGGCTTGACCCGGACGAGTTCATCCGCCGCGACGGCAAAGACGCCTTTGACAAGCTGCCCGCACTCACGCCGCAGGCATACCGCATGCGCCGTGAGCGCACCGAGCACGACTTATCCACACAGGAGGGACGCACCGCCTACGCCAAGGCATGCGCCGCCATCATCCGCAATCTGGAACCGCTGGAAATGGAAAACGCCTTGCAGGAGTTAATCGTCCAGACCGGCTTCAGTCGGGAGGTGCTGCTGGCGCAAATCGGCGTGACGCCACCCAAGGCACCTGCGCCCGATGCACTGTCTGCACCGCAGCGCCCCTATCGTCCGCCAACGCCGCCACGGCAGGAGGCACCACCGCAAGCTGCGGATGAGGACACCACCGCCGAGGAATTGCTGATTTCCCTCATCGCCACCAGACGCCTGCCGGGTGACATTGCCGCGGAGGAAGATTTCCACGATCCGCTTTTGCAGGAATTGTACAAGGGCTTACAGCAGGGCATCTCCCCTGCCACGCTGGTGGAAATGCAAACGGATGAGGTCACACGCGCGCGCGTCAGCCATTTGCTGATGACGCCGATGAGTGAAAACATGGATCAGCTGATTCAGATGGCGCACGACTGCCTATCCCGCATGCGCCTCAAGCGTGCCAAGGCACAATATGATGACATCATGAAGCGGATTAAAACGCTCTCCGGCGAGCAGAAAATGCAAGCGCTGGCAGAAGCGAAACGCTTAAATGACGTAATGAATCGACTCAAACAGCAACCGATTCATTGATTTTCCCTAGTTATCCCCTTAAGCTATGTGATAATTCGGTTTACTTGCCGGACAATGCTTCCGGTCGCACCACAAGAAGGAGAGGTCCACTTGACGCTTTCGCAGAATAACCGTCCGTCTTCACTTGACGAACTGTATGAGTACGCAAAAACAAAGGGAACGCTGACGTATCAGGAAATTAACGAGCGCATCGGCAATTCTTATGTCGATCCCGAGGTGCTTGACAAGGTGCTTGACAAGCTGGAAAGCCTCGGCGTGTCTGTGGTGGATGCAAACGAGATTGCATCCGATGCAGAGGAAACCACCGACAACAACATGGCCGATGATTTCAGCGAAACTGACAACATTTCCGCTGATGACCCCGTCCGGATGTACCTCAAAGAAATTGGCCGCATTCCCCTGCTGACCAGCGAGGAAGAAATCGAGGTGGCCAAGCAGCTGGTGGAAAGCGACGACCCGGAGGTCCGCGCCGAAGCCAAGCGCCGCCTGAGTGAGGCGAACCTGCGTCTGGTCGTATCCATCGCGAAAAAGTATGTGGGCCGCAGCAAGAACTCGATGGGTCTGCTCGACCTGATTCAGGAAGGCAATCTGGGCCTGATTAAGGCTGTGGAGAAGTTCGACTACACCAAGGGCTTCAAGTTCTCCACCTACGCCACCTGGTGGATTCGTCAGGCCATCACCCGCTCCATTGCCGATCAGGCGCGCACCATCCGCATTCCGGTACACATGGTGGAGACCATCAACCGCATCGTGCGCGTCAATCGCCAGCTGCAGCAGAAGCTGGGCCGCGAGCCGCGCCCGGAGGAAATCGCCAAGGAGATTGGCATCAGCGTCAGCAAGGTGCAGGAAATCATCAAGATTGCCCAGGAGCCTGTGTCGCTGGAATCCCCCATTGGCGAGGAGGAAGACAGCCATCTGGGCGACTTCCTGATGGACGAAAAGACGCCGCCGCCCTCTCAGATTGTGGCGGACAGCATGATGAAGCAGACGCTTTCCGACGTCCTGCACATGCTCACCCCGCGTGAGGAGCAGGTCATCCGCATGCGCTACGGCCTGGATGACGGCCAGCAGCGCACGCTGGAGGAGGTCGGCAAGGCCTTCAACGTCACCCGCGAACGCATCCGCCAAATCGAGGTCAAGGCGCTGCGCAAAATCAAACGCCCGAATATGTCAAAGAATCTGGTGGACTATATGGACTGACCGCTGCGCCAAAAAGGAGTGGATGCCACTTGACGCAACATCCCGAAGACCGTCAAAAACGGCTCGATGAACTCTATGAATACGGCAAGCAAAAAGGAACGCTGACCTATACGGAGGTTGTGGAGCGCCTGATGGATCTCTACATCGAACCGGAGCAGCTGGAAAAAGTACTGGAGAATCTCGATGCGCTGGGCGTTTCTGTGGTCGGCGAAAACGGTGTACCCGTACCTACCACCGCCGCCAATGAAGAGCCCGCCGTGGAGACGGCAGATTTGTCCGTGCCCGAGTCGGTCAGCGCCGATGATCCCGTCCGCATGTATCTCAAGGAGATTGGCAAATATCCCCTGCTGACGCTGGAAGAGGAAATTGCACTGGCCAAGCAGCTGGAGGAAGGCACGCCCGAGGAGCAAGCCGATGCCAAGCGGCGGCTGAGCGAAGCGAACCTGCGTCTGGTGGTATCCATTGCAAAGCGCTATGTCGGGCGCGGCATGCAGTTTCTGGATTTGATTCAAGAGGGCAATCTGGGCCTGATTAAGGCCGTGGAGAAGTTCGACTATCGCAAGGGCTTCAAGTTCTCCACCTACGCCACGTGGTGGATTCGTCAAGCCATTACCCGCTCCATCGCCGATCAGGCGCGCACCATCCGCATTCCGGTGCATATGGTGGAGACCATCAATAAGCTGATTCGCGTCAACCGTCAGCTGGCGCAGGAGCTGGGCCGTGATCCCACACCCGCTGAAATCGCCAAGGAGATGCACATCAGCGAAAGCAAGGTGCGCGAAATCATCAAGATTGCCCAAGAGCCGGTGTCTTTGGAATCGCCTATTGGTGAGGAAGAGGACAGCCACCTGGGCGACTTCATTGAGGATGAAAGCGCCCCTGCGCCGGCTGAGGCCGCCTCCATGTCGCTGATGCGTGAGCAGCTGCAAGAGGTGCTGCACACGCTGACGCCGCGTGAGGAAAAGGTCATTCGCCTCCGCTTCGGTCTGGATGATGGCCAGCAGCGCACCCTGGAGGAGGTCGGCAAGGAATTCAACGTCACGCGTGAACGAATTCGCCAGATTGAAGCCAAGGCACTGCGCAAAATCCGCCACCCAATGCGCGCCAAGAAGCTGCGCGATTACTACACTGAATAAGCTTTTTATTGCAAAGCAGCGCGGCTCTGTCTGGTTTTGTACCGACAGAGCCGCTTGTTTGGAGGACATATGCTCGACGAACGATTAACCCTTGCTTCCCAGCTTTATCAGCCCTGTCAGCTGGGCGCCGACATCGGCACGGATCATGGTCTGTTGCCCTGCCATTTGCTGCGCAAGGGCATTTGCCAGCGGATGATTCTCTCCGACGTCAGCCCCAAGGCACTTCGCCACGCCGAGGAAAGCGTTGCGCGGTATCACCTTTCCGACCGCGCCCGCACGGTACTGGCCGACGGTCTGGATGCGCTGACGGAGCCGTGCGGATGCGTCTCCATGATGGGCATGGGCGGCGAAACGATTCGCGATATTCTGCTCAGCGGCCAGGCCCATTTGCATGGCGCTGTGCTGGTCATTTCCGCGCATACGGAGCAGCCGCTTGTGCGAAAGACGCTGCCCGAAATCGGCTATCACATCGTGCAGGAGCGGCTTTGCCGGGCGGCAGGGCGCTTCTACATCTTCTGGCGTGCCGAACCCGGTGTGGATGCACCGTGGAGCGAGGAGGAGCTGCGCTATGGTCGCCTGCTCTGGACGCAGAACGACCCGGCGCTGGTGAAGGAATACTGTGCATTCCGCATCAAGGTGATGGAGGATCGTCTGCGCGGGCTGTCTGCCGCCAGTGGCGATGTGTCCCAGCTGGAAGCAGAAATCCGTCGCGACGCCGACTTCTACCGCATGAAGTGCGAAAAGGAGGACTGACCCATGCTGACCGTACAGCGTGTATACGAGCTGATTGACGAAATCGCGCCCTTTGCCACGCAGGTGGAATACGACAATGCCGGCCTGCTGGTCGGTGATGCACAAATGGAGGTCACGGGCATTCATCTGGCACTGGATGTGACCGATGCGGTCATTGACGATGCGCTTGCCCTTGGCGCCAACCTGATTGTGACGCATCATCCGATGATGTTCTCGGCCCGCAAGCGCCTGACTGAAGGCGACCGCGAGGGACATTTGTTGCAGCGGCTGATTCGCCACCACATGGCGCTCATCGCCGCCCACACCAACTTCGATCAAGCAAAAGGCGGCATGAACGACACGCTCTGCACGCTGCTGCATCTGGAAAACGTGGTTGGCGAGGGCTTTGTGCGCGTGGGTGATTTGCCTTCGCCCATGACCGCCGCCGACTTTGCCGCCCAAACGGCTGACACGCTCGGCGACGTCGTGCGCGTAATGGGGCGCAAAACGGCGCTCCTGCACCGCATCGGGCTTTGCTCCGGCGGTGGCTGTGAGGAGTGGGAGCAGGCCCAGCAGCTCGGCGCAGACGCCTTCCTGACGGGCGAATGCAAGCATCACATTGCGCTGGATGCCGCCGCGCAGGGCGTTGTCATGCTCGAAGCTGGTCATTTTGCGACCGAAAACCCCGGGATTTTTACATTGATGAAGGCTTTACAAAACGCGCCGGATATAGTACAATGGAAGATGCGCATTTCACGCTCCGAACGGGGCGCGTATGAGTGACCGTTCGTGCCCCCGGCACGTGCTATTATCAAGGAGGTACTTATGGAACAGCTGTCTATGTTATGGGATTATCAGCGGGAGGACCGCAAGGCAGACAAACTGGAGCAGGAACTGAATCACAGCCCCCTGCGGCAGAAGATGAACAATTGCCGCACCCAGTTCAACGCCAAGCAGAAGCAGTACAAGCAGATGGAGGAGCAGGTGGCCATTCTGGCTGACCGCAAGGATGCCATTCGCGATGCCATCGCCCGTTGCCAGGAGCAGCTGAGCGCCCTGCAAGCGCGCTTTGAGCAGAATCCGCCCACCGATGTGGACGACACCAAGGCGATGATGAGCGAAGTACATCACTTTCTGGAGACGATTGGCAGCTATGAGCAGGAAATGAAGCGCATGGCCAAGGATGCCAACGATTATGACCAGAAGGAACGCAGCCTCCGCCGCGATGCCATCAAGCTCAAGGAAGAATTCGATCTGCTCAAGAAGCAGTATGACAAGGAAGCACCGGAGAAGGAGGCTGCCCTCAAGGCACAGCGCGCTGTTGCCAGCCAGAAGGCCGAGGGGATTTCTCCCGAGCTGCTGGCGCGTTATCAGGACATCAAGAAGCGCATCTCGCCGCCTCTTGCGCGCCTGGTCAACAACCAGTGCAGTGGCTGCAACATGTCCCTGCCTTCCGCCGTCCTCAGCCGTGTCAACGCCGCCAATGGCGAAATCGTTGAATGCGAAAGCTGCGGCCGTCTGCTGATTCCCTAATAAAAAAGACGCCGGTAAGCACGCTATCCCCTGCGGAACAAGCGTGTCTACCGGCGCTTTTTT
>CAYXHF010000044.1:13469-17485 GCA_964464815.1 uncultured Faecalibacterium sp.
ACGCCGGTAAGCACGCTATCCCCTGCGGAACAAGCGTGTCTACCGGCGCTTTTTTATATTTTTTTGGGAGAGGGCATTTTTCCTTGCTTAGCCAGTCAAAACATACTTTTGCCAGCACGCACCAGCATGCGCCCACACCCTTGGTTCGCCCTCTGGGAGAGCTGTCACCGTAGGTGACTGAGAGGGCTCACCTCCGCCCCAACGCACCTCTGCCAACGCGCACCAGCATGCGCCCACACCCTTGGCTCGCCCTCTGGGAGAGCTGTCACCGCAGGTGACTGAGAGGGCTCACGCGCCAAGCCAAACCCCATCACAGGAACAGCATCAGCACAACCGACCACCATACAAGCAGTAGCCCCATGCACAGCATCGCCGCGCTTTGCAGCGCTTCTTTTTTCGTCAGCAGCGTACCATCATGCTTTGACCACGCAACCTGCAAGCTCCGCGACAGCATGCGATTGGCATGTGGCAGCTGACAACGAACCTTCTCCGTTTCGCCTTCCAGGCGGAGCAGCGCCATATCCTCGCCTTCCACTTGGCGCACAATCGCCGTGCGCCAGGGCAAGCATTTGCGCATGCGGAACACCTTCCACACGCCATGCGCACCCATGCACGCCAGCCATAGGCCAATGCAGCCACTCACACAGAGCAGTCCCCACAAAATCACGGTCGGCATCGTTGATTCTCCTCTCCGGCCAATGGCCTTGTCACACGCTTGCGGCCTGTTCCAGTGCCTTTTCCATCAGGCGCTGCAATACAGCCGGATTCGCCTTGCCACGGGAGCAGCCCATTGCCACACCCATCAACGCGTTTTTCAGCGTCTGCTTGCCCTTCAAATACCCCTGCACCATTTCCGGATGCATGTCGATTGCCTGCTGGACAAAGCCAGCCAGCACATGTTCATCGCTGATTTGCTTCAAGTCCATGCGCGTCACGTATGCCTCCGGGGCTTCCGGTTCTTCCCACAGGGCCGCAACGGCCTTGCGCGCCGTGCCGACGCTGATGACACCCGCATCGGTCATATCAGCCAGCTTTGCCAGCGCGTGCGGCGGAATCGGAATGGTGGCCTCCTCGCCCTCCATCAGGCGGAAAACCTCTGAAATCATCAGGTTTGCCAGCGTCTTGGCCGTGCCAGGCGCAGCAACAGCCGCTGCCGCCGTCTCGAAATACTCCGCGATGGCCTTGGTGGATACCAGCTGCTCTGCGGCATAGGCGGTCAGGTCATATTGCTGCATGTGCGCCTGCTTGCGCGCATCCGGCAGCACTGGCAATTCGTCGCGCCAGCGCTCAATCTGGTTATCCGTCAGCACAATGGGCGCCAAGTCCGGTTCAGGGAAATAGCGGTAGTCATTGGCGTTTTCCTTGCGCCGCATGGAGAAGGTCTTGCCACTGGCCTGATCGAATCGGCGCGTCTCCTGCACGATTGCCTCGCCGTGCCTGACCGCCTCCACCTGGCGCAGGTATTCCTCCTCAATGGCGCGCTGCACCGATTGGAAGGAGTTCAGGTTCTTCATTTCCGTGCGCGTGCCAAACGGCTCGCCGCGCTTGTGGATGGACAGATTCACGTCACAGCGCAGCGATCCTTCCTGCATGCGGCAATCGCTCACGCCCGTGTAGGCAATCACGGCCTTCAGCTTGCGCAGATACGCCACCGCCTCCTGCGGCGTGCGCATATCCGGCTCGGAGACGATTTCAATCAGCGGCACACCGCAGCGGTTGCAGTCAATCATCGTCCCCTTTTGCGCGTCATGCACCAGCTTCCCGGCGTCCTCCTCGATGTGGATGCGGGTGATACCAATGCGCTTCGGGCCTTGCTCCGTCTCAATCATCAAATGACCATTCAGGCACAGGGGCAGGTCGAACTGGCTAATCTGGTACGCCTTGGGCAAGTCCGGATAGAAGTAATTCTTCCTGTCCTGCTTGGAGTACTTCGCAATCGTGCAGCCCGTCGCCAGACCGGCCAGCGCCGCCGCATGCACCACTTCCCGGTTAAGCACCGGCAGCGTCCCCGGAAAGCCCATGCAGACCGGACAGCACTGGGTATTCGGCGGCGCGCCAAAGGTCGTGGGACACGCACAGAAGATTTTCGTGCGCGTTTTCAGCTCCACATGAACCTCCAGACCGACCACCATCTCGTAGCCGTCCTTCGTCTTCCACGCCATCAGCACGTCACCTCCCTCGTCACCTGACCCTGCGCCGCCTCCAGCGCGTCGCCAATGCGGTACAGCAGCCCTTCGGAGAAGGCCGGGCCCATCAGCTGCACGCCAATCGGCAGACCGTCCGCATCCGTCCCGCAGGGCATCGACAGCGCCGGAATTCCCGCAATATTCACAGGCACGGTATCCATATCGCCTCGATACAAGTCCAGCGGCGAGGTTTTTTCGCCCAAACGGTACGCCGTTGTCGGCGCAACCGGTCCAAGCAACGCGTCATGCGTCGCCAGTACCGCCTGAAACTGACGAATCAGCACCGTGCGCACCTGTAGCGCCTTCTTATAATACGCATCGAAATAGCCCGCAGACAGCGTGTACGTCCCCAGCAAAATCCGACGCTTCACTTCCTCGCCAAAGCCTTCGCTGCGGCTTTTTACGTACAGCTCCTCCAAATCCGCATATGACGCGGCACGATGCCCAAAGCGAATGCCGTCAAACCGCGCCAGATTCGAGCTTGCTTCGGCCGAGGAAATCACATAGTACGCCGCCAGTGCCGCCCGAAGCTCCGGAATGCTGACCTCCTCCACCGTCGCACCCAGCCCTTCCAGACGCTTTGCCGCGCCCAGAACGGTCTCTGCCACCGCCTCAGAGACATCCATCATTTCCTTGACCAGACCGATTTTCAGCCCCTTGACGCCCTGCCCCAGCTGTGCATCCAGCGGCGCATACGTCCGATTCACCGACGTCGTATCCCGTGCATCATGCCCCGCAATTGCCGACAGCACGAGCGCATTATCTCCCACTGTCCGCGTCATCGGGCCAATCTGATCCAGCGACGAGGCAAACGCCACCAAGCCATGGCGGCTGACCATGCCATACGTGGGCTTCATGCCCACCACACCGCAAAACGCCGCCGGCTGGCGAATCGATCCGCCCGTGTCACTTCCCAGCGCAAACGCCACCTCTCCGGCCGCTACGCATGCCGCCGAGCCGCCCGAGGAGCCACCGGGTACACGCGTCAAATCGTGCGGATTACACGTGGCAAAAAACGCGCTATGCTCCGTCGTCGAGCCCATGGCGAACTCATCCATATTCGTCTTGCCCAGCAGCACGCAGCCCGCCGCATGCAGCTTTTCCCACACCGCCGCAGAATACGGCGACACGAAATTCTCAAGCATCCGCGACGCGCACGTCGTTTTGCCGCCAGCCACGCAGATATTATCCTTGAGCGCCACCGGCACGCCATGCAAGGGCGACAGCACCTCCCCAGCCTGCCGCATGCGGTCACATGCATCAGCCTGCGCCAGCGCCTCCTCGCGATTCACGCTGATGTAAGCATGCACCTTGCCATCGACCGCATCAATCCGGTTCAGATACGCCTGTGTCACCTCCCGGGAGGTAAGCGTCCCGCGCCGCATTGCGTCGGATAGCGCCCGAATGCTCATTTGTGTGATTTCCATGGCCATCCTCCTCTTACGCAAACGTCTGCGGCACGCTGATGCCGTCCTCAGTGCGTGACGGCGCGTTCTGTAATAGCAGCTCCCGGTCAAAGGGCTGCGCGGGCACGTCGTCCCGGAGAACGTTCTGCAACGGCAGCACGTGCGCCGTCATCGGCACCCCCTCCGTGTCCACCTGGGACAACTCCTGCGCGAACATGAGGAGCGTCTGTAGCTCCGCGCCCATTGTCTCTTCCTCCTGCTCCGTCAGCGCCAGCTTCGCCAGCGCCGCCGCCTGCCGCACGGACAGCTGCATCCCCTGCACCTCTTCGCCATTTGCCATGTTTGCCTTCCATCCCTTCTGTGTGTTCTCTAGCATACAATTCTCCATGCGGAGGGAAAAGTCCTGCTCACGGAGTGGGAAGGA
>CAYXHF010000045.1:0-16432 GCA_964464815.1 uncultured Faecalibacterium sp.
GGGCTCTTCGACCTCTTCCGGCTCAACTGCGGGTTCTTCGACCTCTTCCGGCTCAGTTGCGGGCTCTTCGACCTCTTCCGGCTCAACTGCGGGTTCTTCGGTCACTTCCGGCTCGGTTGCGGGCTCTTCGACCTCTTCCGGCTCAACTGCGGGTTCTTCAACCTCTTCCGGCTCAACAGCGGGTTCTTCAACCGGCACAACATCCGTTGCCGTGGCCGTCTCGCCATCGAGGGCACCCTGCGCCAGACCCAGATTCAGCATCATTTCATCCAGCTGCGTCGTCACGGAGTCCAGATAGCCCTGCGCCTTCGCTTGATTTTCCTTTGCGGTGTTCAGCTCGGTCGTCAGGGTCGCAATCTTTTCCTTGTTCTCTTCGTTTTCCAGCGTCAGGGTTGCCAGCTGGCCTTCCAGCTCGGCGACCTTCGCGGTGGATTCCTCCACCACCAGCTGCGCTTCGCGCAGGTCCTCCTGCACACCCTTCAGCTCGTTCTCAACAGATTCCTTTGCATTGATGGTCGTCTGCAATTCAGTATTGCGGGCCGCCAGCTCATCATTGACCTGATCCAGCTGGGAAGAAAGCGTGTTGGAGCGCACAAACAGCATCACCATCACAATCACCGCCACAATCAGTACAACGACCATGGCAAATAGGGTAATCTTCTTCTTCTCGTTGTCCGGCGTCTGGTTGAAGGACGCCTGCATCTTGTTCTTAGCCATCGCTGAAATCCCTCCTGTTATGTATCGTTTGTTGGAACAATGGATAGAGGCTTACTTGAGCAGCTCCTGCGCCTGCGCCACATCGTCGTGCAGGGTTTGCAGCGTCTGCTGTATGGCAGCAATATCTGCAAGTTGTGCATCATCCGGCTGGGAAAGCAGCGCATATTCTGCCTCCAAAGCGGCAATTTCCTCCGCTTGCAGGGCGTTTTCGGCGCGCAATGCCTTCCGCTGCGTGCGCAATTCCTGCTCCCGGGCAGCAATCTCGTCTGCCTGCGGGCGTATCTCCGCCAGCTGTGCCTGTGTTTCCGGCAGCAGCGCTTGCGCTTGTGTATATTCCACCTGCTGCTTTTTCAGGCGCGCTTCCGTTGCTTCCAACTGAAGATTCGCCATGCGTAGCTGTTCCGTCATCGTCACCTGCCAAACCAGCGTCGCGCAGCATGTCAGGCAGAACACGAGCATCACAGCCACAAACAGCACCCGGAAACCCTTCGGCCATTGGGGGAGCATACGATTTCCTCCTCTTCCAGTCTTACCGGAGCAAGACTTTCTATCCCCTATTGTACCATATTCATGGGCAAATTGCAAAGAAAAACGACCGTTTGGACGATGTTTCCAGCAATTTCAGCCAAAATTCACAAATTGTTTAACTTTTCGACAGCCTCGGCAAGTCCTGCGGAGAGCGCATCGAGGTTTTTCTGGTCACAAACGGTGTCGCGCGAGGTATGCAGGCGGCCCGTGATGTAGCCAATGCCCGCGCTTTGATGGTACGCCGAGACGCCCACGCCGCACACAAACCGGCGATAGTCGCCCGCGCCACGCACCGTGATGCGCCGGAAGAAGCCCGCATGCAGGCCAGCCTCCGCGATGTGCTTTTCCAGCGACGTGCGCAAGGGCATATATTCGTCCTTGCCTTCTGCCATCTTCGGGACGGAGATGACAAAATGCTCGCCATCGCCCACGCAGTTGAGGTCAACAAGCAGCTGCATCGTCTGCGTTTCCACATGCTGCTTGCCGTACCACTTCGAACCACGGCAGCCAGTCTCCTGATTGTCAAAGAGGATGAACGCCACCGTCTCCCGCATGTCCGGCGAAATGCGCTGCATCGTTTCCAGCAGTGCCGCCACACCGGAGGTATTGTCGTTGACGTTATGCTGATTCGCCTTGCCGAACATCATCAGGAGCATCAGCACCATGTACGTGCCGAAGAACGAGAGAATCAGCACATCGCCGCTTTTGCTCACCAGGCCCAGCCCGATGCCCACCAGCAGAGAGAGCAGCAGCATTCCCACCAGCACCATGCCCTGGGAAACCACATACACCGGCCAATTGCGCGGGATGCGCCAATCCGGAATGCCGATGGTCGCCGCCGTGTCATAATGCGCCGACACAATCATTTTGGCATTCAGCGGGTCGCCGACAATGATGTTGCGGTGCTTCAATTTGTCCTTGCCGTTCATGCCGTCGATGTAGGGCGTGTAGCCCATACCGCGCATGCGTGCCATCACCCATTTTTCAAAGGCGCTCTTTTGCTCCTTCGTTTTACGGACAGGGTACTGTCCGTCGATTTCTTCACGAATCGTCATGCCTGTTCCTTCCTGATTGCGTGATGAATGGCGGCCTCCGTGCCGTCCACCACGGCGCAGATGGCTGCTTCATCATATTCTGTATCCCGGTACGTATGAATGCGGCTGCAATACCAGCCTATTCCTTTGCCCTTGCGGCAGGCGCAGATGCCGATGCCCTTCTTGAAGTGCTTCTGGTCGGAGGAGAAGTTGCTCTTTTCCAGCGGCCGGAACACCACCGGCAGTCCGCTGGCCCTGGCCACGGCCTCCTCCATCCCGGCGTAGCGTGCATCCGCTTTTGCCTTCTTCGGCGCAAGGAACAGCATCGCCTCACCCACGCCCACACAGTCCAAATTCAGCACCAGCGCATCCTTTTTCAGCGCCGGATACTTCTTCGCCAGCGCCGCCGCGCCCAGTGTTCCTTTTTCCTCGTTGTCAAACAGGATAAATGCCACATCGTCCCGCTTTTCGTTCTGGAAGCGTTCCATCAGCGTCAGCACCGCGTACGTGCCGGAGGTGTTGTCGTTGACGTTATGCCGATTCGGCACGCCCGCCAGCAGCAGGTACATCATCAGCACGTATACCACAAGCAGCGTCAATTCCGTCCAGAAAACGCTGTTGGTCAGCAGATTCACCAGCAGCATCGGCGCGAAACAGCACACAAGCATCGGCAGCGCAATCAGCAGCTGCGCTAAAAGAAAGATCACCCGATTCGTCGGCAGCATCAGATTCGGCAATCCGATGGTGGCCGGCGTGTCGTAGTGCGCCGTCACCAGCACCTTGGCCGTTGCCAGATTGCCAAACACCACATCATTGTGCTGAAGCACCTTGCCGCCCAGCGTTTCCACATGCGCCGGAACCTCCAGCTCCTTCGCCTTGCCAAGCACGTATTCGCGGAAGGCTTGCTTCTCTGCCTTGCTCTTGCGCACCGGAAAGTAGCTGTTTACCTCTTCCATCCACTGCTGTGCATTCATTTTTCCTTTTACTCCTTGTAGTGTAGTACCTCCACCACTTCCAGCGTCTCTTCCTGTACGCGAAAGCGAATATCCACCGCCCCATACGGCGCGCCATAGATGCGCTCCGGATCGTGCTGATAGGCTGGTCGCGGATCCTGCGCCAGCATTCCCATCACCGCCGGAAGATCCTGCGGTGGCACAAGCGCTTGCCATTTTTCCGGAAACACCACCTGTAAGCGATGCTCCTTCGTCTGCTGCGTGAAGCCTTCCGACGCCTCCGGAACGCTGTCTGCATAGGGAATGTAGGGCTTGATATCCACAATCGGCGTGCCATCCATCATATCCGCACCCGCGACATACAGCACCACGCGGCCATCCTCCACGGCCACGCGCCTGAGCTGCACCACGGTCAGGCCGATTTTGTTCGGCCGATACGGCGATCGTGTCGCGAAAACGCCCATGCGTGTATTACCGCCAAGACGTGGTGGCCGCACAGTCGGGCGCCATTGCTCGCGCTCCGCCTGATGGAATTCCCACAGCAGCCACAGATGCGAATACATCTCGATGCCGCGGAACGCCTCCTGCACGCTATATTTTTCCTCCATCACCACGCGCGACACGATTTCCGGCACAAGCCCTGATTGCCGTGGCACACCAAACTTCTCTCGGAATCCGTTGTGCAGCCGTGCAATGATTTCCATGCCTCTTCCTCCTGTCGCGTCATCCTGTTCAGTATACTCCCTTCGCGCTTTTCCGTCAAGTCAGATGCCTTTGCAAATGCAAAACGCAACCTTCTTGCCTATCCTCTTTTCCATTCGAACCTTCATACACGTTCTGTTGTTACATACCCATTTCTTCCAATTCTTTCAGCATAAATTCTTTCAATTTCTGCTTATCCGGCAAATGGAGCATATAGGTAGAAACAAACAGTTGGTTATTCATACCCGACAATGCAAATTCCACCATCTGTGACCCCTTTTCGGTGCAAAGCAATATACCAACCGGTGGATTGTCTCCTGGCATCATTTCATTCTTTTTATAGTATCCCACATATGCATTTAATTGCCCTAAATCCTCATGCTTGAACTCATCATTTTTCAATTCAATAATCACATTGCAGTGCAACAACCTATTATAGAAAACCAAGTCAATGAAATAATACTTATCATCAATTACAATGCGTTTTTGCCTTGCTTCAAAGCAAAAGCCCTGGCCTAATTCAAGCATGAATTCCTGCAAATGATCCATCAATGCCTGTTCTAAATCCGATTCGCTTACGGCTTCTTTCGCGTCCAATCCAAGGAATTCAAACGTAAACGGGTCTTTGATTGTCAAGGTATTTGAGCTTGCATTATCCACAGATTTTGTTAAAAGCAACTCCGGCTTTTGGCTCATTCCGGCTCTGACAAACAAATTTGTTTTGATTTGTCTACGAAGCTCTCTTACGCTCCAATTGCATTTCATACATTCGGTTTCATAAAAAAATCTTTCGAAAGCATCCTCAATGACCATAATTTCTCGAATATGAGAAAAAGAAAGATTGCTTATCAAAACTTCTGGCTTTGTTTCAAATTGGTGCGACACTGTCGAACTTTTCCCAAAATCAGGTAATTCAAATTGGTTCGACACCGTCGCACCAATTTGCGGATACAGCAAATAAAAATTACGGCAAAGTTTGAACAATGTTGCGTTCATTCCCTTTTGCGATATTTCTTTTTCCAAATTCTTTAGTAGTTGTGTTCCATATTCAGCCCTATCACTTCCAGCCTGTTCATATTCTACAATATAGCATCCAATCGCCCAATTTCGTAATGTCATCAGCTGATTCACCGCACTTTTTGCTGTCGAACCCGCCTTGTCGTTTATATTTTTAATGGAATTAGCCAATTTTTCAAATTTCATTATGCCTCTTCCTCCTGTCGCGTCATCCTGTTCAGTATACTCCCTTCGCGCTTTTCCGTCAAGTCAGTAGCATTTGCAAATGCAAAACGCACCACGAAAAAAGGCGCGGATTCATCTCTCGACTTCTCCGCGCCCTTCCTTCACTTTTTCCACAATTTCAGATGCCGCGTATGCTTCATCACCAGCGTCGCGCACACGCCCGTCAGCATGCCAAACACGATACCGGAAATCATCAGCACCGCCATATAATACACCAGCTGGGACGTTTGCAGAATCAACATGACCATCAGCATCTGGCCGACATTATGCAGCACGCCGCCCACGATACTGACCGTGACAGGATGCATCCACTGAATGCGCGACAGCACGCTCATGCCCAGCAGCGACAGCACGCCACCAGCCAGCGCATACGGCAACGCCGACACGCCACCCAGGAACAGCGCCGACAGCACCACCTTGAGCAGCATCAGCACCCATGCCATCGGCAAATTGAGCATATACACGGCGAAAATCAGCACACCATTGCTCAATCCCATTTTCACACCCGGAATACCACCAAGCGGCGGCAGCATGCTTTCCAGCCACGCAAGCACCAGCATCAGTGTCAGCAGCATGCTACACACAGCCAGCTGCTGCGTTGACATTCGGCGCTTATTCATTGGCCATTTCCTCCTGTACCATACTACTGAGCCATTCGGTCAGCTCCGCGCGCGTACACAGCTGCAACGACACCTGATTGGGCAAGCAGATAATCATATTGCCCAGAATGCGCGTCTCCATATTTTCCAGCGTTACTTCGCCCTGCTCCACGCAGTCCTGATTATCGCAATTCGACTCATACATCCTCACGCTATTTTCCGTCACGTGGATGATATTATAGCACCCATCATGGCTCAGGCCATAATACGCATCCTCCGTCAGCGGTAGCGGCTCATACGTGGTATTTCCGACCGTCACAATCAGGAATGCTTCGACCTTCGTCAAGTCCACCGTCGCCGTCGGTTCGCTCTGCGCCGCTTCACCGGTCACAGCAGGGGAATCCGTCTCTTCAGGGACAGCCGTTGCCACGGGCGCATCCGTCGCCGTCGGCACCTCCGTCGTCACAACCGGCAGCTTCGGTGCATCCTCATCCACCTTTGCGGGACGATTCTTCTGCGGCACAGCCAGCAGCAGCACAACCACCGCCAGCACGCCCAGCACAACCAGCAGATTCCGTCGCAAGACGCCGCCCTGCTTTCCCTTATTCTCCTTCTGAGATTCATTCATGCTAATTTCTGCGTTCCTTTCCGTATATCCGTACTTTCACAAAAGAAATGGCGACAGCGGCAGTTGTCTCTGATGATGCTTGTTGATGCAAGCAGCAAAAGAGGCAGGTGAGCGTTTGCCTTACCGTTGCTTGTTTTGCGCTGGGAGGAAGAAAGTTAGTCTCCCGCGGCTCTGCACTGGTTATTCCTTATGTTTCTGCGTGGGGCGCTTATAAGGGGTTGGGTGTGGAAAGCGGCTTTTCCGTTGCCTCCTCCACTTCCTTCAAAAAGCTCACCATACAATAGCCCTCAATCGCATCTGTCTTCACATGCACCCATTCCGGATCATCACATGTCTCAATCACAATCACTTGCTGATTCTCCATCAACCGCATCAGCAATTCCGCCCCAAGCGAAGGGTCAGAGCGCAAATTCAAGCTCGATGCATTCACGTACATCAGCTTCATGCCTTCCTCCATTGCATCCGTCGTGACAGGCATCAGTGTAGGCTTCGGCGTCGCGGTCGGCGGCGGTGCAAGCTGCTCCAGCATCACCGGCGGCACGGTCGGTAATACCTGTTCGCCCGATGCACCCTTCATCAGCGACATGCCGGGATAGTAGAACGCAAGGATTTCCTCGCACGTCATGTCGTATTGACCGGCCATCCATTGCGCACCGCGCTGGCTCATGCCAACGCCGTGACCAAAGCGGCGCGATTGGAGTAAGAATTGCGTCTCTTCCTCGGTGACGGAGAACATTTCGCTGCCGGAGATGGTCAGGTTCAGGGCAGCAATGGTGTCCTTGTCCATGCGGAGCGTGATGATTGCCTCTTCTTCGGGAAGGAAGTCCGTCAGTAGCGGCTCTTCCACGGCTTCGGGAGCAGGCGTAGCAGTCGGTGTTGCCGTGGGCGTGGCCGTCGGCGTCGCTGTCGGGACAGCCGTTTCCTCGCCCAGATTCCAGTCTTCCTCCTGCGCGGGCGCAGGGGTGACAGCGGGCTGCATGTCGCTCAGGAGCTTTTTGCCCGACCAGGTGATAGTCAGCACAACATCCTGCATGCGGCGGCTCGGCTCATCAAACATCGGCGACGCCAGCGTGACAGCGGTAATGCTGTTCACGCGGAAGTTCTCCAAATCCGTGTTATACTCGCCCTTTTCGAGCGCCGGAAGGAGCTTTTCATGTAGGATGCCGCGCAGGCGGTCAGAAATGCTGCCGTCCTTGGGCAGCTTGAGCGTCCGCACGGTACTCTGCGGATTTTCCAAATCGTAGGGGTCATCCACCATGGCGTAGTAGTCGTATACGCCACGGTCAGACCAGACGTTTTTCACCAGCTCCGTCTGGCCGCCATTGCTGGCGGAGTAGAAGCAGTCGGCCAATTTGCCCTTGTATGTACCCACCACACCAGCGGTTTCCTGAATTGCGCGGGCGCAGTTGACGGTGGATGGATCAACGCCCTTGAAGACCTGATCGTTCGTCGTGTCCACCACGTCGTAGGCGCGATTCGTGTTCTTCCGGGCCAGCACGTAGGTGCGGGCGCAAATGGCCTGTGCCTTCAGTGCCTCCAGGGGGAAGGCGTCGCTCATCTCATACGGCACAACGCCCAGCAGATAATCCTCCACCGAGAGTGTCAGCACCGGAACAAGGGCGCCATCCTCAATCGTCAGGGACAGCGAACCCGGATAGAGATTGCCGTTTTTCACAAAGCGCATGCCGGACATTTCCCGGTTGGACTGATTGCGCTGTAGCACCGCGCTTTTGCCCAGACGCATGCACATATCGCTGTAGAATAGGTACAGCTCATTTTCGCGAATTTCAATCGTCACCTCTGCGGCATCGGGAAAGACCATCACGGCCTTACCGTTCTGCTGCAAGGTGTAGTAGCCTTCCAGCGTCAAATCAGCGCGGGTGGTCAGCCCAAGGCGGCGCAGCAGCACGCGCACCGAGGGCGCCTCCTCCTCCGCATAGGCATTGCAATTTCCCAATACAGGCAGCATCAGTATACATAACAGCATGCACAGCACCCGATACCATCGTTTCATGCACAAACCTCCTGTTCGTGGCGCATCGTGCATTTTTGCCGACTGCACCATGGATATGAACGAATGACACTGATATGTTCATCCATCTGGAAATGATTTATACATCAAAACAGGGATTGTTTTGGCGTATCGCAGGAACGCCTTACCCCTTGTGCTGTAGGGTCTGATATTCACCTGGCGTCATGCCGGTATACTTTTTGAACACCTGACAGAAATAGCTTTTGTTGGGATATCCGCACGCAACGCTGATTTCAGCCAGCGTATGCTCCTTGGGTTCGGAGAGGAGCTTCTGCGCCTTTTCCATGCGCGTGCTGGTCAGGAAGTTGGAGAAATGCTGTCCCGTTTTTTCGTGGAATAAGCGGCAGAAGTACGCCGGCGTCAAGCCAAGCGAACGGCTCAGATTCGCCTGCGAATACGGCAGGGAGCAATCCGCACGGATGGACTCAATCACCTTATCAATGGGGCGTGCATTATTCGTCTGCGGGCATGCGCGAAGGACAGGCTGCAACGCCGTCAGCCAGGAAAGCAGTGCCTGTCGCGGCTTGCGCGTCATTTCATTCAAATCCAGCCCCTGCGTCAAATCGCGCAGAGACAGCTCCGCATGCTGGCTCCAAACGGCCTCAATCACAAGCGGCACAA
This sequence comes from uncultured Faecalibacterium sp., assembly GCA_964464815.1. Classification (GTDB taxonomy): domain Bacteria; phylum Bacillota; class Clostridia; order Christensenellales; family Aristaeellaceae; genus UBA11524. The sequence goes on from CAYXHF010000045.1 coordinate 9,057, forward strand.
AGGCGAAGCACGTCACCGACACATTGGGGTCTTCCCGCAGTGCGCGGGAGACATAGCCGCCCAGCACCGCATACTGGCGGCGCTTGATGGAGGTTTGCAGCTCCTTGCGGTGGCGATGCGCGGCACTACCATCCAGCGGCGATACGCGCGACCACCAGTCGCTGATTTCGCTCATCGGGCGCAGATGCTCGACCCAATCCTCGGCGCGGTCAAATTCCTCGCCGATGAACATCGTGCCATCCTGCTCCAGCTGCACCGACGCCTGCTCCATCAGCATATGCGCACACAGCCACAGCACCGGCTCGCGATGTGCCCGCGCAGGGAAATTCGTCAGCGCCAGCAGCACCGTCATCACATCGCCGTCCGCCGCAAAGCATGCCGCACTGACACCACAAAGCGCCGTTGCCTCGGGAACGATTTGCAGCATCGCCTGCCGCTGTTCCTCCGTCAACGGAATATCCGCCTCCCAGCGAATCAACCGCCATGCATACACGCTTTCGCCTTCGGAAAGCATCGGCATCTGACCGCCCTGTGTTATCATATCCAGCATCTGGCTTGACAACTGCTGCTTTTGCTCCTGTCGCACAGGAAACCCACCTGCTTTCTCTCCACCATCATACATGCACTGCAAAAAACAGCGTTCCACTCGGCTTTTTACCGAACGGAACGCTGGTTCTATTTCCGCATATTACATTGTACGCTATTTTTCGCGTTTTGAAAAGGGGTTACAGAAAATTTGTTATCCCTTGTCGATTCTGCACGAAATTACACCTGCGTCATGCCGTGAAAAAATTCAACATCGGTCTTGTCAATCCGGCACGCACCAATCTTGTCCAGCACAATCACGCGAAGCACCGCGCCAGCCGTCTTTTTGTCCATGCCCATCGCCGTTAGCAGCTCTTTTTCCGGAATGTCCGGCAGCTTTTTCGGCATGTCCAGCATGTCCAGCAGGGCATTCAGCCGCTCCGACGTGCCTGCCTGCGTCAGCTTTCGCGCCTGTGTCAATTGCGTCATCACGCGCATGCCCAGCGCCACTGCTTCTCCGTGCCGCATGCCTGTGTAATGCTGGCATGCCTCCACCGCATGTGCAATCGTGTGGCCGAAATTCAGCGTCATGCGCAGTCCCGTGTCGTGTTCGTCCTGCGCCACCACATCAGCCTTGTACTGGATGCAGTGCGTCAGGATGGGAATAATCTGCGTCATCAGCGCTTCCCGGCCACCGGGCGCATGCGCCTCCAGCAGGCTGAACAGCGCTTCATCGCCGATGCAGCCGTACTTGACCACCTCGCCCAAGCCGTCGCGCCAATAATCCTCCGTCAGTGTGCCAAGCGTCGTCGGGTCAACAAGCACCAGCTCCGGCTGATAGAACGCGCCGACCAGGTTCTTTCCCTGCGGCAGGTCAACCGCGACCTTTCCGCCAACCGAGGAGTCCACCTGCGCCAGCAGCGTCGTCGGCACCTGCACAAAGTGGACACCGCGCAGATACGTCGCCGCCGCCAGGCCAGCCAAATCGCCAATCACGCCGCCACCCAGCGCCAGCACCGTGTCACGGCGCGTCAGATGGTTTTCGCACAAAAAGTCGTATAGCTCCGTCAGCTTCTGCAAGCACTTCGTCTGTTCGCCATGCGGCAAAACCACTTTGCATGTCCGGATGCCTGCCGCCTGTAGGGATGCAAGCACCCTTTCCAGATACAAGGGCGCAACATGGTCATCCGTCACCACGGCCACGGCTGTTTCACCAAGCACCTGGCGCACGTATGCGCCGGTCTTGTCCAGCAAGCCGCATTCGATATGGATGGGATAGGACCGTTCGCCCAGCGGCACTGTAATGGTCTGCATTGCTATCATCCTCCTGCGCCCGCTTGTCCGGCGTTTTATTTCCCCTCGTTACGCCTCGACGCGAATCATGTTCTCCACCTTGCACAGCTCCGGATCGAACTTCGCCAGTGCCGCACGGATGGCCTGTTCATTCGCCTCATGGGTGATGATAACCAGCGGCACATGGCCACCGGCCTGTTCTGCCTTCTGCATCATCGTGGCAATGGACACCTGCTCGCTGGCCAGCCAGCTGGCAATCTTCGCCAGAGAGCCAGGCTCGTCCTTGACGGAGATGCGCAGGAAGTAGCGCGTCTTCCAGTCATTGGTGAAGGCCAGGGATGCATCGGCCGTTTCGCTGTTGACGAAGGTCGGATGCACATGCACATCCGTCGTCGCGGCATGCAGGATGTCGCCCACCACAGCACTGGCCGTCGGCAAATCGCCCGCGCCACGGCCTTGCAGCATCATTTCCTTGCATGCGTGACCGTGCAGGTACACCGCGTTAAAGCTGCCATTGACCTGCGACAGCGGATGATCCTTGGCCAGCAGGGTCGGATGCACGCGCACCTCAATGGTATCGTCCGTGCGCTTGGCAATTGCCAGCAGCTTCAGGACATAGCCCATTTCCTTGGCATAGGCAATATCGGTTGCGGTAATTTGCGTAATGCCCTCACGATAAATTTTGCTGAACGGCACACGCGCATGGAATGCCAGGCTGGCCATGATGGACAGCTTGTACGCCGCGTCCAGGCCCTCCACGTCCGCAGAGGGATTCGGCTCGGCCAGACCCAGCTGCTGCGCATCATGCAGCACCGTCTCGTAGGCTTCGCCATGCTCATACATACGGGAAAGAATGTAGTTGGTCGTGCCATTGATGATGCCCATCAAATTGCCAATGCGATTGGCCTGTAAGGGCTGCATCAGGGTGTTGATAATCGGAATTGCGCCGCAAACGCTGGCTTCGTAGTACAGGCCGACCTGATGACGCTGTGCGGCCTCCTGCAAGCGGTGCCAGTTCAGGGCAATGGCGACCTTGTTGGCCGTCACGACCGTCTTGCCGTTTTCCAGCGCGCGCAGCATGTAGTCGGTTGCCGGCTGCTCGCCGCCCATGAATTCCACCACAATGCTGATTTCGGGATCTGCAACCACGTCCTCGGCATTGGTCGTCAGCAATTCATGCGGCACGCCGCAGGCACGCGTCTTGTTCACATCGCGCACCAGCACGCGCTTGACGCGAATCGACAAATCATCACGATGCGCAATTTCCTTGGAGAAATTCGTCAGCAGCGACCACACGCCGCCGCCCACATTGCCACAGCCCAGAAATCCGATGACAACTTCCTTCATCATCCTACACTCCTTCTACTTGTTGCTCCGCCTCTGTTTCGTGCTTTGCTTTTCTCTTCCTTGGGTTTAGCGATTCCGCTCGTAAATCAGCCTGAGTCCCTTCAGGGTCAGCAGACCGTCCAGCGTGTCAATGGCCTTGCTTTCCTCGGCAATCATGACCGCCATGCCGCCTGTCGCGACGACCTTTGCCTCCTGCCCCAGCTCCTGCTTGATCTTGCGAACGATGTTCTTCACAAGGCCAACATACCCATAATACATGCCGGATTGCAGATTCGTCAGTGTCGTGCGGCCAATCACATGCTCCGGCTTTGTCAGCTCGAAGCGTGGCAGCTTGGCCGTTCCCGTGACCAGTGCCTCACTGGCCAGCTTGATGCCAGGGCAGATGCATCCACCTAGGAATGCGCCGCCCTCGCCAACTACGCCAAAGGTCGTGGCCGTGCCAAAGTCAATGAAGATGGTCGGCGCACCGTATTCCTCATACGCCGCCACGGCGTTGGCAATGCGGTCGCTGCCCAGCTCACGCGGGTTCTCATAGCGGATATTGATGCCCGTTTTGACGCCCGGCCCGATGAAGAGCGGCGTCTTGCCAAAGTAATTCTGGCACATATGCTCAATGGTGAAATTGATGGTCGGTACAACGGAGGAAATCACGATGCCCTCCACATCCTTGACCGAAATGCCCTCATGCTGAAACAGGTTCATGATGGTGATACCGTATTCATCCGAGGTATTGGTGATGTTGGTGGACAAGCGCCAGTACTTGACCATTTCCGCGCCATCAAAGAGCGCCGTTTTGATATTGGTATTCCCGATATCGAGGGTGAGGATCATCCTCTTTGCCTCCTTATAGAATCGCTGATGGGTCATGGCGCAACCATTATCCATCAGCGCAGTGTGTTTCTTGCGAAAAAAGAAAGTTATACGACCTTGCGGTGCAGGGCACGACGCAGCGCCAGCACGATGGGCGGCGTAATGAGGGCCGCCGCAATCGCCTCCAGCGGACCAGCGCCGCCAGCCGTTGCGCCAATGGCCGTCAGGACTGCCGTGTTGTCAATGCCGCTGAGCATATAGAACGCCAGCATCAGGCCCAGATAGAAAATCGTGTTCGTCAGGCTGCCGCAAGCCGCCGCAACCGTAAGCGCCACCTTGTCCTGCTTTTTGCCCAGCAGACGATGCACAAGGTGAATCACCACCGGCACCAGCAGGCGCGGCAGGAACGTCATCACAATCACCAGCGGCACCGACGATCCCATGAGCGTCGCCACCAGCGTCGAGGGACGCAGCAGCGCCGACACAAAGCTCGTCGCGCCAAAGGTCAGCCCAAGCACCAGCCCGCATTTCAGACCCATGAACAGTGTGCCCACGGCCACCGGAATCACCAGCAGCGTCACGTTGCAAAAGCCCAGCGGAATCAGTCCCAGCGGCGTCTGTCCCATCAGGAAGATGAGCGCCGCCAGCAGGGCCAGCATGACCATTCGTACCAGATGTTCGTTGCGAGTATTCATTTTTTGCCTCCGTTCGAGTCTCGCTTTTGCCGAGTACCCTACGATAAAAATCTTCCGACACCCGGCCTGAAATCGTCCGATGCTTGCGCTCTCAGCGAAAGCCAAGGGTGCGGATGTTGTTATTATATCGAAAATCCCGGCAATTGTAAAGCGAATTTCCGTCCCAGAACAGCATAAGAACAAGCCGTCAGCGCTTGCACATCACGTCTTCAATGTCCTCGACCGTGCGCGGAATGTGGCGTGACAGGTTCTCGCAGCCGTCCTCCGTGACCAGCAGGTTGTCCTCCAAACGGAAGCCAATGCCCCATTCCTCGTGATAAATGCCCACGTCAATGCAGAAGACCATGCCCGGCTTCACCGTCTGCGGACGCTCAATCACGTCATGCACGTCATAGCCCACATGATGCGCACCGCCGTGCCACATGTACTTGCCCACGTTTTCCACCTTGTCCAGCACACCCGCATCATGGAGCAGCGCCGCGTTGTAGCGGCGAATTTCCGCATCCACCTCGGCCATGGCAAAGCCCGGCTTGACGATAGAAAACATGTGGTTGGACGTTTCCAGTGCGCAATTGAACAGCAGCTTCTGCTTTTCCGTGAAGCGGCCATTGCACGGGAAGCCACGGCTGACATCCGTCATCAGGCTGTCGTGCTGTGCGCCAACGTCGTTGAGCACCATATCGCCATCCTGCGCCTGTCCACGGTAGGAATAGTAGTGGATGCAGAAGTTATTCCTGCCCGCGCTGATGATGGACGGGAACGCCGGGCCTTGCGGGCCATGCTGAGACAGCGCGTAGTCGAATTCCGCCTTGTACTGATATTCGTACATACCCGGACGGCTGGCCTTCATCATCGCCAGGATGCCTTCGCCTGTCACCTGCTCGGCGGCGCGAATCGCCTCGATTTCGCAGGGCTGCTTGATCAGACGCAAACGGCGCAGAATCGCGTTGGCATTTTCCACCGCCAGATACGGATAATTCGCCTGCACCATGCGCAGCAGCTGATGCGCCGGACGGTCAATGTCCTCCGGCGACACGCGGTAAAGATCCAGGTACACATGCGCAATCTGTTCACTGCCCAGCGAGTAATGCCCGCCAGCGGCCAGCGCATGGAAATCATCCTTGAACTGCCCGACCATGCGCACATCGTGAATGCCGGACAGCTCCTCGACCTGCGCCGGCTTCAGGCGCACACCCGTCCAGCGCTCGGCCATCATATCCGGCGGCAGGATATACACCTGCTCATGCACACGGCCGGAGGCTTCCTTGACGGCCAGCAGCACCAGCTCGTGCTGATCCAGACCCGTCATGTAATAAAAATCGCGGTCGGTATAAAAGGGATAGTATTCATCATTCGTCTTGCGAATATCCGTCCCTGCAAACAGCACCAGCATCGACGCAGGCTTCATCTGCGCATAGAAGCGTTCACGGTTGCCCTGATAAAATTCAGCCTTCATTGTTGTTCTCCTCCTGTTGCACCATCCTCTGTCAGGACGGTAATGGTATATGTCACGGCCCATTCGGCGCTGCACCCAGCGTACCGGCCCGCGTTTTCCGTAACAAGCACTGTTTTTTTCACCACCAGTGGCGATGTCAACACGTCCTCGGTGATGGTCAGGCAGGTTTCATCCTCGCCAATGTCGGGACGCTTGTCATTTTCAGTAATGACCGCCCGCAGGCATAATTCATCGCCTGCACGCAGACGCACCGCCACCTGCGCCGGCACACTTTCGGCAAACAGGAAGTATTCCTGCGTCCAGTTTTTGCCGACATGTTGATTCTCCACACACACCGCGTCGAATGTGACGACGAGGGTGATTTCCGCTTCGCTGCGTGCCACCTGGCGTTGCATGGACGGTTCAGCCGCCAGGGACGCCACTGCCGCTGGCGCAGGTGACAACGCTTCGGTTGCGGTGGATGTCGGCATCACGGTTGGCGGCGGCGTGGCGGTTGCAGTGGTCGTCACCACCGGAGTGGTCGTTACCACCGGAGTGGTCGTGGCCTTGATGGATACAAGTTTCAGTGTAGGCGTCGGCCCGGGTGTCGCCGTAGGCACCGCCGTTTGCACGCGAACGCCGGACGGCGCGGGTGTTTCCTCGCCGAAAAAGGCCATCACCAGCAGGAACAAGGCCGCGCCCAGTAGCCACGACGCCCATTTTCGCCTTTTTCGGCCATGCTTCGTCCGGTCATCGTCCTCCTGCATGGTGGATGCACCTCCTCCGCTGTATGATTCCGCTCTCTGATAGCCTTATTATAATCAATGCCCGCAGGGATTGCAAGCACCCGCGGAAGGTCGTGCTGGATTCTTTCTGCTTTTCGGGAGACGGATTGGCGGCGGCCCTCTCAGTCACCTTCGGTGACAGCTCTCCCATAGGGAGAGCCAAGAGGTCGTTTTGCTTCCAGCTGGTCTTGACTTCACAGAACGCGCCTGTTCCAGCAGCCAGCGCACTAGCAGCATGCACAAGCACGCCTGGTTTTGAAAAAAAGCGTATGGCACACACCCTTGGCTCGCCCTCTGGGAGAGCTGTCGGCGTTAGCCGACTGAGAGGGCCCGCGCCATGCATAATCTGCCGAACTGCACTGATAGCAGCAACCTATCTTCGGCACTGAATCGTTTTCTTTTTTTCTTTGAGTTGATTCGCGGTGCGGCGTGGCCCTCTCAGTCACCTTCGGTGACAGCTCTCCCATAGGGAGAGCCAAGAGGTCG
>CAYXHF010000045.1:16532-16784 GCA_964464815.1 uncultured Faecalibacterium sp.
CCCTTGGCTCGCCCTCTGGGAGAGCTGTCGGCGTTAGCCGACTGAGAGGGCCCGCACCGTGATTTCCTCAAAAAAGCATACAAAAAAGAGCCAGCGTTGTTACGCTGACTCCGATGAGGTGCCATCCAGATTTGAACTGGAGAGTGAAGGTTTTGCAGACCTTTGCCTTACCACTTGGCCATGGCACCAGAACTGAAAATGGAGCGGTAGACGGGGCTCGGACCCGCGACCTCCACCTTGGCAAGGTGGCGC
>CAYXHF010000046.1:0-16503 GCA_964464815.1 uncultured Faecalibacterium sp.
ATCACTTTCAAAAATATTATATCACGAAAATGTGAGATTTCAAGGTAGCAATCGCGATTCATTGTTTTATATCTCAAAAAGCTGATTTTTGGTAGTCTTTTCCTAATGGGTGCATTCCAAGTATGAAAGGTATTGCTACAGCTAGCATTTTCCGTATAAAAAAACGAACCGACAGTCGATCATTGTACCAACTGTCGGTTCTGCTATGCTGCTGATGGCGGGACTCGAACCCGCACGCCGTGAGGCAAGGGATTTTAAGTCCCCAGTGTCTGCCATTCCACCACATCAGCCTGCATGGCGCATTATACCACGAAGAACGAAAAAAGTCAATGCGCCAGCACGCCTTACCGGTTCGGTAGGAGGGTGAGAATTTCCTTGATGGACATGCACTCGGGGTCGGCCTCATGGCTGCGGCCATGGGTCAGGATGGTCTGGGCGGTGCGCTGCATCGCCGGGAAGGCGCTGCGAATCAGGTGGTTGGCGTGAATGACCACGTTGATGCCGTGGGCAGCCAGCTCCTCCTCCGTCACCGTGTTGTAGGTCGTCGGGACGACCACGATGGGCGTCTTGGCGTCCTCCTTGCGGAAGGCGTCACAGAAGGCGAATACCTCGTCCGGCGTCTTGGCCTTGGAGTGAATCATGATGCCGTCCGCACCGGCCTTGACGTAGGCGTGGCAGCGCTCCAGCGCGTCCTCCAGACCCTGCTCCAGAATCAGACTTTCGCAACGGGCAATAATCATGAAGTCCTTCGTTTTCTGGGCGTTCTTGCCAGATGTAATCTTCTCGCAGAACTCCGGAATCGTCGCCTGTACCTGACCGGCGCCCGTGCCGAACAGGCTGTTCTTCTTCAGGCCCTTCTTGTCCTCGATGATGACGGCGCTGATGCCCGTGCGTTCCAGCGTCTGCACGTTGTAGACGAAGTGCTCCACCTGTCCGCCGGTGTCGCCGTCCAGAATGATGGGCTTGGTTGTCACTTCCATGATTTCTTCCAGCGTGTTCAGGCGGCTGGTCATGTCCACCAGCTCGATATCCGGCTTACCCTTGGCGGTGGAGTCACACAGGCTGCTGACCCAGATGGCGTCGAATTGGCGGCGCCCCTTGGGCGTTTCCACAGCCGTCTTTTCCACAATCAGACCCGTCAGGCCGTTGTGCGCCTCCATCACGGACAGGCACGGCTTGTATTGCAACAGACGACGCAGGCGGCTACGGCGCGTCTCCGGCAGGGAAAGCAGCTGGTCGAGATTCGAGAGCGTTTCCTCCGTCGCGGTATGCGTGTAGGGGAACTCCACCAGCTCGCCACCCCATTCGCGCAGGGTTTCAATGACGCGCTGGCGAATGTTGGCCTGATAGCCGACCAGCCAGTCGTCCCCATGCACGACAATATCCGGGCGCAGCTGATGCAGGATGTCCGTATAGTCCAGGCTTTCCTGCACGACGACGCGGCTGACGTACTTGAGCCCCTCAAACATGGCCATTCTTTCTTCCAGCGGAATCAGCGGATAATGCTTGTAGCTGGCCACAACCTCGTCCGTCAGCAGACCGACCGTTACCTCGCCCAGTTCGGCGGCGCGCTGCAAAATCCGGATATGACCATTGTGCAGAATATCGGTTGAAAAGCAGATGTAGACCTGTTTCATTGTCTGACCTCCTGTTGGAATCTGGCACAGACCAGCGCCCGATCCTCCTGATTATCAATTTCGGCGCAGAGCAAACCGCCGCACTCGTAGGGGTGCAGGGCGATTTCCTCCGAAATGGCATTGAAGGCATTCTCGGCATAGCAACGCACGTCGCCCTGCGATACAAAGCGCTCAATCTCGGCCATCCAGCGGCTGAAATCCTCCGCTGTCCAGTGGTAGGCCGCCTGACAGGCGACACTGCCCGGCTCAAAGCAGTCCACGCCGATGCGCTTGATGCGGCCATCACGCAACACGGCCTTGAAGTCCTTTTCCGGCAGGGGAAGCGTGCTGTCAACGGCCATGGTGCTGACCGTGCTGGCAAGCAGGTCCGCCATCACCTGCGGATGCAGGACGAGATCGCCATGCAGGCTCACCACATCCTGACCACGCAGCAGGTCGCGCGCCAGATACATGCTGTAAATATAATTCGTCTCGCGATAGCGCGGGTTATGGACAAAATGAAAGCGGATGCCACAGTCAAGGCTTGTCAGATATGCTTCCAGCATGTCGTTCAAATGGCCGGTTGTCACCACGGCCTCCGTCACGCCGTGACGGCGCAGCAGCTTCAACTGCCAGGAGATGATGGTGTCCTGCGCATCCAGGCGGCACATGCACTTGGGATGCTCCTGCGTTTCCGCGCCCATGCGCGAGCCGAGTCCGGAGTTCAGCAGCAGTGCAATCATGCCTGTTCCTCCTTGCTGCCAAGGAAGGCCATCAGCGCGTCACGATTCTGGATGGGCGTGGTGGTCGGACGACCCAGGTCGGCACGTGCGCCAACTGCGCAGTAGACCTCCAGCAGCGTCAGGGCGTGATTGCCTTTCGCTTGCGCAAGCGCCTGCTGCAATGCGTCCTCGTCCTTGGCAACGCAGGTGCAGGGATAGCCGACGGCCTGTGCGACCTTCTCGGCCTGCAATGCGCCCTCACAGACGGGCATGCCGCCGACAGTCTCGTGCGCGGCGTTGTTGACGACCACGTGAATCAGATTCTCCGGCTTGCGCTGTGCCACGACGGCCATCGCGCCCAGATGCATCAGCGCCGCACCGTCACCATCCAGACACCAGACACGACGGGAAGGCTGCTCCATGGCCATTTGCAGGGCAATCATGCTGGCGTGACCCATCGAACCGACGGTCAGGAAGTCGCGCTCGTGACCCATACCGGCTTTTTCGCGCAGCTCGAAGATTTCGCGGCTGAGCTTACCGGTGGTGGAAACGACAACGTCGCTTGCATCCATGGCGCTGAGAATCACCTCGGCGGCGCGCTCGCGGGAGAGCGTGTTCTCATTGCCATACACCGGCTTCAGGGAGCAGCTCAGGCCGCCCTTGTGCACGACAAGTGCCGCCGTCTGCTTCTGCTGCAAGCACTGCGCCAGCGCGGCGAAATCAGCCTGGAATTGCTCCGTGGTCGTCTCCTTACTGATTTCCCGATAGGGGATGCCCAGCAAATCCAGCTGGCCCAGGGTGATTTGTCCCTGCTTGACGTGCTGCGGTTCATCATGCACGCCGGGTTCACCACGCCAGCCGATGACCAGCAGACACGGCAGCTGGTACACCTGACCATCCATCAGCGAGGCCAGCGGGTTGACTGCATTGCCCAGACCGGAATTCTGCATATAGCACAGCGCAGGGTGTCCGGTGGCCAGATAATGACCGGCGCACAGGCCAATCGCGTTGCCCTCGTTCGCCGCCACGATATGGCGCGGCGAATGCACGCCGTAGAGCGCATAGAGCGAGTCACACAGCCCCTTGAGCTGGGAATCGGGAACACCGGTGAAAAAATCAATGCCTGCCTGTTCACAGGCGGATAAAAGCTGCTGTGCATCCATGGGGAAATTCCTCCTTCGTTGCTGCTTTCATTATAGCCCAAATCCCTCATGCTTGCAAGGAAAACAGAAAAATTCCGCCATACGGACGCTGCAAATGCGTGCATGGCGGAAGAATGCGTTGGGTTATGCTTGCTTTTTCTCCATCTGCTGCTTGATGAATTCGCGGATGGATTCCGGGTCGAAGCCCTTTTTCGGTGCTTGCGGATGAATTTCCGGCTGGACGGCCTGCTGGGGCTGCTTGGTGACTGTCGCAGACATGGCTGCAATCTCCTTTTCTCCTTCGTGGGACGAAGGTGTGGTTTTGTTCCGCAGACGATTATACTCCTTTGCGGGCGCAATGCAATGGCCACTTTGGTCGTGTTTTTCGCCGTTGCGTGATGAGAAAAAATGAAATTGCACAGAGCTGACGGCGTTTATGCAATTTCGTGTGGCGCAGGGGAAAACTGCAATCGCTTCTGCAAAACAAGTTTTCGTGCTTGCACAAAACCGTTTTCGATGCATTTGCCGGAAAATCATTGTTTTCTTGATGTTTTTTGGTGCGGGAGAGCCCTCTCAGTCGGCCAGGGCCGTCAGCTCTCCCAGAGGGCGAGCCAAGGGGTGCGCGTGGCCGGACAGGCGCGATTGACAAGGGATGTGGGAAAATGGCAAAAAAAAAGTGGCCGAAGCCACTTTTTTTTGCAGGGCAGCCAGAAGGCGTGTGCGCGTTATTTCCATTCCAGCGGGTATTCCGTTACCGCGTATGCCAACTTCTTGCCATACGATTGGAGCGTTGTCAGCACAGCATCCTGCGCTGCACCGTCGCCAAAGGGTGTGGGAATGAAGTCGTTGCGATCTGAACGGCTGGAAATGCGAATCGGGATGATGCGGAAGCCTTCGTTGGTGATTTCCTCGTCCCGGATGCGCCAGCGCGTCTGGAAAATGAAGCTGGACATATCGCTGGGCTTGCTGTTGCCAGCAAAGCAGAAATTGCCCAGGGAATAGCAAATGTAGACACCGTTGTAGTACTCAATGGGATTCAGTCGGTGGCTGTGATGGCCAATGACAAGATCCGCACCGGCATCCACGGCCAGATGACCCATCTTGACCTGATTATCCGTGGGGGAGTAGTCCTTTTCGTTGCCCCAATGGAAGCTGACGACCACAATCGGGTACTGCTCCTTGGCCTTGGCAATGTCCTCGGGTACTTTGTCCCAAAGCGTGGCATAGCGGTCGATGCACAGGTAGCTGAGCATGCAAATCTGGATGCCCTTGACCTCGTACACGCCGATGTTTTCGCTGTTGGACCAGACAATGCCCGCATCGGTCAGATGCTGCTGCGTCTCCTCGTAGACCTCCTGCCCGTGGTCGAGCACGTGGTTGTTCTCCAGCGACACGGCCTCGATGCTGTTGTCCGTCAGCATGGACACGTAGGACGGCGGCGCGGAGAAGAGGAATTGGTTGTCCCGCTTGTTGGACGGGACGTAGGTGCTTTCCGTCAGGGTGCCTTCAAAGTTGATGAGGGTCAGGTCGTCGGCCTCGAAGAGTGCCTTCACGTTTTGAAGCGCAAAATTCGGATCACCATTATGCTTGTCCAGCTCTTTTTGCCAGATGCTTGTTGACTTTCGGCTATCGCCGCCAACGGTGAAGTCACCCGTCGCTGTCAGGGTGATGAGAATGGAACCGTCATCCTCATAGATGGAAACAGGCTCGTTTTCATCATCCAGAAAGGTTGCGTTCGGGTCGTCGTCCGGCGCGACGAAGGTATCCTTCACCACATCGGGATCGGCGCCTTCAAACACGTCGGTCAGGTCGAAATCTTCCTCCGCCCATGCGGTAAAGCCGGGAATCATCAGCAGGATGAGCAGCAGGGCTGTGATTCTGCGCATTCTGTAACCTCCAAAGTTATTCATGATTGCCTGTGCTTACTTAGCGCACTTGTCCACAAATTCTGCCATGCGATCCAGCGCGATGGTCAGCTTTTCCACGCCCGTGGCGTAGGAGCAGCGGATATGACCCTCGCCGCAATCGCCGAAGGCTGTTCCGGGAACCGTGGCAATCTTGTATTCGTTCAGCAGCGTTCCGCAGAAGGTTTCGCTGTTCAGACCGGTCTTCTTGATGCTGGGGAAGACGTAGAACGCACCCAGCGGCTCGAAGCAGTCCAGACCCATCTTGCGGAAGGAATCGACCATCAGGCGGCGACGGCGGTCGTAGCTCTCGCGCATGCGGCGCACGTCTTCATAGTCGTTCAAGCGTCCGGCACGCAGGGCCTCCACCGCAGCCACCTGACCCATGCGCGGAGCGCAGAGCATGGAGTACTGATGGAGCTTGAGCATGACGGAGAGAACCTCCTTCGGGCCGCAGGCATAGCCCACGCGCCAGCCCGTCATGGCAAACGCCTTGGAGAAGCCGTTGAGCGTCAGGGTGTACTTCCACATATCCGGCAGGGCGGCAAAGGAAACGTGCGTCCGGTCGCCATAGGTCAACTCGCCGTAAATTTCGTCGCTGATGACCATGATGCCGGTTTCGCGCACGACCTGCGCAATCTTTTCCAGATCAGCCTTTTCCATGATGCCGCCCGTAGGATTGTTGGGATAGGGCAGAATCAGGCACTTCGTCTTATCGGTGATGGCCGCACGAAGGGCATCGGGCGTGAGGCGGAATTCATTCTCCACCGTCGTTTCCACACCGACGGGCGTGCCGCCAGCAAAAATGACGGACGGGCTGTAGGAAACATAGCTGGGCTGGGGCACCAGCACCTCGTCGCCCGGCTCGACCAGCGCGCGAAGCGCCAGGTCAATGGCCTCGGACGCGCCGACCGTGACCAGAATTTCCGTCTTGGGGTCATAGTCGGTGTGGAAACGCTCGGACAGGTACGTGCTGATTTCCTGACACAGCTCCGGCAGACCACGGTTGCCCGTGTACTGCGTGCCACCGTCGATGATGGAGTTGATGGCCGCGTTGCGGATGTGGTAGGGCGTGACGAAGTCCGGCTCGCCCACGCCAAGGGAAATCGCATCCTTCATGGTCGCGGCAATGTCGAAGAAGCGGCGGATGCCACTGGGCGGAACGGCCGCAATTCGTTGGTTGATGTAGCGATCGTAATTCACGGTGAAATCACCAGCCTGTTATCAGATTGATTGCCCTCGAAAATCACGCCTTCTTCCTTGTAGCGCTTGAGGACAAAGGACGTCTGCGTCCCGGTGACCATTTCCAGGGTAGAAAGCTTGCTGGACACAAACAGTGCCAGCTCCTTCAGGCTCTTGGCCTCCACCAGCACCAGCAGGTCGTAGCCACCGCTCATCAAATACACGCTCTTGACTTCCTCAAAGCGATAAATGCGGCGTGCCACGGCGTCAAAGCCCATATCGCGCTGCGGCGTCACGCAGACCTGAATCATGGCCTCCACACGCTCACGGTCCGTCAGCTCCCAGTTGATGGTGGGCGCATAATGCAGAATCACGCGGCGCGCCTCCAGCTCATCAATTGTTTCGGCGACCTCCTGCGTGGACACGCCCAACATCACTGCCAGCTTTTCCAGCGGCAGGCGGCAGTCTTCGCGAAGCAGGTCCAGCACCTGTGTTTCCAGTCGTGTCATGCTCAGTCCTCCTTTTTTGCTGTCATGCATACAAGGCATGGCAGGTTGCTTGCTTTTTGACGACAGGCGGATGAAAACCGTCTGTTATGCTCCATTGTACACCCTTTCCCGCTTTGGCGCAAGGGAAAGATGTAAAAAGTACACCATTTATGCGAATATCAGCACCCCAAGGCGCGCCAGACGGCTCTGCATGCGGAAGCCACCACGGGACAGCGCCAGCAGCCGATGTGGCTTGGGCAGGGTCGGAATGTGCACAAAGTCGTGCAGAATGGCTGCCTTGTCCGCGGGGAGCAGTCCCTCGTAGGTGGCAAGGAACTGCGCGGCGTTGCGGTAGGACAGGGCGATTCGCTTTTTTGCCTGTTCGGGTGAATGCAGGGCAGACACGGCGCGGTGCCATAGCCCGGAGGCACTGGCGCCCATGGCGTTATGGCCATGCTGGCGATAATCGACCAGGGGCTGGGAAAGTGCAATCACCTGCCCAAAGGCGGCGGCTGTCAGGGCGATGAACCAATCATGCATGTGCAAGTCCTTGTCGGGCATGTGCGCCGCGGCCAAACGGCACAGGGCGCTGTTCATCATCAGCATACAGCCGGTCACGTTCGTCTGCATCAGCAATTCCGGCAGGGAGGTCGCGCGCGTGTCCCAGCCCTGATGGCGCATCAGGCTACTATGCAACAGCGCTCCCTGTGCGTCAATGACGCGGCCGTCGCTATGGACGAGCAAGGGCGTGGCGCTGCCGTGGCGTGCTTCGGCCTCGGCCATGGCGGCTTGCAGGGTGGCCAGCTTATCCGGATGCCACACATCGTCCTGATCGCAGAGTGCCACGTCGCAATCCTGCGTGGCGGCCTCCTGCAGCAGGGCGCGGAAGGCGTTGGTCACGCCAAGATGCTTGCCCGATGTCGGAGAGAGCGAAAATCGCGCGTCCCTGCGGCATATGTCTGCCAGCAAGGCCGGCGTGGCATCCTGTGAGCCGTCGTCGCGCAGAATCGCCCGGAAGGGAATCGTCTGATGCGTCAGGCTATCCAGCTGCTGAGGCAAAAACGCCGTGCCCTGATAGGCTGCCAGCAGCACCAGCGGCGCAGGGCGCTGGATGGCCGATGGCGTCACCATATCCAGCCCCACTTATTGAAATACTGCAACGTGCTTTTCAGATGATGCATCGTGGCAGAAGGGGAATGGGCGCTGTCACGTCTCCAGGCGTGCGTGACCGTCACATCCGGCGCGTAGACGATGCTGCCGCCGCTTTCCAGCACACGGCGTGACAAATCGCTATCCTCGTGGTAGAGGAAGAAGCGCGGGTCAAAGCCATGCAGCTGCTGCACCAGCACGCGCGTGCGCACCATCATGAAGCAGCCAGTGGCGAATTCCACGGCCATTGGGGCGGTGATGTCCTGTCCCTCCAGCGTATATTCACTGCGCTTTTGCTGCCAATAGCGGCCGTTCCAATTTGTCCGGCGCGCCAAAAGGCGACTGACGGTAGGCGCCATGCGCGGCAGGAATTGCTCCGTGCCATCGGGATTGAGGACGCGTGGCGTCAGAATCGTTGCACCCGTTTCGTCCATCAGCTGCATCATGCGGCGCAGGGCATCGGGCGAAAAGGACACGTCCGGGTTGCAGATGATGTGGTATGTGCTGCGCAATTTGGGCAGGACGTCATTGTTGGCACGGCCATAGCCCACGTTTTTGTTTTCCGGCATGTAGTGTAATCCCGGGCAGCTCCATTTTCCACTGAAAAAGGACGTATCGCCCGGAGAATTATTGACCACGTACAGGTCCAGAAATACATCGCTGTCCTGAAAGCTTTGCAAGCACTGCAAAAGCTCCACACCCGCGTGATAGAGCACCACCGTCGCACTCAAACGGTGCTTGTCTGTCAAGTCCTGCATACCATTCCTCCTGTACGTTGATTTTCTTCCTTTTCATTTTACTCTAACATGCATGTTTTGTCCAGAATGGGGATGGTTTTTTCTTTCATTTAATGATATACTGGATGCTAGGCAGGAGGTGAAGCCACATGACAGAACGAAATGTACCCGCTTTGGAGGACGGCGGCGCACAGCCGCTCTACCAGCAGCTGATGAACCGCATCCTGGCCGATATTGCCAGCGGGAAATATCCTGTCGATACCCAGATTCCATCCGAACGCGAGCTGGGCGAATGGTATCAGGTCAGCCGCGTGACCGTGCGCCGTGCGCTGAGCGAACTGACACAGCGCGGCGTGCTGAAAAAGCGGCAGGGAAAAGGCACGTTTGTCGCCGCACCGAAGCTGATGCGCGATTTGCGCGATGTGAACAGCTTCCACGATGTGTGCCAGATGCAGGGCATGACATCCAGCACACAGGTGATTTCCGTCCAGATTGTCAAGGCCGATGCCCAAACGCAGGCGGATTTGCAAACAGAAAGCGAACGTGTGGTGGAGCTGACGCGCCTGCGTCTGGCAGACAACACGCCCATTATGCTGGAAACAAACCGCTTTCCCTTATCGTATGCGGCGATGATGCAGGAGGACCTGACGCAGTCGCTCTACGCCCTATTGGAGAAAAACGGCGTGACGCCACGGCGCGGCATTCACGAAATCAGCTTATGCTACGCCACGGCGCAACAGGCGCGGTTGCTGGCGGTTGAGCCGGGCAGCGCGCTATTATTGCTGCGGGAAGTGGTCTTTGATCAGCATGGACTGCCGCTGCACACCTCCCATCAGGTGATTCGTGGCGACCGATTTACCTTCCGCATTTGATTGTGTCGGGCATGCACGCCCGACCGCTTCCGAAAGGAGTTATCCTGAAGATATGGCCAAGTTTGCTGTGTTTGTTGATTTGGAGAACTGCGGCGCGAAGGCATCGACGCTGCATTCGATTTTGGAAAAGGTCAAAATCCGTGGCGATATTCTGCTGGGCAAGGTGTACGGCTACACGGATCGCTTTTCCGATTTGAAGGAGCTGCTTTTGAGCAACACCTTCACCGTTGTGCCGTCCCTGCGCTATGGCATTGCACAGAAGAACAATGCCGATATTCAGCTGGTGGTCGATGCGCTGGAGGTGGCCTTCACCAATCCGTTGATTGACTCCTTCTGCATTGTTTCGGGCGATAGCGATTATATGCCGCTGGTTGGCCGACTCAAGAGCATGGGCAAATTTGTGCTGGGCATCAGCCGAAGCGAAGCCGCCAGCACGATTTTCATCAATGCATGCAATGAGTTTCAGTTCCTGGAGGGTGTCAGCGGACGTAATGTCGCCGCACCCAGCGCCCCGAAGAAGCACCGCGCCAACACTGAGGAGGCCGTGGACGAGGCCGAGCTGAACAAGCTGCTCTGCTCCATCCTGGAGGAATCCTCCGACACGGACGGCATGTATGCATCGGAGCTGAAGGGCGTGCTGCTGCGCCTGCGTCCGGACTTCAACGAAAAGACGTATGGCTGCTCCACGTTTGGCAAGCTGCTGACCAAGCTCAGCCAGCGCTTTGGCGACCTGCGTGTGAAGAACGACAACTTCAACATGATGGTCAGCCTGAACAGCGCCGAGTCCGCAGAGAGTCGTCCGCAGCTGACGCGCGACAACTGGCGGGAAGCCTTCGCGGCGCAGCTGCAGGCCTACAAGGACGGCGGCTTTGAGCGCGTGAACCCGTCCATTTTGAAGGCCGACATCCTGACATCCTATCCCGACTTTACCGAACGCAGCATTGGCTTCAAGCGCTTCTCCGACATGATGAAGCAGCTGGAAAAGGACGGTCTGGTCGTCGTGGAGATGGATGAGCAGAAGACGATGCTGATTCAGTTGTTGTGATATGAATTCCCCGACTGCGGATGAAAAAAGATACTTCATTCGTTTATTTCGTGTGAAAGGAAGTTTTCCTGATGCTTAAAGGCATTCCTGCGCTGATTTCCCCGGAGCTGCTCAAAATCCTGTGTGAAATGGGTCATGGCGACGAAATTTGCATCGCGGATGCGAATTTTCCGGGCGCGTCGCATGCCAAACACCTCATCCGCATGGATGGCATGGGGATTCCCGAAATTCTGGATGCCATCCTGACGCTGATGCCGCTGGATCAGTACGTCCCAAAGCCTGCCGCCCTGATGCAGGTCGTGCCCGGAGATCCGGTCAAGACGCCCATCTGGGATACATACAAGGCGATTATGGCGCGGCATGATGAGCGTGGTGCAGATTGCGTGGAGGAGCTGGAACGCTTTGCTTTCTATGACCGCGTGCGCAACGACTGCTACGCCGTCATCATGAGCGGCGAAACCGCCCAATATGCCAACATCATTTTGAAAAAAGGCGTGATTAAACCTTGATGCTACCAAACGAACCTGCCCGACAAAGGGGGTGCTGAGAAGATGCAGTACCTACGCCGACTCATCTGGCATATTGCCTTGCGTCTGCTGGCACTGACGCTTGTGCTGGGCCTGATGATTGTGGGCTTTTACTACGCGATGAATGCCACCAATATTTATGTTGTCTTAAAGGACGGCATGGCCCTGCGTGCGCAGGTGATTTTGGGCACACAGGATGCGGATGAGCTGACAAAGTATTTCCAAACCAGCTTCATTCAGCGCGACCCGCAGGTGCAAAACGCCTTGGCTGGCTATTCGCCCTATGAGGATTACAACATCCGCGGCATTGACCACCGGCTGGACATGTCCTTTCTATGGGTCTGGCCGTGGGATACCGTGGCGCGTGTGACCATTACCGAGCGTGTGCCGCGCATTGACGGGCGCGTCAAGGGCGCTGTGGCGGATGAATATGTCGAAAAGCAGGGTGCATCGGCGCTGTATCCGCCTGCGTGGCAGGGGATGCGCTATCAGGCCATTCTGGTCAAGGAGAACGGCCAGTGGCATATCCGCAGCCTGACCGTCCTGGAGACACTCAGCGAAGAATAGGCGTGAATCCGATAGTACAACCGATTCTTGATTATCTCAAGCGAACCTAGGCGCCCGAGGCGATTTTGCGCTACGGCGCATTTGCCAACGGCACCAACAATGCGCACAGCGACTTTGATGCGCTCCTCATAGCCGATGCGCCGGAAGGGTGAAGCAGCGCAGGGCGACAACTGCGTTGGTGAATGCAGAAGCGGCAGAAAGCCCTCTCAGTCACCTGCGGTGACAGCTCTCCCAAAGGGCGAGCCAAGGAGGGGGCGCGTGACTTGCTATTCCTTCATATCCACCCATCAACCCAAAACAAAATCGCAGCCGCTTTCCTGTCCGAGGAGGAAAAGGAGGCGGCTGCTGTTTGTTTGCGGAAAGGCGCAAAAAAGCGTGGCTCACATTGCTGTAAGCCACGCGGGAAAAGCACCTTATGCCCAGGGGTTCTCCGTGGGATAGGGCAGGGACTTGGGCTGGTTCCAGGCAATATCCTGAACGCCCAGGTACTTGAAGACCTCGAAGAGCTGCTTTGCGCAGTGGCTGAATGCCACAGCACCGTGATGCGGATAGCGCTTCTGCACCAGCACATGACGGTAGAAGCGGCCCATTTCCTTGATGGCGAACACGCCGATGCCGCCGAAGGAACGGGTGGCCACGGGCAGAACTTCGCCTTCCGCGATGTAGGAGCGAACCACACCGTCAGAATCGCACTGCAGGCGATAGAAGGTGATGGGGCTGGCCGCGATGTCGCCTTCCAGCGTGCCGCGGGTGAAGTCCGGATCGCTTCCTTCCGGCTCCAGCAGACGATGCTGAATCAGCTGATACTTCACAGCGCGATCCTCGCACATCTTGCAGGAGGGCGTGTTGCCGCAGTGGAAGCCCATGAAGGTGTCGGTCAGCGTGTAATCGAACTTGCCCTTGATGTCTTCGTCATAGATGTACTGCGGGACGGAGTTGTTGATGTCCAGCAGGGTGACAGCGTCGCCAGTGATGCAAGCGCCGATGTACTCGCTCAGAGCGCCGTAGATGTCCACTTCGCAGGCGACCGGAATGCCACGGGCAGCCAGACGGGAGTTGACATAGCAGGGCTCAAAGCCGAACTGAGACGGGAAGGCCGGCCAGCACTTGTCAGCGAACACAACATACTTGCGTGCGCCCTTGTGGTTCTCGGCCCAGTCCAGCAGGGTCAGTTCAAACTGTGCCATGCGCTCGCACAGCTCAGGATAGTACTTGCCTTCGCCCATTTCCTTAGCCATGTCTTCGCAGACAGCGGGAATGCGCGCGTCGCCGGCATGCTCCTTGTAGGAGACCAGCAGATCCAGCTCGGAGTTCTCTTCGATTTCCACACCCAGCTCATACAGACCCTTGATGGGCGCATTGCAGGCGAAGAAGTCCTGAGGACGCGGGCCGAAGGTGATAATCTTGAGGTTCTTCACGCCGATAATCGCACGGGCGATCGGGATGAATTCCGCAATCTTATCAGCCAGCTCGTCGGCCGTACCCACGGGATATTCCGGGATATAGCCCTTCAGGTGGCGCATGCCCAGGTTATAGGAGCAGTTGAGCATACCGCAGTATGCGTCGCCACGGCCATTGATCATGTCGCCGTCGCCCTCGGCGGCCGCCACAAACATGCACGGACCGTCGAAGTTCTTGGCAATCAGGGTTTCGGGGGTTTCCGGGCCGAAGTTGCCCAGGAAAACAACCGCCGCGTTGCACTCGTTGGCCTTGAGTTCCTCAACAGCCTTGAGCATGTCCTTCTCGTTTTCCACCGTCGTCTTGATTTCGACGATGTCGAGATGCTTCTGACCGCACTTTTCCGCAATTGCGGCGCGACGCTTTTCGCTCAGCACAATCGGGAAGCAGTCACGGGAAACCGCGACCAGACCCAGCTTTACAACAGGAATATTCTGCATCACAAAAACCTCCTCATTATATGCACAGGCATTCAGGATGTTTCTCCTATGGGTAGTATACCGCTTTCCACAAAATTCGTCAAGATGTCAACATCTGATTCTTGCCGAAATTTGTGCAATTCTTGCCGAATTCTCTATTTTCACGGCAAGCAGCGTGTCATTCATTCGGCCGCAGGCAGGTAGGGTAGGGTGTAACGCTCCTGTCCGACGGAGGTATCCATGGCCGCCAGTTCCTCCTCGCGCGCAATCACCAGCGCACGCCACGCCTTGTTGGTCGTCTCTGCATTGCTGTACTTGGGCAGCTTGGAGCCGTCGTAGTTCATGTCAATCTGCATCAGGTGCAGCACATGCGCCGCCAGCGGCCCGGTAATGAACTTGGGCTGGAAGTTGTTGACCTGCGTCGTTTCCTTTTCGCCGCGGTCAATACCCGTGGTCTGCACCGGCACAAGCGTAATCTGCTGGCCCTTATACTCGCCATCGTCCGAGAAGGTCAGCGCCACGCGCAGCACCAGCGCCGGCGCGGCATCCTGCACGGCGGGTGTGCGGTTGCTATTCTGCTGATACGCCTTGCGGTTGCCACCAAAGCAGAAATTGCCCAGGGAGTAGAACGCACAGCGATTGTCAATCACGTCCATGCCCATGACCACGTGCGCGTGGTGGCAGATGACCAAATCTGCACCGGCAGACATGGCCATCTTGGTGAATATCTGCTGCGGCCTGGTGCGATGGCGGCCGTACTCCTGACCACCGTGGAGGATGGCAATGACCGCATCGGCCTTGCCGGATTCCTTGATTTCCGCAATCTGCTGGCGGAAATAGCCACCGTTGCCGTTGGGATCCTGCGGGTTGTAGTCATCCCACAGCAGGCTCATCAGGCAGATGGTCACGCCGTTCTTTGTATAGTAGAAGAATTTTTCCGTCTCCGGGTCGCGGTTGCAATTGTAGGTGCCGAACCATTCGATATTTTCCTTCTCCACGGCGGCGATGGTATCCTTGAAGCCCTGTGCGCCATAGTCAAAGGCGTGGTTATTGGCCAGCGACACCACCTCCACACTGGCGGAGGAAAGCACCTTGGCATATTCCGTTTTGCCACGGAACCAATAGCCATCATCGCCCTTGCCCTTGTCGCGCTGGCGCAGGGCATCGTTATCCGTCAGGACGCCTTCCAGATTCACGATGGTCAGGTCGTCTTCGGCAAAGAAATCTGCAAAGTTCGCCAGGAAGTACTCCGGACCTTCACGGTCATACGTGGCGAAGAAGCTGTCCTCCGCCGTGCGCAGGTAATCCTCGCCGCCCAGCGTAATGTCGCCGGTGAAGGTCAGCGTAATCGTCTGATCTGCCAGTGCCGCGCCCGTCATCAGGCACAGCAGCAGCATCGTCCAAGCAAGAAACTTGCGCATCTCAATCCTCCTGTTGTGTATCGGCAAGCAGCGTCAGCACATACGGGTCGTCCTTCGTGCCCTGACCGCCCGTAATCTCGGCCTTCGTCATGTCCAGATAGCAGGCCGGGCGCATGCCCTCATCCAGCGTAATCACGTTGATGCGTCCCAATTCGCCCTTGGACTTAATGCACCGCGCATGACGTGCGTCGGTGGTGGACTGGGTGCGCGTCCAGTACGGCGAATGGCTGCCGCGCGTGGCCATGTACTGGAACAGGCCATGCGACAGGGCGTAGGGCGTACCCCATGCCTTCCGGCTTTCGTCGCTGGTGAAGCCGTACTCCTTGTTCTTCAAATCCTTATCGGCAACGAGGAAGAACAGGCCGAACTCCTCATCGGGCGTGAGCATCGCACGCTCCTGGTCGGTGAAGCAATTCGTGGCGAAATCGCCGTTGAGGTACTGGCTCATTTCCGTCTGGGTGAAATCACCATTGAAGCCCGGCTTTTTCTTATTCGTGGGCTTATTGGCATATTCCTGGTAATCGCTGTGAATCGGCCGTGCCTCCAGCACGTATTCACTCAACAGATACGCGCGGTCGTTTTCCACACTCAGCACGCGCCAGAGAATCGGCTTCAAGCCGCCGTCCTCCTCCTGCGGGCATTCACCCAGCGTCAGATACACATATCCTACTTTGGCCTGATACCCACGCAGCGCGGGCGCGTCCTCCGCACACGCGCAGGACACCATCAGCGCCACCAGGCACAGCAAAGCCAGAAACCGTTTCATATCCAAAACCCCTTTCAGTCGCTTGCGTGTTTTTTCATCTGTTATCATACCATATTGCGGATGGATTGTCCATGAATCGGGGAGAATTTACAAGTGGGGAGAAATTTTGTGTGTTTTCTTAGCGTGTGGAATACAATTAACACAGAAAGTTTTCTGCAACAAATTCTGAATTGGGAGTGAAATGTATGGAAGACATCTATTTTGTAAAAAACTCGGACAAACATAGATGAAAACCGTCGCGAAATGGCGGAAGCCCTATATGCGCTTTATGCCGAACAATTACAGACCTGTGTGCTGGGAAGAGAAATTTCTTGCTCCGAGCTTCTGAAATATTATGGTCTATCAGAGGAAACGGACTTGTGACAATTTTCTAAAAAAATTTCATTTTCCCTCTTGACACAAAGCCGACGCTGTGCTATAATAGTCAACGTTGGCGGGGCATTAGCGCAGCTGGTAGCGCACAACACTGGCAGTGTTGGGGTCAGCGG
>CAYXHF010000047.1:0-15146 GCA_964464815.1 uncultured Faecalibacterium sp.
GGATGCGGTGAACGGCTTCTATGCAGTGGCGCCCACGGCGGAGCCGACTGCCGAGCCTACGGCAGAGCCGACCGAAGAGCCGACTGCCGAACCCACCGAAGAACCGGTGGTGGCGCTGACTGCGACGGTCAAGGGCTGGCGTGATGGCGTCGTTGTGACGCTGACGCTGGACGAAACGGGCGCAATCAAGACCCTGACGGTGGATGCCTCCAAGGAGTTCCGTGCGCTGGGTGCGCTGTGTGCCGAGGAAGCCTTCACGAGCCAGTTTGTGGGCAAGACTGCGCCGCTGACGCTGGGTGAGGACATCGACGCCGTGACTGGCGCGACGCTGACCTCTCAGGCGGTTGTGGATGCGGTCAACGAACTGATGAAGTAATGTAAGTGTAAAAAACCCGGCGCTGCTACGAAATGTATCGTGGCAGCGCCGGGCGTTTTTTATAAGAAGTTGTGTGGTTGCGCGGCCCTCTCAGTCGGCCAAAGGCCGACAGCTCTCCCAGAGGGCGAGCCAAGGGTGCGGTGCCTTGCTTGTGCGCGTTGCACAAGCGGTTTTTGTGCGAACAGTATGGTCGGCGCAAGCGACAGGATGCGCACGTGCTACGGAATCGCGCGCCCTTCTTGGCTCCCCCGCTGGGGGAGCTGTCACCGAAGGTGACTGAGAGGGCCCTCTCACAGCACGCTGCTGCCCAAAACCTGAATTACAGTCCCAGCTTTTCAGCCGCCGGGTCAATATCCAGCGTGGCGAAGTAGTCCTGCGGCGTTTCGGCACGGCGAATCAGGCGGAAATCGTCCTGCGCGGTGTAAAGCACCTCGGCGGAGCGCAAACGGCCATTGTAATTATAGCCCATGGCGTGGCCGTGTGCGCCGGTGTCGTGAATGACCACCAGGTCGCCCATCTGAATTTCCGGCAGCATGCGGTCAATGGCAAACTTGTCGTTGTTCTCGCACAGACTGCCAATCACGTCATAGCGGTGATCGTGCGGCTGCTGTTCGCGGCCACAGACGGTGATGTGGTGATACGCGCCGTACATGGCCGGACGCATCAGGTTGGCCGCACAGGCATCCACGCCGATGTAGTCCTTGTACGTGTGCTTTTCGTGAATGGCGTGCGTGACCAGCCAGCCCATGTCGCCCGTCATCCAGCGACCCAGCTCCGTCTTCAGGGCAACGCCGCCGTTGGGGAAGATTTCCTCATACGCCTGACGAACGCCTTCGCTCACGGCCATGACATCCGTCTGCGGTTCATTGGGCAGGTACGGAATGCCGATGCCGCCGGAGAGGTTGATGAACGCCAGCTCCAGACCTGTTTCTGCCGCCAAATCACGGCCGCAGGTGAACAGAATACGCGCCAGTGCCGGATAATAGCCGGAATCGGTGTTGTTGGAGGACAGGAACGCATGCAGGCCGAAACGCTTTGCGCCAAGCTCCTTGAGGCGCTTGAGGCCCTCTTGCAGCTGCGGATAGGTGAAGCCGTACTTTGCGTCGCCCGGATTGCCCATAATCTCCGTGCCGATCTTGAAATCGCCACCGGGATTATAGCGGCAGCAGATGGTTTCAGGAATGCCGCCATGCTGCTGCAAAATGTCGATGTGGGTAATGTCGTCCAGATTGACGAAGGCGTCCAGCTTGCGGGCATAATCGAATTCCGCATACGGCATGGCATTGGCGGAGAACATAATGTCACGCCCGGAGAAGCCGCAAGCCTCGGCCAGCATCAGCTCCGTATCGCTGGAGCAGTCCACGCCACAGCCTTCCTCCTTCAAAATGCGCAGGATGGCCGGGTTCGGCAGCGCCTTGACGGCAAAATACTCCTGAAAATCCTCGCACCAGTCAAAAGCCTTGTTCAGCAGCTGCGCCTTACGGCGAATGCCTGCCTCGTCATAGAGATGAAAGGGCGTTGCGTACTGCGCGGCCGCCCGCTCAAAAACAGCATCATTCAAAGAAAAATTCGGCATAATGGTTCACTCCACACATATGTATCATAGAAATCCGGATACAATATACCACATTTTCACTGCTACCGCAAGTTTTTCTGCTGTACTTCAGGAAAGGGCAAGAAAGAAAAAATCACCATGCGGAAATTGCTTGTATATCGCGTCAACTCAAACGCAAAACGGGTGGCGAGAGGGTCGAGCGAAACGAAACGAAGTCTCCCCTTTGCGGGTCAAGGGTAGCGCCCTTGTGGGGTTGGGCAACGCCCAATACTACAAGACAAAACGAGTAGGGAAAAGGTTTACCTCCGGCGCAAACTGCATTCAACCAGCTCGCGCTTGAAAAGCCGCGGCATCGCCAAAGTCCAATCCCATCGAAGCAATTACCTGCGTGACTGCCTTGTCTATCGCACTGAGTATGGAGGAAAACAAGTCCAAATTGGTACAAAATCAAATTTCTATCTTCATGTCTTTCTTTTCCGAGCAGAATTGAAGGCTTTTTTCGCCAGAACCCTTGTAATTTCCGGGAAATACCGTTATAATGATGCAATGCCCACTGAAAAATATGAGGCAAAATGGAGTAAGGAGGAAACGATTCATGGAAGAAGCAACGACTCGCAGTAATTTTGTCTGGGAGGCCGTCGAACAGGATTTAAAGGATGGTCGCTACACGCAAGTGCATACGCGGTTTCCTCCCGAACCGAACGGCTATATGCATATCGGTCATTGCAAGGCGCTGATTACGGACTTCCTGACCGCTGAAAAGTTCGGCGGCAAGTGCAACCTGCGCTTTGACGATACCAATCCGGCCAAAGAGGACACCGAATTTGTGGAAGCCATCAAGAATGATATTCATTGGCTGGGCTTCGACTGGACCGGCGGCCTGTATTACGCGTCGGACTATTATGACAAGTGCTATGAGATTGCGGAGGACTGGATTCGCCGTGGTCTGGCCTACGTGGACGAGCTGGACAAGGATCAGATGCGCGAATATCGCGGCACGCTGACCAAGCCGGGCAAGAACTCTCCGTGGCGCGATCGCCCGGTGGAGGAGAACCTCGATTTGTTCCGCCGCATGCGTGCGGGTGAGTTCGCCGAGGGTCAGTACACCCTGCGCGCCAAGATTGACATGGCGTCCCCGAATATCGTCATGCGCGATCCCACGATGTACCGCATTCTGTATAAGAACCACTGGCGCACGGGCAACAAGTGGTGCATCTACCCGATGTACGACTTTGCGCACCCCATTGGTGATGCGCTGGAAGGCATCAGCCATTCCCTGTGCTCCCTGGAATACGAAATTCATCGCCCGCTCTACGACTGGGTGGTGGAGCACAGCCAGGACATGCTGCCGGCCAAGCCGCGCCAGATTGAATTCGCCCGTCTGAACATGACGCGCACCGTCATGAGCAAGCGCAAGCTGCGCGCGCTGGTGATGGGTGGCTATGTGAAGGGCTGGGACGACCCGCGTATGCCCACGCTGTCCGGCCTGCGTCGTCGTGGCTGCACGGCGGCCGCGATTCGCGATTTCGTCAGCCGCATCGGTCTGAGCAAGGCCGACTCCACGGTGGATACCGCCCTGCTGGATGCCTGCATCCGCGATGATCTGGGCGAAAAGGCCGCGCGTGTGATGGCGGTGCTGCATCCGCTCAAGGTCGTTCTGACCAACTGGGATGCAGATAAGACGCTGGCCCTGACGGTGGAAAATCACCCGAAGCATCCGGAAATGGGCAGCCATACCGTGACCTTCGGCCGGGAAATCTACATCGAGCAGGAAGACTTCATGGAAGTGCCGGCGAAGAAGTTCCAGCGCATGTACCCTGGCTTCGAGGTGCGCCTGAACGGTGCCTACATCGTCAAGTGCGAGGGCTGCCAGAAGGACGAAAACGGCAATGTGACCGAGGTCTACTGCACCGTGGACATGGACAGCCGCTCCGGCAGTGAAGGCGCGGATCGCAAGATTAAGGGCAAGACGCTGCATTGGGTCAGCGCGGCGGATGCTGTGCCGTTTGAGGCACGCCTGTATGATCCGCTGCTGGCGGATGACTCCGCGCTGGAGGACGAGGAAGCAGTCGTGACCGAGGAAGAAGCGGTCGAGAACGACGGCGAAGCGAATGAGGAAGCCGATGCGAACCTCTCCCGCGCCGACTATGACTTCCTCAAGAAGCTCAACCAGCACAGCCTGACGGTCGTGCAGGGCCTCATTGAGCCGTATGCCAAGGAGTGCGCACCCGGAACGGCGTTGCAGTTCCTGCGCACGGGCTATTTCTGCAAGGATCCCGATTCCACGGACGCGCTGCCGGTGTTCAACCGCACGGTGGGTCTGCGCGATACCTTTGCCAAGACGAAGTAATCAGGCGCCTGACGCGCCCTGGACGCGCGAAATGCGCGAATCAAAGGAGCAAATATCATGAGTCAAGAAGTACGCACACGCTTTGCGCCTTCTCCCACGGGCTTTATGCACCTGGGCGGCCTGCGCGCAGCGCTGTATGGTTATCTGTTTGCCCGCAAGAATGGCGGCAAGTTCATCCTGCGCATTGAGGACACCGACCAGGTGCGCTTTGTGGAAGGTGCGACGGAGGTCATTTATGACACGCTGCGCCGCTGCGGCATGAACTGGGATGAAGGTCCCGATGTCGGCGGCCCGGTTGGCCCCTACATTCAGTCCGAGCGCAAGAACCTCTATCTGCCCTATGCCCAGCAGCTGGTGAAGTCCGGCCACGCCTACTACTGCTTCTGCACCAAGGAGGAGCTGGACGAGCGCCGCGCGGCCTGCGAGGCCAAGGGCGAGGTCTTCAAGTACGACAAGCACTGCATGCATCTGAGCGAGGAAGAGGTGCAGGCGAAGCTGGATGCGGGTGTGCCCTACGTCATTCGCCAGAACGCGCCCACGACGGGTGAAACCAGCTATGATGACCTGGTGTTTGGTCATATGACCTTCCCTAACGATACGCTGGATGACATGGTGCTGATTAAGCAGGACGGCATGCCGACCTACAACTTCGCCAATGTCATTGACGACCACCTGATGGGCATCACCCATGTCATGCGTGGCATGGAGTATCTGTCCTCTACGCCCAAGTACAACCTGCTCTACGAGGCGTTTGGCTGGGAGATTCCCCAGTACATCCACATGCCGCCGGTCATGCGCGATTCCCAGCACAAGCTGTCCAAGCGTGATGGCGACGCGTATTTCTCCGACTATGTGGACAAGGGCTATCTGGTGGAGGCCATTGTCAACTATCTGGCGCTGGTGGGCTGGAATCCGGGCGATGACCGGGAGTTCTTTACCCTGGATGAGCTGGTGGAGGCGTTTGACATTCACCGCATCAACAAGGCGCCTGGCATCTTCGACGTGAAGAAGCTGACCTGGTTCAATGCGGAGTACATTCGCCGCCTGAGCCCGGAAAAGTATCTGGAAATGGTGACGCCGTGGTTCGACCAGGTGTTTGGCAAGGACAGCGGCATGGATTACCACCGTCTGGCTGAGCTGATGCAGGGCCGCACGGAGGTCTTCAACATGGTGCCGGACATGGTGCGCTTCCTGGCGCAGCTGCCGGAGTATGACAGCACCCTGTACATCAACAAGAAGGCCAAGACGAACAAGGAAGCCTGCCAGAAGGCGCTGGAAATGCTCTACCCGGTGATGGAAGGCATCACGGAGTGGAACGAAACGACCATCCACGACACGCTGATGGCCGCCATTGCCGATGCGGGCATGAAGAACGCCACGGCACTCTGGCCGCTGCGCATCTCGATTTCCGGCCAGCAGAGCACGCCCGGTGGCGCAATCGAGATTGCCTACCTGCTGGGCAAGGAAGAAACCCTGCGCCGCATGCGGGACGGCATGGATCGCGTGAACGCTATGGAGGCGTAATGCAGTCCCAAGGGCCACAAAGCGCCCCAATGCTTTGAAAAAACGGAGGCGGAGCAAATGCAAAAGCGCTGGACAGTACAGCAAATGACGCTGTGCGGTGTCATGGCAGCGGTCGTATTTGTGATGACGTATGTACCCAAGCTCCCTGTGCCCATCACGGGCGGCTATGTCCATTTGGGCGACGGCGCGATTTTCCTGTCGGTGATGCTGATCGGCCCGCTGGGCGTGGTGGCGGCGGCCATTGGTTCGATGCTCTCGGACCTGGTAGGCGGCTACATGGTGTATATCCTGCCGACCCTTGTGATCAAGGGCCTTGTTGCATGGACGGCGTGGCACTTCTACCGGGCAGGAAAGCCAATGCGGAATTTGCTGGCCTTTGCGCTGGCGGAGGCGGTGATGGTCGCCGGCTACTACCTGTCTGAATGCGTGGTGGCTGGCATCGCGGCGGCCACGGCGGCGATTTTGCCGAACGTGGCGCAGGGCATCGTGGGCGGTGGCATCGGCATGCTTTGCATGACGCTTGTGCCGCGGCTGGAAAAGATGCTGAAGGTGGCGCGATAACAGGGAAAAACGGGTGAACATGCCTTTTCGGGCAGGATGCATGGTGAAAAACCGGTGCATCCTGCTTTTTTAATGCAGGAAATCAAAAAAAACTCATGACAGGGAAGCAATTCACGAACAAATGTGGTATAATATATGTTGGGGAGGAAGCGCCTGTCCTGCGTCAAAAAAAGATGCAGGGAAACCTTGCGTGAAATCGTTTGTTATATGAGAAAAAATCTCACTCAAGGAGGAATATGAATATGACAAGCATGTACTCCCGCATGATTTCTGCGCTCTGCCTGATGGCGCTCTTGGGTACGACGGCACTGCCGCCCAAGGCATGGGCTGAAGACGTGGTGCAGGAAGAAAAAGTGACACCCGGCATCGTTGCGGGTGGTCTGGCGCTGGGCAAAAGCAGCGTGTCCTATCCGGTGCTGACGGGTTGGCCGGATGCGGAAATTCAGCAGCAGGTCAATGATTTGCTGCTGTCCGCTGGCAAAATCGAGCAGCGCCTGAACCGCATGGCGGTGCTGATGTCCTCGCCCGTCAGCCTGACGGTTGATTATACGGCGGTGCTGGAAAACGATGTTCTCTCCGTGGCCATTCGTGCCAGTGGCGCACTGGAAACAGAACGCGCAACGCAGGAATGGGCAACGGTCAATGTCGATTTGCGCACGGGAGAGGCCATCACCTGGGACGACCTGTTTATTGATGCACAGGCGGCGCAGGAGGCCATCAGCGACCTGATTGCCGATGAGGTGCTGCCGGAGGTGAGCGCACATCTGGGCGCGGCGGAGCTGCTGCCGCTGCCGGAGGTGTTTTCGCTCTCGCCCTATGGCCTGACGCTGCATTATCCGATTCGCCGCTTTGAAACGCTGGCGCAGCAGGCAGGCACCATCACCGTGCTATGGAGCGAAATCGATGCGGAGCTGAATAGCGCGCCGGAAGGCATCCTGACGCGCCTTGGCGTGATGGAGCAGATGACCTTCCCTGCGGATGCACGGTCGATGCTGACGCAGGTGCTTTCGCAAGGGTTCTTCCCGGCCATTCCAGCGGCGCTTGGTGAAGAGATGCAGACGCTGATGGACACCTACCACCTGATGAACGATCCCGATGTGGCGGGCAGTCAACGGGTGATTTCGCTGGAGGACGGCGCATTCCGCGGGGTGTACTTGCTCACGGATGATTTACAGGACGACTTTGCGGGCAGTGTCGTGCAGGAGATTCGGGCCGAGCGTCTGATGCTCTGTGGCCTGATGACAGGAAAAACGACACGCGAAGCATGGCAGGCGGCGCTGGGAACACCCGACCACAGCGTCACCGTCAATCAGGAGGCTGCGGAAAAGCGCCGCCTGGTGGCCGGTCAAACAGATTATTATGCCCTATGGGGCAATGCAACATTGTGTCTGCACGCGGATGAGGAGGGCATCCTCCGCACGGTGATGCTGATGCAGGCAGAAAACGAAATTCCGTAAGGACAGCATACCTATGCTGTCCTCTATCCACATGGGAGAAAGGGAGGCCAGCATGGCGCAGAAGAAGAAAACATCCAGATCCAATAAAACGGCAAAGCAGCGACGAGCACAGCATTATTCACCTGATTCGCTGTTTGTCTACCTGCTGCTGGGCATTATTTGCGCGGCGGTTGGCAGCCTGACGCTGCTGGGGTCTTTGCTGGGCTTGAAGCAGGAGGTGTTTGTCCTCCTGCGGCAGTTCACCTCGTCCATCTTTGGCTCGATGACGATTTGTATTTCGGCGGCGCTGATTTGGGGCGGCGTGCTGCTGCTGGTGGCGATTCGCCGCAAGCCGCGCAGCAAGCGCCCGTTCTGGTGCTTTGCCATTGCGGTGGCGCTCATCAGCGTCCTGTCGTCGCTGGTGACGTTTGTCCCCTCGTCCAAGGGCAGCTTGCAGCTGCTGGATTACATCAAGGAAGTCACCGGCTCGGACGACTTTGGTGGCATGCTCTCCCGCAGCATGGAATATGGCATGAAGGGCCATGGCGGCGGCCTGATGGGCATGCTGGTGGCGTGGCCGCTATGGAAGTTTGTGGGCGCTGTGCCGGGTGCGCTGATGACGGGTTTGATGCTGGCGCTGGACGTGGCGGTAGCCGTCTGGCCGCTGCTGCGGCAGCTGCGTCCGTGGCTGGATGAGCGTCAGGCCGAAATGCAGGAGCGCTATGAACAGCGCAATGAGCGCAATGCGGAAGAAAAAGAGCGTCGTGAGGAGGAAGAGCGTCGCCGTCAAATGGCTTGGGAGGCCGAACGTCAGCGTCAGGCCGAGCTGGAACGCCAGCAGCAGCAACGCACCGGCTATCAGCCGGGTGGCCCTTCGCCGTATGCACGACCGGGCACGCAGCAGGTTCCTGTTGTTGCGCAGAATGTGGGCATGCCGCAAAGAGCAGCGGTGGCACCGAATGCTCCGATGGCACCGAACGCCTCTGTCGCACCGAATGCTCCGGTAGCGCCGAACGCTCCGGTGGCACAAAACAATCATCTGGACAATCCGCAAGCGGCAGAAAAGCCGATGCCTGTATCGGGCAAGAAGCCTGTCAGCAGCCGCAGACGCCGCAATCTGGGCTTCGCGCCCTCGGCGGATGAGCTGGAACAGCCCAATCGCACAGACGACTGGACGACACCGCGCCGCAAGTCCGCATGGAATGATGCAGGCGCAGGCTTCAGCTTTGAGGAGGCCGTGCGTCAGGCACAGGCACAGAACGGCCCGGCAGAGCCGCCGGAAATTCCGGCCTACGAGATGCCCAAGGCGCCGACGGTCAGTGGCTTGGGTGTGCCGGAGGATGGCGGCTGGAATCAGCCCGCACCGATGGGCTATGCACAGCAAACCGAACCGGTGATGTACCCGCAAGCGACCGCACCGATGCAGACAACGGCATCGTTCGATTCGCCTGTGATGCCCATGGGACAGACCATGCCCACACAGGCAACCATGCCGACGGAAACGGTCATGCAGACGACGGCGACCGTGCCGATGGGTGCGGATATGCCGACTGCGCCGGTCACACCGGTTGTGCCGGTCATGCCGACTGCTTCGGTCATGCCGATGGAGCAGGAGCTGGACGAGGACGAAGCGGATTTCCCGGAGGCACTCGACGATCGTCCGCCGTGGGAGGATGCACCGGAAGCAGAGGAAGAAAAGCAAGCCGTGTCGCCCGTGCTGACGCAGGCGCGTCCGGAAGGTGCATGGCATGCCGACCTCAAGCTGCCCGCGCAGAACAGTGCGCCCGCACAGGCATCCGGCGGCGTGTCGGCCATTCCGGCGGCGCTGCAAAAGCAGGATTCTCCCCTGCCGGACGGCAAGCCGACCGTCTCCGTGGCCAAGGCAACAACGGCCGCGCCCTCGGGTGGCCCGAGTGCAACGGGTGCATCGGCCATGTCCACCTTCAATCCGGAAATTCCCTACACCTATCCGCCACTGACGCTGCTGCGTGAGGAGCAAAATGCCGATGGTGTGGACGCTGAGGAGGACGCCCTGCGCACCCAGCGATTGGAGGAAACGCTCAAGTCCTTCCGCATTCCCGCCAAGGTGCGCCATATCACGCACGGCCCGGCAATCTCCCGCTTTGAATTGGAAATTGCGCCGGGCATCAAGGTCAGCAAGATTACCAACCTGAACCACAATATAGCCATGAACATGGCGGTCAACTCCGTGCGCATTGAAGCGCCGATTCCGGGCAAGTCGCTGGTCGGCGTGGAGGTACCCAACAGCAAGCGCACGACCATCACGCTACGTGAGGTGCTACAGTCCGAAGCGATGTACAAGGCCAAGGGCAAACTGACCGTGGCCCTGGGCAAGGACATTGCGGGCGCTCCCATCGTCTGCGACCTGGCGAAGATGCCGCACTTGCTGATTGCCGGTGCAACAGGCTCCGGTAAATCGGTTTGTATCAACACCATCATCAATTCGCTCCTGTTCCGCTGCTCGCCCAAGGAGGTCAGAATGATTCTGGTTGACCCCAAGGTGGTGGAATTGCAGTGCTACAACGGCATCCCGCATCTGCTGATTCCGGTCGTGTCCGATCCGCAGAAGGCAAGTGGCGCACTGGCCTGGGCGGTGGATGAAATGATGAAGCGTTATGCACGCTTCCAGGAGAAGGGCGTGCGCGCCATTGACGGCTACAACGCATCGCTGGACGAGGATGAAGATCCCATGCCGCGCATCGTCATTGTCATTGACGAGTTGGCCGACCTGATGATGACCTGCAAGAAGGAAGTGGAAGAGCGCATCTGCCGTCTGGCACAGCTGGCGCGTGCGGCCGGTATTCACCTGATTGTCGCGACCCAGCGTCCGTCGGTGGACGTCATTACCGGCCTGATCAAGGCCAACATTCCCAGCCGAATCGCCTTCACCGTTACCTCGAATGTCGATAGCCGCACCATTCTGGATCGCGTGGGCGCAGAGGAGCTGCTGGGCTACGGCGATATGCTGTATTCGCCGATGGGCTCGTTTGCTCCGATTCGCGTGCAGGGCTGCTTCCTGACGGATGATGAGGTGAACAGCATCACGGACTTCATTCGCCAGTATTCGCCCGCAGATTACGACCGCTCGGTGCTGGATGAATTGGATCGTCTGGCCAACATGGGCAACGATGGCGATGAGGATGACCCGGATGCCAACTCCACCGTGGATGAATATTCCGCGGCCGAT
The DNA here is from genome assembly GCA_964464815.1 of uncultured Faecalibacterium sp. Classification (GTDB taxonomy): domain Bacteria; phylum Bacillota; class Clostridia; order Christensenellales; family Aristaeellaceae; genus UBA11524. The sequence goes on from CAYXHF010000047.1 coordinate 11,011, forward strand.
AAGGATTTGTTTGCGCAGTGTGTGGAAATGGCGGTGCGCGACCGGGAAATTTCCGTAAGCCTGATTCAGCGCCGGTTGAAATTGGGCTATGCCCGTGCGGGACGTCTGGTGGATGAAATGCAGCAGCGTGGCATCATCTCCGCCAAGGATGGTGCGAAGCCGCGCCGCTGTCTCATCTCGCCCGAGCAATACGAGGCCATGAAGGCCAGTGGCGAACTATAATAAGGAGATGTACGCACAATGGAAAAGGAAATCATCAAAGAAGAAGTGAACCGTGTACTGGATGAAGCGGTTGGCGCCCTGATGGACGCAGGTCATCTGGAAAGTGGCAGTGTGATTGTGCTGGGCTGCTCCACAAGTGAGATTGCGGGCGCACGCATTGGCAAGGGCAGTGTGCCGGAGCTGGGCGAAATCGTGGCGGAGGCGATGCTGACGGCGTGCAAGAGCCGTGGCGTGCATGCGGCCTTCCAGTGCTGCGAGCATTTGAACCGCGCCATTGTGCTGGAAAAGGACGTGCTGACCTCCCTGCGTCTGACGCAGGTGCGTGCTGTCCCGCAGCCCAAGGCTGGCGGCAGCGTGCCGGCGGCGGCGTGGAAGCGGCTCAAAAATCCGGCACTGGCGGTTGCCATTCAGGCCGATGCGGTCATTGATATTGGCGATACGCTGGTGGGCATGCATATCCGTCCGGTGGCTGTGCCGCTGCGCATTTCCACCAACCACATCGGCCACGCCAATCTGGTCATGGCCTATGCGCGCCTGCCCTACATCGGTGGCGAACGCGCGGTATACACGGACTGATACGAATACTAATTTTCATCTACCCCATGACATTCGCACAGCGTATTCTTCTGCATCGGCCATCACCGGGCAAAGCTAGGCAAAAGCCTGACCTCCATCTGGCTTTGCTTCGAGTACGCCTCGCTGCACGCAGCTTTGCCAGAACAAAAAATTCACTATGCTCGGTGCCATGTTTTAGACGTAAATTAGTATATTAAAGGAGGAAACGCCATGCGCCGCAAGGAAGAAAACATATTTGTCGAAAAGTCGCATCGTGGTCGAAAAACCGCGATTTTCCTGCTGCTGGTGCTGGTGCTTCTTCTGGCGGCAATTGCGGTGGGCAGCTTTGCTGTCAGCAACACGGTGCAGTCCAAAAAAGAAAGCGTGACGATTCCCGATATTCCCAATGCGCTGGATCAGTGGTCGATTCTGCTGCTCTCCGACCTGAATGGCGAGTACCGTGGCATTTCGCAAGCCTCCATCGGCAAGGCAGTAGGCGAAAAGGCGGTGTCCAGCGTCGTGCTGGCAGGCAACATGGTAGGCGAAAAGGGCGATCCGCAGCCGGTGCTGGATTTGCTGGAGCAGCTCCCCTTGGGCGCACCTGTGATGCTCCTGCCGGGCGGCAGTGACCCGCTGCTCTACGCCACGACGGCGCATGCGTCGCTTTCGCCCTATGCCGATTGGGCACAGACACTCATCAATGCGGGTGTAACCATTCTGGACGTGCCTGTGTCCTTCACGCGGGAAAAGGCGACCATCTGGTTTATCCCTGAGGACATCTACACCATGGACATCGCCAGCACGCGCAAGGCGTACCAGAAGCAGCTGGACGGCCTGAACGAGCTGCCTTCCCTCACGGCAGACCAGCAGGCGCTCAAACGACTGGCCATCTACCAGCTGGAGCGCATGACCCGCATTGAGGAGGCCGCCGCCAGCATCAGGGAAACCGACATTCAGGTGTGCGTCAGCAGCATGCCCCTGTCGCAGGAGAGCATCAGCACCATGAAGCGCTATGCGAACACCACGAGCCTGATGAACATGAACAACGTGGATGTGATTGTTTCCGGCGGCTATTGTGGCGGTCAATGGCGCATTCCGGGCATCGGAGCGCTGTACGTGCCGGAGCTGGGATGGTTCCCGGAGGATGCACTGGTGCAGGGACTGCGCTTTCAGGGCGGCATCTGGCAGTACATCAGTCCTGGACTTGGCAGCGGCGCCTATTATCCCTGGTGGATGAGCTTCCGCGTGTTCAACTCTCCGGCGGTGACGACGCTTTCGCTGACGAAGGATTTATCATGATTTTCTCGCGCTTTCTGCACAGCATGCAGGGAGCGCGGTTTTTTACCGAAAATTTTCGAGAAAAAATCATGTAACATTAGCAGGAATCTGTTGATTGGGCGCGAATCATTCATGATAAGACGGCCAGAGGTTATTTTTGCCCTCTGACGCAAGAACGCAATCATATGCGACATTACGGAGGATTTTATGTCTGCAACGATTTCCATCAATGCCGGTACACCCGGTGCGGTCATTAACAAGAACATTTATGGCCACTTCTCCGAGCATCTGGGCCGCTGCATCTACGGCGGTATCTTTGTTGGCAAGGATTCCAACATCCCCAACGTCAACGGCATGCGCACGGACGTGGTCAATGCGCTGAAGAAGATTGGCGTGCCGGTGCTGCGCTGGCCGGGCGGCTGCTTCGCTGATGAATATCACTGGGAAGATGGCATTGGCCCGCAGGAGCAGCGCAAGCGCATGGTCAACACCAACTGGGGCGGCGTGGTGGAGGACAACTCCTTCGGCACGCATGAGTTCATGGAGCTGTGCCGCCAGATTGGCTGCGAACCCTATGTCAATGCCAACGTTGGCTCTGGCACGGTGCGCGAAATGGCCGAATGGGTTGAGTACATGAACTCCGAGGGTGACTCCACGGTGGTGCAGAAGCGCTGGGCCAATGGCCACAAGGAGCCCTTCAATCTGAAGTATCTGGGCGTGGGTAACGAAAGCTGGGGCTGCGGCGGCAACATGCGTCCGGAGTTCTATGCGGATGAATATCGCCGTTACCAGACCTACTGCCGCAACTACGGCCAGAATCGTCTTTACCGCATCGCCTGCGGCCCGAACGTGGACGACTGGAACTGGACGGAGCAGGTCATGCGTGTGGCCGCGCCCTTCATGGACGCTATCACCCTGCACTACTACACCCATCCGCATGGCTGGGAGAACAAGGGCAGCGCCACTGAGTTCGATGCGGACGAGTACTACCTCACCCTGCGCAAGGCGGCTGACATGGATCGCCTGATTCGCGGCCACCTGGCCATCATGGACAAGTACGATCGCGACCATCGCGTCGGTCTGATTGTGGACGAATGGGGCACCTGGTTCAACTGCGAGCCCGGCACGAACCCTGGCTTCCTCTATCAGCAGAACACCATGCGCGACGCCATCGTGGCGGCCGTGACGCTGGACATCTTCAACGCGCATTGCGACCGCGTCGTGATGGCGAACCTGGCGCAGATGGTCAACGTCCTGCAGGCCGTGATTCTGACCGACGGCGAGAAGATGATTCTGACGCCCACCTATCACGTGTTCGACCTGTACAAGGCGCATCAGGATGCGACCCTGCTGCCCTCTGCTATCACCTGCGGCGTGCAGGACGGCGTGAAGCAGATTACCGCCACCGCGTCCCAGAAGGACGGCGTGATTACCCTGACGGCGGCCAACACCTCCTGCACCGACGCGACCGAGGTGGAAATCAACCTGGCTGGCGCGGACATCGGCACGGTCGAGGCACGCATCCTGACGGGCGACATGCACGACAAGAACACCTTCGAGGATATGGAGCGTGTGTCTGTGCAGCCCTTCACGGCCATCCGCAAGACGGAAAAGGGTCTGGTGGCGACGCTGCCGGCTTGCTCCGTGGTGGAGATTACCATCCGTGGCTGAAACCAGAACGCCCTGCCGCTGCACATTGATGGAAAGCGGCCTTGCGGACATGGCAAAGCTGGTGAAGGAGTATGTGGACTCCCTGTCGGAGGATGAAAAGACGACGGAGGAAACCTACCAGCAGCGCTTGAATGCATGCCGCGCCTGCAACGACCTGCGCAACGGCACATGCGCCCTCTGCGGGTGCTATGTGGAAGCGCGTGCCGCCAAGCGGATGCAAGCCTGTCCGGCTGTGCCCGCCAAATGGACGGCGGAAGAAGCATAAAGCAAGCTCAAAGGCAAGCTGTTTTCCTGTGTGAGCAGGAAATGGCTTGCCTTTTTTGCATGGGAAGACGGAAATCAGGTGGCGCAGAATGCCCTCTCAGTCACCTTCGGTGACAGCTCCCCCAGCGGGGGAGCCAAGAAGGGCG
>CAYXHF010000048.1:0-14886 GCA_964464815.1 uncultured Faecalibacterium sp.
TTCGGAATTACTGTCTTTGTTTGCGTTGTTTATTCTGTATCGTTTTCAAGGTTCGGTGCTTGCCGTTGTCTGCGTCGCTTGTGCGTCGCGGTTAGCAAGCTCATTCATAATATCATGGATTCCCGGATTCGTCAAGCGGTTTTTGAAAAGTTTTTGCGGTTTTTTGCGATCTTTTTGGATTTCCGAACCTTTTCTTTCGCAAATGCAAAAACACTCCGGAACAAACCTCAATACGGCTTGTTCCGGAGTGTTAATCATTCGCCTGTTATGTACCCGCATCAAGGATGCTTTCCACAATCGCGCCACCCAGGCACTTCTCCCCATCATAGAAAACAGCGCTCTGCCCCGGCGTCACCGCACGCTGGGGCGTCAAGGAACGAATCAGCAGGCGGTCGCCATCGCGGCTCACCTCGACCTCCTGGTCGCTCTGACGGTAGCGGAATTTGCAGGTACACGTCAATTTCTCCGCCTGCGCCAGCGGATTTTCGCCAATCCAGGTGGCCTCCGCGCCCACACACAGCGTCGAATAGAGCATCGGATGGTCTTCGCCCTGCGCCACGAGCAGACGGTTCTTCTCCAAATCCTTTCCAATAACAAACCAGCTCCGTCCGTCACCGCAGCCGCCGATGCCCAGACCGCGCCGCTGGCCAAGGGTATAATACATCAGACCGTCATGCTGACCGACCACCTTGCCATCGGGCGCAACCATATCACCCGGCTGTGCGGGCAAATAGGTAGAAAGGAACTGGCGGAAATTACGCTCGCCAATAAAGCACACGCCCGTCGAATCCTTCTTTTTGCTGACCGGCAGGCCATTTTCCTCTGCAATGCGGCGTACTTCGGGCTTTGTCATGCCGCCAACAGGGAAAATCGCCTTGCGCAGCTGCTCCTGATGCAGCATATATAGGAAATAACTCTGATCCTTGTTGCCATCAAGGCCGCGAAGCAGGTCGCCCGCCTCATTCGTGCGCACAAAATGACCCGTCGCCATTTTGGACGCGCCCAGCTGCATGGCGAAATCGAGAAACGCCTTGAACTTGATTTCGCGGTTGCAAAGTACATCCGGATTCGGTGTGCGTCCAGCGCGATATTCCTTCAGGAAGTAGCTGAACACACGATCCCAGTATTCGCGCGAAAAATTGACCGCGTAGTACGGAATTCCAATCGTTTCACAGACCTCACGCACATCCTGCCAATCATTTTCGGCCGTGCAGACGCCTGAATCATCCGTTTCTTCCCAGTTTTTCATGAACACGCCGACCACGTCATAGCCCTGCTGTTTGAGCAGCAACGCCGCCACGGACGAATCCACGCCGCCCGACATGCCCACTACGATTCTTTCGCTCACGCTTCTGCCTCCATAAGCCGCTGGATGACCTTCTGCGCCACCTCACGGCTGATTTCCTCTGCTGATTTCGTTGCGTCCACCACCAGGAAACGCGCCGGTTCGCGCCGTATCAGTTCGTGGTAGGTATCCTCCGTCCGCTGATGGAAGGCGTCCTCCGCCTGTTCCATGCGGTCGAGCTTGCTGCTGGCCGCGCGACGGCGCATCGCCTCCTGACGGCTGATTTCCAGATAGATGGTCATTTCGGGCATCGTACCTGCAACGGCCTGACGGTTGATGTCCAGCACCGTATCCACGCCCAGCTGGCGTCCACCGCCCTGATAGGCCACGGAGGAATCCAGAAAGCGATCGCACAACACGATTTTGCCGTCCTCCAGCGCCGGACGCACCACCTGACGCACATGCTGCGCACGCGCCGCCGCATAGAGGATGGCCTCGGTCACATCGTCCATCGCGCTGTTGGCCGGGTCGAGCAGGAGGGCGCGAATCTTCTCACTGATTTCACAGCCACCGGGTTCGCGACTGCGCAGCACCTCAAAGCCGTAGCGATCCAGCGCATCCGTCAGCGCCATCATCTGGGTCGTCTTGCCACTGCCGTCCATGCCTTCCATGGAGAGGAACGTGCCGCGCGGCATCTTTGCATCCGGGCAGAGGAACTGGATGATATCCTCTACCGTCTGACAGTAGACATCACATCCGCTTTCCTCCAGCTCCTGACGGCTGCCGTAGCCGTAACCAGCGCCAATGGTGCGAATGCCGACCTTCTTGCCGCCTTCCATGTCAAAGCGGCGATCGCCGACCATCCACGCAATGTCGTATGTCTCCGGGAGCGCCTGACGAATCAGCTGCTCCTTGTCCGCACCGCGACCGTCCACCGGGCCGACGATTTTGTCGATGAATTTTCCCAGCCCGAAATGGGCAATGATGCGTTCCGAGGAGCCCTGCGGCTTGCCCGTTGCAATGCCGATGTACCAACCCGCTTCGCGCAGCAGGCGAAGCAGACGGCGAATGCCCGGATAGACGCGGTTTTCAAAAAGACCTACGTCCTCATACCGTTCGCGATAGCACCGAACTGCTTCCAGCGCCTGTTCCTGACCCATGCCCATGTATTCCACAAAGGAGTAGGCCAGCGGCGGCCCGATGAATTTGCGCAGCGTATCGGCATCCGGCTCCTCAAAGCCCATCTTTTGCGCCGCATAGCGCACGCAGTTCCAAATTCCTTCTTCTGACTGTGTCAGCGTTCCATCCAAATCAAAAATTACACATTTACGCACCGCAGGCAATCTCCTTCCACGCCGAATCGCTCCTGCGCTCCGGCGGCTTGCAATCGTTTGATTATATCTGCTGTGATTTTTTCTCCGGGACACACCAGCGGAATGCCCGGTGGATAAATGCCCGCCGCCACGGCAGACACGCATCCTTCCGCACTTGCCAGCGGCACAAGCTTTTCCTCGGCCATGGCCGCCTGACGTGGCGTCATGACGCTTTGTGGAATCGGCAATAGTGCATCGGTCGCAGGGAAATTTCGGCTTTCCACTGGTAGCCCTTGCAGTAGCTCCGGCAGCATCAGGATTTCTTCCACCCTGCTCAGGGGCGAAAAGAGCATCACCACGCGCTGTTCATCCGCCATTTCCACGTCGTAGCCCTTCGTCCGCAGCAGCTGCTGTAACACATGGCCACCCTGTGGTGCCCAGAGGACAAGCCGCATCGGGTCAAAGACCACCGGTAACGTCTGCCACATTGCATGTGCATCCCGGTAGGGCGTTTCGCGCAGGGCCACGCGCACCTGCTCCACCGCCGAGACGATGGTTGCCAGCCGTGCCTGGCCGCATTCCTGCATCCATGCCCGACTGTCGTCAATGGACATCATCAGCAAAAAGGATGGCGAGGAGGTTTGCTCCCGGCGCAATAGCATCCACGCACGATTTTCATCCTGCGCATGATGCAAATGCAGTACCGCACTGCCCGTCAGGCCAGGGAGCGTCTTGTGAACCGACTGCACCCACGCATCCGCGCCGAGCGCACCCGCAGACGTCATTTCCTTCTGCCATGGGAAGAGCGCTCCGTGCGCCTCATCGACCACGATTTTCGTTCCCTGCGCATGTGCCTTTTCTGCCACGCACCGGAAATCCGCATCGCGCATCGCACCGCCGTAGTAATCCGGCCGCACCAGCAGCATTGCCTTCGCCTCCGGATGTGCCGCCAGCGTAGAAAGCGCCTGTTCCATCCGGACATAGCAATAGCCGTCCTCCGTGCAGGCCACTGGCAGCCATACCACGCGCATGCCGCCAAGCACGCAGGCATTGACGGCCGACAAATGCGCATTGCGCGGCAAAATGACCGTATCGCCTTCCTTCGCCCACAGCTGGAGCATCACATGAATGCCGACCGTCGAGCCATTATGCAGCAGTAGCGTTTTCGCCGCACCTGCCGCCGCGGCATAAGCATCCATGGCCATTTTCAATGCACCCTGCGCCTCGTAGAGGTCATCCGTCTCCGGAATTTCCGTCGTGTCCAGCGCGTACAGGTTGCTTGCGCCATACGGCGATATGCCCTTGTGGCCGGGCATGTGGCCGCTGTATCGCTTCGACGCGTCATGCAGCATGGCCCATACCGGGCGGTGCCGCCGCTTTTGCTCCTCCATGGCCGTCATCCTTTCGTTTTTCTCATTCAATTAGTATAGCAGAAAAAGCCCCTTCTGACAATGGGCAAGGCGGTCGTGTTCGCCTATTGCCCCTACATAGCATGCGTTTTCTATGCCGTATCAAGCCCTGCAATTTTATTTCTCTGTTCCCCTTGCAAAAACGACATTTCGTGGTATAATAGCAGACGTTGAAACAATATCTTGTGATTTCTTGGTGTATTTGCGCCATGTAACCACAAGATTTAGATATTTTCGTCACCAATTCTCCTCGAATTTCCATTACATATTATAGGAGGTACCCGACAATGTGCTGTGTAGTCAATGTCAAGAACGGAACGATGTCTCAGGCCGAAATGGATGCGTATGTGGAGCATGTGCGCCTCAAGTACAACCGTGAACCGCTGCACATGGATATTACGCTGGATGGCGACGAGGTGGAGCTGTCCTACGATTTCGGCACGGTGCCCTTCCAGCGCATCCGCCGCATCACCGGCTATCTGGTGGGCACGCTGGATCGCTTCAACAACGCCAAGCGCGCCGAAGAGCACGACCGCGTGAAGCACGGCCTGTCCTCCGCTGTGTAATCCTTATTCATACCAAAACAAGTGGCACACCCTGTTTGCAGATTTTCTGCCTTCGGGGTGTGCCACTTTTCTTACTGAATTTCGTCCAGACAGCGATTCAGTGCATCCTCCCAGCGCGGCATGCGCAGGAAGGTATCATTGGCGCTATTCTGCAAGCGCACATTGGACGGATGATGCACGCCCACTGCGCCGCGATAGCCACTCACCGGCTGAATCCGGCAACGACTACCCGTCATATTCAGCACAGACGAGGCCAGCGTCGCCAGGTTACATTCTCCCTCGTTGACCAGATGATAGATACCGAACTTATCCGTCTGAATCAAATTCGCCATCGCACGCGCCAGATCCATCGTATACGTCGGGCAGGCCATCAAATCATCGGACACGGTAATCTTCTGATGGTCACGCGCCGCATCCAGAATATCACGAATCTGTCCATCCTCACCCGAGCCGAACATACAGCCCGTGCGCACGATGAAGTAGCGCGTCATCAGCGCCCGCAGTGCCTCCTCAGCCTGCACCTTCGACAGGCCATAGACATTCGCCGCGCAGGTTTTATCGGACACCTGATGTACGACATCCGGTTCTGCGCCGAAAACCTCCGCCGACGACACGAGCATCATCTTTGCGCTAATGGACAATGCCGCGCGCACCACATTGAGTGTACCCGTTGCATTGGTATCCATACACAAGGTCGGTTCTGTTTCCGCCTTCAACAAATTTGTATAAGCAGCGCAATGGATAATTGCATCCGGCTTTTCCTTTTCAACATACGCTTTCACTGCCACAGCATCGAGGATATTAAAATCATTTTTATCGACACCGACGACGCTCACGCGTTTTTCGCGCAAGGCACGCACCACATCACGACCGAGCATTCCCTGTGCGCCAGTCACCAATACCTTCATGCTACACACCCTTTCAATTTGGTCTGCTTTTCAACAGAATTATACCATTTTTCTAACTTTTTCGCAACACCCCAACGAAATATCAAAAAAATAAACACGCGGAAACTCCCCAAGGAAAAAAGTCAAGCCTCCTCGCGAAATGGGTTTTGAAAGGGACAAGCATGGTTTGAGAAAATTGCTTGGCTTTCTCCGTTGCAGCTTCTCTTTGTTTGCTACTTCCAAGGGGCTTTCCGATCGCCCCTTGGAACCCTTCGGAATCGCCTTTTTTGAAGGAGTCCGTATGTGTTGCAAAGGTTTTATCTCAGCAAAATCGCGCCTACCGGACTTTTTCTCCCCTTTGTCCGGCTGGCGCGATATTTTTATCCACAGTATGTCAACACACTGTTCCTATTCTCTTACGCTTACTGTTCCCCATTCTGCGGCTGATACAGGCTCAGCAGATGCGCGCTGCTGGCGCTGAGCGTGTCCATCGCGGCCTTGATGGCGCTCAGGTCGTCCTGCGTCATCTTATCGGGCTTGGCTTTGCCAATCAGGCGGCGCAGGGCGGCTTCGTCGTCCTTGACGCGCTTCTTTTCGTCCTTGTCGAGCTGCTTCTGGCATTGGCCGAGGGCGGCGCTGACGAGGTTCGCTTGCTGCTGTGCTTGATTCAGCGTCTCCATCAGCTCACGACGGAAACCGTCTTGTGCGGCGTATTGCTCCGCGTCGCGGATGGCTTGCTGAATTTCTTCCTCACTCATCTTGTTGTCGGCCGTGATGGTGATGGACTGCGCACGGCCCGTGTCCTGATCGCGTGCAGAAACGGTCAGGATGCCGTTGGTGTCAATGTCGAAGGTCACTTCGATTTTCGGCACACCTGCCATGGCGCGGCGAATGCCCTTCAGGCGGAACTTGCCGATGCTCTTGTTGTCGCGTGCCATCGGACGTTCGCCCTGTAGGACGTTGATTTCTACCGACGACTGGAACATGCCCGCCGTGGTGAATACCTGCTGGTAGTGAACCGGCAGGGTTGAGTTGCGTTCCACCACACGCGTCGCCACACCGCCAACCGTCTCAATGGCAAGGGAAAGCGGCGTCACGTCCAGCAGGAGCAGACCCGTGGAGTTCGTCAGCGTCGTGCTGCCGCCAAGGGTGTCACCCTGAATGGCCGCGCCCTGCGCCACACACTCGTCGGGATTGATGTTCTTGCTGGGCATCATGCCGGTCAGCTGGCGCACCTTCTCCTGTACGGCCGGAATGCGCGTCGAGCCACCAACCAGCAGCACCTTGCCCAGCTCACTGGCGGCAATGCCCGCATCGCTGAGCGCCGAGCGCACAGGGCCTTCCGTGCGTGCAACGAGGTCAGCGGTCAGCTCGTTGAACTTCGCGCGCGTCAGCGTCATGTCCAGATGGACGGCCTGACCGCCTACCGTGCTGATGAAGGGCAGGCTGATGCTGGTCATTTCCGTGACGGAAAGCTCCTTCTTGGCCTGTTCAGCGGCCTCCTTGACGCGCACCATCGCCGCCGCGTCACTGCGCAGGTCGCTGCGGTGTTCCTTCTGGAAGGTGGCGCATACATGCTGGACGATGCGTTCGTCAAAGTCGTCGCCGCCCAAATGGTTGTCGCCGCAGGTCGCCAGCACTTCGATGACGCCCTCGCCGATTTCGATAACGGAGACGTCAAACGTACCGCCACCAAGGTCGTACACCATGATTTTCTGCGGTGCGCCGTTGTTCAGACCGTAGGCCAGTGCGGCACTGGTCGGCTCGTTGATGATGCGGCGCACGTTCAGTCCGGCGATGCGGCCTGCGTCCTTCGTCGCCTGACGCTGAATATCGCCAAAGTAGGCCGGTACGGTAATCACCGCATCCGTCACCTTTTCGCCCAGGTAGCTTTCCGCGTCCTCCTTGAGCTTGCGCAGAATCATGGCGCTGATTTCCTGCGGCGTGTAGGTTTTGCCGGCAATATTCTTGCGCCAATCCGTGCCCATGTAGCGCTTGACGGAGGCAATCGTGCGGTCAGCATTCACCGCCGCCTGACGCTTTGCCGCGCTGCCGATGAGGCGTTCGCCACTGTCCAGAAACGCCACAACCGAGGGCGTGGTGCGTTCACCCTTGTCGTTGGGGATAATCGTTGCCGTGCCGCCCTCCACGACGGAAACACAGCTGTTGGTTGTACCCAGGTCAATACCGATAATCTTGCCCATGTCATTTCACCTTTTTTGTTTTGAAAATCAGCACCGGCAGCAGAACGTGCAGAACATCTGCGCCAGACACAAATTCATGCACAGGCGGGACGGATCCATCGCCCGCGTGTTGTAGCCGGATGCGTTTGTTTGATATGTCTGCCCGGCCTGCTTGTATTGCCGCAGCAGCGTCTGATACGTGTTGTTGTTCGGGCTGAGCTGCACGGCGCGGCTCATATGCTCCACCGCCTGAATCGTGTTGCCCGCGCCATGGTTGGCCACGCCGGAGAGATAATACCAGCGGGCATTGCGGCCCGTGCTGGGTACATTTTGCAGCACGATGCATGCGTTTTGATACCGCCCGGCCAGAATATCGCGAATGGCCGCACGAACGGCATCGCTGTCACCCGCTTGCTCCTGCGGCGGCGGCACCTGCGACTGGTATCCACCAAAGCCGCCAAAGCCACCGAACCCGCCAAAGAAATCCGCAAACGGATCACCCTGATAGCTACCCTGACCGCCGTACTGGCCTCCACCATACGAATTTCCGCCATACGAACCGCCCTGCTGTCCACCATAGCGATTTCCGCCATACGCGCTTCCACCATACGAGCTCCCGCCATACGGATTCCCGCCATACGGATTCCCGCCATACGGATTCTGCTGCTGCTGGCGCTTGGCATACTTTTCCGGATTCATCAGCATATCGTATGCTTCATTCAGCTCATTCATTTTCTTTGCCGCATTGGGGTCATTGGGATGCAAATCAGGATGGCACTCCTTGGCCTTGCGACGATAGGCGCGCTTGATTTCGTCCTGGCTGGCGCCTTCTGATACGCCCAGCACCTGATGTGGATTGGTCACCATATAGCGCGTCAGCCTCCTTTCACCGGGGAATCCTCCCCATCCGTTTCATTTTTCGCATGATGCTTTTTGTTCTTTTCCTCACGGCGGTGCAGGGCTTCGTTGTACCCCTGCCAAACGCCCTCGTAGAGGATATTGCGCAGAATGTCCGCATCCGTGACAATCGGCAATGCTTCAAAGGCCGCCGAGGCATCCCCCAGCAGGATGGCCAACAGCTCCCGCATGTCCTCCGGCTGATGCTGCATCTCAACCACCGGATTGTAGCTGCCCTTTTTCTTGTCCGCATCATAGTCACAGGCCGCATCCACCATATACACAAACCGGCCCAGCGATGCACCGAATTGCGCCAGCGCATTCGTCCAGTAGTCCTCTTTCTTCACAAAGAGCGATGCCATCAGCGCCCCAAAGCAATTGGCCGCCGCATCAGCCGCAGTGGCCTTTGCCGCTTCGACCTGCGAGAGCGCCTGCAAATTGGCTTCGATATCGGCACACTGGCGCGGATATTGCTTTTTGACCACCGCATAGCGCTTTTTGAGCAGCTGCGCAGTCATGCCGCCGGTCAGGGCGCGATCATCCTGCCAGTCGTCCAGCGCCTTGAAGTAGGCCAGCGCAACGGTCATATCGGCGGCATAATCCGTCATTTCCGTGCGCACAAAGGCATGTGCCTCCTTCGGGTGCGGCAGGCAGCGCATATTGCCCTGCTTTTCCTCCGGCTCGTAAAGTGCCGACAGGAACAGCGCCAGGAACGTCATGTCATACGTCAGCGTCATGCGTCCACGAAAGCCATGCCGTTCGCCCAGGGATTGGCATAAGCCACAATACCACGCGCGGTAGCGGCCTTTTTGTTCCTCCGATAGGGATTCCACACAGGGTCTGACATAACCGAACATATTTTTTTACGCCCTTTCGTCAAACTCCTGATGGCACTTGGGGCACGTGATGTGCTTCGGGCCGCATCCGCGCTTGAGACGCAGACGCGTCTTGCAATGCGGGCAGCGGAAGTACTTGTACGTTTTCATGCCCTTCATGCGCAGCATAAACTGACGGATTTCCGTCTGCCACTTGCCCGTGATTTCGCGGTAGCGACGGTTTTCGTCATGACGCTTGGCAATATTGCGGCTCATCATGCGGAAAATCGCATATACATAGCATACCGTGGAGAGCAGTGCTGTCAGCGGCACCCCAAACATCGACAGGACGCTAAAAGCAATCGCGCCAATCAGGCAGGAAAGACCCAGCTCATCCGGGCCATTGCGCCCCTGCATCCAGCGGTTCATCGCCATTTGCAATCGAGTAAAAAAAGACATCGTCATCCTCCTCCTTTGAACCAGTCAGCAGATAGTATACACCACGAATTTGAGCCAAATGTGAACAAATAAAAAAGAAAATGCAACAAATCCTGTTTTTCTTTCGTTCGCGTGGCAGTTTTTCTGAATTTCTGCCTATAAGGTGTTCTGCATTGATTGAAAAAAAACCTTCTTTCCGCTATAATGATTCCATGAAAAATTGCTGAGAAAGTGCTGAGAGGAGCGTTTTTCCATTGCTGCTGACAAACGGTTTGTTCTTTCTGGACGGCGATTTCTCCTCGCCGCTTTGTCTGCGTGCGGAGAAGGGCATCATCACCGACATCGCGCCAACGCTTTCCCCGCGTGACGGCGAAACCGTTTTGGAGCTTGCGGGCGATTGGGTGCTGCCCGGCTTTGTGGACACGCACATCCACGCTTACCTCGGCCACGATGTGATGCAGGGAGAAGCTGCCCTGCGTGCCATGGCCAGGGCGCTGTATCAGCAGGGTGTCGCGGCCTTTTTGCCGACCACCATGTCCGCCAGCATGGAGGATACACGCCACGTCCTTACCGCCATTCGCCGCGTCATGGATGCGCCCGACCCACACAGCGCCCGTGTCCTTGGCGCACACATGGAGGCGCCCTTTCTTGCGCCGGACAAAGCCGGTGCGCAGCGCAAGGAATTCTTTCTTGCGCCCAGCTGGGATGCATTTTTGCATTTAACAGGTGGAGACACATCTGTCGTTCGCGTCATCACGCTTGCGCCGGAGCTGCCGGGCGCGGAGAACTTCATTCGCCGTGCCACCGCTTGCGGCATTGCCGTCTCCATCGGCCACACCGCCGCCACCTGTGAGCAGGTGCATGCTGCCGCCACCTGGGGCGCCAGCCGCGTCACGCATACCTTCAACGCACAAACGCCGTTTTCGCATCGTGCGCCCGGTGTTCCTGGTGCTGCCCTGACGGATTCTCGCCTGTATGCGGAGTTCATTGCCGATGGCGTTCATGTGCATGACGATGCGCTTGCCATGCTCCTGCACTGCAAGGGTGCCACGCGTGCGGTAGCCATCACCGACAGCATGGAGGCCGCTGGTATGCCGGACGGCGAATACACCCTCGGCGGTCAGGCCGTGACAGTTCGTGGTGCGCAGGCGCGTCTGCACGATGGCACATTGGCCGGCTCGGTGCTGACCATGCCGCGTGCCTTCCAGCGCCTGATGACCTGCTATCACCAAAGTGCCGCCACGGCCGCACAGCTTTGCACCAGCACGCCAGCCGACTCCATCCGGGAACGGCGCTTTGGCCGGATTGCCATTTCCGCGCCTTCGATGCTTACGCGCTGGTCGCGCGATTTCACGCATTTTACCGTCATTGACGATATGGATATAAGGGAGGTTTTTGCACCATGATGCATATTGATTTAAGCGGCACGTGGCATGTGCTGCTGGATGCAGAGAAATCTGCCGTCCTGCCGACTGTCTTTCCCGATACAATTTCCCTGCCCGGTACGACCGCACAGGCCGCGCTTGGCCCGAAGAATCCAGCCAGCGAAACAGGCTATCTGACCGACGCATACAAGTTTGAGGGCTACGCATGGTTCATGCGCACCTTCACCGCCGGACAGTGGCAGGATCAGCAGGTGCTGCTCACCCTTGAGCGCACCCGCAAGACCACCGTCTATCTGGACGGCCACGACCTTGGCCATCAGGAAAGCCTTTGCACGCCGCACCGCTACCTCCTGCCGGCCCTGACGCCCGGCGAGCATACCCTGATCATCCGTGTGGACAACACCGATTATCCGACCCGTGGTGGCCATTTGACCAGCCCTGACACCCAGAGCAACTGGAACGGCATCACCGGTGAAATCAGCCTGACTGTGGCGCACACCCTGCTCCAGCACCTGACGCTCCAGCCCGACCTCACACATGGCGCACTGCGCGTCCATGCGCAGGTCATCGGCGCCTCCTCCGGCGTGGCTGGCATCACCCTGCCCGACCAGCAGGAGCATCTGCTGCCCTATTCCGGCGGCATTCTGTCCGGCGAGTGTCCTCTTCGTGGCTCGGAGGCGCTTTGGGATGAATATCACCCGGTGCTGCACCGCATCCAGATTGATTTGGACGGCGATGTGTACGAAGCGTCCTTCGGTCTGCGCGATTTGCGCCGTCAAGGGCGCCGCCTGCTCATCAATGGCGAGGAGGTCTTCCTGCGCGGCAAGCACGACGGTCTGCTCTTCCCGCTGACCGGTGCTGCACCGACCGATGTGGACGAATGGCTGCGTGTGCTGTCCATTGCCAAGTCCTACGGCATCAACCACTATCGCTATCACACCTCCTGCCCGCCGGATGCGGCCTTCACCGCTGCGGACATGCTGGGCATCTACATGGAGCCGGAGCTGCCTTTCTGGGGCACGATTGCCGAGGAAGGTGAAGATGGCTACGATGCCGCCGAGCGTGAATTCCTCTATCAGGAGGGCTTGCGCATGCTCCGCGAATTCGGTTCGCACCCGTCCTTCATCATCCTTTCTTTGGGCAATGAGCTATGGGGCAGCAAGCGCGTCATGAATCAGATGCTGCATGACTACCGCCAGGCCGATCCCACGAAGTTCTACGTCTGCGGCTCGAACAATTTCCAGTGGGTGCCGGACGTTCTGGAGGAGGACGACCTGTTTGTCGGCGTTCGCCTGAGTGGTGACCGTCTCATCCGTGGCAGCTACGCCATGTGCGACGCGCCGCAGGGCATCGTCCAGAAGACCGCACCGGAATCCGTCCGCAACTACGACGCCATGATTGCGCCTGAAACGCTTTCCACCGCTGGCACCTCCGGCAAGGTGCTGATTCAGTACGGCACGGGTGTGAAGGAAGTCGATGCCGAATCCGCCGAAGCCTTCATTCCGCAGGTGCCCGTGATTTCCCACGAGGTCGGCCAGTATGAATTCTACCCCGATTTCTCCGAAATCCCGCACTACACCGGCCCGCTTCAGCCGCGCAATCTGCAAGTCTTCCAGCAACGCCTGATGGACGCCGGGCTGTATGACGATCACGAGCGTTTCTTCCGTCAGGCGGGTCATCTGGCCGTTGACTGCTACAAACGCGAATTGGAAGCCTTCCTGCGCACCAAGGAGCTTTCCGGCTTCCAGCTGCTTGATTTGCAGGACTTCTCCGGCCAGGGCACAGCGCTTGTTGGCGTGCTGAATGCGCTGATGGAGAGCAAGGGCCTTGTGACACCCGACCAGTGGCGCGAATTCTGCTCCGACACCGTTGTGCTGGGCGAATTCGACCGCTTTGTGTTCTCTGCTGGCGAGGACATTTGCTTCCAGGTGCAACTCAGCGAATGCCAGGCCGGCAAGCAGCACAGCACCTGCACCTACATCGTCCTGCAAGGCGACACCGCCCTGCCCCTTTCCGGCGAATTCGCCCTCGGCGCATGCGTTTCGCGTCTGAGCGACCCTGTTTCCGTCGTCATTTCCGGTACGCAGCTCCTGCCGTACATTGGCACGGGCGTCACCAGCCTCACCCTGCGCCTTGCCCTGCCCGACGGCACATGCAACCACTATCCGATTTGGATTTTCCCGCAGGAGGACATCCGCATCACCCGCGACGGCATCGAAAAGGACGGCAAGCGTGTTGCCTTCGTCTCTTCTCCTGCCGATGCGCAATCACTTGGCGCGCCCGCGCTGGTGATTCCCGCTGCTGACGGTCAGCTGCCTGCGGAATACTGCACCGACTTCTGGTGCTACCCCATGTTCCGTTCCATCAGCGAAAGCATGAAGAAGCCCTGGCCGGTCGGCACGCTGGGTCTGTCCATTGACACCACGTCACCGCTTCTCACCCATTTCGCCAAGGAGGATTACACCACGCCCGCATGGTACAGCATCCTGCAAGTCGCGCATTGTCAGGAGCTGCCCGGCGAAGTGCACCCTGCTGTACAGATGATTGACAACACCGAGCGCTGCAAGCGTCTGGGCATCCTCTACGAGCAGGACGGCACCATTTTCCTCACCGCGCGTCTCTGGGAAAATCCCGACGACATGGCCATTCGCGCCTTTGCCGCCTCCATCTGGGAGCATTTCTATGCCTGACATCATCAGCGTCCCGACCATCTATGAGCAATTCCACTGCAAGGCCGACAAGTGCCTGCACACCTGCTGTCGCGGTTGGGAAATCGACATTGACCCCGAAACGCGTTCGCGCTACGCCCAAATGACCGGCCCGATGGCCGACCGTCTGAAAAGCGCCATTGAGGACAGCGAGGACGGCGCTTTCTTCCGCCTATCGGAGGATGAGCGCTGTCCCTTCCTTGCCTCCAGTGGCCTTTGCGACCTCATTTGCGCTTGCGGCGAGGATGCGCTATGCCAGATTTGCCGCGATCATCCGCGTTACCGGAACGAATTCAGCACCTTCACAGAAGTTGGCCTCGGTCTTTGCTGCGAGGAGGCCGCCGCCCTGACGCTCCATCACGAAGCGCCCATGCGCTGGCACTTTCTCAGCGGCACGCCCGGCCTGGCCTCCCTCTCCGAGGAAGAAGCCACGCTTCTTTCCCTACGCAATCAGCTCATCACCATCATGCAGCGGCGCGACCAGTCGATTCTCCATCGTCTCCAATCGCTCTGCGCCGCCGTTGGTCACGCCCTACCAAATCGTTCTATCAAGGACTGGGCCGATTTTCTCCTCACGCTTGAGCGTCTCGACCCCAGCTGGACAGACATGCTCACCCGTCTTGCACACGTCAGCGACCATTTCCCCGACGTCAACGCGCTCTGGGTGGAGCAATTCGTCGTCTACCTCCTTCACCGTCATCTACCCGACGCCCTTCTCTACGACGACTTACCCTACCGCGTCCTCTTCTGCGCCACCTCGGGCCTGCTCATCGCGCACCTTTTTGCGCTCTACCCGGACGAAATCAACGTCACGCGGATGTTCTCCTCCGAAATCGAATACTCCGACGAGAACCTCAACGCCTTCCTCGACGAAATGGACGCGTTTCTTTGAGTGCGCTTTTGGGATTGCACTTCTGGGGTTTTACCCCAGACCCCAGCAGGGCACTGCCCTTGACCTGCGAAGGGGAGACTTCGTCTCGTTTTATTCGGCTCTTTCGAA
>CAYXHF010000049.1:0-7521 GCA_964464815.1 uncultured Faecalibacterium sp.
GTACACCTTGAGCTTCTTGGCCATCTGACGGCCCAGAGGTCCCTTGGGCAGCATGCCCACGACAGCACGGCGGATTGCAAATTCGGGCTTCTCAGCCAGCAGCTTGCGGTACTTGGTTTCCTTCAGGCCGCCGACATAGCCGGTGTGATGATAATAAATCTTCTGATCCAGCTTCTTGCCGGTCATAACAATCTTATCCGCATTGATGATGATGACATAATCGCCGGTATCCACATTGGGGGTGTAAATCGGCTTATTCTTGCCGCGAAGGATGTTCGCGACCTGGCTGGCCACACGGCCAAACACCTGACCCTCGGCATCGACAACGTACCACTGACGGGTAATGTCAGCCGCTTTCGGCATGAACGTCTTCAAAGGTTTTTCCTCCCTAAGTGATGGTTCTCTATGTGTGTGCGGTACAACATGATGGTCGCATGTCACCGCGGGTGTTTCAATAGTTTCCGGGGCAAGCGGAGCTATTGATGCCATCAAACATTCTACTATAAAACCGGCTCTTTGTCAAGCGAAAAATGTACGAATTTCAAGGGTTTTGCGGATATTTTTCTGTTTTTTCCGTCACCTTTCGCTTTTGCGGGACGATTTTTTCTTTCCTGTCCTTTTTGGCGCATAGCAACAGAATGCACCCCAGCTTCACCTGCTGCCAAACCGACTGATAGCGCACCAGCTCGCCGAGCTTCTTGGGCGACAGGCCGATGTACTCCGCGCAAAGGCGTTCCAGCTGCCGTCTCTCCCATGGATTACGGACTTGTAAATCTCACCTGATCGCCATCGCTATGGCAAATAATCGTACCGCTTTCATCCGTGCGGAGGATATTCGCCCCTGCATCCTGCAAGCGGCTGATGGTGCTTTCCGCCGGATGACCGTAGGAATTTCCCTTGCCAACGCTAATCACGGCATACTGCGGCATGATTTCCCGCAGGAAGGCATAGCAGGTGGATGTTTCGCTCCCATGATGACCAACCTTCAGCACCGTACAGGATAGGTTTGCACCATCTGAGAGCAGTGCATGCTCCGCGTCCCATTCTGCGTCGCCGGTGAACAGGAAGGACGTTGCGCCATAATCCACGCGCACGACAAGGGACATATCATTCGTTCCCGAAAAGCCCTGTCCATCCGACAGAAAGGTGACGACTGCCTCTCCCAAAGAAAATCGCTCGCCCTTTTGCGGTATCGTCAACGACAAGCCCTGCTGACCGGCGTACTTCTCCAACGACGCAAACACCTTCGTATTCCATGTGACAGCAGGCGAATACACCTTCCCCACGCGACACGCATTCAGCGCCGCCGACAAGCCACCGATATGATCCTCATGCGGATGTGTGGCAATCACGGTATCGAGCTGATTCAGCCCCAGCGTTTTCGTCAGGTAGGCATAGACAAATTGGCTATCTGCCGCATTTCCGCCATCAATCATCATGGCATGGCCGTCGCAGAGCAGCACCGCCGCATCTGCCTGACCAACATCCAGGAAATGCACCGTCAGGCCGCTACTTTGCGCGGAAGGCATTTGCACCATGCCGTCATCACGCTTTTCCCAGCCAGACAGGCTGCTCAGAAGCTGCTGCACGGGCTTCATCTGCCAGACAGGCCATTCCTGCACACGCCCGATTTCGGGATGCTCCATCATGGCTGCCAGCAGCACCAGAAACAGGCCCATCAGGACACAAACGACACCCGTTTGGAATGCGCCAGCGTGCTGTTGCTTTTTCCGCACCGGGCGTCGCGTCTTTTTCCGTTTCTTCATGCGTTACTTCGTTCCCGTGCTTCCAAAGCCACCACGGTTCGGCCCGGTCAGGTGCTCCACCGTAATCAGCTCCGGCTTTTCCATCTTTTTCATCAAGCGGAACTGGCAGATTCGATCGCCACGCTCAATGGTGGTATCGCGCATCGCCAGCACCTGATACCCCCAAATATCATCATCACCGCAATAGCTATTATCAATGATTCCCATGCAATTCACCTGTATGATGCCCCATTTCCGGAAGGTTGAGCTACGCGGGACGATATGCGCCTCATACCCCTCGGGAAGCTTCATGGACACGCCGAGGGAGATTTTCCGGAACTCCCCTGCCTTCATGGTCACTGTTTCAGCGGCCTTCAGGTCAATCCAATCGCCCTGTTCCAGAATTTCGATTGGTTCCGCGCCCTCATGATACCGAATCTGAATTTCCATCGTCAATTCCTCCTTTATTTCTTTCGGATTCATTATACATCGGTTTTGTGGCAAAAGGAAGGCGAACAGAGCAAAAGAAAGTCAGTATTGGAGAATGGATTTCTTCAATACTGACTTTCAGGAAAAGTGAGACTTGTGATCAATTTTTCAAGGTAGTTTTTTCCTTCCAGCTGGTCATAAGTGTTTCTCCGGCTTTCTCCGCGGCAGAAAGGCCTCGGCAAAGAGGCGCCACCGTTGACGACCGCCGAAGGGTTCCAAGGAGCGACCGGAAAGCCCCTTGGTTGCCGCTCTTCATTTCAAGCTACAAGAAAAAACTCAACCTCCGCATTCTCCACAAAAAATCCAACCACAAAAAAAGTCGAGCGCCGAAGGGTTCCAAGGGGCGACCGGAAAGCCCCTTGGTTGCCGATTCTCATTTCAAGCTACAAGAAAAAACTCAACCTCCGCATCCTCCACAAAAAAATCCAACTACAAAAAAGTCGATCGCCGAAGGATTCCAAGGGGCGACCGGAAAGCCCCTTGGTTGCCGCTCTTCATTTCAAGCTACAAGAAAAAACTCAACCTCCGCATCCTCTATCAAAAAAATCCAACTACAAAAAAAGTCGAGCGCCGAAGGAGTCCAGAGGGCGACCGGAAAGCCCTCTGGTTCTTGCTTACAAAACCGTAATTGAAAACAGCTCAATCAGAAAAAAGCAACCATTTTCCCTTACTTTTCTAAAAGCAAGTTTCCCTCCTCAATGAATGCATCCATTGATAAATCACCACGCAAATACTCCTTGCAGAGATTGTTAAAGGTTTCCCCTGTGTCGCCAACCTCCACCACCGCCGGACGGCGTAAATAACACGCCGGAAGAATCACTTCCTGATATAATTCCACCGTTTTGGGCGCAATGCTCCAGCGAAACTGACCGTTGAGGTAGTGGTATTCCGCTTCCATATGCGCAATTTGATTGGCAAAATATAATTTCCGTGACGTGGGCGCTTTCTCCATCTGACGCTTTAAGGCCGCAAGCGAGGATTCGTATGTATCCGCATGGTTGCTGTAGTTGCTCCGCTCCACACCGCTCGTGCAGCCGGTAATCAGAACGTGCCGATTGACCTCCGGCATCATCGTGATGATTTCGTTCAGCATCCGCTCCGCCAGGACTGTATTGTCCGTGTTTGCGCTGCAAAGCACCACCTCCAGCTCCGTGATTGCATGTAGAAAGGACGTGTCTGCCGTTAGCGTCATGGGAATCAGCGTCCGGTCGCCCGATGCTGTCGTGTAGTTGCTGAAATCTCCTACTGTGTAGACGCCCGTTAAAATGAGCGGCATGCGGTAGTCGCTTTCCTCCTCATTGACCACCTGATTCGCTTTTTCAATTTCGGAGGAATCCATGGCCGCTAACGCTTCCAGCATCTGGCGGAAAATCGGATGGTCAAATGTCAGCGGTATGTCGCTTGCCTGACAGTAGCCAATCCAGTCCCAAACCATCAGGTTGAATATGCGCGCATGATAATCCTCCGTGCTGTCCAGCGGCACGTAAGAGGGATATTGCGTCACGTACTCGTTGTTCCATTTCGTGATGAAGGCACATAAATCCACAAGATTCGTGGGGATATCATCCTCCATCAGGCGCATTTCCTCCTGCACCACACGGTTGATGTTGTAGCCACTGGTGCTGTACGCCGCACGAACGATGCCGTATAGCTTTCCATCCCGCATCACCGCCGAGCGGAAGACCGGATGTACGCTTTCCATGTACTGAACAACCTCCGGCATGTCGGATAATTCCCGGCAACTCCCGCTGTCCAGTAGCTCATCGAGTAACCAGGGGTTCACCTCTCGCGCATTCTCGCCAAGCAGTAATAAGTCCGCTGTACCGTCTTCCAGCGCTGATGTCACTTCATCTCTCGTCCCGTTGTGGTTTCGCTGTACGTCCAGCATCACATCCACATTCCGCTCCGAAAATTCCCGAATGGCCTCATACGCGCCATCGCTTTGGCGTATCATCAGCGTTAGTTGCTCCTGCGCCTCGCCGCTGATGGTTCGCGCGTATACCTGGCTGCTCTGGTAGGCAATCAACTTCTCCCCCGCAACCGCCAACGACATGCCGCTTTGTGGCAGACTTCCCCGCGTCGTATACACATCAAAGTCCTTCGTACTCTGAATGGTCAAGCCATTCGTCACCCAATATGCTTCCTCCTGCGCATTCCATGCCAACCCATGCATCGCATAGGACGGTACATTCTGCTTAAAGCACGTCAATTCGCCATCAGCCATCTGCATCCGGTAAAGCGACATACCATTCGTTTTCCGCTCATACAACGACAGGACAATCTCTCCCGGTGCACCCGCTGCTGCCTCATACACCCATGTTTCCCCAAGCTCCACCCGCTCCACACTGCCATCCAGCAGTGAAATCAGCAGCAGGTCATCCTGCATCGCGCCTCGGCACAGGCATGCCATTTTCCCATCCGACACGCTCAGCACATCTGGTACGCAAAGCTCCTCCATCACTTCGCCTTCCGCTTGCTCATACTTCCGCACAAACCATTCGCCCACGTCCATCTGCACCACATCCTCAAACACGACGCCTTCCTCCGTTACCTCGATCACGAATATCAGGCCATTGAGATGGTTGATTGCATACAGCCGCTCGCCATCCGTGCCGACGCCACTGATTGCATACCGCAAATCCGGCATCTGATAGAGCGGAACACGGCTCATATTTTCTTCACAAGCATTCTGCGCTTCTTGGAACGTCGTAACGCCACGGGCATGGTAGAGATGGCTTGCACAGGATGTCAAGGCATCATCACCGGGATGGTAGGAATAGAGGACGGCCTCACAGGTAGACTTATTGTAGGCAAATAAGTAGAAAGCATCGGGAAGGGAGAAAGCTTTCATGAAGGAAAGTGATTGGGATGCAGTTTCGGAGGATTGATAGAGGGTAGTAGCATCAGCCAAGGCAGAGGAAGGAAAAAGAAGGAAAAGTGAGAGAAGAAGAGAAAGCAATTTGCGCATACGAACCTCCGAGAAAAAAGTAAGGAAAGGGAAAATAAACACGCGGAAAAAGGCAAGAAAGTACAAGCTTCATCGAGGCAATCTTGCCTCCCAGCATTTGTTTGCTGCTAGCGACATCGGCGCGCGTCAGCCCTCTCAGTCACCTTCGGTGACAGCTCTCCCAGAAGGAGAGCCAAGTGGGGTGGCGTGTCTCCGGCGGCAGGACGAACCTGCTACATTGCGCCGCACCGTCAGCGCGTGCTTTGAAAGCGCCGCGGCGGCAATAAAGCGCTACCTCCATCGAGGCAAACACACCCGCCACTCTATTAGACGACCTTTCGCATGCATTTTTCCACATATTCGCCAAAAAAACCTCCGTATGCCATGCACACGGAGGTTTTTCATTATAACCCAGCCACCGCCAGCGATAATTCCTGTAATACGCTGGACAAATTTGTTTGTTCCTCCATGGTGCTCATGCCGGTAATCAGCTGATTGGAGTACCCATCAAGAATGGTGTAAATCCGCTGAATCAGCTCATCACTCACATAGGCACTCTGGACACCACCACGGGACATCTGCATCTGATTGATAACATCAATCGCGTGTACATCGGCGCGAATTTTGCCGAGGATGCCCGCCGAGGAAGAACTGGCCGTTCGGCTCAGCGTGGTGCAAAGGGCCACCGCGTCCTTGCACTGCTCCTGAATCATGGCAACATTGCGGCTACCAGTACTGCTTGCCTGCCACACGAGGGTCACATTCAGCACCAGCGACACAATCAGCAGCGCCGCCAGCACCAGCAGCACGATACCACGCTTGCGCCCTGCGGGCGTGATATTGCCAGCGACAACGCCCTGCTTGTCGGCCATATAACGATTTCTCATCCATTTTTCCATGGTTTACCGCCTCCTGATTCATTGAGCCGCCTATCGTTGCGGCCTCATCCTTGCCGAACCATCCCCATCAGGCGAGATTGGTTCTTATTTGCCATTGTAGCACAAATCCGCGTTTCCGTAAAGCGAACAGCCAAAAGATTTACACATCCGCATAAATCCGCCGCCCTGCGGACATGCTGACTTCATACATCCAAGGAGGTGATTCGCATGTTCAAGCGCGTCGTGGCCGTTTTGCTGCTGGTGATTTTGTTGACGCCCGTGGCCTTTGCCGAGGAAGCCGACGCACCCGATGTGCCGTTTTTCCTGCGCTGGACGCTCTGGTTCGCCCGTATTCCCGATGAGGATGCCTCCGCCGCCTCCCCTGTCGTCTGGGACTGGACGCTGGACGGCTTCTGGCGGGCGCTCTTCCGCATTCGCGGATGCATCCCCGGAAAGGAGGCCGCACCATGCTCTACGTTCAACTCCGCAGTCGCGTGAAGCTCCACATTGGTTCTCCCCTGCGCGTATCCGACGCCGCCTGCATCATCGGCCCAAAGGACGCCGCTGCTTGCATCCTGCACTGTCCCGATACGCCCGGCGTCTACAAGCTCGAAGCAATCGCCGTCGCCAAGGCACTTCAGCAGCACTTTCCCGACGAGGACGTTTCCCTCATCGGCCCTGATGTCTGCTACATCCACCGCATCGCGCCGCCGCGCCGCGATTTTCTCCGGCCCGTCCGCACCGTCGCCGCTATGCTCATTCTCCTCCTCGGCAGCACCCTCGGCTTGACCTGGTTTCACGCCGATGTCAACATGCCCCAGGCACAAGCCGACGTCTATGAGGCCATCGTCGGCCACCAGCCCAGCGACATGCGCCTGATTACCATCCCCTACTGCATCGGCGTCGCCCTCGGTGTCGCTGTCTTCTACGCAATTCCCTTCGCCAGCGAAACAACCCCGCTGGAAGTCAAGCTCACCGAGTATCAGGAGGACATGGAGAAAACGGAGGGCAAGGACATTGACTAGCCTGCCCGCAATCCTCATCGGCCTCATCAGCGGTGCAACCATGTCCGTCGCCGTCAGCAGCATCTGGTGCGTCCTGCACCTCCCGGCTCGCTTACAGCACCTATTCCGCGCCGCATCCCCGCGCCTGATGGGTTTCGCACTCTTTCTCGGCCTCATGATTGCCGCCTTACACAACGCGCTCCGCTTTTCGTTCGGCCTTCCCGACGGCTTCGGCGTCGCCGCAATCCTCGTCGGCGGCATGTTCGTCGGCATGCTTTCCGCCGCACTCGGCGAAATTCTGGAGGTCACCCCTGTTCTCATGCGCCGTTTTCGTTTAGGCGACATTTCCACCACCGTGCGATTCGTCATTCTGATTGCAAAGGCACTCGGCGCGGTGCTGGCCTCAATCGCCATTGGGTTATGATGAAAAAAGAGAAATCGGCGCTAGTGTAGAAAGC
>CAYXHF010000049.1:7621-7870 GCA_964464815.1 uncultured Faecalibacterium sp.
TCAATCGCCATTGGGTTATGATGAAAAAAGAGAAATCGGCGCTAGTGTAGAAAGCGCACCCCCACTTGAACGCACACTCTCCACTTGGCTCTCCCTCTGGGAGAGCTATCGGCGCAGCCGACTGAGAGGGTTCGCGCACACAAAAACAGCACTGTCACACGCACCAAAAACGCGCACACCCGCTTGAACGCGCACTCCCCACTTGGCTCTCCCTCTGGGAGAGCTGTCGGCGCAGCCGACTGAGAGGGC
>CAYXHF010000049.1:7970-14580 GCA_964464815.1 uncultured Faecalibacterium sp.
TCGCGCACACAAAAACAGCACTGTCACACGCACCAAAAACGCGCACCCCACTTGAGCGCACACCCGCTTGGCTCTCCCTCTGGGAGAGCTGTCGGCGCAGCCGACTGAGAGGGCTCGCGCACACAAAAACAGCACTGTCACACGCACCAAAAACGCGCACCCCACTTGAACGCGCACCCCCACTTGGCTCTCCCTCTGGGAGAGCTGTCGGCACAGCCGACTGAGAGGGCTCGCACACACACAAACAGCACTGTCACACGCACAAAAAACGCGCACCCCGCCTGAACGCGCACACCCCACTTGGCTCTCCCTCTGGGAGAGCTGTCGGCTCAGCCGACTGAGAGGGTTCGCGCACGCTCCAATGTCATTAGCAGCAAACAACTCCTTGGAGGCAAGTTTGCTTCGATGGAACTTGTGCTTTCTTGCCGCCGCGACTCCTGCGGAGCGCACGCTGGTTGTGCTTGTGGTGTTCGAGTTGTTTGCTTCGATGGTAGATGACTTTGCTTACCGCCGCGGCTCTTTCAGAGCGCACGCTACTTTTTGCTGTGAAACAGGTTTTTTCCTTTGTTTTTTGACTTTTCTTGTTGCGTTGGGCTTTGCCCAAACCCACAAGGGCGCTGCCCTTGACCCGCGAAGGGCCGTTGGCCCTCTCGACACCCATTCCGCGATGGAGTTGACTTTTTTCCTCTTACCTTTTCCGCGTGTTTAGTTTTTCCTTCTTTTCCTTCTTCTTTTTCCTTCTTTTCCTTCTTCTTTTTCCTTTTTGTTAGGAGGTTTTTTCTTGAAAGGTCGCTTTTTTCTCCAATCCTCTCCTCTCTTCCCTTCTCCTCGTCCCGCTGAACGTGAAATCCGTCTCCGCCCAATCCCTTCCCATTCCTTCCAACGCCCTCGAAAGGAGTCCTCTTCCCATGTTCGATAAAAAACAACCTGTCTCACCACAGCGCCAACGCCAAATTGACCATTATGCCTCCCTCGTCCAAAGCATATCACCGCCCTCCAAACTCGGCCAGGGACTCTTCCGTGCCTTTTGGGTCGGCGGTGTCATCTGCATGCTTGGACAGCTTTGCATCGAAATCGGACAGGCATTTCTGGATATGACACCCGCAACCGCATCGACCTTTGCGAGCATGGTGCTTGTTTTCCTGACGGCGCTGCTGACGGGTATCGGCGTGTTCGATAAGATCGGGCAGTATGCAGGCGCGGGCGCATTCGTGCCAATCAGCGGATTTGCCAACGCCATGGTATCGCCAGCGATGGAATTCCGCCGGGAAGGCATGGTGCTTGGGCTTGGCGCGAAGCTCTTCACGATTGCCGGGCCAGTGCTTGTCTGGGGAACGAGCGCGTCGGTCGTGGTAGGCATTCTGTATGCGCTCATCGGCTGGTAAAGGAGGAATTTCGATGGACGTGAAGCGAACCGGCGGTACCATCGTGCTGCCGAACCGCCCTGGAATCAGCGCGAGCGCGGCAATTGTCGGGCGCAAGGAAGGCGAAGGCCCGTTGTGTGCGGAGTTCGACCAGGTTGTGGACGACGATCTTTTCGGCGAAGAAACGTGGGAGAAAGCAGAAAGTCGCTTTCACTACACAGCCGCGGAGACGTGTTTGCAGAAAGCGGGCATATTGCCCAGTCAAGTGGACGTAACGCTTGGCGGCGACCTGCTGAATCAGATTATGGCGGCCTCAACCGCGGCAGGTAAGCTGGCGACGCCGTTTTTGGGGATATACGGCGCGTGTTCAACGATGGCGGAAACGCTTTGCATCGCGTCGATGCTGGCCGACGGCGGATATGTGCGCCGTGCGCTGTGTTGTGCCAGCAGTCATTTTTGTTCTGCGGAGCGGCAATATCGGTTTCCCCTGGAATACGGCAATCAGCGTCCTCCGACCGCGCAATGGACGGTGACGGGTGCTGGTGCAATGCTTGTGAACACGGACACGCCGCATCCGCTTTGCCGGGCGACGCATGTAACAATCGGCCGCATTGTGGATTTATCGGTGAAGGACGCAACGAACATGGGCGCAGCGATGGCGCCAGCGGCAGCGGACACGCTCCGGCGGCACTTTATGGACACAGGGCGCACATGTCAGGACTATGACCTGATTATCAGCGGCGATTTAGGAGCAATCGGGCATGATTTGCTCCTTGCGCTCATGGCCGAAACTGGAATGCCACTTGATGCGGCGCGGTACGTGGACTGCGGGATGCTCATTTTCTCACCCGAGCAGGACGTACACGCAGGCGGATCAGGCTGTGGCTGTTCAGCGGCAGTCCTCTGCGGGCGCATCATGCGGCAATTCCAGTCTGGCGAGCTGCACCGGGTATTATTCATGGCAACGGGAGCATTGCTCTCCCCGACATTCAACCAACAAGGCGGAGCGATTCCCGGCATTGCGCACGCCATTGCACTGGAGGCAGACAGATGACACTTCTTCTGAATTTCATCAAAGCATTTCTTGTCGGCGGCGCATTATGCGCCATCGGGGAGCTTTTGCTTCTGAAGACGAACATCACGCCCGCGAGAATTCTTGTCGGCTACATTGTAGCAGGGGTCATATTAAGCGCCGTTGGCTTATACGGGCCACTGGCAAAATTTGCGGGAGCCGGCGCGAGTGTTCCGCTAACAGGCTTTGGGCATGCGCTTGTGACCGG
Source organism: uncultured Faecalibacterium sp. (assembly GCA_964464815.1). Classification (GTDB taxonomy): domain Bacteria; phylum Bacillota; class Clostridia; order Christensenellales; family Aristaeellaceae; genus UBA11524. The sequence continues at coordinate 10,615 of CAYXHF010000049.1, forward strand.
TGTCAAAAAAGCGATTCAGGAAGTCGGATGGATTGGTGCATTCACGGGTGGCCTGACGAACACAGCCGCCGGCATAAGTGCCGCCGTATTTTTCGGTGTCATTGCCGCGCTGATATTCCAGCCCAAAGCGAAGCATTAAAATTGGCCTCCCCAAAGGTTTTGCAAAATCCTTCGGGGTGGCTTCTTTTCATGTCCCCTTACGTAGAACTGCATACCATTCTTTCATGTTGCAACCAAAAGCAACCCGTTCGCCAACACCACAACTAACCAGCTGAACCAAGCATCCCTGGAGCATCGCGCATTGCATGCCATCACACCCTTGGCTCGCCCTCTGGGAGAGCTGTCGGCGTAGCCGACTGAGAGGGCTTTCTCGCGCTGAAATGCAAGCTGGTCTTTCACGTTGCAACCAAAAGCAACCCGTTCCCCAACACCACAACCGACCAGCCGAACCAAGCGTCCCTAGAGCATCGCGCATTGCATGCCACCACACCCTTGGCTCGCCCTCTGGGAGAGCTGTCGGCGTAGCCGACTGAGAGGGCCCACTCGCGCTGAAATGCAAGCTGGTCTTTCATGTTGCAACCAAAAGCAACCCGTTCGCCAACACCACAACCGACCAGCCGAACCAAGCGTCCCTGGAGCATCGCGCATTGCATGCTACCACACCCTTGGCTCGCCCTCTCGGAGAGCTGTCGGCATAGCCGACTGAGAGGGCCCACTCGCGCTGAAACACAAGCTGGTCTTTCACGTTGCAACCCAAAGCAACCCGTTCCCCAGCACCACAACCAACCAGCCGCCCAAACATCCCTGGAGCATCGCGCATTGCATGCCACCACACCCTTGGCTCGCCCTCTGGGAGAGCTGTCGGCATAGCCGACTGAGAGGGCCCACTCGCGCTGAAATGCAAGCTGACCTTTCACAAAAGAACAGCACAGAAAAACCGCTTCCCTTGTGCGGAGGGAAGCGGCATTTTGCTTGCTTGATGTGTGCTTGAAGAAAACGAAAACATTCAATCGTGACGTGCGGTCACGATATAATTACTTGGCTTCAGCGGTCGCTTCGGTGCCGGGAACGTTGATGATCTCCAGCAGCACCATTTCAGCAGCGTCGCCACGGCGCGGTCCGAGCTTGTACATGCGGGTGTAACCACCGGCAACGTTCTTCTCGGCATTGCGCTTCTTGAACATCGGGCCATACTCACGGAACAGCTTCTCCACAACGGGATACTTCACGTCCTTGGTACGCTCCTTATATTCACGCTTGGACTCATCCGCCTGCTTTTCTTCCGGGATGTTGTACAGATACGCGGTCATCTGACGACGAGCGTGCAGCTTGGACGGCGCATCGTTGACCACCTGCAGTTCGACCTTCTGGTCCTTGTCATTGTGGGTGATCTTGGTGGTGGTCACGGTGTTGTCGCACTCATTGACCGCCAGGGTGATGAAGTGTTCAGCAATACGACGAACTTCCTTAGCCTTGGCTTCGGTCGTCTCGATCTTGCCATACTTAATCAGGTTCGTCACCAGACCGCGGAGCAGCGCTTTGCGCTGACCGGCCGTGCGACCCAGTTTGCGCTGGTGTGCCATGGGATTATTTCCTCCTATCACGGGCCAGCAGTTTCTGCCAACCCAAGTGCGAACGGGCGGCAGGGACTGCCTTCGTTGTGCCCCGTCTTATTCTTCGTTCTGGCGCAGGCCCAGACCCAGATCCTGAAGCTTCTGCTCCACTTCCTCCAGGGACTTACGACCAAGGTTACGCACCTTCATCATGTCTTCCTGGTTGCGCTGCACCAGCTCAGCCACGCTGTTAATACCAGCGCGCTTCAAGCAGTTGTAGGCACGGACGGAGAGCTCCAGCTCTTCGATGGTCATTTCGAGGACCTTTTCTTTCTTGTCGTCCTCAGGCTGCGTCATGTTGACAGGCAGCACCTGATCCGTCAGACTGACGAACTGCATCAGATGCTCGGTGAGAATCTTCGCCGCGCAGCTGATGGCCTCCTCAGGCTTCAGGGTGCCATTCGTCCAAACCTCCAGGGTCAGACGGTCAAAGTCGTTGGACTGACCCACACGCTTGTCTTCCACCGTGTAGTTCACCTTCACAATAGGCGTGAAGATGGAGTCCATGGCGATATCGCCAATGGGCATGGAAGCTGCGTTACGAGCCTTGTTCTTGTCCGCGCTGACATAGCCCACACCGCGCTCCAGACGCAGCGTCATTTGCAGATGCGCGTCCTCGTTGAGCGTCGCAATGTGCATCTCGGGGTTGATGATTTCAATCTCATCGTCCACCTTGATGTCTGCGGCGGTCAGCTCGCAGGGACCAATCTTGTCCACAATCACGGACTTCGGGCCCTCGCCATACATCTTGATGGCCAAGCCCTTCAAATTCAGGATGATTTCGGTGACATCCTCTTTCACACCGGGGATGGTGGAGAACTCATGCTGCACACCTTCGATATGCACAGCAGAAGCCGCCGCACCCGGCAGAGAGGACAGCAGAACACGGCGCAGGCTGTTGCCCAGCGTGTGACCAAAGCCACGATCCAGCGGCTCGACCACGAACTTGCCGTACTTGCCATTGTCCCCGACTTCGACACATTCGACCTTTGCGATTTCTACGGCCATTAGCTTTACCCTCCTTGCTCAGGTTCGGAGTGACGAAGGGAGGAATGCGGTCAAGGGCGCTTTCATCGCCGTCTTCCACATTCCCATTCCCTTCATTAACGGGAGTAGAATTCGACGATCATGCTCATTTCCGCCTCGAGGCTGATGTCCTCGCGGGTCGGCAGAGCCACGACCTTGCCAGTCAGGTTGGGCGCGTCAAAGGTCAGCCACTTGGGCGTCACAACGCTCGTGCCCTCACGCAGCGGCTTGAAGAGCTCGGACTCGGTGCTCTTCTGACGCAGGGTGATCACGTCGCCAACCTTGACGGAGTAGGACGGAATATCCACCTTCTGACCATTGACACGGATATGGCCGTGCACAACGATCTGACGGGCAGCGCGACGGGTCTTGCCCAGACCCAGACGATACACAACGTTGTCCAGACGCTGTTCCAGCAGCTGGAGCATGTTGTCGCCGGTGATGCCCTTCATGTTGGTCGCCTTCAGGTAGTACTTGTGGAACTGCTTCTCCAGCACACCGTAGACGAACTTGACCTTCTGCTTTTCCTTCAGCTGCATGCCGTATTCAGAAACCTTCTTACGACGGGTGCCGCCGGGATTGCGCTTGGATTGCTTTTTGCCATAACCCATTTCCGCCGGGCTAACGCCGAGTGCACGGCACTTGCGGGCGACGGGCTGCTTATTGATAGCCATGTTTTACAGTCCTCCTTCGTTTGCTTACACGCGACGGCGCTTGGGCGGACGGCAGCCGTTATGCGGAATCGGCGTCACGTCCTTGATCATGCTCACGTCCAGACCAGCGGCCTGCAGGGAGCGGATGGCGGCTTCACGGCCGGAACCCGGACCCTTCACATACACCTCAACCGTCTTCAGGCCATATTCCATAGCGGCCTTAGCGGCGGTCTCAGCGGCGGTCTGCGCAGCGAAAGGAGTAGACTTCTTGCTGCCGCGGAAGCCCAGGCCACCGGAGGAGGCCCAGGACAGGGCGTTGCCCTGCGTATCGGTAATCGTAACAATCGTGTTATTGAAAGAAGAGCTGATGTGCGCCGCACCGCGCTCGACGAGCTTGCGCTCCTTGCGCTTGCGCACGACCTTCTTGAGCTTGCTCTGCTGCTTGGGTGCCATTGTTTTTCCCTCCGTTATTTCACGAAACGGCTTTCACCGCGTAATTCCACTCAGAAATTACTTGGTAGCCTTCTTCTTGCCAGCGATGGTCTTCTTCGGTCCCTTGCGGGTACGCGCATTCTGCTTGGTGTTCTGACCGCGAACGGGCAGACCACGGCGATGACGCACGCCACGGTAGCAGCCGATTTCCACCAGACGCTTGATGTTCAGGGAGACTTCGC
>CAYXHF010000050.1:0-14481 GCA_964464815.1 uncultured Faecalibacterium sp.
GCTTCGCGCTTGGGCTTGCGTGCCTCAAACAGCTCTTCAACGCGGGGAAGACCCTGCGTGATGTCCTCGCCCGATGCGATACCGCCCGTATGGAAGGTACGCATGGTCAGCTGGGTACCAGGCTCACCAATGGCCTGTGCGGCGATAACGCCAACGGCCTCGCCAACATCGACCTTGCCGCCGTGCGCCATGTTCTGGCCGTAGCAGCGGGCGCAGACGCCGTTGCGCGTGCAGCAGGTCAGCACGGAGCGCACAAACACGCTCTTGATGCCCGCGTCGCAAATGGCCTTCGCCTTGGCATGGTCAATCAGCTCGTTCTGATGCACCAGAATCTCGCCCGTGGCCGGATTGGTCACATCGCCAGCCGCCGTGCGGCCACGCAGACGCTCCTCCAGGGACTCGATGGACTGCTTGCCGCTGAGCAGCTCGCTGACGTGGACGCCACGAATCGGCAGACCACGATTCTCAAAGCAGTCTTCCTCGCGGACAATGACTTCCTGAGAAATATCCACCAGACGGCGGGTCAGGTAACCAGAGTCAGCGGTCTTCATGGCCGTATCGGACAGAGCCTTACGGGAACCGTGAGAAGACAGGAAGAATTCCTGCACGTTCAGACCCTCGCGGAAGTTTGCGCGAATGGGCAATTCCACGGTCTTACCCGTCGGAGAAGCCATCAGGCCGCGCATACCGGCCAGCTGGGACACCTGAGAGGCAGAACCACGGGCGCCGGAGTCGGTGAACATGCGGATGGGGTTGAAGGGATCCAGGTTGGGCAGAATCTGGTCACGCAGCGTGTTCGTGCAGGTGTTCCACAGATTGATGACGCGCGCATAACGCTCGTCTTCGCTCAGCAGACCCATGGCGTGCAGCTCGTTGACATGCGCAACCTTCTTGTCGGTTTCGTCCAGCATCTGCTGCTTCGTCGGCGGAATCTTGATGTCCGCAACGGAAACAGTCAGAGAGCCGACCGTGGCGTACTTGTAGCCAAGCGCCTTGATGGCGTCCAGCACCAGCGCGCACTTATGCTCGCCCTGGGAACGGAAGCACATGTCCACGATGTTGGACAGCTGCTTCTTGCCGACCAGCTGATCGACCTCCAGCTCGAACATGTCATCCAGGCATTCGCGCTTCTTGAAGCCGAGGTTCTGGGGAAGTGCATCGTTGAAAATCAGACGACCCAGCGTGGTGTCGATAATCTTGCTGCCCTTTTCACCATTGAACTCGCGCTCGATGCGCACCTTGATGGGGCTTTGCAGGGTAATCTGCTCCAAGGCATAGGCCATATGCGCTTCATCCGGGTTGCGGAAGACGCGGCCGGCGCCCTTGCCGTTGGGGTTTTCAATCGTCAGGTAGTAGCAGCCGATAACCATGTCCTGAGAAGGAGAAATGACCGGCTTGCCGTCCTGCGGCTTGAGGATGTTGTTGTGGGCCAGCATCAGGAAGCGCGCTTCGGCCTGTGCTTCCAGAGACAGCGGAACGTGAACAGCCATCTGGTCGCCGTCAAAGTCGGCGTTGAAGGCGGTACAGGCCAGCGGGTGAAGCTTAATGGCCTTGCCGTCCACCAGAATCGGCTCGAACGCCTGAATGCCCAGACGGTGCAGCGTGGGTGCGCGGTTGAGCAGAACCGGGTGATCCTTGATGACATCCTCGAGGATATCCCAAACCTCCGGCTTCATCTTTTCCACAGCACGCTTGGCGCTCTTGACATTCATGTTCTTGTTGCGCTGCTGCAGCTGCTGCATGACGAAGGGCTTGAACAGCTCCAGCGCCATTTCCTTGGGCAGGCCGCACTGGTGCAGCTTCATTTCCGGGCCGACGACGATAACGGAACGGCCGGAGTAGTCAACGCGCTTACCCAGCAGGTTCTGACGGAAACGACCCTGCTTGCCGCTCAGGGTGTGAGACAGGCTGCGCAGTGCGCGTCCGCCAGGGCCGGTGACAGGACGGCCACGACGGCCGTTGTCAATCAGGGCGTCAACGGATTCCTGAAGCATGCGCTTCTCGTTGCGGACGATAATTTCCGGCGCACCGAGTTCCAGCAGACGCTTCAGACGGTTGTTACGGTTAATGACGCGGCGATACAGATCGTTCAGGTCGGACGCGGCGAAACGGCCACCATCCAGCTGAACCATCGGGCGCAGATCCGGCGGAATGACCGGCAGGACGGTCAGCACCATCCACTCCGGCTTATTGCCGCTGGCACGGAAGGATTCAACAACTTCCAGGCGCTTGACAGCGTGCGCGCGCTTCTGACCCTCGGTGTCGCGATTGCGTTCCTTGCTGGTCAGGGCCTCAATCTCCGCCTTCAATTCCACGGAGAGCTTGTCCAGATCCAGCTCGCGCAGCATCGTCTGCACAGCCTCGGCACCCATCATGGCCTTGAAGCTGCCACGGTTGGGCTTGGCCATAATGGCGCGGTACTGATCGTCGTTGATCAGGTCATGGAGGCTGACGTTGGTCACCTCGGTGTTGCCGGGATCAAGAACGATGAAGTTGGCAAAGTACAGCACCTTGTCCAGCAGGCGCGGAGACAGCTCCAGCAGCATGCCCATACGGCTGGGGATGCCCTTGTAATACCAGATGTGGCTGACAGGGGCGGCCAGCTCAATGTGACCCATGCGCTCACGGCGAACCTTGGCGCGGGTGACGGAAACGCCACACTTGTCGCACACCAGGTTCTTGTCCTTGGGACGGATGCGCTTATGCTTGCCGCAGGCGCACTCCCAGTCCTTGGTCGGTCCGAAGATGCGCTCGCAGTACAGACCGTCCTTTTCGGGCTTCAGGGTGCGGTAATTGATGGTTTCGGGCTTGGTGACTTCACCATGAGACCACTGCCGAATCTGTTCAGGAGAGGCCATGCCGATTTGGATGGCGTCGAGATTGGTCAGTTCAAACAAAAGGGTTCACACTCCCTTCACGGTAAGACAGGTGGTTGTCCTGTACGGGAAAGCCAGCAGATGGAAAAACGGTCGTCTCTCCACCTGCTGGTCGTGATTTGTCATCAGAAAAGCAGGGAAAGCTGCTTCTTTTTACTGGTCGTCATCCAGATCCATATCGTCGAAGGACAAATCGTCCAGACGCATGGTGTCCAGATCTTCGCCATCGTCATCATCGTCGGAGAAGGACAGCGGGATGCTCAGGTCATCATCGCCATCGGCGTCCAGACGGGTCAGCGGGAAGTCGTCATCCGGGAAGTCGGAGGAAAGCGCATCCGCATCGTCCTCAGGCAGGACGGGAGAAACCTCTTCCTCCTTCTCCTGCTCGGGCGCGTTGTTCTTGGTCGGCGCAGCCATATCATCCGGGTCAAGCTCGGGAATTTCAATGACGTTGCGCTCGCGGTCAAGAACCTTGATGTCCAGGCACAGGGCCTGCAATTCCTTAATCAGCACCTTGAAGGATTCCGGCACACCAGGCGCGGGAATGTTCTCGCCCTTGATGATGGCCTCATACGTCTTGACGCGGCCGACCGTATCGTCGGACTTGACGGTCAGGATTTCCTGCAGGGTGTTGGCGGCGCCGTAAGCTTCCAGCGCCCAGACTTCCATCTCACCGAAGCGCTGGCCGCCGAACTGTGCCTTACCACCCAACGGCTGCTGGGTGACCAGGGAGTACGGGCCGACGCTGCGGGCATGCATCTTGTCATCGACCAGATGGTGCAGCTTCAGGAAGTACATGATACCGACGGTGACCGGGTTCTCGAACCAGTTGCCGGTACGGCCGTCGCGCAGGCGAATCTTGCCGTCCAGGAACAGGCGGCGGCCCTCTTCGTCCAGGTTCAGACGGAGCGGACGGCCATTGTGGAAGTAGCTGGTCATCATGCGGGGATTGCTTTCGTCCACCGGTGCGGCCATGGTGTCCGCAGCCAGGGCAAGGCAATCACGGATTTCCGGATAGGTGGCGCCGTCAAAGACCGGCGTCGCAATGTGCCAACCCAGCGCACGGCAGGCAAGGCCCAGATGGACCTCCAGCACCTGACCGATGTTCATACGGGACGGAACGCCCAGCGGGTTCAGCACGATTTGAAGCGGCGTGCCATCGGGCAGGAAGGGCATGTCCTCCTCACGCAGGACGCGGGAAACGACACCCTTGTTACCGTGACGGCCGGACATCTTATCGCCGACGGAAATCTTACGCTTCTGCGCGATGTAGACGCGAACCATCTGCTGCACAGAGGGGGAAAGCTCATCGGAGTGCGCACGGTCGAAGATCTTGACGTCAACGACCACGCCCCATTCGCCGTGCGGCACGCGCAGGGAGGTGTCACGCACCTCGCGGGCCTTTTCGCCGAAGATGGCGCGCATCAGGCGCTCTTCGCTCGTCAGCTCGGTTTCGCCCTTGGGCGTGACCTTACCGACCAGAATGTCGCCCGCACGAACCTCCGCACCGATGCGGATGATGCCGCGCTCGTCCAGATCCTTCACAGCGTCATCGCCCACATTGGGGATGTCGCGGGTGATTTCATCCGGGCCAAGCTTGCTTTCGCGCGCTTCACATTCAAATTCCTCCATGTGGATGGAGGTGTAGATGTCTTCCTTAACCAGCTTCTCGGACAGCAGGACGGCGTCCTCGTAGTTGTAGCCTTCCCAGTTCATGAAGCCGATGAGGGCGTTGCGGCCCAGTGCGATTTCGCCCTTCTCGGTGGACGGACCGTCCGCCAGCAGGTCGTCCTTGCACACGCGCTGGCCGGCGGAAACCACCGGGCGCTGGTTGGCGCAGTTGGACTGGTTGGTACGGGCGAACTTGGTCAGGTGGTAACGATGGCGCTCGCCCAGATCGTCACGAATGACAATCTCGTCGCCGCTGACCTTTTCCACCACGCCGTCTTCGCGGGCCAGAACGACCACGCCGGAGTCGTGACCGGCCTTGAATTCAAGACCCGTGCCGACATAGGGCGCTTCCGGCACCAGCAGCGGAACAGCCTGACGCTGCATGTTCGAGCCCATCAGGGCGCGCGTAGCGTCGTCGTTTTCCAGGAAGGGAATCATGCCGGTGGCAATGGAGACGACCTGACGCGGAGAAACGTCGATGAAGTCAACCATGTTGCCGGGCACCTGCACATACTCGGTCACTTCGCGCACGGTAATCATGTCGTTGACGAAGCAGCCATTCTCATCCAGCGGCTCGGTCGCCGTTGCGATGCGGTACAGGTCTTCCTCGTCCGCGGTCATGTACTTGTACTCGGAGGTGACGCGGCGATTTTCCTTGTCCACACGGCGATACGGCGCTTCGATAAAGCCGTAGGGATTGATGCGGGCATAGGTCGCCAGAGAGCCAATCAGACCGATGTTCGGGCCTTCAGGCGTCTCAATGGGGCAGATGCGGGAATAGTGAGAGTAGTGAACGTCACGAACCTCGAAGGAGGCGCGATCACGGTTCAGACCGCCAGGGCCCAGAGCGGACAGACGGCGCTTATGCGTCAATTCTGCCAAGGGGTTGTTCTGGTCCATGAACTGGGACAGCTGGGAGGAACCGAAGAACTCCTTGATGGCCGCCGTCACAGGACGGATGGAAATCAGGCTGTCCGGGTTGCAATCCTCGGAGCCATCCTGGGCGCTCATGCGCTCGCGGATGTTACGGTCCATGCGGCTCAGACCCGTGCGGAACTGGTTCTGCAGCAATTCACCAACGCTGCGCAGACGGCGATTGCCCAGATGGTCGATGTCGTCCGTCGTGCCGATGCCATAGGGCAGGCCCAGCAGATAGCTGATGGAGGCCACCATGTCATCATCGGTGATGTGCTTGGGCACCAGGTGCGCCACGTTGTCGGCGACGACCTGCTTGAGCTGATCGGGCTCGACGTTGTCGATGATTTCCTTCAGCGTGGGCAGGTGAACCATCTCCAGGATGCCGACCTCGGCCGGATCGAAGGGCAGGTACTCCGACGCGTCAACGAAGTTGTTGCCGATGACAACGCGGATGTCGCCTTCGCAGTCCAGCAGGACGCGGTTGACGCCAGCGTTCTGCACGCGGATGGCGTCCTCCAGGCTGATGATTTCGCCGGCCTTGACCATCACCTCACCCGTGCGCGGGTCGATGATGTCCTCCGCAATCAGGTGCTTGCTGATGCGGTGGGCGATGGAAAGCTTCTTGTTGAACTTGTAGCGGCCAACGCGCATCACGTCATAGCGCTTGGGATCATAGAACAGAGAACGGAACATGTTCGTTGCGCTCTCCACAGATTCCGGCTCGTCCGGCTTCTGCTTCTTGTAGATGATCATCAGCGCCTGCTCGCGCAGGGTGCGGGTCGAACCACCACGCTCCTTGCTGGCCTCGGCGGCAGTGGTGTCCTTGGCCATGGTGGCCTCCAGACGCTTGTCGTTGCCCAGCAGGTTGCGGATATCGTCGTCGGTTTCGTAGCCCAGGGCACGCAGCAGCGTCGTCAGGCACAGCTTGCGGGCGCGGTCAAGACGAACCCAGATGATGTCGTTGGAGTCAGTTTCGTATTCCAGCCATGCACCACGATTGGGGATAATCTGGCTGGAGTACAGCGGGACGCCGGCCTTATCCAGCGTACGGGAATAATAGCAGCCCGGCGAACGCACCAGCTGAGACACGATGACGCGGTCGGCACCGTTGATGATGAACGTACCGTTTTCCGTCATCAGGGGGAAATCGCCCATGTACACGTCAGTTTCCTTGATTTCGGAGGTTTCACTGTCGTACAGGTGGACGTGAATGTTCAGCGGCGCGGCGTAGGTCATGTCCCGCTCGCGGCAGCGCTCCACAGAGTTTTTCGGTTCACCCAGTGAAAAATCTGTGAAGGTCAGTTCCAGATTGCCGTTGTAGTTGGTGATGGGCGAGGCATCCGCCAGAACCTCTCTCAGGTCGTAATCCAGAAATCTCTGATACGACAGCTTCTGCACCTCAATCAAATCTGGCATTTCCAGAGTTTCATTGATGCGGGAGAAGCTCATGCGTTTCCGGAGCTTACCCATTGCAACCTCATGCGCCATGATGTATGATCACCCCTTCGTCAGTCAGACCAGCATCCTCTGCTTGGTGAAACGTGCGCTTTTTGTGACAAATTGCAGGAGTTTGGCACAAAATGCGTAAAAATGTATGAGAGTCGAAAATTCCTACTTGCATTTTTTCGCGTTTCCGTGTACAATACAAGCGCAGGAAAAATCAACAGTATGCAAAGATACTGATGCAATTTACAATTGTAGCATACACATCTGAGAAAGTCAAGGGGTTTCCCTGTCTTTTTGTGGTGTAAATATGTGGTAAAAATAAAAGGCGAGGTGGCGGCAAAGATGCAGAAGATGTGGCAGAAACGACTGGTGGCCTTTGTGCTGGCGATGATGATGGTGCTTGGGATGGCACTGGCCGAATCAGAGACACATATAAATGAAGCAACGCAATCGAAATCCGTCATCAACCACATCAATTTCCCGGAGGATGAACCGGATTTTGCTTTTGCGGAGGATGCGGATATCCTCGAAATCATCTTTCCGCAGATTTTGGACTGCGATGCGGCCTACCTGAGCTGCGGCGGTGAGACGATGCTGCTGGATTGCGCGACGCAGGGACAGGCCAAGCGCATCCTGAACATGTTCCGCCAAATGGGCATCACGCACGTGGACCGTGTGGTCAATACGCATCCGCATGCGGATCATCTGAACGGCTTTGCGGAAATCATCAAGGAAATCACGGTCGATGAATTGTGGCTCTGCTTCCCGGCGGAGGAGACGAAGCATTCGCAAAACGCGATTGCGGTGGCGGAACGCGCTGGCATTCCAGTTAAGTATTTTGCGGAGGGCGATGTGCTGACCCTCGGCACGGCGACGATGCAGGTCTGGATGCTGGACAAGCCGGACTACACGCGCCTGAACGACCGCTCGGCGCAGATTCTGCTGACCTATGGCGACCGGAAGATGATGTTTGCCGCGGACCTGGAGCAGCATGGCCAGAATGGTCTGGTGGAAAAGGTCGGTGCGGAGGCGCTGGACGCGGACGTGCTCAAGTACCCGCATCATGGCTTGCAGGCGCTGACGACGGCGTATCAGGCGGCAGTGTCGCCGGAGCTGTGCATCATCACATGCAACCAGCGCACGACGGATGGCAAAACATACGTCAAGCGCAACGGCATCGACACGGTGTGGACTGTACCGGGCTTTGTTCACCTGACGACGGATGGACAGACGTGGCTCTGCGATCTGATTGTGTCGGATGTGAAGTACTAATAATAAGGAAGCAGTTGCAAAAAAATCAAATGCGAAACTGGCGGCAGCGGAAAGGGTGTGTCCTTTCTGGCTGCCGCTTTTTGCGTGGAAAATCTTTGGGAGAAGTGGCGTGACCTGATGTGTAAGCTATTGCACAGGACATGAAATCTTGCTATAATGAGCATAAATCAAGTGCGAAAAAAGCATCCAAGGAGGGACAAAGAACATGGCTCATCTGTATTATGTTGCCCCAAACGGCAATGACGGCAATCCGGGAACCCTCGAAGCACCGTTTCTGACCATCAACCATGCGGCGCAGCTGGCGCTGCCGGGCGATACGGTGCGCGTGCGCGAAGGTGTCTACCGCGAATGGGTCGATCCGGCGGAAGGCGGTCTGACACCGGCAAGCCGCATCACCTATGAAGCGATGCCTGGTGAACACGTGGTCATCAAGGGCAGCGAAATCGTGACAGGCTGGACGCTGGTGGACGGCACGGTCTGGACGGTGACGGTTGACAACACGCTTTTTGGTGACTGGAATCCCTTTGCCCGTGCGGTAGAGGGTGACTGGCTGATGTCGCCCAGAGAAGATCCGGTGCATTTGGGCGATGTGTACCTGAATGGCAGGTCGATGTACGAGGCACGCTCGGTGGCAGAGGTGCGTGAGGCGAAAATGCGCTTCTCGGGCCATCAGGTGCCTGGAAATCCGGATCCGGAGCCTGTGCGCGACCCGGAGGATTCCATCTATCAGTGGTACGCCGAGGTGCAGGAGACGACCACCACCATCTGGGCGAATTTCCACGGTGAAAATCCGAACGAGGCACTGGTGGAAATCAATGTGCGCCCGTATTGCTTCTATCCGACGAAGACGGGACGCAATTACATCACCCTGCGCGGCTTTGAAATTTGTCAGGCGGCCTGTCCGTTCACACCGCCGACGGCCGATCAGCCGGGCATGGTTGGTGCGCACTGGTCAAAGGGCTGGGTGATTGAAAACAACCACCTGCATGACGCGAAATGCTCGGCCATTAGTCTGGGCAAGGAGGCGTCCACCGGCCACAACCTCTACTCGCGCTTTGACAGAAAGCCGGGCTATCAATATCAGATGGAAGCAGTGTTTCTGGGCTTGCAGGCCGGTTGGTGCCGCGAAAAGATTGGTGGCCACGTCGTGCGCAACAACGTGATTCACGATTGTGGACAAAACGGCGTTGTGGGTCATATGGGCGCGGCCTTCTCGACCATTGAGCATAACCATATTTACCGCATCGGCACCAAGCGCGAATTCTTTGGCTACGAGATTGGCGGCATCAAGCTGCATGCGGCGGTGGATACGCTGCTGAAGAACAACTACATTCACCACTGCGAATTGGGCATTTGGCTGGATTGGCAGGCGCAGGGAACGCGCGTGACGAAGAATGTCTTCCATGACAATGACCGCGATTTGATGATTGAGGTCACGCATGGCCCGTGTCTGGTGGACAACAACATTTTGGCCTCGCCGTATTTCTTTGAGAATGCGTCGCAGGGCAATGCGCTGGTACACAACCTGGTTTGCGGCTACATGAAGCGCTGGCCTGTGCTCAATCGCGCGACGCCGTATCACTTCCCGCACACCACGGCGGTGGCTGGCTGTGCGGTGGTGTATTCGGGTGACGACCGTGCGTACAACAACCTGTACACGGGTGCGTATGCGCAGTCGGACGGCAAGCCGACGGGCAACGCCATCTACGACGAATGCACGACGCCGGAGGAATATCCGGAGCGTCTGCGTGCCGAGGGCAACACGGACGAGGCGAAGTTCTTTGCCGTGCCGCAGCCGGTTTGGGTGGCGGAGAATGCCTATGCAGGCTGCGCCAAGCCCTTCCGCGCAGAAAAGGGCGCGATGCTTGTGGAGGAAATTCCGCTGACCATTGCCGAGAAGGACGGCACATGCGTGATGGAAATCACCCTGCCGGAGCAGGCGTGCGACTGGCACTGCACGCCGGTGACGACGGAGCGTCTGGGTGCGCCGCGCATCACCGAGGAAGCATACGAGAATCCGGATGGAACGCCGGTGGACTTTGGGACAGACCTGCTGGGGAATGTGCGCGAGGCCGTTGTGCCTGGCCCGTTGGCACAGTGGAAGCCCGGCAAGCAGACCATCGTGGTTTGGCAATAAAAGCGATATAATAGAAGAAAGCGGAGTGCGTTGCGGACAGAAGCGGCGCACTCCGCTTTGTGTATGGGCGACCTGCATAGCCTGACATTTTCCGGGAAAAGCTTTTGGGAGGTCGCAAAAAAGGGCAAGCGCAAGTGACCGGAAAGGGAAAGAAAAGGGTGATTATCCACTCCCGAAACCGTGTGCATGAATACGACCTCAAAAAAAGCAAAAAAGGTTGCAAAAAACAGGGTTTGAAGGAAGAAAAACAGTTGACAAGACGGCTTGAAAATGCTACAATATACGAGTTGAGCGCTTGCTGCGGCGAAGTGTGTCTTTTTCGGTGCGCTTTTCTGCCGCAAGGTGGTCAGCACAGTACAGCAAATCAGGAGGGAACATCAGCGTGGAAGACCTGAAGAATTCCGTCAACAAGGCAGTAGGAACGAAAGCGGTCATGCGTGCGCTGAAGTCCGGTACCGCTGTGCGGGTCTATGTGGCCCGCGACATTGACACCTTTCTGTATCAGAAGGTGACACGCGCCTGTGAAGATGCAGGTGTGCCGGTGCGCCGTGTCGATGAGACGAAGGCGCTGGGCGAGGTGTGCGGTCTGGAAATTCCCTGTGCTGCGGCTGCGCTGCTGCGGTAACGCTTGACAAACATTCTTTTCGCCAAATAGTTTCCGAGGGTTGCGGAACTTTTGGACATAAATTTGGAGGTGCTCTCATGCCCACGATCAATCAGCTGGTTCGCAAGGGCCGCGAGAAGACGACGAACAAGTCTACCGCGCCCATTCTTCAGGGCTGCCCTCAGAAGCGCGGCGTTTGCCTGAGCGTCAAGACGATGACGCCCAAGAAGCCGAACTCTGCTCTTCGTAAGATTGCCCGTATCCGTCTGACGAACTCTATCGAAGGTACTTGCTACATCCCCGGTATCGGCCACAACCTGCAGGAGCATAGCGTTGTGCTGATTCGCGGCGGCCGTGTTCGTGACCTGCCTGGCGTTCGTTATCACATCATCCGCGGCGCGCTGGATACTGCCGGTGTGGCCAAGCGTATGCAGGCTCGTTCCCTCTATGGCGCAAAGCGCCCGAAGAAGTAAGCATCTGCCTGCTTCATAAACATCCCTTTCGCAGCCCTTGGCGGCTGTGGCGCGGCCTGACATGGCCGGTGTCCAACCTGTGGAACAGGGAAGGAGACAGCGTCACGGCGCAATTGGCCTGAATCGCGGCCGATGGCACACGATGCTGACGTGCGCCGCCAATTGGGAGAGGATGACCCACATCCGGGGATGCTTCCGCAATCCACACATTTACGACTGACTATCACGTCTAATTGGAGGTATTTACTATGCCCCGTCGCGGTTTTGTACCCAAGCGCGAGGTGCTGCCGGATCCCGTATACGGGACCACGGTTGTGACCAAGCTTATCAATCAGATCATGCTCGACGGCAAGCGTGGCGTCGCTCAGAACGTGTGCTACGAAGCCTTCGATACTGTTAAGGAAAAGACCGGCAAGGACGCTAACGAAGTGTTCCAGGCTGCTCTGGCCAACGTTGCTCCTTCTCTGGAAGTGAAGGCTCGCCGTGTTGGTGGCGCGACCTACCAGGTCCCGATCGAAATCCGTCCGGAGCGCCGTCAGACGCTGGCCCTGCGCTGGCTGGTTCTGTTCTCCCGCAAGCGCGGTGAGAAGACCATGGCGGAACGCCTGGCTGCTGAAATCATGGACGCTGCCAACAACACTGGCGCGGCTGTGAAGCGCAAGGAAGAAATGCACCGCATGGCCGAAGCGAACAAGGCTTTCGCCCACTATCGCTGGTAATGCGCCAACCTGCTGCTGCCTGATGGCCGCATGAGCGGCCCAAACAGGACGCAGCGCTGCTGAAAGGAGCAAACCATATGCCTCGCAGTCATCCTCTTGAGCGGTTGCGCAACATTGGTATCATGGCCCACATCGACGCTGGTAAGACGACCACCACGGAACGTATTCTGTTCTACACTGGCCGCGTGCACCGCATCGGTGAAACCCATGAGGGCTCTGCCACCATGGACTGGATGGTTCAGGAGCAGGAGCGTGGTATCACCATCACCTCTGCTGCGACCACCTGCCGCTGGCGTGACCCCCGCGACCCCGAGAACAAGGATCGCACCTATCGTATCAACATTATCGACACGCCTGGTCACGTTGACTTCACTGTTGAGGTCGAGCGTTCCCTGCGCGTGCTGGACGGCGCTGTGAGCGTCTTCTGCGCTAAGGGCGGCGTCGAGCCCCAGTCTGAAACCGTTTGGAAGCAGGCTGAAACCTATCGCGTGCCCCGTATGGCGTACGTGAACAAGATGGACATCACCGGTGCGAACTTCTTCCGTGTCGTTGACATGATGAAGGAGCGCCTGCATGCCAATGCTGTGCCGATTCAGCTGCCCATTGGCGCCGAAGCGGACTTCCGCGGCATCATTGACCTGGTCAAGATGAAGGCGGAAATCTACTACGACGATGAGGGCAAGGATGTTCGTGAGGAAGAAATTCCTGCCGACATGCTGGAGCTGGCCGAAAAGTACCACGCAGAGCTGGTCGAAAAGGTCGCCGAGACCGACGAAGAGCTGATGGAAAAGTACTTCGAGGGCGAAGAACTCACCCAGGAGGAAATCAAGAACGCGATTCGTAAGGCCACCATCAACTGCACCATGAACCCCGTTTGCTGCGGCACTTCCTACCGCAACAAGGGTGTGCAGCCCCTGCTGGACAACATCGTCGAGTACATGCCCAGCCCGCTGGACGTGCCCGCGATCAAGGGTACTGATCCCCACGATCCCGAGAAGGAGATGGAGCGTCATCCGTCCGATAACGAGCCCTTCTCCGCACTGGCGTTCAAGATCATGGTTGACCCCTTCGTGGGTAAGCTGGCCTTCTTCCGTGTCTACTCCGGCACGCTGACCGCTGGCAGCTATGTGATGAACTCCACCAAGCAGAAGCGCGAGCGTATGAGCCGTATCATGATGATGCACGCCAACCACCGTGAGGAAGTTGACAGCGTCTACACCGGCGAAATCGGCGGCGCTGTCGGCCTGAAGGATACCACCACCGGCGACACGCTGTGTGATGAAAACAACCAGATCATCCTGGAATCCATGGAATTCCCGGATCCGGTTATCGAGGTTGCTATCGAGCCCAAGACCAAGGCTGGCCAGGACAAGATGACCATGGCCCTGCTGCGTCTGGCCGAAGAAGACCCGACCTTCAAGACCTACACCAACCAGGAAACTGGCCAGACCATCATCGCCGGCATGGGCGAGCTGCATCTGGAAATCATTGTTGACCGTCTGCTGCGCGAATTCAAGGTCGAGGCGACGGTTGGCAAGCCCCAGGTTACCTACAAGGCGACCATCCGCAAGACCGTCAAGGCTGAGGGCCGTTTCGTCCGTCAGACCGGTGGTCACGGCCAGTATGGTCACTGCTGGATTGAGATTGCTCCCAACGAAGCCGGCAAGGGCTACGAGTTTGAATCCCGCATCGTGGGCGGCGTGATTCCCAAGGAATTCATCGCGCCTATCGACTCCGGTATTCAGGGCGCGGCCAAGAGCGGCTACGAAGGCTTCGAGCTGGTTGACTTCAAGGCGGCCGTTGTTGACGGTTCTTACCATGATGTTGACTCCTCCGCTCAGGCTTACGAAATCGCTGGCTCCATGGCCTTCAAGGCTGCGCTGGAGAAGGCGAATCCCGTGCTGATGGAGCCGATGATGAAGGTTGAAATCATCGTGCCCGAGCAGTACATGGGCGACGTCATGGGCAACGTGTCCAGCCGTCGTGGCCGTGTGGATGGCATGGAAGCGCGTGGCGCTGACCAGATCATCCACGCCTATGTCCCGCTGAGCGAAATGTTCGGCTACACCACTGACCTGCGCTCCCGCACGCAGGGTCGCGGCATGTTCACCATGCAGTTCGACCACTACGAGGAAGTGCCGAAGTCCGTGGCGGAAAAGGTCATCGGCGAGCGCGCCAAGAAGTAATCCAATCGCAAAACGTATCTGAATAACTTTCCTGCGCCCGGCTTTGGGCCAGAACACCCACCGGGCGCAGGATTCGATTAGAATATAATATGGAGGGAATTTCCCAATGGCTAAGGAACGTTACGAGCGCACAAAGCCCCATGTTAACATCGGCACCATCGGTCACGTTGACCACGGCA
>CAYXHF010000051.1:0-13620 GCA_964464815.1 uncultured Faecalibacterium sp.
CGTCCATGAAGTAGTACAGCTCGCCGTCATTGTAGACGTACTGCATTTCCTTGGTCTCGATGATGGCCTTGGGCATCTTGTCCGTGGGGTTGAAGGAGCGCTCAACCACCGCGCCGGTCATCACGTTCTTGATCTTGGTGCGGACAAAAGCCGCGCCCTTGCCGGGCTTGACGTGCTGGAAGTCAACGATGGTCCAGACGCCGCCGTCCCATTCCACGGTAATGCCCTTTTTGAAATCGCCAGCAGTAATCATGAATCAATTCCTCCAATATTGTTTGGGTATCGAAAATTCTATTTCCAAATCCGCAAAACGGATTCAGTCAAAGAAACACACCGGCGCGCCATTTGGCGCCACCAGTTCGCTGAATCAGGTCTTCCCCACTATTAGGCAAAACCCAACAAACCCATGCGTGATGCATGGCCATCATCATTGTACCACAAATTTGCCCAGATGAAAAGCCTTTTTTCTGCTTCATAGCGAAGAATTGACACTTTTTTGCCCAGAATGTTTCTTTTTTCCGGACAAAATTCCCTTCCCGCTCCGGTCAGCAGGATTTTTTCCCTCGCCGTCGAATACGACAAGGACGTATTTTTTGTTTACAAGGAGGCAATTTCTCATGAAACGATTCCTTCCCCTGCTGCTCATTTTGCTGCTGTTGCTGACCGGCTGTACCGCCAGGGATGCGTCACAGGACGGTGTCATCACCTCCAGCTCCCTGACCGGTACGTATTATGTCCAGATTGACGTCAAGGATTACGGCTCCATCACCGCTGAGCTGTACGCCGACATCGCGCCCATCACGGTGGAGAACTTCCTCAACCTGGTCGATTCCGGTTTCTACAACGGCCTGACCTTCCACCGCATTATCAGTGGCTTCATGATTCAGGGCGGCGACCCGAACGGTGACGGCACAGGCGGCGCCGAAATGAAAATCAAGGGCGAATTTTCCCAGAACGGCGTCGAAAACAACCTGAAGCACACCCGCGGCGTGCTTTCCATGGCACGTTCCAGCGCATACGACAGCGCCAGCAGCCAGTTCTTCATCATGCATGCCGCCGCTCCGCACCTTAACGGTGCCTACGCCGCCTTCGGCTGTGTTCTTTCCGGCATGGACGTTGTTGACGCCATTTGCAAGAACACCCCGGTCACCAACAGCAACGGCGGTGTCGCCACCGCCAACCAGCCCATCATCGAACGCATCCAGCGCATCGAAAAGCCCGAATCCATCGAATAACATTCCTCGCAGTTGCCGCGCATCTCGCCGCAACTGCGTTTTTTATACCCGCACAGCAAAAATGACCCACAGAAGCCAGCATCAGCATTTTCCTCCTGCAAAAGCATCCTCCCCAAAGTTCAGTCTCAATGAAATCCAACCCCCAAAAAGAGAAAAAGCAACCCGAACAGCTGACATTCGGGCTGCTTCCGCAATCAAGGCCGGGAAAAACCTTCATTGCTAGAAAGGAAAGGGAAAATGGAGGAAAGATGGGTTACTCGTCAAAACGTTTTCACCAATCAACTCAGCGCATTTTTCGACGTGGACGCAGTCGCATCGGGTGCAGCCGCACGCATCTGCTCCGACGGGCAGGATGCCTGGTCCGACGCAGGTAACGCCTTCATGAGCATCGCCGCGACGACCATCGGTTCCAGAATCAGCTTCATAAGCGCCTCCTTTCATTGGTTCTTCCGCCTGACAAGATAATTTTACTCGAATTGTATGTCGCCAGCATGAAAAAAATGTGAAGTGTGCATGAAAAATGCATTTTCTCTGGAAAATCGACACTTGACAGCAGGTATCCGTCTTTTTCCTTCCCACACAAAAAGCGGGTGCCGTTGCCAGCCACGTCGCCAGCACCCGGCACCCGCTATCATGAATAATTCCCCTTGCTTATCCTCTGGCGGCACAGCCTTCTGCCTTTCAGGATAGCAAAACAGTCCGCAACGGGTAAGCAGCTCGCTGCTGCCCCATGCTTTTATGTCTCTTCCCACAGGGCATCCGTCGGCGGATTCTCATCGCCCGTTGTCATGTACAGGCGATCAATCGACAAGCGAATGCCATGCGCCTCCAGCGTCAGGGTATGCTCCCCGGCTGTCAGCGGCATCGACAACACCTTCTGCCAGCACCACGTGTTGATGTTGCGGTAGGAGTAGTAATCCTCCCGGCAAACAATGGCCGTCTGAGACGCCGGTTGGCCGTCCATCAGGTAGTGCAGATGGTATTGCTCCACGTCCTGCACCTTCGCCAGCAGCCAGAGGTGATACACCGCGTCCTGCTGACAGCGGATGCGATATTGCATGCGCGGTGCATCTGCGCCCTGCATCATCGGCCTTTCGACCCACATGGCCAGACCTGTCCGGCCGTTCGTTTCTGCCTGACGATGCGTCCAGCCGGGCGTGTGATTGGCGTTTTCCGTCTGTAAAAGGGCGTTTTCTGCCTCCCAGGCAAGGTGGCCGTTCACTTCCTGCACCACACCACCGTGCAGGTGCGCCAGTACATTCTTGTGGCCTTCTTCATCCGTCCAGACCTTTTCCGCACCACGCTTTTCCGGACGCTCCCGCGTGCTGATGCGTGCATGCACCATATTCTGCCGCCAGAACGTGTCCCCGCAGAAAATATCCCACGGCAGCGCCACATCCTCCTGCCGCACATGAAGCATCTGGCATTCCTTTTCCGCGCTGATGTCCGGCAGCGTCACACCGCCATCCAGCACGCCCGGGCCAAGCAAGCATTCCTGTCGGGCCACCGGGTAGAGGTTCACGGCGCAGAGCGTCACATACGCGTCCAGTGCCTCCACGGTCAGCTCATGCTCTCCCGCTGTCAGCTCCGGCAGGGCAAAATGAAGCTTCTCGCCATTGTGCATGGCCGCATCAATCCAGTTGCCCGTGTATTCATCCCGCGTTTGCGAAGCCAGCAGGATTTCCTCACCGCCGTCAACCCGCACGCGCAGACGAATTTCGCCATTGGAATGCAGTGTCAGGAAGCGGACAAGCTCTCCCTCCGGCGCGCACGGCGCAGGTAACACAAAGCGGAATCGGATTTCTGCCGGATGCTCCGGTGACGTTTGCGCACTGGCCTCCACCGCATCGCCAAGACCGCGACCCATGCCGCGAATGACGGTGAAGCCGTGGCGCATGTCGCCCTCCTGTGCGGGCAGATGAATCGGCTGTCCATCCGTGCGCTTTTGGACCGGCACACACAGCGTCTTTCCCTGCACATGAATGCGAATCTGGCCGGACACAAATTCCGGCGATACCTGCACCAGCAAACGCTCCTGCGCCCCCAGCATACCCTGTGACGGCGTGACGGAAATGCCCGCATCCGCTTCGGCGGTGTAGGGCGCATCCACGCGCGTGCCGAACAGGTCTATCCAGCGCGTCTCCTTGTCGGTAAAGAAGTGTAAACCATCTGTCCCGATGCCGTCTGTCGGCAGGAGCAGCTTCACCGTGTCGTCGCCATCATCCAGCGCCGGCTTGCATGCCGGATACAGCTCCAGCGGCGGCGGCGGAAAGTCCTCCGGTGTCAGGATGTTGCGCCACTTACCATCCAGCATCACCTCGTTGTAATGATGCAGCAGCATCCGCTTGCCATCATCCATCTTCCGTGAGAGCGCCATGTTTTCATCCGCCGCACGCATCGCACCCAGCGCATAGGCCAGGTAGCTGCGATCGGCGTAATAATACGACGCCGCAATGAGTGTGCTGATTTTCATCTGCATCAGGAACAGCTGGTGGAAGGCCGGTTGCTCCGCTTCAGGCAGCGTGTGGTAGATGCTTTCCGCACGCTGCTCGATTGCCTGCATTTGCTTCAGGCGTGCCGCCGCCTCATCGCCATACGCCGTCTGGCTGAAGACACCAGAGCGCATGTGTTCCGGCTTGCACAGGTTGCTCAGCTGGCGGAAGCGTCCGTGCAGCGTCGCCATTTCCGCACCCCAATTGCCCGAGAAGCTCCGGTTCACGAATTCCGTCAGGAACGCCTCGGGATTCATCATCATACTGCCTTCGCGATCGCCATCCCAGCCGCAGCGCAGGAAATAGCTCATGTCCACCTCAATGGGCTTGAGCGCACCCACGTTGTCGACCCACATCTGGCGAATATGCTGCTCATAGCACTTTTTCAGCTCGTTGCCCAAATGCGCCAGCGGCGTGGAGCAGACCAGCAGCCAGCTCATGCCCGGCGGCGCCCAGTAGGAGCTGTGATAGTACAGGCCATTGCCGCCCTTGCGCTTTTGCTCCTGTTCGCTTGGATAGCGGCGCACATAGCCGTGGTTGTCATCGACCCAGACCAGCGTCACGTCCTCCGGTACGCGAAGGCCGCTGTCGTAAATCGGCAGCACCTCCTTGTAGGGCACAAACGCCTGCGGAATTTCCTCGTTCGGATGCGCCTGCTCAATCAGTTCACGCTGTACCGTGAAGATTTCTTCCAGCAGTGCCCGCTTGCGTCCCATGATTTCTTCTTCCGTCAGCTGTTTGCCGTCCGTCAGGTTGCGCGTCTCAAAGCCGCTGTCATGGATGCCACGCATGCCGATGGTGTAGCAGCATTCGTGCGCCCGGTGCTGTTCCAGCGACCCACGCCAGTAATCCAGCAGTCGCGCCCGGTTTTCGCCGGGAATTGTGTAGTCATACTCCGCATCGGGGCAGTTGTTGCGCTCCTTCCACCAGTTCCATTCGTTCTGGTTGCTGCGGTGGAGCATGTCACAATGGCTCGTGCCGGTCACGATGCCCATGCGCTCGGCCAGCTCGCCGTTTTCCGGATTGATGTTGAAGGCATTGACATGCATGGCAGGCCAGATGTAATTGCCCTTGAGGCGCAAAATCAGCTCAAAAATCTTCGCATACGTCTTCGGGCCAATCGTCTCCTCGCCGTTCATGGTATAAGCCCATGCCTCCAGCTCCTCCTCGTCGTTGAGGAAGATGCCGCGATACTTCACCCGTGGCCAGTCGCAGTGGCACAGATGATCGTCACACACAATCGACCGCTGCTGCTTCACCGGCACATCCGCCATGTCATACCACGGCGATACGCCCATCTTCTCGCACAGGTCGTACACAGCATAGATAGCGCCGCGCCGATCGCTGCCCAGCAGATACAGACGATTTCCTTCCACGCGCTGCAAAAGCGCCTCCCAGCGCGGCTGACCGTCCTCTGCCAATAGCAAAGATGCGTCCACGCCTTCCGGCAAATGCGATAGCGTCGCCACCACAATACGCGTATCGTCCTGGAGCGTATGGACAATCTCCGGTCGCACGCCACAAACCTTCTCCACGTCACGGGACAGGTTTTGGACAGCCAGCTGTACCGCACTGTTTTCCTCTGCGGCGATATAGATACTGCCTGGGCATTTTCCTTGCTCAAACAAAATCATATGGATTTCCTCTCTTCCGTGCCGGTGGACAAATCCGCCACACCCGCACTGTCTTTAGGAAAATCATACCGCAGTTTCATACGAATGTCAACCAATGTGACCTGTATTGACAAAGCGCTTTTTTCATGCTACACTGCTTTTATTTCCATAAAGAGAGCTATTGGTCACAAAAGCCCCGCTTTCTTCATGATATTTTTATATTTTTTATCTTATTTTTCAGGAGGTGTACCGTATGGCCACACAAGCACCCCATGTCCAGCACCGGCCTGCCTTGCGATCGCTGCTGATTACCGCTATTTTGCTGTCCATCGGGCTGATTCTGCCCTTCCTGACCGGACAGGTGCAGGTGCTGGGACAAGCCATCAGTCCCTTGCATATTCCCGTATTCATTTGTGGCCTTTGCTGTGGCTTCGGCTGGGGCGCGGCGCTGGGTGTCCTGCTGCCGCTGCTGCGGAGCGTGCTGTTTGGCATGCCGCCGCTTGTGCCCATGGCGATTCCCATGGCGTTTGAGCTGGCCGCCTACGGCGCGATTTGCGGCCTCCTTTATCCGCAGTTGCGAAGGAAAACCACCCATCACATCGTCGCCATGCTGCTTTCGATGCTGGTGGCCAAAATACCGGGTTGCCTGATAGGCGGCGCGGTCAAAGCGCTGGTGATGGGTCTGGAAGGCAACACGTATTCCTTTCACGCCTTCCTGACGGGCTATTTCACCAGCACCGCCGTCGGGACGCTGCTGCATTTTCTCCTTGTGCCAGTGATTGTAACGGCACTGGAAAAAGCAGGGCTGTCGCCACTTATCACAAAGGATTAACGCCACAAAAACACAGCGGCTATCGCAGATGATACATGTCTGCCATAGCCGCTGTTCGTTTTTTAGAATATCAAATCCATATTGCGAAGCCGCTCCCTGAGCCATTCCTGCGAATAGCCCGACTTTTCCGACATTTGCTGAATGCTGACGCCGGACAGATACGCATCGGCCAGCACCTCGTCATCGCGGAGGTTGTCCCAGTCAATTTCGACCGGACGCGTCGCGGCGGCGGCATGCTCGGCAGCATAGGAATGCATCGGCTTTGCCACGGGCTTTGGCGCCTGCACCTTCGGTTTGGCTGGCACGGGAGACGTCGGCTTGCTGCGAAACGCCGCGGACTGCGCCCGTTCGGCCAGTGCCTTGACGTCAGCCTTCATGCGACGCTCCTGCTGAGCGTAGGGACGCAGAACCGCCAGGAACGCCTGCCCATACTTGGCCGTTTTCACCTCGCCCATGCCAGGAATCGTGCGAATGCCTTCCAGCGTTTGTGGCTTTCGGCGCACCATGGCCGTCAGGGTCGCATCGTTGCAAATGATATAGGGCGGCAGCTTGGCCGCCTTCGCCAGGCGCATGCGCACAGCCCGCAGCTGGTCGAACAAATCGCCACCTTCCGGTGCAGTAATCTTTTCGCCCGGCACGTGATTGTCCACCATCGCCGCAGGCTCCGGCAAGGTCGCCAGTGGCCGACGCGCCGCCGTGCGTGTCAGCTCCGCCGCATGCCCATAGCGCGGGCCATTGCAGCCACTGCAATCATTGCAGCACTCCATGCCCGTTTCGCCAAAATAGCGCAGGATAAACGACCGCAGGCACGTTGCCTTCGTGCAGTAATCCACCATCTGGTTCAATCGCTGCTTGTCCTGCATGCGCACCTGCGCCTGCTCGGCCGCCGACAATTGCTCGTTAGGCTCGCTGTTTTCAATCATCCATTTGGCCGTGTATATGTCCGACCCGCTATAGAGCAGGATGCATTCCGCCTTTTCACCATCGCGTCCAGCGCGTCCTGCCTCCTGATAGTATGCCTCCATCGAGCGCGGCATCTGGTAATGCACCACATACCGCACATTGGACTTGTCAATGCCCATGCCAAAGGCGTTGGTGGCCACCATCACCTCGGCGTTGTCATACTGGAAGCTTTCCTGATTCTGCTTGCGTTCCTCATCGGACAGGCCCGCATGATAGCGCGTGGCCGAAATGCCGGATTTGATCAGCAGGTCGCACGTCTGCTCCACTGCCTTGCGCGTGGCACAGTAGACAATGCCGCACGCACCCTTCTTCTGCTTGATGATGGAAACAAGCGCCGCGTCGCGCTTTTTGGGCTGAATCACCTCGAAGTAGAGGTTCGGGCGGTCAAAGCCAGTCGTGGTAATTTCCGGATTGCGAAGGCGCAGGAGCTTGATAATATCCTCCCGCACCCGCTGTGTGGCCGTGGCAGTAAATGCACCGACCGCCGGACGGCGCGGCAGCGTCTCCAGAAAATCAGCAATGCGCAGATACACCGGACGAAAATCCTGTCCCCATTGGGAGACGCAGTGCGCCTCGTCCACCGCCAGCAGGGCCAGCGGCATCGACCGCGCCATGGCCTGAAAGGACGGTGTCTCCAAGCGCTCTGGCGCAACGTAGATGATTTTGTATGCGCCATTCCGGGCGCGCTCCATGGCCAAATCCATTTGTCGCGGCGTGAGGGAGCTGTTCAGATACGCCGCCGGAATGCCCGCACTTTTCAGTGCCGCCACCTGATCGGCCATGAGGGAAATGAGCGGCGAAATCACCAGCGTGATGCCCGGCAAAATCACCGCCGGCACCTGATAACACAGGGACTTTCCTGCACCCGTGGGCATAATCCCCAGCGCATCCCGGCCTTGCAGCAGCGCCTGAATCATTTTCTCTTGTCCATTGCGAAAGCTTTCATGGCCAAAGTAGTGCTGCAAAGCCTCCTGTGCATTCATCGTGCCTTTTGCTCCTTATCGCAGGTTATTGGTTATTTACGCGCACCACGCGCACCGTCGCAGGCACCTCCGGCGCCTCCTGATTCTGGGAGAGCACCAGCACCTCGATGCGGTATAGACGCATCAGCTCCGTCAGCGTCAATTTTTCCTCCGGCATCACCAGCACGCGATCCACACACCGCATCGCCAGCAGGGAGGCACGGCGCACTGCCGCATCCTCCTCATCGCCCGTCAGTGCCACAGTCAGGTGGCCACCCTGCTCCTTGGCCGCCGTCAGGAAGGCAATCGTCTCATGCGTCAGCTCCGGGAATTCGCCCAGCACCATCACGCGGCGCATCACACCGCCGGACATGTGGCGAATCATAGCGCTTTCAAAGCGCAGCGTCAATTCACTCTGGCGCACCTCGCACGTCTTGTCGCGCGTCATGAGTGCCAGCGCCATATCGGCGGCGCTGATGTTGCCATGCACAATGTCGTTGACAGCCTTGACAATGGGCATTTCCACCTGATAGCGCTCCATCAGCTGCATCGCGGCCGGCAGGGCGTTGATGCCCTCCACCGTGCCAACCTGGCGCACGGCCTCCTCCGGCTTCACACCCTGACCAATCAGCATGCCGCAGCGGTTGTTGCGGCTGTGCATGGAGGTGGCGGTCACAATCAGGTCGCCAATACCCGCCAAGCCATTGAAGGTATGCTCGGAGCAGCCCATTTTCACGCCCAGGCGGCTGATTTCCGCCATGCCGCGGGTAATCAGCGCCGCACGTGCATTGTCGCCATTGCCAAGGCCGGTGGAGATACCAACCGCCAGCGCCTGAATGTTCTTGATTGCACCGCACAATTCCACGCCCAGCACATCCGTGTTGGTGTAGGTGCGCATGCAGCTGTTCATGAACACATCCTGCACCAGCTCCGCCACCTGCAAATCCGTGCAGGCCGACACGATGGAGGTTGGCATATCCAGCGCGACCTCCTCCGCATGCGTCGGGCCGGAGAGCGCAACCAGCTTCACATGCTCGTGCTTGCCGTCCTTGTTCACCTCGTCACGAATGACCTCCGTCATGGTCATCAGCGTGCCGGACTCAATGCCCTTGGCGACGTCCACCAGCACCTGACCATCGGGAATCATGTCGCGAATCCGTGCCGCCGTTTCGCGCACGCCGACACTGGCCATGGCAAAGAGCAGAATGTCCTTGTCCTTCGCGGCCTCCTCCAAATCGGCAGTGAATCGCACCGTCTGGGGAATCGCCAGCCCAGGCAGGGCAGGATGTGTGCGCTGTGCCGACAGCTTCTCGATTTCCTCGGGAAATTTCGACCACACCGTGACCTGATGGCCGTTTGTATGCAGCAGACGCGCCAACGCGATGCCCCATGCACCCGAACCCAACACGCCGATGGACTTTTTGGATGTATCATTCATTTGCTTTATTTCCTCCTGTTGCTTCCACTTGCTGCATCAGCATGGCATAAAACGCCGGATGCTCCCGCTTGAGGCGCACAAAATGGCCCTCGTGATTCAAAAAGCAGTGGTCGGACGTGCCGGTGAACACCCGTGTACCGTCCTGCTTCGTCATTTCATACCCGATGGTCAGCACCACGCCGTTGAAGGCAAGGACGCTGACCGACACCGCCACGCGATCGTCAAACGTGGTCGGCGCCACATACTTGCAGTTGACCCCTGTGACCGGGGAGATGATACCCATCTCCTCCAGCCTGGCATAGGGAAAGCCAAGCTGCTCCATGAACGCCACGCGTGCCTCCTCCATAAAGCGCAGATAATTGGAGTGATGCGTGATGCCCATGCGGTCTGTCTCATAATACTGGACACGATGGATAATGCATTGCATGTTGTCTTATCTCCTGTTTATCGGGGCAGACGGCACACACCGCCGCCGCACCCAGTTTCACCACCATCATCCTCAGGCAGAAAGCCCGAAAGCACTTCTTCCATTTCCTCCAGCGTATACGCCCGCAGACGAATACGTTGACCATCAGCGAAAAGAATCGGCACACCGCGCGGATGATAGGTATCCAGCGTCGCTTGTAGCTGTGCATCCACTTTTTCGGCATACGTACCGTTTTCCAGCGCCTGCCGCATTTGTTCCCGATTCAACCCGATTTCTTCGGCAATCTCGCACAGCACGTCCACTTGCCCAATGTCGCGTCCCTGCTCCCAATAGGCGCGGTAAACCCGGTCGCTCCACACATCGCGCAGACCAGCCTCCTGCGCCAGACAGGCACCCTCAAACGCCGCATGCGTGTAGGGGCGCGGCCTGATTTCCGGCGGCAGCTGCATGTGTAGCCCAACAGCCTCGCCCGGTGCCTTCAGGCGCGCAAAATAGGCACGATGCTCCTCGTCACAGATGTCCGTTTGCGCCGCATGCAGCGGCGTGAGCGCATACGGATGCTCAATGATTTCGGCCTCCTGCTGGCGTGCCTTGAGTGCCAGACGCAGGTTTTCCTTCGTCAGCAAGCAGAACGGGCAGACATAATCCGTCAAAAAGTCAATCCTGATCATCGTTATGCGCTCCTTTTCGCGGCATGGCGAATGACGCCTGCGTATCATGCCAGCATTCATGCTTTACGCTGCCGTCACGATAGGTTGCTTCATACGGCGAGGGAAGCTCCTCCTCGTCGCCCGACACGCGGTCATATGCCTCCGCTTGCAGTCGTCTCATCCGCTCCATTCGTCCTGCTCCCTCCTGTTTCCTCTGCTCCTATCATAACACTTTCGCGCTTTCGTTGCAAGTGGGGATGCCTTTTCCCATCAGCATGCAATACAAAAAGCAGGTCAGTGCCTCAAGCGCACCGACCTGCTCCAAATTTTCCAAAGAACTTACCCGTTGCCATCATTGGGGCCCCAGATGCCCACAAGCAGGCCATCCTCGTCCCGAATGCGCAATTCGTACAGGCAATCCGCACCATCCGGCCCGAAAAAGTCCACCTGCCACTGGGCATGCACCGCTTCGCCATCCAGATAAAGCACATTTTTGTCTTCCAGATACCCATATTCCACCACGGCCGTTTCCGCCAGCTCCCGCGCATCCACATCGAAGTATTCCATCGTGTAGTTCATGGCCAGCGCCAGCACCTCCTGCGGCAGCAGATTCCGGCCCTTGCCCGTGTCAAAGACACTGCTGCCCGTTTCGTGCTTGTCCACCGCGAAAATGGTGTACGTTTCGCCATTTACCGTCACGGAATAGCTCTCCATGGTCGGAATCGGCACCTGCGTCGTCGCGGTCTGAGTCGGTGCCGGTTCTCCCTGCTTCAACGCAATGGGGTCCTGCGGCACATCCATTGCACCCATCAGCAGCGTTTCCATCTGCTTGCCCGTCAGCTCCAGCGGCACGTCCAGACATTCCACATAGGAAAACGCCATCAAATCCAGCCGCGTCGTAAAGCGATATGCATACGCACCCAGTCTGGCCGTGCTGTTCACCTCCAGCGCATAACCGCCCAGCGTCGTCACGTCTCCTTGCTGATACTCGCTTACCTCGCCCAGCCCATTGATTTCCGCAAAGCGCTCAATGTAGCTCAATATGGCCTCCTGCGTATTTTTCGGCATTTCGCCCGTATACGGCATCCCCTGCGCCCGCATGTTGCCCGCGCCGTAGGACAGAATGCTATATTGCAACACCTGTCCTTCCCGATTCATCCACATCCACTGCGTCGCGCGGTAATGATTCATCAACACGCCCCAGCCATCACCAACGGGCAGAATCGTCCAATTTTCCTCTGCGTTGCCCTTGGCCATATAGCTCGTTGCCAGCAGTGGCAAGCTTCCATACCGGCACATCTGGTTTTTTGCCGCCTCTTCATCCACAATTTCCGTCCGGAAGAACTGCGAATACGCCCGATTCTGGTTCGCCATCGGCAATTCCATATCCTGCGCAAACCCTTCTGCCATCACCGGCATCATTCCCAGCAACAGCATCAGCCAAACAGCCAGCACACGTTTCATCATATCAGCCCTCCATTGGACATCTTCGCCCATACAACGCACACACCACGCATTTTCTTCCCATATTTCTGGAAATCTCAAAGAATTTTTTTCACGCACAGAAAACAAGTCACAAAAAATCATCCTTCAATCAAGAAAAACAACCATTCAAGGTCAAGCAACAAACAAAGGCGTCCAGAGGTGTGCGCCACACCGGCGGTGGCCGGAAAGCCCTCTGGTTTCCCATCATTGACGTGTCAATAGAAATGCGTTATAATATCCCCTGCACACAAACGCAAGGATGAAAGAAAGGACGAAAGCCTCCCATGATTCGCCTCAATAATGATTACTCCGAAGGCTGCCACCCATCCATCCTCCAGCGCCTGTCCGAAACGAACCTCGAACAGACCGCTGGCTATGGAAAAGATGATTATTGCCGCCAGGCCGCCGATGCCATCCGCACCGCCTTCTCCTGCCCCGATGCCGATGTTCATTTTCTCGTCGGCGGTACACAGGCTAACATGACCGTTATCGCCTCCGCTCTGCGTCCGTATGAAGGCGTCTTGTGCGCCACGACCGGCCATATTAACGTCCATGAAACCGGCGCAATCGAAGGCACGGGCCATAAGTGCATCGCCCTGCCCCATAAGGATGGCCGAATCAGCGCACCGCAAATCGGCGTTGCCGCCGCCCTGATGGATGGCGATGAGCATGTCGTGCGCCCGGGCATGGTCTATATCTCTCAGTCCACGGAGCTGGGTACGATTTATAACAAGTCTCAGCTGCGTGACCTGTACCTGACCTGCCAGCAGCAGGGCATCTATCTCTTCATCGACGGCGCGCGTCTGGGCTACGCGCTGGCCGCACCTACGTGCGATACGACCGCCGCTGATATTGCCGCCTCCTGCGACGTGTTCACCGTGGGTGGCACGAAGATGGGCGCACTTTTCGGCGAGGCTATCGTCATTAACCATCCCGCACTCAAAAAGAATTTCCGCCATATGATCAAGCATCAGGGCGCCTTGCTGGCTAAGGGACGCCTGTTGGGCCTTCAGTTCTCCACGCTGATGGAAAACGGCCTGTACTTCCAGCTGGGTCAGCACGCCGTGGATCAGGCCATGCGCATCCGCACGGCGCTGCTGGAAAAGAAGATTCCCCTGCATGTCGATTCTCCCACGAACCAGCTCTTCCCGATTTTCACCGACGCACAGGTCGAAGCGCTGGAAGAAAATTTCGTGCTGGAATTCCAGGAGCGTCTGGACGAAAACCACGTCGTCCTGCGCATTTGCACCTCCTGGGCAACCAAGGATGAACAGATTGACGCGCTTCTTTCCGCCATTGCGCAGCTATAATTCCTCATTTGCGCAGAAATTTTCCAACGAGCAGTAAAAAAACGCTTGACAAACTGTCCCGCTGATGTTATAATCTATATCTGTCAGCGGGACAGTGGGACGTCAGCAGGACGGCTTGCGGCTGGCAACGTCTGAAGGCTTTCTTCGGCTTTTGCGGCAATGCGCCTGTAGCTCAGTTGGATAGAGCAACGGCCTTCTAAGCCGTGGGTCGGG
>CAYXHF010000052.1:0-13513 GCA_964464815.1 uncultured Faecalibacterium sp.
CAGACCCCAGCAGGGCGCTGCCCTTGACCTGCGAAGGGGAGACTTCGTCTCGTTTTATTCGGCTCTTTCGAAACCCATTTCGCGATTGCGTTGACTGTTTCCTTTGACAGTTTCCGCGTGTTTGGTTTTTACTTATTTTACTTATTCCGAACTGGTCAGATAGTTTGTTTTGTGCTATAATATCTCCATTCTTCTCTCTCGGAGGACATCATGGCCAAGGAAAAAACCCTCTTCGCTTGTACTTCCTGTGGATATGAAACATCCCGCTGGGTCGGCCGTTGCCCTGGCTGTGGCGCATGGAATACCGTTGTTGAATCAACCCCTGTCTTCTCCTCCATGCCCGCAAAAGCCCCAAAGCAACGACCCGGTACAGGCGCATCCGCTATGCTCCTGAAGGATATCCCTGAGGACGTGGCCGTCCGCTCTTCAACTGGCATTAGTGAACTCGATCGCGTGCTCGGTGGTGGTATCGTTGAGGGCGCATTGATGCTCATCGGCGGCGATCCCGGTATCGGTAAGTCAACCCTCTTGCTTCAGGTCTGCGCTAACCTCTGTAAAACCGGCAAGCGCGTCCTCTATGTCAGTGGTGAGGAATCCGCAAAGCAATTGAAGCTCCGCGCCAATCGCCTCGGTATCGCCTCCGATACCCTTTATGTGCTGGCCGAAAACGCGCTGGATAATGTGGAAGATAAATTGCGGAATCTGTCGCCCGACGTGGCCGTTATCGACTCCATCCAGACGATGTATCGCCCTGATATGGCCTCCGCTCCCGGTTCGGTGAGCCAGATTCGTGAGTGTACGAGCCAGATTATGCGCCTTTGTAAGGAAAGTGGCACCGCGATTTTCCTCGTTGGCCACGTGACAAAGGATGGTGCGATTGCCGGTCCGCGTATGCTGGAGCACATGGTGGACGTCGTGCTGTATTTCGAGGGCGATCGCCAGCAGGAGTATCGCCTGTTGCGTGCCGTGAAGAACCGCTTCGGCTCCGTCAATGAGCTGGGCGTGTTCCAGATGACGGAAAACGGCATGCAGATTGTCCCGAATCCGTCGGAGCAGCTGCTGAGCCATCGTGCAAAGGGCGCAAGTGGCTCTGTCGTCTTCTGTGGGTTGGAAGGTTCGCGTCCGCTCCTGTGTGACGTACAGGCGCTGGCGAGTATGTCGTATTTCGGTACACCGCGCCGTACCGTAGGCGGTGCAGACACCGGGCGTGTGGCACTGCTGCTGGCCGTGCTGGAAAAGCGCGCGAATCAGAAGACCTATAATCAGGATGTGTATATTAACGTCGCCGGTGGTCTGAAATTGTCCGAGCCTGCCGCCGACCTGGCGCTGTGCATGGCGGTCGTTTCCTCCCTCAAGGATGCCCCCATCGGCGCAGAGGTTGCGGTCATGGGCGAGGTCGGTCTGGCCGGAGAGGTTCGTGCGATTCCCCAATGTGACCGCCGCATCGCCGAATGTGAACGACTTGGCTTTTCCACCATTGTGCTTCCCAAAGAAAACCTGCGCCGTCTCAAAGCACCGGATGGCGTGAAGCTGATTGGTGTTGACACCGTGGTGCAAGCCATCAGCGTCCTGTTTTAATCCAAACGAGGAGTGTTTGCGGGTTCATGAAATCAAAACGATTAGAGAAGCTGCTTCGTGCATTGGTCACGGTGGTCGGCGTCGGCTTTGGTTCCGTGCTGGCCTTCGCCGGTGTCCAGCTGAATAACATGACAGGTCGTCTGCCACTGAGCATTCAAACGCTTTTGCTGCTTTATGCCACGCTGTCCCTGATTACGGGCGTGATTGCGTATTTGCTTGCTCCCCGGGTGATTGATGGCATCGGCCACATGCTGCTGGCGCTGGAAAAATCGCTGGACGCCATGTCCTTTGATCAGCTCATGGGCAGCATCAGCGGCCTGGTTGGCGGCCTGCTGATTGCCGCCCTGCTGTCCCAGCTGGTCATGCTCATGGGATCGAGTATGTTCACCGTGTCCCTGTGTGCGATTCTGTTCGTGGTCTTTGGCGTGCTGGGCGTCACGCTGGGCATTCGCCGTGCCGCCGATTTGCACCGTATGTTCGCGCATTTGTCGCCAAAGAAGAAGCACCGCATCACCACGCACCGCCGCAAGAGCGCCGCGCCCACGGCCAAGCTGCTGGATGACACAGTGCTGCTGGATGGACGCATTGCCGCCGTCTGCCGTGCGGGCTTTCTGGAGGGTACGCTGCTGATTTCTCCGCGTGTGGAGCAGGAATTGCAGCGCCTTGCCACCTCAGATGACGAGAACAACCGCATCCGTGGCGAAAAAGGGCAAGCGACCCTGCTGGCCCTGCAAACCTGCACCGCCACCAAGCGCATCGAGGACATTCCCAACGGCCACACCCTGCAAGAGACGCTGCTTGCCGACGCGCGTCAGCATCGCGCCGTCCTGCTGACCTGTGACGCCGCCCTTTTCCGCGCCGCGCAGTCCGCTGCCCTGCCCGTGCGAAATCTCAACGACCTCGCCTGCGCCCTGCGTCCCACGGTGCAAACCGGCGATGTGCTGACGGTCAAGATTACCAAAGCCGGGCGTGAACCCGGTCAAGGCATCGGCTACCAAGCCGACGGCACCATGATTGTCGTCGAAGGTGCGCAATCCCGCATGGGACAAACCATCCGCGCCACGGTCAGCAGCGTCCTGCAAACCAACGCCGGGCGAATGATTTTCGCAAA
Source organism: uncultured Faecalibacterium sp. (assembly GCA_964464815.1). GTDB lineage: Bacteria > Bacillota > Clostridia > Christensenellales > Aristaeellaceae > UBA11524. The sequence continues at coordinate 2,690 of CAYXHF010000052.1, forward strand.
CGTGGAGAAGGAAGGGTAATCCTTATACACCTGTCCGTCGTCTTCTCCATTCCTCCACCTCCTTGCGCAGGCTTAGCTTTTACTAACCTTATTTGAAAAAGAAAATGCGGAAACGAGGCAGGATGCGCCTACCGTTCCGCTTTCATCTCCCTCATCGGGGAGCAAATTCGCATTTGTTACAGCGAATTTGCTCCCTATTTTTTATCTGACGACGCCATCCGTTTCCAGCAATGCGCCTTCATAAAGTCCGCAATCGTTGTGATTTCTGCACCTTCATAGTATCGTACCAGCAGGCGCTTGAATTCTGGCACTTCCTTTTCCGGAATGACGAGGAAGCCGCCACCATGCGCAATCAAATAATGATTGGCGAAAATCACCGATGCACGCTTGTTACCATCCGAAAAATCTGTGTTTCCATACAGTACAGGCAAAGCTTAATGGCCACATTGATGGCTTCATCCGCTTCCTGGGCGATTTCGCGAATTTGTTCCTTCGCATCCAGCTCATTCGGGAGCGGCGGCACATAGCTTGAACCGCCATTCGTGACCGGAACACCACGAATCCGGCCGCCTTCTGCAAAAAAGCCTTCATTCACCAGCCTTGCAGTATGCGATAGCATGTAGTAATCTGAGCGACTGGCAATCACATCCCGATCCAGAATAAACTCCCATGCGTGCTTCAGATTCAGAATTTTCTGCACATCCATCGCCGTCACGCCAGAAATCTTGCCGTTTTCGATGATTTCCTCCGTCTGCGGAAAGGATGTCGCCATCACCTGCGCCACCTTCTCCCTGCTATCCTGTCCGACTTTTGTGTTCTTTACAAAATGTTTTCAAATTTGCCCCTTGACAAACGAGGGAAAATGGATAAAATAGTCCTTGACGAAAGTCAAAGAAAGTCAAACCCTCGGAAGGAGGTTTGGTGATGAACACGAACCAATTTACGCAGAAAACACTCGAAGCGCTCCAACACGCCCAGCAGCTTGCTGTGGAATATCAGCATATGCAGGTCGATCAGGAGCATATGTTGCTCTCCCTGACGGAGGACTCCAAGGCGCTGATTCCCCAGCTGCTCACGCGCTGCGGGATGAGCGTGGATGCCTTCCGCGCCGCCCTGACCGAAAGTCTGGGGCGTATTCCTCGCGTCTCCGGCCCTGGCCGTGAGGCGGATAAGGTGTATATCTCCCCTGACTTTGAGAAGGCACTGCTGGAAGCCGAAAACCGTGCCAAGCAAATGAAGGACGAATATCTCTCTGTCGAGCATGTCTTCCTGGGCATCGCCGATAAGCCGAACAGCCGCGTCAAGGAGCTGCTCCAGCGCATGGGCTATGACGAAAAGCGCTTCCTGAAGGAGCTTTCCGCCGTCCGTGGCGCAACCCGCGTCACCACCGACAACCCGGAGGAAACGTATGACGCGCTGAAAAAGTACGGCTCTGACCTGGTGGAGCTGGCGCGTCAGCACAAGCTTGACCCGGTGATTGGCCGTGACAGCGAAATCCGAAACGTCATCCGCATTCTGAGCCGTAAGACGAAGAACAATCCCGTCCTGATTGGCGAACCCGGCGTTGGTAAAACTGCTATCGCCGAGGGCCTTGCCCAGCGTATCGTGCGCGGCGACGTGCCGGATACGCTCAAGGATAAGACCATCTTCTCCCTGGACATGGGCAGTCTGATTGCGGGTGCCAAGTTCCGTGGTGAATTCGAGGAGCGCCTGAAGGCCGTGCTGGCCGAAATCAAGCGCAGCGAAGGGCGCATCCTGCTCTTCATCGACGAATTGCACACCATCGTTGGCGCTGGCAAGGCCGATGGTGCCATGGATGCGGGCAACCTGCTCAAGCCGATGCTGGCGCGTGGTGAATTGCACTGCATCGGCGCAACGACCCTGAACGAATACCGCCAGTATATCGAGAAGGACGCCGCCTTGGAGCGCCGCTTCCAGCCCGTGATGGTCGGCGAACCGACGGTGGAAGATACCATCGCCATCCTGCGTGGCCTGAAGGAGCGCTATGAGGTCTTCCACGGCGTGAAAATTCAGGATAACGCCCTGATTGCCGCCGCCACCTTGTCCAACCGGTATATCACAGACCGTTTCCTGCCGGATAAGGCCATTGACCTGGTGGATGAAGCCTGCGCCATGATTCGCACAGAGATTGACTCCATGCCGACCGAAATGGACGACATCAGCCGCCACATCATGCAGCTGGAAATCGAGGAAGCCGCCCTGAAAAAGGACGACGATGCCCTGAGCCGTGCGCATTTGGCCGAGGTGCAGAAGGAATTGGCCGAGCAGCGCGACGAGTTCAACCAGATGAAGGCCAAGTGGGAAAGCGAAAAGAACGCCATTTCCAAGGTCACGAAGCTGCGCGAAGAAATCGAGCGCGTGAATGCCGAAATGGAGCATGCCGAACGCCAATACGACCTGAACAAGGCGGCCGAGCTGAAATACGGCGAATTGCCGCGCTTGCAGAAGGAGCTTGCGGCCGAGGAAGCCATCGCTGAAAAGTCCAAGGGTGAGGACAGCCTGCTGCGCGACAAGGTGACAGAGGAAGAAATCGCCCGTATCGTTGGCCGCTGGACAGGCATCCCGGTGGCCAAGCTTATGGAGGGTGAGCGCGAGAAGCTCCTGCATCTGGAGGACACGCTGCATGAGCGTGTCATTGGTCAGGACGAGGCCGTCCGCCGTGTCAGCGAAGCCATCCTGCGCTCCCGTGCTGGTATTCAGGACCCGAATCGTCCGCTGGGCAGCTTCCTGTTCCTCGGCCCGACGGGTGTTGGTAAGACCGAGCTGGCCAAGGCACTGGCACAGGCGCTCTTTGATGACGAGAAGAACATGGTGCGTATCGACATGAGCGAATACATGGAGAAATTCAGCGTATCCCGCCTCATTGGCGCACCTCCCGGATATGTGGGCTATGACGAAGGCGGCCAGCTGACCGAAGCGGTTCGCCGTCACCCCTACTCCGTCGTCTTGTTCGACGAGGTTGAAAAGGCGCACCCGGATGTATTCAACGTCCTCCTGCAAGTGCTTGATGACGGCCGGATTACCGACAGTCAGGGCCGCACCGTGGACTTCAAGAACACGATTCTGATCATGACCAGCAATCTGGGCAGTGAGTACATCCTGAACGGCATCGCCAATGATGACATCACGCCCGAAGCGCGCGCGCAGGTTGATGCGCTGCTTAAGACGCATTTCCGTCCGGAATTCCTCAACCGAATTGACGAAATTGTCTACTACAAGCCGCTGACGAAGCAGCAGATTGGCAAGATTGTCACCCTGATGCTCTCCGGCCTGAACCAGCGTTTGAGCGACCGCCAGCTCAAGGTGGAGCTGACCGACAGCGCCATGAACGCCGTCATCGACCAGGGCTTTGACCCGGTCTATGGTGCGCGTCCGCTCAAGCGTTATATCCAGTCCAAGATTGAAACGCTGGTCGCCAAGCACATCATCGCCGCCGACGTTAAGCCCGGCGACACCCTGACCATTGACACGGATGCTGATGGCCAATTGATGATGCGGTGGTAAGCGAAAAGCATAAATATAAGCAGGGCCTCGACGAGCATTAGTCTCGCCGAGGCCCTTTGTTGTGTGATGAATTGATTACCCCTGCAACCGCTGGAACACAGCGCGTCCATCGCCCCTTGTTCTGGATGTTTTGAAGACGCAGATGGTCTTTTCCAGCTCCGTAATGTCAATGGGCTTGGACAGATGCATGTCCATGCCTGCATCCATGCTGCGCTGAATATCGTCCGCGAAGGCGTTGGCCGTCATGGCGATAATCGGGATTGTCGCGCCCACGGGATTGTCGCTGGCGCGAATGGCGCGCGTGGCTTCATAGCCGTTCATGTTGGGCATCTGCACGTCCATCAGGATAATGTCGTAGTCACTGGGGCGCACATGGTCAAATGCCGCCAGCAGCTTCTGTCCATCCGGGTAGATGGTGCAGCTGGCGCCCTTCATTTCCAGCAGCGTTTCCAGAATCTCCGCATTCAGCTCGTTGTCCTCCGCGCAAAGCAGGCGCATGCCGGTCAGCACCGACTGACCCGTTTGTTCGCTCAGTCGGCCATCCTCCACACAAAGGCGTTCGATTTCGTTTTCCAAATTCGAGAGGAAGAAGGGTGTCGGGATGAAGCCGTCCAGCTCGCAGCGGTTGATGGTGTCCAGCATGTCCTCACGCTGTGCCGCCTGCATGCAGAAGATGAAGATGGGCTTGCCCGCAGCTTCTCTGAGCATGCGCGTCGTTTTGAGCATCTCCGCGTCTGTCTTGCCTTCGCAGGAGAGCAGCACCACGTCTACCTCCTGCTGGCGTAAGCGCTCAGCCGCCTCGCTGATTTGCTCCACGACCTCCACCTGCATGTCGGTGTCTTCCAGCACATCCAGAATATCGCCCACGCGCCCGTAGGAATACCCCAGCAGCATCAGGCACATGCCACCAATCTCGCGCGGCGTCTGCTCGGCCTCCTCATCCAGCTTGAAGTCCAGCAGCACCTCAAAGCGGCTGCCCTTGCCGGGAGCGCTTTCCACGTTGATGACACCGCCCATCATGTCCACAATGCTCTTAGTGATGGCCATGCCAAGCCCTGTACCCTGCACCTTGTTGGTGGTGGAATCCTCCGCACGCGTGAAAACCTCAAAGAGCTTCTTCTGGAATTCCTGCGTCATGCCCACGCCATTGTCCTGTACGGTGAAGGCGTATTTGACATACGAATGGCCGTTGCGGGACACTTCGCGCACGTCCAGACTGATTTCGCCGCCGTTGGGCGTGTACTTGATGGCGTTGGAGAGGATGTTCACCAGCACCTGTCGCAGTCGGGTGGCGTCACCCAGGAAGTTTTCGTGATGAATCTGCGTGGCATGAACGATGAAGTGGTGTCCACGCTGCTTCGCCTGCGGACGAATGACCGATTCAATGATGGCAATCTGCTCGGCCATGTTGAGCTTGTCCATGCGTAGCGTCGCCGCGCCACTTTCAATCTTGGACATGTCCAGCACGTCGTTAATCAGCCCCAGCAGATATTCGCTGGACGCACGCAGCTTGGTGATGTATGCCTGCAATTTGTCGGGATTGTGCAGGTCGTGCTCCATCAGGGTCGCCAGACCCACAATGGCGTTCATCGGCGTGCGAATGTCGTGGCTCATGTTCGCCAGGAAGGCCGTTTTGGATACGCTGGCCGTTTCCGCCAATTTGAGCGCATCCATGGCCGCTGTCCTTGCCTTTTCCAGCTCCGCATTCGCGCTGGACAGCTGCTGAGCGGACTCTGCCTCCGCGGCGGCGCGGTTGCGCGTCTGCACCGATAGCATCAGGGAGAAGACGACGCCAATCACCAGAAAATACAGTGCCGAGCCACCAATGCCGACTATCAGCGTCATGGAGTCCACCATGGCACGCGTACTGGCGGCCACCTCCTGCTTTGGCACAAAGAATAGCATCAGCCAGTCGTAGCCAGGCAGCTGCTTCATGCAGAGGAAGTATTCTATCTCATCCACCATGACGTCGGTGCAGATGTAATCATCCTCCGTCTGCTGGATGGTTTTCAGGATATTGTCAAAGCTGCCCGCATGGGGATAGCGCAGCGTCCGCATGGCCGGAAAGATGTTGCGCCCCAAAAATGCAATTTCGCTCGATGCGGCGTCGGAGTACATCTGCACGCCGTTGCTTTCAACAATGTAGGTTGTGTTCCGCTGATGGAATGCGCCGCTGCGGAAGAGGCTTTGCAGGCTGCCCATGCTTTTGAGCAGCAGCAGATGCGTGATATCCGTCGTCTCGTTGTCCACCGCCATCGTCAGCGGTGTTGGCAACACCATCGCAAAGACCATGTAGACCTCCTCACCCTCTTGTTCGCGAATGAAGAAGCTGCCACGGCCAGTGCCCGGCATTTTGTTCATAAATTGGCATTCCACGCGCTGACCATCCGCCGTAAAATACGTACCCGCATTATCCACAGCGATAAAGTACACCGGATTTTTGCTGTTTGCCAGCTCCTGCTGTGCCTTGAGCAGAATGGTGCTGAGCGTGTCCACATCCTGCGGCATACGGCTGAGCACCTGGTTCTCCATCACACCCAGCAGATCCCATTGGTGATCAAACGTCACGTCCAGCTTTTCATAAATCTGCATTGTAATTTCTGATAGCTGGTTCTGGCTTTCACGATACAGCTCACTTTGCGTATACGTTCTAAAAAGCTGCATGGAGACAATCATTACCGTCAGCATCAGCACACAAAGAAGAAGCAGTACCGGCGTTTTGCGTCTGGCCAACCGCTTTTTCGACGAATCCTTCATAGCTTGTACATCCTCCCGGGGATGATGTTCCTGTGCATGGCCGGAATCAGCCTACTTTGTGCCAATTCCAACATCATTATTGATTATACCATTCCTGCCAAAGTCTGTCAAGGAAAAAGGCCGGACGCGTAACCCGAGACGCCGTTGCCTTGCAGCCAAGCCCCTTAGGATACAAAAAAGCGGCAGGAAATGCCGCCAAGCGATTGCATTTCCTGCCACCTGTGTTTATTGCTCCAGTAAGGGCGCTACTAAGCCTTCCAGCACGGTAAATGTCACCGAGCCGACCTTGTTGTATACGACCTTGCCGTCTGCATCGACAATCACCGTCATGGGCAATTGCGTCGAGCCGCCAAGGGACTTGATGACACTGCCCGTCTTGTCCAGACCAAAGGGCATGTCCAGATTTTCGCCAGCCAGGAACTTCTCCACATCATCCGTCACCAGATTCGAGTGAATCGCCACCAGCGAAATTTCATCTCCATACTTTGCATACAGCTCCGCAAAATACGGCAGCTCCGCCACGCACGGCGTACACCACGTTGCCCAGAAGTTGACGACCGTCACCTTGCCCTTCTGTGCGGATAGCGTGAAGTCGCCTCCTTCGCCATACAGCGGCACGGTGAAGTCCGGACACTTCATTCCGACCTCGTAGCCAATGGGCGTATCGTCCTCCTTCTCCGGCAAAAGCGGGCGAATCAAGCCTTCCAGCGTTTCCAGCGTCACCGAGCCAACCTTGTTGTATGCCACCTTGCCGTCTGCATCGACAATCACCGTCATGGGCAATTGCGTCGAGCCGCCAAGGGACTTGATGACACTGCCCGTCTTGTCCAGACCAAAGGGCATGTCCAGATTTTCGCCAGCCAGGAACTTCTCCACATCATCCGTCACCAGATTCGAGTGAATCGCCACCAGCGAAATTTCATCTCCATACTTTGCATACAGCTCCGCAAAATACGGCAGCTCCGCCACGCACGGCGTACACCACGTTGCCCAGAAGTTGACGACCGTCACCTTGCCCTTCTGTGCGGATAGCGTGAAGTCGCCTCCTTCGCCATACAGCGGCACGGTGAAGTCCGGACACTTCATTCCGACCTCGTAGCCAATGGGCGTGTCGTCCTCCACCGCTTCAATGGCCTCCGTTGCCACCGGCAACGTGGTTTCGGGCGTCGGCGGCACTTCCTCACGGTTGACGTACCACATCACCAGCGCCAGCACAAGCAGGGCAATGCTCCACACTGCGGCCACCGTCAGGCGCTTGCGGTCGTTCTTCTTGGGCTGCGCGTCCTCCTGTGCCTTCACCGGCTGAACCTCGTTTGCCTTGAGCGTGATTTTGCCCAGCTTCATGCTGATTGCATTCGTCGGACAGACATCCACGCACGAGGCGCAGTGGATGCACTCATGATCGCCCACATGGCGAATATCCATCTTGCAGTGCGCCACGCAGCGGCCGCAGTCGGTGCACTTGCTCTTTTCCACCTTCACGCCCAGCAGCGACACCCGCGCAAACAGGCCGTAAATCGCGCCCAGCGGACACAAAAAGCGGCAGAACGCGCGGTACACAAACACGCACGCCAGCAGGATGGCCACCATGATAACAAACTTGCGCGTAAAGAGAATATTGAGGATGGAGAACTTCTCCGCGTTCACCGGGTTCGACAGCAACCCCATTGCGCCCTCAAACGTACCCGCCGGACAGATGTATTTGCAAAAGCCCGGCACAGGATACTGCTGCAAGCTATACGCCAAGGGAATAATGACCACGAACACGGCCAGCAGCACGTACTTGAGGTACGACAGCGCACGCGTGAAGCGGCTCTTCCTGACCTTAGGCGTCGGCACCTTGTAGAACAGCTCCTGAATCAGTCCCAGCGGACAGAACCAGCCACAAATCGTGCGCCCAAGAATCAAGCCATAGAGCATCAAAATGCCCAGCACGTAGTACGGCGCGCGCTTATCCGAGGAGGCCAGCGCATTCTGCAACGCGCCCAGCGGACAGGCGCCAATCGCACCCGGGCAAGAATAGCAATTGAAGCCTGGCACGCAGACGTTCTTGGTGTTGCCCACATAGATATCACCCTTAATGAAGCCCTTGATGTGCGCATTGTAGAGCAGGGCGGCATACCACTGCACGAGCCGCCGTGTGGTGGGCTTATGGGCGCTCCACCATGCCGCAAATTTCTTAGCCAAGGCCGATACACTCCGTACAAATATTGATTGCTTTGACCAGCACGTCAAACATGCCGCCATTTTCGATGCCCAGCACAATCAGCGCCACCGCCACGCCAAGCAGCACCAAACGAACGATATTCGTTGCATGGGTGTTCTCTGCCTTGGCAGGCGTCGCCTTCGTCTTTGGGGCAGCCTTGCGCGCTTCCAGTTCCTTACGGAGGAGGCGGTAGTTACCTTCTTCCGCCATCATCAGCACCACAAACGCCACACCAATCCATGGGAAGACAGCCATCACCAGCTGTCGCATGACAGGTTCCAGGTCGCGCGACGCAAAGTTCTGCATATCCAGCAGGAAGCGTCCTGCAAAGACCGCACAAAAGGCACACACCACCATCGCCACGGCCCAAATGCCCATCCGTTGCTTTTTCAGACGGCGTGTTTCATCACATTCGTCCGTCCGCTTACGCAGAATGGCCAGCTGATTTTCCAGTGGCGCACGCAGGGTTTCCTTTCCCTGTGGCTTTCCTGCCACCACCGATGCGAGTAGCATTACCAGCCACAGATAGAAGCTCCATGCGATTTGCGAAAAGCGTTCCGCAACGATTTCCCGGCTGTAGATATCATGAATCCGCAAGCCATTTTCGCCCATATTTTCCGGCGAAATGCCCGCATGGTAGATGCCAATGCACTGCACCGTCAGTAGCACGGCAAAAAGCACCGTCGCCACGCTGAGCAGCACTCGCAGAATTTTCTGCACGCGCTGTCTTGCTGTTCCTTGCATGAGGGCAACCTCCTGTTTTTCCTTCTGCAAATCAAAAGGTATATCTTTTTTATTATACAAGCTCCGTGCATATTCGTCAAACCGTAACATCACTACCAGATGAAAAAAACAACAAAAAATCAGAAATAAGCCGCCTGTGAATTCTTCAATAGCATTCAAGCAGACGTACGCCACGCTCACGCTTTTGTTCCAATAAAAAACCTCCCGTCCAATCCTCGTTTCGGATGCGGGAGGTTTTTCGGCGATCATAGTGCTTTTTGCTTTCGACCTTGCGGGTCACGGGCGAAATGCTCCATTCGTTGCGGCGTGCTTTGTCCAGCTCCTTGCGCGCCTTCTTGCTCATCTTTTCACGCGGGATAAATTGCTTCATGTACTCACAACCTTTCTGTTTCCGCAGACAACTTACCTGCTTTTGTTCAATTCGACGTGCGGGCCGGAGATTCCTTCCTACCATATCGTGAAATGCCTTGTGAATTTTCTGCACAAATTTTGTATCAGCGTCTGTTTCGCTTGCATTTTCCGCGCGCTTGTGATACCATAAGACACAAAGGGCTGCATGAACAGCCAGAACGATAAAGGAGGAATTTCCCATGGGTTTTCTGACAGGAAAGACTGCTATTATCACCGGTGCAGGGTATGCCAAGCTCAGTGACGGCCGCTGTGGCTCTATCGGCTACGGCATCGCAACCGCCTATGCCAAGGAAGGCGCGAATCTGGTCATCACCGGCCGCAATGTCAAGAAGCTGACGGATGCGAAGGAAGAGCTGGAACGCCTTTACGGCATCAAGGTTCTCTGCGTTCCTGCGGACGTCAACGACGGCGCGGATAACGAGGCGGTTGTGGGCGATGTCGTCAAGCAGGCCATTGATACCTTCGGCCGCATCGACGTGCTGATTAACAATGCGCAGGCGTCTGCCTCCGGCGTGACCCTGGCCGACCACACCACGGCCCAGTTCAATCTGGCGATGTACTCCGGCCTGTATGCCACGTTCTATTATATGAAGGCATGCTATCCCTACCTGAAGGAAACGAAGGGCACGGTCATCAACTTTGCCTCGGGCGCTGGCCTGTTCGGCAACTTTGGCCAGTGTGCCTACGCCGCCGCGAAGGAAGGCATCCGTGGCCTGAGCCGCGTGGCCGCCACCGAATGGGGCAAGGACGGCATCAACGTGAACATCGTCTGCCCGCTGGCCTGGACGGCTCAGCTGGAGCAGTTCCAGACGGCCTATCCGGAAGCCTTCAAGGCGAACGTCAAGATGCCGCCGATGGGCCACTACGGCGACTCCGAGAACGAAATTGGCCGCGTGTGCGTCCAGCTGGCCTCCCCGGACTTCAAGTTCATGTCTGGCGAAACCATCACGCTGGAAGGCGGCATGGGTCTGCGTCCCTGATTGAGAGGGAATGGAATTATTTCGGCGGAATTTCCCGATTGGGAGGTTCCGCCGTTTTTATTCGGTTGTTGCTCTGTCATTTCAGACACAAAAAAAGCCTGAACCTTTGCAGATTCAGACTTCGCGTGGAGCATAGCGGATTCGAACCGCTGACCCCAACACTGCCAGTGTTGTGCGCTACCAGCTGCGCTAATGCCCCGC
>CAYXHF010000053.1:0-7064 GCA_964464815.1 uncultured Faecalibacterium sp.
GGCTGGACACGGCCCGGGAGGATAAGTCGCTGCCGGATTCCTTTTTGCTCTTCACAGTCGTGAAGAGCGTTTTCTTTTACGTGGAAAATCTGCTATTTGCAACAAGCCATGCTATGTAGAATTGAATTGTATTTGTTGCTGAACAAGATCATCACGAAAGTGGCGCCGAAGGTTTCCAAAGGGCGATCGGAAAGCCCTTTGGTCGCCTCGCAAGAGGCGAAATACTTGCAGAAAAAATCTATTTTGATCGAATAAGTCTAAGCTGGATGGAAAATTCCAGCTTGTTTTTTGTTGCAGCAAACCCAAAGGCCGGAAGCCACGGTGGCAACTTTCCGGTCGTCGCCAGTGTGGCTCACACCTCTGGACTCCTTCGGCGGTCGCCACTTTTGGAAGTGAGGGGGTTTGGAGGAAAAGGACTTTGCTTGAATGATTCTTCAAGCAAAGTCTTTCGCAACAGAGGATTCAGCCTGGCGCACCTTTTGCGCGTTGCTCGCTAAAGAGGCTTGCTTGATTTCCTTGATACTGACTTCCTTTTGTAGAAAAAGATTTCCTGCAAAAATCTTTTTCCACAGCTTGTACACATAAACGGGGAAACCTTGCATGAATTGTGGATAATCTTCGGCACAAAAAACGCCCCTTTCGCAGCAGCTATCTGCTTTGCGAAAGGGGCGCTCATTATAAAGGATGCAATGTGTTGAAAAGCATTAGCCCAGAACGACCGTGACCTCGTGAACCTTGCCGTCGCCAAAGGCAGGCAGGACGTTGCCGGAAATCACCTGGCCGTCTACGGTGACGCTCTTCACACCACGGCACACGTGATCCGGATTCTGGAACGTGATGGCGTAGGTCGCACCGCGGAAGCGACGGCTGATCTGGTAGCCATCCCACGTGTGGGGAATGCAGGGATCAACCTTCAGGCCTTCCCAGTCGGGCTTGATGCCCAGAATGTAGTTGCTGATGACGTAGAAGTTCCAGGCGGCCGTGCCGGTCAGCCAGCTGTTCTTGGCCTGGCCGAAGTTCTTGGCGTCCTTGCCAGCAATCATCTGGCTGTAGACATACGGCTCCATCTTGTGCAGATCGCTGATTTCCTCACGGTAGGCGGGAGCGATGCGCTTGTACAGGTCGAAGGCGCGGTCGCCGTGGCCGACAACGGTCTCCGCGGCGATAATCCACGGATTGTTGTGGCAGAAGATGCCCGCGTTTTCCTTGTATCCCGGAGGATAGGAGGAAACCTCGCCCAGCTCCAGATGGTACTCCTTGTAGGCAGGCTGCAACAGCACGATGCCGTGCTCCGTTTCCAGATACTTGTGGACGGATTCCAGCGCCTGCTCGGCCTTGCCGTCATCCACACCAACGCCACCCATGATGCAGTAGCCCTGGCTTTCGATGAAAATCTTGCCGTCGTCGCATTCGTGCGAACCAATCTTGTTGCCAAAGGCGTCGTAGGCGCGGACGAACCATTCGCCGTCCCAGCCGTCGCGCAGAATCGCTGCGTTCATCGCATCGATTTCCTTCTGGCAGGCATCGGCCTTTTCGTTCAGGCCACGGCGGCGCAGAATCGCCACCAGCTCCGGCCCGATGGCAACGAACATGCCGGCAATCAGCACGGATTCGGCCACGCGGTCGTCGGGCGCATTGGGATTGGAGAAGGTCTGGAAGGACTCGCTCGGCTCATCGGAGAAGCAGTTCAGGTTCAGGCAGTCGTTCCAGTCGGCGCGGCCAATCAGCGGCAGACCGTGCGGGCCCTTGTTGTTCACAACGTGATAGAAGCTGGCTTCCAGATGCTCCAGCAGCGTGCCGCAGTCATCGGGATTGCAGTCATAGGGCGTGGCGGCATCCAGAATGCCGAAGTCGCCGGTTTCCTTGATGTAGGCCGCCGTGCCAGCAATCAGCCACAGCGGGTCATCGTTGAAGCCGCCGCCAATGTCGTTGTTGCCCTTCTTCGTCAGGGGCTGATACTGATGGTAGCAGCCGCCATCGCGGAACTGGGTCGCGGCGATGTCCAGAATGCGCTCACGGGCGCGCTCGGGAATCTGATGGACGAAGCCCAGCAAATCCTGAGAGGAGTCGCGGAAGCCCATGCCACGGCCAATGCCGCTTTCAAACATGGACGTGGAACGGCTCATGTTGAACGTGACCATGCACTGATAGGGGTTCCAGATATTGACCATGCGGCCCAGCTTCTCATCCGGCGTCTTGAGGACGTAGGCGGACAGCAGCTCGTCCCAATGCTTCTTGAGGGCATCGAAGGCGGCGGCAATCTGCTCATCGGTGGTCAGCTGCGCCAGCAGGGCCTTGGCGGGCGCCTTGTTAATCACGCCAGGCGCGACGAACTTCTCCTCCTGCGGCACTTCCACATAGCCCAGGACGAAGTTGAAGCGGCGCGTTTCACCGGGCGCAAGGGTGACATGCACCTGATGGGACGCAATGGGCTGCCAGCCAGAGGCAATCGAGTTGCCCATCTTGCCGGTCATGACGGCCTGCGGATTCTCAAAGCCGTTGTAGAGGCCCAGGAACGTCTCCATATCGGTATCAAAGCCATCAATGGGCGTATTGACGGCGTAGAAGGCATAGTGATTCCGGCGCTCGCGGTATTCGGTCTTGTGATAAATCACGCCGTCTTCCACTTCCACCTCACCGGTGGAGAAGTTGCGCTGGAAGTTGGTGGAGTCGTCCTGCGCGTTCCACAGGCAGAACTCCACAAAGGAGGTCAGGGTGACGTTCTTTTCCGCATCGGAATCGTTCGTCAGGGTAATCTGATGCACCTCAGCATTCGTGCCCATCGGGACGAATGCCAGCTGGCTGGCGGTCAGGCCATTCTTGCTGCCGGTGATGATGGTATAGCCCATGCCGTGGCGGCAGGAATAGCTATCCAGCTCCGTCTTGACGGGCTTCCAGCCGGGATTCCAGACGGTATCGCCATCCTTGATGTAGAAATAGCGGCCGCCGTTATCCACCGGCATGTTGTTGTAGCGGTAGCGCGTGATGCGGCGCAGACGGGCATCGCGGTAGAAGCAATAGCCGCCAGCGGTATTGCTGATGATGCCGAAGAACTGTTCGCAGCCGAGGTAGTTGATCCAGGGGTAGGGCGTCCGCGGCGTGTCGATGACGTACTCGCGGGCAATGTCATCAAAATGACCGTATTTCATACAGCAGTTTCCTCCTGTGCAGCGGCGGCGGAATGATTCCAACCGCAGTTGTGTTTGCTTGCGATTCTATTGTATCATAGGTTTGTCGTTTACGCAAACGTTTTCGTGAATCTTTCGCAAATTTTTTTGTGTGAATTGGCGCTTTGACAACCAATCTGCAACAAAAGCGTTGTTTGGCTGTCAATGTTGAGAGAAGAAAATCCGCCCCTCTTCAAGCACCGATTCGTTTGAACGGATGGAACAGAGGAAAGGAAAATGCGCCCGGTTGACAAGCATGGGAGAGTCGTGGTAAAATGCAGGAATGAAAACGGCAAAAGGAGCGCGGGCACGGTGACGCGGATTTATCTGGACAATGCCGCCACAACGGCGGTTTCGCAGGCAGTGATGGACAAAATGCTGCCCTATTATATGACGGTATACGGCAATCCGTCCTCTATTCACGCGGCAGGACGGGAAGGCAAAAAGGCAGTGGAGCATGCGCGGCGTCAGGTCGCCAATGCCCTGCATGCCAAAGCGCCGCAGGAGATTTACTTCACCGCTGGTGGTTCGGAAAGCGACAACTGGGCCATCAAGGGCGTGGCCTTTGCCCATCAGGACAAGGGCCGCCACATCATCACCACGCAGGTGGAGCATCATGCGGTGTTGCACACCTGTCAATGGCTGGAAAAGCAGGGCTGGCAGGTGACGTATCTGCCGGTGGATGCGCAGGGCTTTGTGACGCCCGAGCAGGTTGCGCAGGCGATTCGCCCGGACACCGTGCTGGTCAGTGTCATGGCCGCCAACAATGAGATTGGCACGATAGAGCCGATTGCGGAAATTGGCCGTCTGTGCCATGAGCGCGGCGTGCTGTTCCACACCGATGCGGTGCAGGCGGTAGGCGCACTGCCGCTGGATGTTCAGGCGATGCAGGTGGACTTGCTGTCCCTGTCGGCGCACAAATTCCACGGGCCGAAGGGTGTTGGCGCGCTGTACATCCGTCAGGGCGTGAAGATGGATGCGCTGGTTCACGGTGGTGCGCAGGAGCGTTCCTTGCGTGCGGGCACGGAGAATCTGCCCGGCATTGTGGGCCTTGGTGAGGCCATCACGATTGCCACGGCGCAGCTGGAGGAAAACACGCAGCGCATGCGTACCCTGCGCGACCGGCTGGTGACAGGCCTGCGGAACGCGATTCCGGACATGCGTCTGAATGGCCCGGAGCAGGAGCGTCTGCCGAATAACGCGAATGTCTCCTTCTGTGGCATTGAGGGCGAGGCGGTGCTGTTGCGCCTTGATTTGGAGGGCATTGCGGCATCGAGTGGTTCTGCCTGCACGGCGGGCAGTCTGGATCCAAGCCATGTGCTGATGGCCATTGGCCTGACGATGGAGGAGGCGAAGGGCTCGTTGCGCCTGACGCTGGGCAGTGACACGACGGAAGATGAAATTGATGTGGTGGTGGAAAAGCTACCGGTCATTGTGCGCAGTCTGCGGGATATGACAGGCTACGTCTGCAAAAAGTAAATCATCATAGCGGTGTGGCATACTTTCCGGAAAACGGAGCAGCCACACCGCGTTTTTTCGATGCTGGAAGAAAAGCAGATAGCCAAATGCCACGGAATGTGCTATGATAAAAGAAGAACAGAAACAGGAGGTAATGCGGATGAAGCTGCATGTGGCCATATTGGATGACGTGGCCGAGGATGCCCGACACCTGCAATCGGTGCTGGAACACAGCGGCGAGGTAATTGAATCCATCACGTACTTTTCCAGTGCCAACATGCTCATCGAGCATGCGGATTTGGCGGCATACGATATATTTTTCCTTGACATCTGCATGGAAGGCACGAATGGCCTGATGGCCGCCGAGACGATTCGCCAGCGCCGACCGGGTGTGCCGCTGGTGTTTGTGACGTCATCGCCGGAGTATGTATGGCAGGCCTTTCCAGTGCATCCGTTTGATTATTTGCTCAAGCCCTATGCAGATGAGCGTGTGGGAAAGGTACTGAAGGACTTATGCGCCCTACTGCACCAGACGGAGCCGGAGCTGGAGGTGCGCTTTGCACGCCAGACCGTCGCGATGCCCTTTGGCAGCATCTGCTATGCCGTGGCGCAGAATCATGTGGTGCGCGTCATGACGGACAAAGGGGAGTGCCGTGCGACGGAGATATTCAGCAGTGTCCAGCGGCAATTGTCAGTCGATCCACGCTTTCTGGTCTGCAATCGCGGCATCATCATCAACATGTCGGCGGTTCTGCGCTTTGAGGAGGACTGCATTCAAATGCTGGATGGCACGCAGTTCCCGGTGCGCCAGAAGGACAAAAGCAGCTTGATGGCCACCTTTATGCAATACCAATTCCGTCAAATGCGGCGCGAAACGCCGGGAGGCCAAAGCAAATGAACATGACGCTGTTTTTTCGCTACTGGCTGGAAATGAGCATGATGTATCTGGTTGTTGCGCTGAGCATTTTGCCGATGTGGCAAGAGCTGAAAAATCCGCAGAAAACGATACTTAGGTGTGTGGGCTATGCGACGGTAGCAACAGGGCTGTCGGCGCTATTTTGCACCGCTGTGCGTTGTCCGAGCAATTGGCCGTTGCTGCTGATGCTCTCCTGGGGTGGTGTGCTGTATCGCCGGGCATTAGGGTCGGAGGTTTCCATCGGGCAAATGCTGGTGACGTACATGAGCGCAGTGGCCATGACGATGGTGGCGATGCTTGTCTCCATTTGCCTGAACGCACAGCAGGAAGTGCAGAATCCGTGGCCGGTTCATATGCCCATGACATCGCTAATCATGCTGGGCGTTGGGGTTGTGCTGTTTGTGGTATACGCCCTGACGGCGGCGCGCTGGGTCAGGTGGCTATTGAAGGAATGCCCGATGGAGAGCGTTTGGCGCATGCTGGCGGCCGTTCCAACGGCGTATACGCTCATCATGATACTCATTATGCCGCAGGAGGCGGCGACCATGCTCGTCAACCGCGTGCAAACGCTGACGATTCTGCTGCAAGCCGTGGCGCTGACGGTGCTGATGCTCTTCATCTACCTATTTTACCGCATTGCGCAGGAGTGGCTACGCAACGACGCGTTGAATCGGGAAAACCAGCTGCTTGCCATGGAATCGCGCCAATACATGCGCCTGCATGAGTACATGCAGGAAACGCGCCAGCTGCGCCACGACTTCCGCCAGCATCTGCACGTGCTGACGCGCCTGTGCGAAGGCGGCAAGGTGGAGGAAATGCGGGCATATCTGCGCCAGTACGACACGCAGACCATCGAGAAGACGGTCATGATGTGCCAGAATCCGGCGCTGGATGCGCTGGTAGGCTTCTATGCCGAGAGTGCGGAGGAACGCGACATTCCGGTCACGTGGCAGTTAGCGTTGCCGGAAAAGCTGCCCCTGCCGGAGGCAGAATTGTGCATGCTGCTGGGGAATTTGCTGGAAAATGCATTGCGTGCCAGTATCCATCTGCCCAAGGAGAAGCGGCAGGTGCGCGTCATGGGACAAATGCTGTCGCCGGCCATGCTGGGCCTGGTGGTGGAAAACCAGTATGACGGCAATCTCCACTACGAGGGAAAGCAGTTGCAATCCACCAGCCACGAGGGCGAAGGGCTTGGCCTGCGCAGTGTGGAAATGGTTGCGAAGAAGTATCAGGGACAAATGACGGTGGAGACGGATAATCACCTTTTCCGCGTGAATGTGCTGTTGAATGTGTAGCGGCGTGAGCCCTCTCAGTCACCTGCGGTGACAGCTCCCCCAGAGGGGGAGCCAAGGGCGCTGTGCCATTCGGGACTTTTGAGCCTGAGGTGATTGGGCTTGTTACTGTTGTACGTTGCCGGAACAAGTCCGTCCTGTGAAGAGAAGACTTGCTGGTGTCAAGACACCCACTTGGCTCTCCCTCTGGGAGAGCTGTCGGCCTTGGCCGACTGAGAGGGCAGCCTGGCG
>CAYXHF010000053.1:7164-12433 GCA_964464815.1 uncultured Faecalibacterium sp.
GCGGTGACAGCTCCCCCAGAGGGGGAGCCAAGGGTGCTGTGCCATGCGGGACTTTTGAGCCTGAGGTGTTCGTGCGTGTTGCTGGTGCTGGAAGAAGGTGCATGCTGTGAAGTGCGGCGTGAGCCCTCTCAGTCACCTGCGGTGACAGCTCCCCCAGAGGGGGAGCCAAGGGCGCTGTGCCACGCGGGACTTTCAAAGCCCGAGGTGATTGGGCTTGTTGCTGGTGTACGTTGCCGGAACAAGCACGTCCTGTGAAGAGAAGACGTGCTGGTGTCAAGACACCCACTTGGCTCTTCCTCTGGGAGAGCTGTCGGCCTTGGCCGACTGAGAGGGCAATCCAGCGAGGGTGGTCGCACGCAAAAACAGGTACATCCGCTACCACCTTGTGGCTGTTGCGAATGTACCTGTTTTCAAATGCAATTAAGCCCGGGCAATCACGTGCGATGCATCCACAATCTTGCCGTCGCAACGTGCCGTTGCATGCGTGACACCCACGCGGATGTCAATCACTTGCAGGCCGTCGGCCAGGTCGATGTGCGTGCTTTCGCCGTCATCCTCGTACAGCGTGATGGCCTTGCCACCATCCAGCCAGCCCAGAAGCGTCAGATGATTGGTGTCCAGCGCCTCCACATATTCCGCGGGATGCACCAGCGGAATCACGTGACCACGGCGAATGAACAGGGGTACCTCGTTCATCGGCACGTCAATCCAGTGATGACCCTTTTGCAGCGTCTTGATGCGGTAATCCGTACCCGACAGGAAGGAGACATAGAGCATGTCCTCCGGCAGATACACGTGGCGACCACGGGCGTTCTGCTCATAGACGGGTGCAATCATGCACTCGTCGCCCAGCATCAGCTGGTCTTCCACGCGAATGGCCACCTTGTCCGTGGGATAGTCAAACGCCAGAGGACGGAACATCATTTCGTCGCGGCAGGCGCACTTCACCAGCAGGCTGTACAGGTAGGGCAGGAGCGCGTAGCGGACAGTGACCACGTTGCGCATGTCCTCCCAATTGCGGAAGCGGAAAATCTCCTGATCGCGCGTGTGCTGTGCGGAGTGGTTGCGCATCAACGGCGTGAAGACGCCCAGCGCCAGCCAGCGCAGCAGCAAATCCTCCGTCGTGTTGCAGCCGAAGCCGCCCAGATCCGCACCGGTGTACAGGAAGCCGCACATGTTCAGTGACGGCATCATTTTCAGATTCAGCAGCAAATGCGACCACCAGCTGCTGTTGTCGCCCTGCCACACGCCGCCGTCACGGTGCGCACCGACAAACGAGGCACGGCTGAACAGAAGCGTGCGATGCTCCGGATCGTACTCCTGGAAGCCCTCGGCGGCGGCCTTGGTCATCATCGCGCCGTAGAGGTTGTGTACCTTGTCATGGCGCACGCGCTTGCCATCAACCGTGTGGTAGAAGCGGCGGTAGTCCTCGTCATTGTTGGCCATGTTGACAAAGGCATCCTTGAGCTGGAACGCGCCATTGATGCCCAGATTTTCGTGGCGCAGCTTCTCGGCGGTCTGGAAGGCGTTCTCCAAGCTGTCCACGCTGTAGAACAGCGCCGGCTCGTTCATGTCGTTCCAGAAGCCACGGATGCCCGCATCCAGCAGCGGACGATACTTGCTGCCGAACCAGCGGCGCACATCCTCACGCAGGAAGTCCGGGAAGCAGGAACGACCCGGCCACACTGCGCCGATGAACAGGCTGCCGTCCTCCTTCTTGACGAAGTAGTCGTTCTGTACACCCTCTTCGTAGACGGGATCGCCTTCTTCCTGCTTTACGCCAGCGTCGATGATGGGCACGAGGTGAATATGCTCCTGCGCAAGGTCATCGTTGCAGCGCTTCAGGTCAGGGAAGTTCTCGCGATTCCAGGAGAAGTCCTTGAAATCCTGCATGTAGTCAATGTCCATGCAAACGTTGTCCAGCGGAATCTGGCGCTTGCGATGCTCATCGACGATGAAGCGCAGCTCCTCCTCCGAGGAGTAGCCCCAACGGCTCTGCATATAGCCCATGGCCCACTTCGGCGGCACGTAGCTGCGGCCAATCAGGTGGCGGAATTCGCGCACAAGGCTGTTGAGTGTCGTGCCTTCGATGATATAGACGGACAAATCGCCGTTTTCGGAGGTGATGATGGCCTTGCCGCCGTCGGAGTAGCCCAGGTCAAACGTCACCGCACCGGGATCGTCAAAGTAGACGCCATACACGCCCTTTTCGCTGCTGAACAGCAGCAGATTATGGCTGGCGTAGAGGCTGGCCTTGTTTTCCGCGTGGCTGAATTCATCGGAATTCCAGGAGCGGTAGAGATGGCCGCGCTTGTTGATGCCGCGCACCGTTTCGCCCAGACCGAAGATGAGGTCATCGTCGCCAAGCGTCGTGGTGAAGGTGACGCTTGCACCGTCCTGCGTGACGGCGAAGTAGGGCATGTTGCCACCGGAGGGCGTAATGTCGCGAACAACCGCCATCGTCGGCAGCGGAGAACCAAAGATATAACGTGAAATCATCAGGAAAACCTACCTTTCCACATGAAAAAAGAATGGAAACCTTGGTGATGATATAGTTTCGCCTTCGTTTTCAAAAATCCTGCTGGAAATGAATGTTTCAAGGGAAAGAAAATGGGGTATTATGATAACAGCGCCCGCAAAGCGCAAAAGCAAAGCAATACGCAAAAATGCATTGATGATAAAGGAGCAAGTACAATGAATAAGATTTTTATCATCGGTGGCGGCATCGCCGCGCTGTCGGCCGCGCGCGCCGCACGTCAGCAGGATCTGAGCGCCCTGATTGTACTGATTTCTGAGGAAAACGCACTGCCCTACAGCCGTCCGATGCTGACCAAGCAGCTGCTGGGCAAGGTGACAGTGCAGGATTTGGCCGTGGAATCCTTCGCATGGTATGAAGAGCAGGGCATCGTCGCCCTGACGGGTCGTCAGGTGACAAAGGTCGATGTGGCACAACACACCCTGACGGCAGGTGGCACGGAGTTTGCATGGGACAAGCTGATTTTTGCCACGGGCGCAAGCTGCTTCGTTCCGCCGATTCACGGAAGCACGAACGAAAACGTGATTTCCATCCGTCAAATGGACGATGTGGAGAAGGCTCGCCGTGCCGCAAAGACGGCCAGAAACGCGGTTGTGATTGGCGGTGGTGTGCTGGGTCTGGAGGCGGCCTCCTCCTTGCAGGAGGCAGGCATTCACGTGACTGTGCTGGAATACAGCAAGCAGCTGATGCAGCGCCAGATTGACCAGCAGGCCGCGCAGGAAATCGAGGTTGCCATGGCGAACAAGGGCGTCCGGCTTATCACGGGTGCGGAAACGACTGCCATTGACGAAACGGGCGTGACGCTGGCAGATGGCCAACACATCGCGGCAGATTTGGTCATTGTGTCCGCTGGCGTGCGCGCGAATCTGTCCCTGGCCAAGGCGGCTGGTGTGGCCACGGATCGCCACATCACGGTCGATTGCGCCATGCGAACCAATCTGCCGGATGTCTACGCCGCGGGCGACTGCGCATCCATGGGTGTGTCCTACGCGCTCTGGGCAGAAGCGTCGGATATGGGCCGTGTGGCCGGTGCAAACGCCGCCGGTGGCGCACAGACCTATCAGGCCGTGGCGCGTCCGCTGATTTTCCACGGCTTCGGCACGGAGCTATTCGCCATGGGCGATTGCGGCAAGCAGGAAGGCGTCCAGTACGAAATTGGCCAGATGCCCGGCGCACGGTACTATTCCGCCAACGGCCGTCTGGTCGGTGCGGTGCTGACGGGTGACATCAGCCGCCAGCAGAGCGTGGAGGCGCTGCTGCTCTCTCAGGAGGCATAACGCCGTGGCTTTCGCATAGACTGAAACGACTCTCAGGATGGGTGAGGGCAATCCTGCCTTCCCTGCGCCTGGCCAGAAGGAGGAATCAGTCCATGACGCAAAGCCAACACTGCGACTATGAGTACACCGTTCAGCGTGGAGATAGCTTTTATCTGATTGCGCATCGGTTGGGTGTTCCGCTGAAGGATTTACTGGATGCGAACAGCACCATCAATCCGGCACGGCTGATGGTCGGTGACGTACTCTGCATTCCTGCCACCAGCGACACCACACCAAGTGGTGCGACCACTGCGACTACTGCGAGTGGTGCGACCACTGCGCCCACTACGGGCAATACGCCCAAGCCGGACACCTCGACAGCAACGCCAATCGAAACACCCGCGACACCGGAGCCCATCGAGGCCGACGACACCGGCAATCTGGACACGCCCGCGGCTGACCTGAATGCGCCGGCAACACCCGGTGGGGAGCTTCCCGACATCGGCGTATGTCCGGAGGCCGACCGCTACACCGTGCTGGCCGGAGAAACCGTTGCGGACATTCAAATCAAGAAGAACATCAACCGCCACACCATCGAGGTCGCCAACCCGAAGGTTGATTTAGACCATCTGCAAACCGGGCAGGTTCTCTGCATCCCGGAGGAAATTCCCTGCAATTTCAGCGAAACCTACCGCCTTGGCCGGGAAGAGACGATGGAAACGACGGCGTTGCTGCTGAACGTCTCTCTGGCGGCGCTCCTGCGGGCGAATCCATGCCTTGCGCCGTCCGACTTCCGCGAAGGCGTCTGCGTGCGCGTACCGGAGGATTGACGCAAGGGGAGAAGGCACGGTTACTTGGCCTGCATATGCGGAAAAGACAAAAGCTGCTGGCGCGCCGGAGTATTCCTTTGGTGCGTCAGCAGATATTCCTTGATTTTTTCGCGTAACTGCGCTATAGTAAAAGTGAAGAACAACGAAAGGAGCTTTGTGCGATGAAGTGGTTTACGAGCATTATGACCCTGGCAGGAACGCTTCTGCATTATGACGAGAACAACAACTGCGTCGGCGAATCTGTCCCTGGCATACTACCGGGCGAAATGAAGCACTACGACGCGAACGGAAATTACGCCGGTCGGACGGATGAAGGCATGGTGGAAGGACTGTATGTAACGCGTGATGGCATGAACAACATCGTCGGCACAAGCTACGAAGCATGGGACGGCAGCTACCGTCACCACGGCCCGACAGGCTCGATGGTCGGGCAAAGCGTGGACACGCTGGGCGGCGTCATGTCAAGCAGCACGTATGATCCTTTTGCGACAACGAAGTCCGACAGTCAGAGCATTTTCGATAGCGTGGACACGCTGGGAAGTACGACGTCAAGCAGCGTGTATAATCCCTTTGCTACGACAAGCACTGATGAGCAAAGCATTTATGATAAACTGACGATTTCCTTTGATGATAGTAATCCTTTTTGA
>CAYXHF010000054.1:0-12148 GCA_964464815.1 uncultured Faecalibacterium sp.
CCCATCACCAGGGAGAAGCGCAGCGCGTCGGCGCCGTACTGGTTGACGACCTCCAGCGGGTCAACACCGTTGCCCAGAGACTTGGACATCTTGCGGCCCTGCTCGTCGCGCACCAGACCGTGAATCATCACCGTCTTAAACGGCGGCACCTTCATTTCTTCCAGCGCCATGGTGATCATGCGGCTCACCCAGAAGGTGATGATGTCGTAACCAGTCACCAGCATGTTGGTGGGATAGAAATACTTCAAGTCCTCCGTGTTGTCCGGCCAGCCCAGCGTGGAGAAGGGCCACAATGCCGAGGAGAACCACGTGTCCAGCACGTCCTCATCCTGCTTGATGTGGCTGGAACCGCACTTGCAGCAGCAGGTCGGATCGGTGCGGGTGACGGTCATGGCACCGCAGTCATCACAGTACCACACAGGGATGCGATGACCCCACCAAAGCTGACGGCTGATGCACCAGTCGCGGATGTTTTCCATCCAGTTCATGTACTGCTTGGTGAAGCGTTCCGGCACAAACTTCGTTTCGCCGTTCTTGACGCAGGCGATGGCCGGTTCTGCCAGCGGCTTCATCTTCACGAACCACTGCATGGAGACCATCGGCTCAATCACCGTGTGGCAGCGGTAGCACGTGCCAACCTCGTGCGTCAGTGGCTCAACGCTCTTGAGCAAGCCCAGCTCGGTCAGGTCGTTGACGATAGCCTTGCGAGCTTCCACCGTCGTCATGCCGGCGTACTTGCCGCAGTCGATGGCCAGACCGGTTTCGTCCTTGGCGGCATCCTCCGCGCCGGTCATGTGACCGTCGTAGGTGAACACGCGCACCACCGGCAGGTCGTGACGCTTGCCGACCTCGTTGTCGTTCGGGTCATGCGCAGGCGTGATTTTCACAACGCCCGTGCCCTTTTCCATGTCCGCATGCTCGTCGCAGACAATCGGGATTTCACGACCACACAGCGGCAGCACCACGTGGCAGCCGTGCAGATGGGCATAGCGCGGGTCAGCCTCGTTGATGGCCACGGCGGTATCGCCCAGCATGGTTTCGGGACGCGTCGTCGCCAGCTCCAGCATTTCGCCGGTTTCCTTGACCGGATAGAGGATGTGCCAGAAGCTGCCTTCCTTCTCCTGATACTCGACCTCGGCGTCGGAGATAGCGCTTTCGCAGCACGGGCACCAGTTCACCAGACGGTTGCCGCGGTAAATCAGGCCCTTTTCGTACAGGCGCACGAACGTCTCGCGCACAGCCTTGGAGCAGCCCTCGTCCATCGTGAAGCGCTCACGGCTCCAGTCGCAGCTGATGCCCATGCGGCGCTGCTGATTGACGATGCGTCCGCCGTATTCTTCCTTCCACTTCCACGCGCGATCCAGGAAGCCCTGGCGGCCCAGCGATTCCTTCGTCAGGCCCTCCTTGCGCATGGCATCCACGATTTTGACCTCCGTCGCGATGGCGGCGTGATCCGTGCCGGGCAGCCACAGGGTGGCATCGCCCTTCATGCGGTGATAGCGGATAGCCAGATCCTGCAAGGTGCAGTCCATGGCGTGGCCCATGTGCAATTGGCCGGTGATGTTGGGCGGCGGCATCACGATGGTGAAGGGCTTCTTGCCTTCCTCACGCTTGGCCACAAACGCGCCCGCGTCGCACCACGCCTGATAAATTTCGCCTTCCACGGCCTGTGGATTAAACGTTTTTTCCATTTCCATGACGGTATCCTCCTTTTTTCCTTTATAAGAAAATCAAGATTGTCCCCAGCAGCGCCACGACGCAGCCAGCGAGCTTTATCAAGATATTTGCTTTTTCATTTTCCGGAAAGAACCTTCTGGTAATCAAGGTCGAGGTGTAGACACACACCGCGCCGAGTACCAGCAGCAGCGTACCCGGATGCAGCAAACGGGCGCGCACCATTTGACCATAATCCATACAGAGCGCTCCT
Source organism: uncultured Faecalibacterium sp. (assembly GCA_964464815.1). GTDB lineage: Bacteria > Bacillota > Clostridia > Christensenellales > Aristaeellaceae > UBA11524. Next base: position 1,928 of record CAYXHF010000054.1, read on the forward strand.
TTCCTTCATCATGTAACAAATGCCAAAAGACAAAAATAGCCCCATCCCGAAGGACGGAGCTATTTCCGTGGTACCACCTTGCTTCGCAGCGTAAACACTGCCTCACGCGCACGGTCACGGGTGCGAGCCGCATCTGACTATTCAGGCGTATGGCAAACACACGTCCTTTCATCAAACGCTCTGTGAAGCGACCTTCCCCTGAATGCTGTGCGAGCGGCCTCTCAGCCGGTGAACCACCCTCTCTGAGCCAGCGTGGTCAGGGTACTCCTCATCACGTTACGAGCATATGGAATTGTGGTACATTAGGCGTTCTTTTCCTCGTTGACTGCAACGACCTGAACACCCTTGTAGAAACCGCAGTGCTTGCACACGCGGTGAGCCAGCTTCATCTGATGGCACTGGGGGCACTCAACGATGCCGGGCAGGGTGAGCTTCCAGTTCGCACGACGGCTGTGCTTGCGAGCCTTAGAGATTTTTCCCTTCGGAAGAGCCATGGTTACACCTCCTCGTTAATTGGCAGCCAATTTGCTGACCGAATTATTCTTTGTTGTCGGACTTTTCAGCCAGCAACTGCTGCAATGCCGCAAAAGGACGCTGTACATTCGCATCGTCCTGGCAATGCTTCGGTTGAGTCGTCTCCACGTACTGCTCAAACCCCTTGCAATCTTCCTTGCACAGGAAGCGCATCGGCAGATTCAGTAGCACATGCGTCAGTGCGAGCTTCTCAAATTCCAGCTTCGCGCCTTCATAAGCGAAAATCTCGTCATCCTCCGGGTCGCCTCCATGAATGAAGACCTCCCGGAACTGCCCTGTCACAGGGCATGACGCCGGAGACATGCATTTGGCACAATGGGCATGAGCGATTGTTGTCAGATTTCCTTCCACAACGACGCTGCCATCTTCATTGGCCGTCAGTTCGCCAGAGAGGTTCACGGGGTCAAATTCGACCGTTTCCCCTCCGACATCCTGCGGAGCCATGGTCTGCTCCACGGAAAATGCGTAGCCCGTTCCCGGATTACGCAGAGCATGGAGTACATCCAGCTTCAAGCGCTCACCACCTCAAATTAGACCATTTCATATTATAGGAGAGTTGACCGATTTTGTCAACACCTTTTCCTCGAAAAAAGCGCGTTTTCCCGCAAAAAAGTTGCGGATGCGTTTCTTCGCTTACTTCTTCAGACCTTCCACCAGTTCCTTGGTGTCGCGCGCAATCATGATTTCCTCGTTCGTGGGAATCACGCAGACCGTCACCTTGGAGTCGGGCGTGGAAATGACCGCTTCCTGACCGCGAACCTTGTTCTTCTCCAGATCAATCTTCGCGCCCAGCCATTCCATGTCCTTCATGACCGCTTCACGCAGCTCCGGGCCATTTTCGCCGATACCAGCGGTGAAGGCAATGATGTCCACGCCGCCCATCGCCGCCGCATACGCGCCGATGTACTTCTTCACGCCGTAGTGCAGGATGTCGCGCGCCAGCTCAGCACGCTCGTTGCCCTCATCGGCTGCCTTGTCGATGTCGCGCATATCAGAGGTCAGGCCGGAGATAGCCGCCAGACCGGACTCCTTGTTCATCATCGTCAGCACTTCGTCCACGGTCTTGTGGTCGTTGTTGGCGATGAACTGCACCACCGCCGGATCGCAGGAGCCGGAGCGAGTGCCCATGATTACACCTTCCAGAGGCGTCAGGCCCATGGAGGTATCCACGCACTTACCATCCACCACAGCGGACATGGAGGAGCCATTGCCCAGGTGGCAGACGATAACCTTCTTGCCAATCGGGCTCACACCCAGGAATTCGCACACGCGCTTGCTGACATAGCGATGGGACGTGCCATGGAAGCCATAGCGGCGCACACCCATCTCCGTGTAGTAGTGATACGGCACGCCATAGATGAAGGCCTTGGGCGGCATGGTCTGATGGAACGCGGTGTCAAACACAGCGATTTGGGGCGTGTTGGGCATGACTTCCTCGCAAGCCTCGATGCCCATCAGGTTCGCCGGATTGTGCAGCGGGCCCAGCGGGATGAACTTGCGGATGCAAGCCTTGACTTCCTCATTGATGATGCAGCTCTCGGTGAACTCTTCGCCGCCGTGCAGCACACGATGGCCGACCGCACCGATTTCGTCCACGGACTTGAGCACGCCCTTCTCCGGATCCAGCAGCGCGCGCAGCATCAGCTTCGTGGCCACCACGTGATCCGGAATCGGCTCGTAGATGTCGATGACCTTGGTCTTGTCGGCATTCTTCTGGTTCAGATGAGAGCCTTCAATGGCGATGCGCTCCACCTGACCCTTGACGATCATTTCCTCGTTGTCCATATCCACCAGCTGATACTTCAGGGAAGAAGAACCAGCGTTTACAATCAAAACCTTCATCGGTAGGTAACACTCCTTTTTTTCAAAATGCAGGAACGCCTGTTACAATGCAGGTGTTTCCCGTTTATTCAGCTTCATTTCCTTCCACATTCCGGACGGAGAAGCCATTTTCCTCCGCCCACAGCCACGCCGCACTGCCTTCGGGCGTGACAATCACCGTCTGCTTGTAGCTCAAGATGGTCGATTGGCCGCCGTCAGCGTTCACGCCAAGCTGTGTGACCGATGCCGGAATCACCAATTCCTGAAGCGACGGACACATAGCAAAGGCCAGCATGCCAATGCGCTCCATTCCCTCCGGCAGCACCACGCGTTGCACCGTCGTATTGTAATGGAAGGCAAAGTCGTCAATTTCCTTCACGCCTGCGGGAATGGTCAGCTCCTGCTTGTCGCACATCCACTCGATGCAGTGCAGCAGCCGCGTACCATCCTGCGTCATTAGCAGGCCATCCTCCGTGACCACAAAGTGCTTGTTGGCCGGAGCAACCTCCACCTGATAGAGACTGGGCATGTTCAGGAAGTTATACGCTTCAATCGTCTCCAGACCTTCCGGCAGCACCAGCGTTTCCAGATAGCTGTTGAACCACAGCGTCCCCTGCTCAATCTTCTTCAAGCCCTGCGGAAGCGAAAAGTCCATCAGGCGCATGCAGCTTTCAATCAGCGCACGCTCCATCACTTCCAGCTGGTCGGGCAAGCGAAGGCTGACCAGATAATTGCAGCCCGAGAAGCACGCAGCCCCAATGGTGCTGATGCCATCCGGCACAACCACCGTCGTCACCAGCTTCTCGTAGAAGGCCTTCTCGCCCAGCGCCGTCACCGGAATGCCGTCAATCATGTCCGGCACAACCACATGCTGGCTTTCGCCCACATACTCGGTGATGATGGCCGTACCATCCGCCTGCGTTTCCCACGTGAAATCACTGGCTGGATTGTTCGCTTCGTTCTTCAAGTGGAAGACACGGAAAGACTCCGCCACATGAATCGCCTGCTGGACGAATGCCTCATCATCATTTAGGAACATGAAGAAGTACAGGCTACCCGCATCCCCTATCCAGAGGATGTCAAAGCCCTGCCCATCCATGCTCACCAGCACAGCCGGCATGTCGTTGATGGTCATTTCCGACAGGCGTGTGCTTTGCGCCGTATCCACGCCCAGCATCACCAGCAGACCTTCCTGCAAAAACGACGTCAGGCCCATCGGGTCATCACCCAGGGCTGCCACATCGTCCGGCAGTGCAACGACCATGATCATCTGCATCTGGTCGTTGACGGTCATTGCGATTGGCGGAACGCCAGCCTCTTCAATCAACTGATAGCCCCAGTCGTTTGGCACCTCCAGCATGGCATTCGTTCCCAAGCGCAGCGGGAACACCGTCATACCCGGAATATCCGCGTAGACCGCATTTTCAGCTTCCTCTGCCACGCTGGAAAGTATCAGCAGCAGCAGCGCCAGCAAAACGGACAGGAGCTTCTTCATACAGGGATTCCTCCTTTTGCATTACCAGGGTTTTTCACCCATATAACGCAAAAGGAGCAAAAAAACCTGCATGTTCTTGCTATTTTCCAGCAGAATGGTCAAGCGGATTACTTGACGATTTCGCCCATCTGCGCACGACCGCAGCCAGCCGCATTGGACTCGTCAGTGTCAATGTGCATGGCCAGCGCGTACTTGTCGCTCACACGCACCACCACATCGCCGAAGACCAGAGAACGGCCATCGGTATCAACCTTCACGGACACAACGTCCTTATCCTGCACGCCGTATTCCTGCGCATCGGCGGGCGTCATGTGGATATGACGCTTCGCGGCGATCACGCCCTCGGTCAGCTCCACTTCACCCGCAGGGCCAACCAGCTTGCAGGCGCCAGAGCCAGCGATATCACCAGACTCACGCACCGGCGCGGTCACGCCAATGGAACGTGCATCGGTCAGGGACAGCTCCACCTGCGTCGCATTGCGGACAGGGCCGAGGATGCTCACACCGGTCAGCGTCTTCTTCGGGCCAACAACGTCCACGCGCTCGGCGCTGGCGTACTGGTCAGGCTGGGAGAGCATCTTCTTGACGGTCAGCTCGTAGCCCTTGCCGAAAAGGGTTTCAAGGTCCTGCTGCGTGACATGCACGTGACGGGCGGAGGTTTCCACGATGAACTGCTTCATATGAATTACATCCTTCTTTCTGACATATAGGGAATTACCCTTTGTACATTATACCATCTTTCCGCGTTTCTGTAAAGGTAAATTCAATTTTTGTTGACGAAGGAAAGGAATCTGTTATAATATTTGACGAAAGCATTCCAAAAAAGGAGCGGTTTGATGCGAATCGTTGGTGTGATTGCCGAGTATAATCCTTTCCACCGTGGCCATGCCCATCAATTATCACAGGCGCGCACGCTATCACAGGCTGATTATGTGGTGGCGGTCATGTCCGGCTGCTTTGTCCAGCGCGGAGATGCGGCCCTTCTTTCCCCTGCTGTGCGTGCAGAGATGGCGCTGAAAAACGGTGCGGATGCCGTATTGCTGCTGCCCGCGCTGTGGTCCGTGCGAGACGCGGAGCATTTCGCCCTTGGCGGCGTATCGCTTCTGCATGATATCGGCTGTCACGCCATTTCCTTTGGCGCAGAAACTGCCGATGGTGCCGCGCTGCTTGCCGCCGCTCAAGCGCTGGAAGCCCCTGCCGATGCCCTGCAAAGCATCACGCGTCAGCAGCTTTCCGGCGGTCTGCCCTACCCAGCGGCTCTTTCTGCCGCCATGGAGGCGTTTTCGCCGCATCTGAGCCTGCTTCTCTCCTCGCCCAATAATACCCTGGGCATCTGCTACCTTCGCGCCATGCTTCGTCTCGGCAGTCAGATGGCTGTTTTCCCGGTGCCCCGCGTGGGCGATTATCACGCCACGTCGCTCTCCGACGTTTTTTCCTCCGCGACGGCCGTTCGCCGTGCCATTTTGCAGGGTGATTGGTGCGCCGCCTACGACGCCATGCCACAGACCGCCGCCACGCTCCTGCAACAAGAGGCACGCACCGGCGCGCTCCATCGTCCCGAGGCACTGGACACGGCGCTCATGGCTCGCTTGCGCCTGATGTCCGATGCGGATTACGCCGCACTCCCCGATCTGAGCGAGGGCATCGAAAATCGCCTCCACCGCGCCGCCGAAACCGCTTTGTCTCGTGAAGCACTGCTGCAAAGTGCGAAGACGCGCCGCTATCCCTACGCGCGTCTGTCGCGTCTGGCGACGCACGCCCTGCTCGGCTACACGCAAGCGCTTCTGGATGACACCGTGACGCCACCGGCGGCTTTCCTGCTGGGCTTCCGCAAGGGCTGTGAGCCGCTGATTTCCCAGCTGTCGCAGGGACGCATCCCGCTCATCAGCAGCATTTCCCAAACCGACCGAACCGCCCCATGGCTGGCGCTGGAGGAGCGTGCGTGGGCGCTTTGGGCGCTGGGTGCCGAAATGGAAGGCGGATTGCTCGCCCGGCATAAGATGATTCGCATATAAACGCAAAACCGCCACATGCGCTCGTAAGCATACGAAAGCATGTGGCGGTATTTGTTTTATTCGCGATTGTGCATCGACTTTTCCGTCGAGAACCCATCCGGATAGCGCTTGTGGAGCTTATCCAGATTCCCCTGCATAATCTCGCTCAGCGGCACACCCAGCCCTTGCGCGGCCTCTGCCAGGTACCAGGCGACATCGCCCAACTCCTTTTTGAGCTTTTCCGTATCCAGCGGATGCCCCTGAAACAGGTGCTTTTTCAGAATGTCAATAGCCTCGCCGCTTTCACCGCAAAGGCCCATCAGGGCGTTTTGCAGCACCTGCTCCTGTGTCAGGGCAGGATTAAGCAGCGTCATGGCCTCCTGCTGATAGGCATCTACGTTCATGCATTTGCTCCTCTTTTCAGCAATTCAAGTCCTATTTTCCCTGTAATTTCCTCTGGCTTCAGCACCATCATGCACAGGCGTCCTTCATACAAGCGATATTCCGCCTCAGCCGCCTGCACATCCGGGAAAAACCGCATCGCCAATGCCATGCACAGCGCGTGCGCACGCGCCTTGTCTTCCACTACTTCCATTTGTCCGCGAACAATCACACTGCGGTAGGCGGTGGTGTACTTTTCCGGCACGACCTCATCGCAATCGACCACGCAAAAGCTGGCGCACTTATTTTTTTGCATACATTCCAGCTTTTTGCCTTCCAGTGCCCCATGGAATACCAGCACGCCGTCTACCCATGCGTAGGAAAGCGGAACGCCATAGGGATACCCTTGCGCATCAAGTAGCGATAGCACCCCACTTGTACCCCTTTGCAGCACCTGCACGCACGTTTCCTGCGTCATCTGCTGCGCGCTTCTGCGCATTTTCTTCGGCTCCATTATTCCTGCACAGCCTTTTCCAGCGGCGCCAGATCAATGCCTTCCACGCCACGCAGCACCTGCAACAGGCTTTGCAGCATTTCCTTCACGCCACCAGGCACGTCGCTTTCCACATTCAGCGGCAGCACCGGATCATGCACGGACAGGCGCAGGAGGAACCAGCCATTGTCCATGCCGCCATCCAGGTCAAAGGAGATGCGCACGCCCTCGCGGTTATCCGGCGCAATATGCCAGTTTTCTGCCGCATTGGCGTAATCCAGCACCTGCTGAATCGCGACCTTGCCCGCCTCGCGGAAGTCCTCAGCCGTGATGGTCAGGCGAATTTCGCGGCTTTCCACCGGCTCCTTCAAATCGGCAATCAGGCTGCCCAGCGTCTTGCCTTCCTGCTTGAGCTTCATAGCGCGGACAATCAACACCGTCACCAGATACATGCCGTCATCCAGGAAGTGATTCTCGCGCAGTGCCGCATGACCGCTCGTTTCAATCGCCAGCGGGCAGGAAACGCCCTCTGCGTTCAGGCGAATCGCCTCATCAATCACGTTCCGGTAGCCGCGCTTATAGCGATAATGCTCGCCGCCCCAATCGTTGATGAACTTTTTCAGGCCCGAGGAGGTCACGGAGTCCGTGACAATCGTTTCGCCGGGCTTTTCGTCCAGCAGAATCGCAGAAATCAGTGCAATCAGGCGGTTGCGGTTGATTTCACGTCCCTTGCTGTCCACGACCGCTGCACGGTCGCAGTCCGTATCGAAAATCACGCCCAGATCCGCGCCGACCTTCTTCACCGCCGCAGAGATAGACGCCATGGCATCCGGATTTTCCGGATTCGGGATGTGGTTCGGGAAGTAGCCATCCGGTTCAAGGAACTGGCTGCCCTCAATCCACGCACCCAGCTCCTCCATCAAATGCGCATAGAAGCCGCCCGCGCCGTTGCCCGCGTCCACCACGACATGCAGGCCCAGCAGCGGCTTCGGCACGTCCGTATCCAGACCGCGACGAATGCGATCAGCCAGCTGCTCCTGATACGTGGGCAGGAAGGGCTTGGGCGTAATCGTTCCTGCCATCGGGGCATCCTCCGGTTCCAGCGTGCTGGCCGTGCGCAGCAGCTCCGCCACCACGTCGCCTTCCACGCCGCCCTCGGCCATAAAGAACTTCAGGCCATTCTTATCATAGGGATGATGGCTGGCGGTAATCATAATCGAGCCGTCTGGCTGGAAACCAGGCGTAATAATGCTCATATACATCGCCGGCGTGGTACACATGCCAAAGTCCAGCACGTTCGCACCCGCCTTGCTGATGCCTTCCGCCGTGGCCTGCAACAGTGCCGGGCCGGAAATACGGCTATCGCGGCCAACCGCCAACGTCACCTGCGTCACCGGCTTATGCAGCTTTTCGGCCACATAGCGTGCAAACGCCATGCCAAGGCTCATCGCGACATGCTCCGTCAGCACAGCATTCTCTCCCACGGCCGTACCACGCACATCCGAACCGCTCTTGAGCTTCATCCAATCCATTTTGCATCCTCCTCTTTGTCTTCTCTATTTCCAACAACTTACCGTCTCATTTTCTTGACAAGCTTGTCCATTTCCTCTGCCGGAACAGCCTCATACGCGCCACGCAGCATATGATACAGTGGTGCAAGACGCAGGAAATCCTCCTGCAAGCGTTCGGCCAGCTCCGGCGAATGCGCATCTGTGCGCAATGTATCCACCGGACTGATATACACATCCCGCAGGGCGTACCAGCCCTTCAAATCATCCGGCACTTCCCGGGGAATATCCAGTCGTTTGAAGGTGTTGCCGCGCACCTGCATGCCACTTTCGGTCAGATGGCATTGGCGAATGATACCACGCACCTCATCGGGCTTGGCGACAATTCTCCGGCGCAGCACATCCATCATCTGGCGATTTTCGCCCCATGTGCCAAGCCCCCAGTCCATCCCGGCGGGTGTCAATTCAAACCAATAGTTCACACTTCCCTCACGTGGTTCTCCCGCATGGCGGAACAGCAGCCACAAGTGGTCGCGGAACGGACTTTTATCCTTGGTAAAACGCACATCGCGGCGAAGGCGCGCCATGCAGCGATAGGGACGAATCTCCATCTGCGGGTCAATGGACAGCATTGCAGGCGCAAGCTGCGCAATCAGCGCCTCAAACGGCGCCTTCACATCCCGCTCATACCGGGCGCGGTTCTCCTCAAAATAGGTGATTGTATTATGGAAGCGAATATCCAGAAAGAACTGGATGGTCTCCTCCGGAAATCCGGTAAACATGTTTCCTCCTTCTGTCTAAGAACGCTCGCCCACTGGCAGTTGCGTGCTTACACTCCCTATTATTATACCTGTTACGTCCACTTTTTTCAACCATCAAAGGCCGGAAAATGCGAAAATCTGGTTGGGGAATTTGGAACGGAGACACGTTCAGGCAATCAGCAATCTCCTTAAAACGCCGCTTCCTTTTCGCACCCACGCAAAAGCGGGCACGCTCCATCTTCCGAGCATGCCCGCCTTCCTTATCGCTGTTTTTTTGCCACGACCCTGCATTCCTTATCCCAGAATGCAATGCCGTATGTCCAGATTTCCTTGAACCGATATCGCCGCAGAATGGCGGTGTAGTCCTTCTCCTCAATCTGCCTCATGGCAGCCTCGCAAGCCGAATCCAGCTTGTCTTCGTCCTTCACGTCCTTGACTTCCACGACAAAGCCAATTTTGCGGTCTTTGCGCTCGACAATGATGTCGCAACGGCCCTTGCCGGTTTCCGCATTGGAGGCTACGCGCCAATCTGCGCAGGTATTCAATAGCGCCAACAAGAATCCGTGGTAGAAGGATTCGTATGCATCGTAGAAGCTCACCGTGTCCAGCAGCTGCTCGTTCAGGTAGTCCGTGATGGTCTCCGTGTCACCTTGCTCGAATGCTTCGTATAGCTGGGTCAGCTTGCCGGTTTCGGCCTGCGTTTTGTCCTTAAACCAGGACAAAACCTGCTGGGTGAAAATCTGCCGGACCTCGCGGTTCGGGATTTTCAGCGTGTACTGCCCACCGGAGGGACGCTTCGTCAGCGTCAGATAGCCAGTCATGTACAACAGGCTCCAAATGTTATCAACGCTTTTTTTGATTTCGTTGTGCGTCAGGTTTTCGTTGATGGCCTTCGTGACCGTATTTCCGGCAATCAGCTCTTCAATTTCCATTTGCGTGGTGCCATTGTCCACACAGTTAATCAAGCTCCGCACCATGTCGTTGCCACTGGTATTCAGCCAGTAAGCGGTCGGCTCGGCCGCTGGGTCGCTGCGCAGGGTATAGCAATAGTTGATGACGTCCCAGGGACAATACACATCCTGCCCACCGAAGCGATAGCCGTCATACCATTCTTTTGTTTCGGCATAATGGGATTCCAGACCATAATCCGTCAGCATCTGACGGACTTCTTCGTCCGTAAAGCCGAAATACTCATCGAATTTCACATCCGAAATAGAATGCACCATCAGGTTGT
>CAYXHF010000055.1:0-11871 GCA_964464815.1 uncultured Faecalibacterium sp.
CGGCCAAAGGCCGACAGCTCTCCCAGAGGGCGAGCCAAGGGAGTGGTGCCGTGCTGGTGTGCGTTACACAAGCGTCTTTTGCGCTGGCTGTATGGCTGGCGAAAGCGACAGGGTGCGCACGTGCTACGGAATCGCGCACCCTTCTTGACGTGCCACGGCATAAAAAAGCTGGATTTCCTCCCGAAAGAAGAAATCCAGCGAATGGGGACAAGCTGTGGATTACTTTTCCTCTGCCTCGGCGGCCAGTGCATCAATCATGGCGCTGGACACGTTGGAGAAGAAGGCACTTTCGCCGACCTGCTCGGTCAGGCCAACCTTGTTGCAGAAGGTGGCGACATTGGGATGTACGCCGCAGACGGAAATCTGAATGCCCTGCTGCGCAATCGCGTCGCAAACCTCCATCAGCGTCTGCACACCGGAAATATCGGCCGCAGACACGCCACGCATGGAGAGAATCAGGTGCTTACAGTCCGTCAAGTCGGTGGAAAGCAGCTGACGCTTGAGCGTCTGGCAGTTGGCGAAGAACAGGGAGCCGTTGATGTAGCTAATCAGGATGGAGCGCGCGCCCGTATGGCTGACGGGCTTGCCAAGGCGGTTCAGGCGCTCCAGACGCTCCTTGTTGACCGGCTCGGTTTCCACCGTCAGGCGGGCGGCATTCCACACGAACATCAGCAGCGCGGTCACGATACCGATGACGATGGCGACCGTCAGGTCAAAGACAACGGTGGAAATCATCGTAATCAGGAACTGCGCGATGCCCGTGCCAATGCGGCGGCTGAAAATGGTCTTGATGCCGTGCCATTCGTTCATGCGCCACGCCGTCACCATCAGCACGCCAGCCAGCGCGGACAGCGGCAAACGGCTCATCACGCCGCCCAGCAGCACCATCGCCAGCAGCAGCACCAGAGAGTGAACAACGCCGGTGATGCGGGTCTGCTCGCCGGACTTGATGGCCACGGACGTGCGGGCAATGGCCGCCGTCGCGGGTACGCCGCCAAAGAAGGGCAGCAGGATGTTGCCAACGCCCTGCGCAATCAACTCACGGTCGGCATCGAAGGCTTCATCCTTCATGCGGGAGGCACTCGCACCGCACAGCAGGGACTCAATCATGCCCAGCATGGCGATGGAGATAATCGGGCTGATGAGGTTGCTCATCATGTCCAGATTGATGGAGGAAAGGGACAGACGGTTGTCCAGTAGCAGGCTCTTGGGAATGTCGCCAACCTTGGCCAGAGAGTCAAAGCCGGCAACCTCGGTCACGATGGTGGCCAGAATGATGGCCAGCAGCGAACCGGGAACCTTCGCATTTAGCTTCTTGGGCCAGAAGACCATGAACAGCACCACCAGCAGGCCAATCACGACCGCCTGCCAGTTGGGATGGAAGCCGACGGAGGTGTAGCTCCACAGCTTTTCCAGTGCGCTTGTGCCAACGGATGTCGTGCCGAAGAAGTTGTCCACCTGACCCAACGCGATGATGATGGCGATGCCGCTGGTGAAGCCCATCACGACGCTGGTCGGGATGAAGTTGACCAGCTTGCCCAGACGGAAAATGCCCGCCAGCAGGATAATCACGCCCGCCGCCAGCGATGCGGCGAAGACCCCCTGCAAGCCGTACTGGGCGACGATGCCAATCAGGATAGCGCTCATCGCACCGGTCGGGCCGCTAATCTGGAAGGACGCACCGCCCAGCAGGCCGATGATCAGACCACCGATGATTGCCGTCACCAAACCGGCGGCTGCATCCGCACCGGAGGAAACGCCGAAGGCAAGCGCTAGCGGCAATGCCACCGCCGCTACCGTGATGCCACTGAGGATGTCCTTGACGAGCTTGCCGGCGTTGTAGCCGGTGAATTCCTTTTTCAGGTCAGTCATGTACTTCTTGACCATATTCTTCCCATCTCCTCAAATTGTCAAAAAAAGCAAAAAATTCGTCCGATACTAAGCATGGCTTAGTGCCGGACGAATGATTGTGCCAGTAGGCGACTTATGCCTTCGCGATTTCAACCAGCTTGGTGAAAGCGGCCGGATCGTTGACAGCCAGGTCAGCCAGCATCTTACGATTGACGGTGATGTTGTGCTTCTTCAGGCCGTTGATGAAGGTAGAGTAGCTCATGCCGTTCAGGCGAGCAGCGGCGTTGATACGGGTGATCCACAGGGAGCGGAAATCACGCTTACGCAGCTTGCGGCCTTCAAAGGCATAGCGCAGGGAACGAGCAACCTGTTCAGATGCGGCGCGGTACTGCTTGGACTTTGCACCCCAGTAGCCCTTGGCCAGCTTCATGACCTTGCGGCGCTTCTTCAGAGCATTAACAGCTCTCTTAATACGTGCCATTGTGAGTATCCTCCTTGCCAGCGAATGGGCTTAATTACTTGTAGGGCAGCAGCTTGTGGATGGTCTTGGCTTCCGCCGCGTTATCCACAATGCCGTCAGCGCGCAGGTGACGGGTGCGCTTGGTGGTCTTGAGGCGAACCTGATGGTTAGCGTTCATCTGCTTATGCTTCACGATACCGGTCTTGGTAAAGGAAAAGCGCTTGGCAGCACCACGGTGAGACTTCTGCTTAGGCATGGTGTAGTCCTCCTTCCAATGCTGATAAAACGGGTCACAGCCGAAGCTGTATATGCCGTTTTATTCCTGTTCTTGATTCCCCTTGGCGTTTTCGCGGGCGGCCTTCTTTTCAGCGAAGGAAGCCTTGGCGGCCTTGGGGGCCAGGATCATAATCATATGACGGCCGTCCATAGTGGGGCGGCGCTCCACCGAGCTGACCTCGGCACAGCGGGCGGCGAAGTCCTGCATGACCTTCATGCCGATTTCGCTATGGGTGATCTGGCGGCCACGGAAACGAATGGACACCTTCACCTTATCGCCACCCTGAAGGAACTTGGTTGCCATCTTGGCCTTCGTGAGAACGTCGTTCTCCTCGATGGTGGCAGACAGCTGTACCTCCTTGGTTTCGACGACCCGCTGATTCTTACGGTTTTCGCGTTCGCGCCGCGACTGTTCGTAGCGGTACTTGTCATAGTCCAGCAGCTTGCACACCGGCGGCTTTGCCGTGGGCTGAATCTTGGCCAGGTCGAGGCCGCGCTCTTCCGCCAGCTCTATCGCCTTGGCTGTTGGCATGACGCCGAGCTGTTCGCCGTTTTCATCAATCAGGCGCACTTCTCGGTCGCGGATTTCCTCATTGATCATCAGATCGAGTGCTATGTCCATACACCTCCCAAATTTCGTTGAAGCCAGCTTTTCTGTTCCATACAGACAGAAAAAAAGCGGCGGGTGACTCCACCCGTCGCTGACATGCATTCTTGACCTTTTGCATCCGTTCTGTTTCGCATGCGAAAAGGGAAAAAGCCTGTTACCCGGCGGCGCAAGCCACACGAGGTGAGAGACGGGCAAGCCTCTGCTTCAAACAGGGATATTATACCCGTCCTGACCGCCTTTGTCAAGAGGAAAACGGGCTGAATTTTGCGTTTTTGCGGAAAAAGTTTTTTGGGAGGTGCCTTTTCCGCCACTTACAGCCGGAGCGTGGCGGCTTCCACCAGCGTATCCAGCGTCGTGTCGCGCAGGTCGAACCAACGCTGGCGTTTGGGCGGCAGCAGCTGCTGCACGGCCTCGACTGCATCCTCCTCAACGACGAAAATCGCCAGCTGCTCCCGAGCTTGCACCTGCATCAGCGCATCGCAGAAGGCGGCGCAGCGCAGCATGTCGGCATGGATGGAGGAAACCAGCATGGGTGTGGGCATGCTCAGCGCGCTGCACAGGCCGGGTGCGGCAATCTCCTCCATCACCTGCGGCAGGAGCAGCCACTGCCCTTGCGTCATGCGGATGCGGCAGGGCACGTCATTCAGGCGCGGCGGCGCACACGGCAACAGAAAATGCAGTGCCTCTCCGCGTGTCTGGCCCGCAATGGAAAAGGGATTCAGGCAATAGCCGGAAAACGGGACATTCAGCGCGTGCAGCAGCTGCTGCGCCAGCGCTGCCGCGTCTGTGCCGGTCAAAAACAAATGCTCCATAGGGATGATGCCTCCTGTGCATGGAGAGTATGGACAGTCGGATGCTTTCTATAATAATATTGTACGAGGAAGGGCATCGTTTGTCAAGGTGTGCGCGGAGGCGGTTCGTTTTGCCGGAAATCGCGGAAAAGTAACCAAAATCAAGGCGTTTGGCAGGATTTTCGCTGCTCGATGACGAATACAAAGCTGGAAACCTGCTTACTTCGCTGGATAAATGTAAATTGTTCGGTATGTTCCGCCAGTTTGCTTGACAGCAGGCAAGTTCTGTAATACAATGTTAACAAACGACCTGCGCCACTATGGCGCATGAGGCTTGAGGTGAACCATCAATGAAGCACAGCTGGCATTGGACGCGGAAGGTTCTGGCGCTGACCTTAGCGGCGACGATTTGTGGCACGGTGCCCATGACGGGCATGACGACCGCCGTGGCTGAACCTGCAGCAGAGGAAGAAGCGACCGCTCTGGCCGCCTATGGCATGGCAACAGCCGATATGGTTGTTGTCCGCAAGCAGCCCTCGACAAGCGCGAACTACTGGTTCCGCATTGACAACGGCTTTGTCTGCGAAATTCTGGACACGGTGACCAAGAACGAAGAAACGTGGTATAAGGTCAACAGCACCCATCCCACGCCCAATGGCCGCACGTATATTGGTTATGTTCGTGCTTCCTTCTTCCGTCCCTTGACGGCGGATGAAACGGCGGCGTACTTGGCGGGTGGTCTGGTCAGCGCCACGGCAACGCCCACACCGACGGCCACGCCTGATGTGACGCTGACGATGCGTCCCTCCGTGGATGATGCGGTTGGCTCCAGCACGGACAACCAGTTCAACGTCGGCATCATGACCAGCAGCACGCCCACGCCGATTGGTTCGGTGGCGACGCCGGTTCCGGACGCCTCGGCCACGACCTCGACGGGTGAAATCACGGCAAGCGGCACGAACTTCCGTCTCGCGCCCAGTCTGGATGCGGGTGTCATTGGCAAGCTGAACAGCGGCACGATTGTGGCCCTGCTCTCCATCCCTGATACGATTGATGCCAACCACTGGTATCATATCCGCTATAATGGTCAGGAAGGCTATGTGCAGTCCAACTTTGTGCGCGTCCTGACGGTGAACGCGACGGCAACGCCCGGCGTGTCTGCCTATGGCACGGTCAAGCTCCTCTACGACTCGGCGAATCTGCGCAATGCGCCCAACGGCACGACCAAGGCCGTCTGGCAGGGTCGCGGCACGGTGCTGACGGTGACGGGCGTGGCGCAGCCTGCAGGTGGCTACACCTGGTATCCGGTGCGCTATGGCGTGGATAATGAAACGTACTATGTCCGTGACGACGTGGTGGAGTACACGCCCGGTACGGGTGTGACGGCCACGGCGACGCCTGCGCCGGGCAACAGCGGCTACGGCTATGTGCTGACGACTGTTGGCGGATTGAACCTGCGTCTGAGTCCCACGGGTGAAACGATTGTGCAGATTCCGCGCAACGTGGTTCTGCCCTGCATCGGTGCGCCGGTGCAGCCCACGGGCAGCAGCTACGTGTGGTACTATGTCCGCTACAACAACATGGCTGGCTACGTGCGTGGCGACTTTGTGCGCGTATGTGACGAAAACGGCGGCGAGCTGGGCAGCAACGCGACGATTCAGCCCGCGGCAACGCCCACGCCGATTGTATACAGCGGCTATGTCAAGCTCATCAAAACGGGTGTCAACCTGCGCCGCACGCCGGCTGGTGAATCCATCGGTCAGTACGACAAGGGCCTCATCCTGCCCATTGCGGGTGCGACGGTGTCCTCCGGCCGCTATCAGTGGTATTATGTTCGTACGCCAGATGGCAAGACGGGCTACATGCGCGACGATTGCGTGATGCTCTCCGACCTGGATGGTGTGCAGGTGACGGCAACGCCCGCACCGACGGCTACCACGACGGTTGCTTCCTACGGCTATATCCAGATCACCAAGCCCAGCACGAACCTTCGTGATGCGGTGGAGGGTGAAACGATTTATCAGCTTCAGAACCAGTCTGTCTGGCCCCTGCTGGCTTCCCCTGTGACGGTCAACGGCATCACCTGGTACAATGTGGCGGCCAATGGCTACACCGGCTTTGTGCGCGGTGACTGCGCCTACAAGCTGTCCGCCACGCAGCAGGAAAGCTATCTGGCGGGCAACGGCATTCCTTCGGAAACGCCCGCGCCGACCAGCAGCATTGCACAGACCAGCTACGTCCAGACGACCGTGGACTACGTGAACCTGCGCCAGTCGGCCAGCCGTGATGCCAAGTCCATGGCCAAGGTGCGCACAGGCACGGTGCTGACCTTCAACGCCACCACACAGGCGGGTACGTCCACGTGGTATCGCGTGGTCTATCAGGGCTCGGAATTGTGGGTGCTGGGCAGCTGTGTCAAGGTGATGACGCAGGCCGAGTATGACCAGTGGGCGCAGCTCAATCCCAATGCCACGCCGCAGCCCAATGCGGCCAAGGGCTACATCGTGACCACCAGCGCGGGCGTGAATGTCCGTGCGACGGCCAACGGCAGCACCATCATCTCCCGCGTGGAGAAGGGCACGGTTCTGCCCTACTATGCAGAAAACATCAAGGCCGGCAGCTACACCTGGTATCAGGTGCGCCTGAGCAACGGCAAGGACGGTTACATCCGCTCCGACTTTGCGACCAAGTGCAATGAAAACGGTGGCGCACTGCCCACGGCTACGCCGATTGTCACCACGCCGCCCAGCGGTGGTACGTCCACCAGCAAGCCGACGGCTACCTACACGACCCTGCGTCTGGGTTCCTCGGGTGATGCGGTGACGCGTCTGGTGCAGGAGCTGATCAATCAGGGCTACTACACGGGCGCTGTGACCAGCAGCTACACCTCCGACGTACAGGCGGCGGTTCGCGCCTTCCAGGCGGCCAACAACCTGACCGTGGACGGCATTGCTGGCAAGCTGACGCAGCACGCCCTGTTCGGCACGGTTGAGCCTGGCACGGCGGATCCGTCCGACTACTCCTTCCAGTTCTATCCGGCGGAGAAGATTGACTGGTTCACCGGCGGCATCCAGCAGCTTTGGGCCAAGGGTGCCAGCTACAAGGTCTACGACGTCCAGACGGGCATTGTCTGGTGGGCACGCCGCTGGTCCGGCGCAAACCACTGCGACATTGAACCGCTGACGGCGCAGGACACGGCGCGTCTATGCCAGATTTACGGCGTCAGCAATGCGCAGGAAATCTGGGACAAGAACCTCTGGCAGCGTCGTCCGTGCCTTGTCACCATCGGCACGCGCACCTTCGCCTGCTCCCTGTATGGTATGCCCCACAACCCCGATGGCGATACGATTCCTGACAATGACATGGTGGGTCAGATTTGTATGCACTTCACCAACTCCAAGGGTCACGAATCGGGCAAGGTAGACACCTACCACCAGCAAGCCATCGAGTACGCATGGCTGAACTGTCCCGCCGGTCACAAGTAAGCTTGTGTCCCGCATTCAGCAACGCACATCCCCGCTTTTGCTTCTGCAAGGCGGGGATTTTTCATAGCGAGAGAACAGCAAAGCAGCAAGCCAAAACGCCAATCAAAGCCCAAACCAAGTAGCATCACCATCCAGCAACAAAACAGTCCAACACCATCGAAACGGTATCCGAAGGGTTCCAAGGGGCGACCGGAAAGCCCCTTGGTTCTAACTTGCAAAGTCTAGCCGCAACGGAGAATGCCAGACGCTTTTTCAAAAACCATGCTTGTTTCTTGCCATGCGGGAAGAAAATTAGTCTCCGCGACTCTGCGAGCGCGTGCTTTGCTGGTCTGTGAAGAGGATTGAGTGCGCTTTTTTGATTGCACTTCTGGGGTTTTCCCCCAGACCCCAGCAGGACGCTGTCCTGCACCTGCGAAGGGTCGTTGCCCCTTTCGAAACCCATTTCGCGATTTGGTTGGATGCGTTATTTTACTTTTTCCGCGTGGAAGTGGAGGCGATGTGCGTTTTCCTGGAAAATTGATTCCCCTGAATCATTGACGCACCTCCTTTGCCGTGGTATAATTCAGAATGTATTCATATGCCAACATGAAGGAGCAGCATGGATAAACGTAACTTTGGAATCATCGCGATCTTGATTGCTTCGGCAATCCTCCTCCTCTCGATAGTGCTTTTGATGCGCCCTGTATCCCTTGATGCATCTGACGCAGAAATCGTCATTACCGTCGATGGAGAACCGTATGCCCGTGTTCCGTTGGGTCAACCACAAACCGTAACCGTTACCCAACCGGATGGAAGCGTCAATGTCGTGGAAATCACCGAACGTGGCGCAGTGATGGCCTCCTCCTCCTGCCATAATCAGCTTTGTGTGCAAATGGGCGAGGTAACGCTGGATAATTGGGAAACGAGGGCCAACCAGCAGTATATTATCTGCCTGCCGAATCGCGTGAGTGTAGAATTGGTGGTGAAGGAATGAAGAAAGCGGCGCGCCTTGCGGGTGTGCTTGCCCTGTCGCTGCTGTTGAGTGGCTGTAGCGCTCCGCAGCAAGCGGAAACGCCCGCGCCAGTCCCGGAGGCGACAACGGCAACCGCGACGACTGACCCGGCGAAGCAAAGCTCCGGCGTGGGCTTCTACTTTGATACGGTCGTGACGGTGACGCTCTATGGCGCGGATGATGCGCTTCTGAGTGATATTTGGGCCGCATGTGAGCGGTATGAAAAGCTTCTTTCCAAAACAGTGGAAGGGAGTGACGTCAGCCGAATCAATCAGGCCAATGGCCAGACTGTCACGGTGGATGCAGAAACGTGGCAGATTCTGCAAGAGGCGAAATTGCTCAATGAGCGCAGTGGTGGCGCCTTTGCTATCACGATTGCACCCCTGACGGCGCAGTGGGACTTCACCGGTGGTACGAACCGTATGCCCACGGAGCAGGAGCGCCTGGCGGCACTTCCGCTGGTGGATGATACGCAGCTGGTGCTGGGTGATGGGAATACGGTCACATTGCCCGCCGGGCATCAAATTGACCTGGGCGGTATTGCGAAGGGCTATATCGCCGACCAGGTGGCGAAGCTGGTGCAGGGACGCTGCTCCGGCGCGATGCTGAACTTTGGCGGTAATGTCTACGCCGTGGGCGTAAAGCCTAATGGCAGTGCATACCGTGTGGGCATTCAGGATCCGCTCGACCCGACGGGTGGCAACCCGGTTGGCGTGGTGACGGTGACGGATCAGAGCGTCGTGACCAGTGGCATTTATGAGCGCGGCTTCACGGTGGATGGCGTGCGATACCATCACATCCTGTCGCCGTGGACGGGCTTGCCGGCCGATTCGGATTTGGCGTCCGTGACCATTGTGACGGAAAGCTCCATGGATGCGGATGCATGGGCCACGGCCTGCATTGTCCTGGGCAGTGAGAAGGCGCTGGAGCTGACCCGCGAGTACGGCTACCCTGCGGTGCTGATTCTGCGGGATGGCACGGTGCTGCTCAATGACCTGATGAACCAGCTCCCCTATGAAAGCAGAACATGAGCGCTGCATGCGCGGGGCGCAACGGCGAAAAACATGTATGGTAACAAAAAACGGATTCTCTGATGCAGTTCCATATCTCAAGAGGAGGAAAGAACGATGAGTGAAACCAAAACGACCAAGAAACAGCTTCCGGCGTACCTGATTCTGGCGCTGATTGCGCTGGTGGCGGCGCTGGCGCTGGCGGTCACCAATGCCATCACGGCTGGCCCGATCAAGGCCCATGAGGAAGCCGCCCAGAATGAAGCCTTCAAGAGCGTCATGGATGCGGATTCCTTCGTGTCCATGGATATTCCTGAGGGCAGTGGCGTGACGGCGCTGGTGGAAGGCAAGAAGGACGGCCAGACGATTGGCTACTGCGCGGTGGCGGCCTCCAAGGGCTATGCTGCTGACGTGGCGGTGACGCTGGGCGTTGACATGAACGGCAAGATTGTCGGCTGCAAGATTGGCGATACCAACTTCGCCGAGACGGCTGGCTTTGGTGCGCGCTGGCAGGAAGAAGCCCGTGCGGAAGCCTTCAAGGGTCAGGATGCCTTTGGCGGCGGCACGATTGACAAGATTACCGGCGCGACCATTACCTCCAATGCGGTGCTGAATGCCTCCAATGAGGTACTCAAGTGCATCGCGACGGTCATGGGCCGTGAGATTGAGGGTGATGCCCTGTCCTTCGGCGTGCAGGCCGAAAAGCCCGCCGCAGAGCCGGTGAAGCTGGAAGGCGATGTGCATCAGGGCACGGCCGTTGGCTTTGGCAATGGCGATGTGGTTGCGCGCCTGACCCTGAATGCGGATGGCACGATTGCCGCGCTGGTTGTGGATGCGTCCACGCAGACGCCCGGTATCGGCACGCGCTGCGAGGAAGAAGAATTCACCAGCCAGTTCGTTGGCAAGGCTGGCCCGTTCACCGCGGGTGAGAATGTGGACGTGCTGTCTGGCGCGACCATCACCTCCAAGGCGGCGGTGGAGGCCATCAATGCGGCCCTGTCCGCACCGGCTATGGCGGCGGATGAACTGGACGCGCAGATGAACAGCGAACCCGTTGAAGACGAAACGCCCGTGGTGGAAGTGCCCGAAAACGCCAAGACGGCGACGATTGCTGCCTTTGGTGGCGCGGACATCACCGTGACGGTGGCGGATGACAATGGCGTGATTACTTTCCTGGCGGTGGAGGCGTCCTCTCAGACGCCGGGCATCGGCCAGAACTGTGCCGAGGAAGGCTTCACGAGCCAGTTCATTGGCAAGGCCGCGCCCTTCACGCTGGGCGAAGGCATTGACGCTGTGACCAGCGCGACCATCACCTCTCAGGCGGTTGTGGACGCGGTGAACAGCCTCTACGTTTCCGAACCCGTGACCCTGCCCCTGGTGAATGACGAAATGCCCGTTGCGGATGAGCCCGAAACGCCCGTGGTGATTCCGGACAACACGAAGACGGCGACGATTGCTGCCTTTGGTGGCGAATCCATCATCGTGACGGTGGCGGATGACAATGGTGTGATTACCTATCTGGCGGTGGATGCGTCCTCTCAGACGCCGGGCATCGGCCAGAACTGTGCCGAGGAAGGCTTCACGAGCCAGTTCATTGGCAAGGCCGCGCCCTTCACGCTGGGCGAAGGCATTGACGCTGTGACCAGCGCGACCATCACCTCTCAGGCGGTTGTGGACGCGGTGAACAGCCTCTACGTTTCCGAACCCGTGACCCTGCCCCTGGAAAATGACGAAATGCCCGTTGCGGATGAAGTCGTGACGCTGGACGTTGATCCTGCCGCGCTGGAAAAGACCGTGGAGGTCTGGGGTGGCACGACGATGACGATTTGGGTGCTGGCTGATGAAGACGGCACGGTCAAGAATGTGTGGGTTGATGCCTCTCAGCAGAGCGAGGAATATGGCCAGAAGTGCGCCAGCGACGCCTTCACGAGCCAGTTCGTCGGCAAGAAAGCGCCCTTCGTGTTTGGCGAAAACGGCGTGGACGCGGTGAGCGGCGCGACGACCTCCAGCGAGCTGGTGCTGAATGCCATCAACGAGCTGCTTGCGCCGGTGGAGGCTGACGTGCAGCCTGTGGCAACCGAAGCGCCCGTGGTGATTCCTGCGGACGTGAAGATGTCCACGGTTGTTGCCTTTGGTGGCAAGGCCATCACCGTGATGGTGGCGGATGACAATGGTGTGATTACCTTCCTGGCGGTGGATGCGTCCTCTCAGACGCCGGGCTTCGGCCAGAACTGCGCCGAGGAAGCCTTCACGAGCCAGTTCATTGGCAAGACGGCACCCTTCACGCTGGGCGAGGGCATTGACGCTGTGACCAGCGCGACCATCACCTCTCAGGCGGTTGCGGATGCGGTGAACGGCTTCTATGCAGTGGCGCCCACGGCGGAGCCGACTGCCGAG
>CAYXHF010000056.1:0-11848 GCA_964464815.1 uncultured Faecalibacterium sp.
CACGAGACGCTGGGCTTTGGTCATGTGCGCCTGCCGGAAACGGACATGCACACCACCGCCATGTGGTGGACGGTGCCACGGGCGATTGCGGAGATGTACGACAAGGAAACGCTGGAAAACGCGATGCTGGGCGTGACGAATCTGCTGCGCATTGTGGCGCCCTTGTCGCTGATGTGTGCGCCGCAGGATGTGGCGGTCGTCTATCAGGTCAAGAGTCCCATCACCGATGAACCGACGCTGCTGCTCTATGACAGCATTCCCGGTGGCATTGGTCTGGCACAGAAGGCATACGCCATGCGTCAATTGCTGCTGGAACAGGCATTGCAGGTTGTCAGCGATTGCCCCTGCCATGAGGGCTGTCCCAGCTGCATCGGCCCGATGAGCGTGCCCGGTACCAAGGCGCACGCCATCGCCCTACTGAAGGAGCTGACGAAATGAATCTCCGTGACAAGCTTCGGGCCATTGAGAAGCCGAAAAACGCTGCGCCTGTGCCGAAAAAGGAATTCACGGATTGCTGGCATGGTCGGGAAATGCGCGATTTGTCGGAATTCCCGGATGCCTTTGCGCTCTCCGGAGATGCCCTGCGATTGATGACGCAGGAGGACTTACCCGAGCTGCTTGACCCAACGCGCATTCTGTATCTGGATACGGAGACAACGGGCTTTCTGGGCGCGGGTACAGTTGCCTTTGAGGTCGGCATGGGCTGCCTGACGGAGGCCGGATTTCAGATTCATCAAATGGTCATGCGCGACTATCCGGAGGAGGAATTCCTCCTGCAAACGATTGCCGATACCCTGACGGGCTTTGACGTCATTTGCACCTTCAATGGCCGCACGTTTGACGTGCCGCTGCTGCGCGACCGCTTCATCATGCACCGCATGAAGACAGATTGTCTGGACAAGCCGCATGTGGATTTATTGCATATCGCGCGGCGCGTGTTCAAAATGCGACTGCAAAAATGCAATCTGGGGCGCCTGGAGGAGGCCGTGCTGGGCATCCCGCGCTTTGACGACCTGCCGGGCGCGCAGGTGCCGGCAAGATTCTTTGACTACCTGAAAACGGGGAATTTCCAGCTGTTTGACGATGTGCTGTCGCATAATGCGCAGGACGTGGCCAGCCTGTGCGTCCTGCTGACGGTGATGACGCAGATGTACCAGGCGCCGGAAAATGTGCGCCACAACGAGGATGTTTTCTCCATGGGTGTGGCACTGGAACGCTTCCAGCACATCCAGGAGGCACGGCGCTGCTACGAGCTGACGCAGGGGCATATGCATGCGCGCGGTCAGGAGCGTCTGGCGCAAAGCTACCGCAAGGCAGGCGAGTGCGAGGAGGCGGTGCGCGTCTGGCAGGGCATGATTGCCCGTCATGAGGGCGGCATTCTGCCCTATGTGGAGCTGGCCAAATACTACGAGCATCAGCAAAAGGACATTCCCGCGGCACTCGAAATGACCGCACAGGCCATGCGAATCATGGCTGAACCGGCTTTATTCGACCTGCCCTCTGTACAAGAAACGCAAAATGCGTTACAATATCGGTATGACCGCCTGAAAAAGAAGGCAGCCAAAAACCGCTGAAGGAGAAAAAGCAATGGGATTTATGGCGACCATTAAGGCGCAGCAGGCCATGCGCGCCCATGGAAAGGGCGAGCTGGAAAAGGCGAAGGCGCTCTATGAAGAGGCACTGGACAAGGGACTGATGTCTGCGCGTCCGATGCTGGGGTATGCACTGCTGCTGATTCGTGAAGGCAGCTATGACAAGGCGATGCCGCTGCTGCTCAAGACGCAGAAGTGCCCGGATCTGGCACCCGACCAGAAGAGCCAGCTATTTGTGGACTATGCCGTATGCCAGATGAAGAAGGGTGAGCTGGAAAAGGCGATTCGCCTGCTGGAGCGTCAGCACGGGCGCACGCCGACGGGCCTGACCTACCAGAGTCTGGGGTATCTGTATGTCGAAAAGTATGCAGGCCCCAAGCCTGTGGCAGAGGAAATGCCGGTGGAGGAAGTCACCACCGCCGCAGAAGACGAAAATGCCACCGAAGCGCAGGAAGTCAAGAAGCCCCTGACGCAGCAGGAAATTGACCAGCAGTGGGAAGAAGGCATCGCGAAGATGTTCGACTTCATCAAGGCATCGCTGGATTATGACGATGAAGATCCTGTCTGCATGGACAATCTGGGTCAGGCGTATTATCGTGTGCTGGGCAAGAAGGAAGAAGCCAAGGAGTGGTTTGACAAGGCGCACGAGGAGAAGCCGGGTCAGATTGACACGCTGTGGTTCCTGTCCCGCTACGATGTGGAGGCAGGCGACAAGGAAGCCGCCATCGAGAAGCTGGAAACGGCACTGGCGGGCAATTTCTCTCCGCTGAACTACTGCAATCGTCAAATGGCCGAGCAGGAGCTGGCCCGCTTGAAGGGAGTATGAGGAAAAGAGGGCAAAATGCCCTCTTTCTTCATGCAGACCGCAACAGGAAAAGGAGTCACAAAGCACATGGAAAAAGAAACGCTGCTGGTGGTTGGTTTGGGCAATCCTGGCACACAATATGCGCACACGCGCCACAATGCGGGCTTTGACACGCTGGAAATGCTCTGCCGCAAGTGGAATGTGACGCTGAACAAGAGCAAATGCAAGGGCATGCTGACTGAAACGACCGTGGACGGCAAGCGCGTGGTGCTCTGCGCACCGCAGACGTTCATGAATGCGTCGGGCGAATGCGTGATTGAGCTGCTGAACTGGTACAAGGTGCCGCTGGAAAACCTGCTGGTCATCTACGACGATATTGATCTGCCGACCAGCCGTCTGCGCGTGCGCAAGTCCGGCAGTGCGGGTACGCACAACGGCATGCGCTCCATCCTGGCGCACGTACCGGGTCAGAACTTTCCGCGCATCCGCGTGGGTGTTGGCGCCAAGCCCGAAGGTTGGGATCTGGCCGATTGGGTGCTGAGCCGCTACACCATCCGCGAGGAGCAGCAGGCCATGGAACAGGCTTTTGAGCGCGCCGCCGATTGTGTGGAGGACTGGATTCACAATGGCATCGAGCATGCCATGCAGCAGTACAACCGCGCCTGACCCTGAGCAGGGTACAGCACACGGAGCAGGGGAATGCAAAATTTTCGCCAAAGCGCGAAAACTACTTGCAAATTTGCCGCTTCTGTGTTATACTGTACCGTGCTTGCCGGAATGGCGGAATGGCAGACGCGACGGACTCAAAATCCGTTGGTAGCGATATCGTGTGGGTTCAAGTCCCACTTCCGGCACGAAAAGAAAAACGCTTCGGACAGATTCTCTTCTATAGAGAGAATGCGTTCGGAGCGTTTTTTTGTTGCAAGAAGTGCGGATGTATATGGCATTGCATTTCGGAATGCAGACTACAAGCAGGTGTTCAACGATGCAGTATGTGCGGGAATATCAAAGTCAGCTGAATCGGCCAATCGCTATGGCGAGGAGGCAGTGATTGACGCCCGCTACGGGCATGGAACGCCACTGCCGGAAACAGAAGCAACCCTGATTGCGGATTGGAACGTGTATATCGAGGAACAATACCACACATACAGCCAGTACAAGTGCTGATACGAATTGAAAACATGTTATTTCAACAGCACCCATACGAGATAAGCAAAAACCGCACCAGCCTTTTTCCATAACAAAAGTAAGGAAGAAAGCTGGTGCGGTTTTTGTTACAAATGTTTTCAGAACAGCGCCAACACCGCTTCGGCCGCGGCTTCCTCATCCGTGCCTTCGGCGACGAGGAACAGCTCATTCTGTTCGTCTGCATCCATGGAGAGCAGACCGAGCATCGACTTGGCATTGACAACCTTTTGATGACGGCGAATCATCACCCGCGAATCAAAGCGGCTGGCGACCTGCACGACCTGCGCCGCCAGGGAACGGGTGAGCGGCTGCTGATTGGGGAACGTAATGGGCTTGACCACCATGGGGAGTATCCCTCCTGTTTTCTGGTTTTTGTTTACGATAAGTGTAACACGGTTCTTCAAAAAAAGCAACCCAAAGTACAGGAGAAAAGCAGGAAAACGACGATAAAGGGCGAATATTATTGGATACGAATGGAGGAATTAATGTGTCATCCAGAAAGAATGTGACCATATACGACATCGCGCGAGAAGCGGAAGTGTCGCCGGCCACGGTGTCGAGAATCCTGACGGGAAGCGCCCGTGTGCGCCCGGAGAAGCGCAATCGCGTCCTGGCGCTGATGCAGCAGTATGACTTCCATCCCAATAGCGCCGCACGCGCCCTGAGTGAGCAGCGCAGTCACCTGCTGGGCATGATTTGCCCGGATGTGCGCAACCCGTATTTCGCCAGCCTCTTCTCTGAATGTGAGAGAATCGCCAGCGCCCGTGGATATATGTTGATGCTGAATAACTCCTTCGCCGAGCCGAAGCAGGAGACGGCCTTCATCAGTCGCATGCTGGAACAGCGCTGTGAGGCCATTATTCTGGCCGGTGGCGTGACGGACTGGCTGACGCTGCCGGAGGAGTATGAGCAGAGCATGACGCGCTTTGCCGCGCAGGTGCCGCTGGTTTGTACCGCACCGTCGCCGCTGCCGGGCGTGCATCAGGTGCTGATTGACCAGGAGGGCGCGATGCAGCAGGCCCTGTCTTATTTGACCTCCCTTGGCCATCGGCGAATTGCCTTTCTGAATGGCCCGCTGTATTGCTATCAGAGCGTGGCGCATCTGGAAAGCTGGAAGCGCCTGCTGGAGGAGCGCGGCATTCCGCTGCGGGAGGAATACATCGTTGTGGCAACCGGCTTTGGCGACGAGGAAGGCTACCGCGCCATGAAGCAGCTGTTGCAGCTGCGCGATATTCCCACGGCGCTGATTTCCAGCAACGACATGATGGCCGTCGGCGCGATGCGTGCGGCACGGGAAAGCGGCTTTTCGCTGCCCAACGACCTGTCCGTCATCGGCTTTGACGACTCCATCCTGTCGGAAATCTGCGTTCCGCGCCTGACCAGCGTGCGCACGGACTACGCCGCCTACGCGCGGATGCTGGTGGACACGGCGCTGGCGCTTTCCGACAACCGTCCGATGCCCATATGCCAAAAGCTCGGCACGACCCTGACGGCAAAGGACTCCTGCTCGCGCATGCTGCTGCCGTAAGAAAAAACGCACGTCACCACGCCTTGAAGGGATGCTCGGAAATGGCACCCGGAAGGATGGAACGTGCGTTTTTGTGTGCCAATCAAAGCGGAAGTAGTGATGATGGCATTCTTTGAAAAAATTTGCGATTACAACTCGCAAAACTTTTCTCTTTTCAACCTTACCCACGAAAAAAGCGCCTCCCTTCGCCAAAGGGGAGGCACTTGCATTTTCTGCGGTAACCCGCGCTTGCGCTTACGCTTTGCGGACGATTTCTTCCAGCACGTCCACCATCTTCTCCATGCCCTGCACGGTGACAAGCTCCTTGCGGCCGTGGCAGTTGAAGCCACCCGTGGACAGGTTCGGGCAGGGAAGGCCCATGTAGGACAGGCGCGCACCGTCCGTGCCGCCACGAATCGGGGAAATAATCGGCTCAACACCCAGCGCCAGGAAGGCGTCCTTCGCCTTTTCAATCACGTCCATGTGGTCTTCCATCACCTCGCGCATGTTGCGGTAGCTGTCCTGCACCTCGCACTCGAACGTGCCGGCGCCCCACTTTGCGTTCAGATAGTCGGTGATGCGCTGTACCGTTTCCTTGCGGGCGTCAAACTGCGCGGCGTCGTGGTCGCGGATGATGTATTGCAGCACCGCCAGCTCCTCGTCGCCTTCCATGTGGCACAGGTGATAGAAGCCCTCGTAGCCGCAGGTGTGGGACGGCGTTTCGTGCGCAGGCAGCAGGCTGTTCCACTCCATAGCCATCAGCGCGGCGTTGCGCATCTGGTTCTTGGCGCTGCCGGGATGAATGCTGACGCCGTGAACCGTAATCTGGCAGGAGGCGGCGTTGAAGTTCTCGTATTCCAGCTCGCCCACTGCGCCGCCGTCCACCGTGTAGGCGTAATCCGCGCCAAAGTGCGCAACGTCAAACAGGTCTGCGCCACGGCCAATCTCCTCATCCGGCGTGAAGCCGATGCAGACCGTGCAATGCTCCGGCGCATCCGGTGCCATCAGGCGCTGGCAGAGGGCCATGATTTCGGCCACACCGGCCTTGTCGTCCGCACCCAGCACGCTTTCACCGTTGGTGACAATCAGCTCCTGTCCCTTCATGCCGGGCAGGAAAGGAAAGCCGTCAATCACCGTGCCGTTTTGCAGGGTGATGGCCTTGCCGTCGTAATTCGGGATGACGACAGGGTGTGTCGCGCCCTTGACGGCGTCGGAGGTGTCCATGTGCGCAATCAGGCCCACACGTGCGGGATGATCGCCCTTGGCGGGAATGGTGGCGTAGACGTAGCAATGCTCGTCCACGTGGGCGTTAGCAACGCCCATTTGGTGCAGCTCCTCCACCAGCAGCTTTGCCAGCGTCCACTGGCCGGGCGTGGAGGGACACGTGGCGCTGCTTTCATCCGAGGTCGTTTCGATTTGCACATAGCGTAGGAATTTGTCCTTGACGGTCATGGGGAAAACCTCCTTCTATCAACAAATGCTCAAATACAGTGGCGTTCCAGGGATTGCATGGCGGTCTGGATGCCGTCCACCGCCGCGGAGACGATACCGCCCGCAAAGCCAGCGCCTTCGCCCGCTGGATAGAGGCCATCCAGATGCTCGGCCATGAGCGTCGCGCGGTCGCGCGGCAGACGAACGGGCGAGGAGGAACGCGTTTCCACACCCGTCAGCAGGGCATCAGGATGCGCAAAGCCGCGCAGCTGACCATCCATGCGACGAATGCCGAATTTCAGATCCTCGATGATGAAATCGGGGAGGCAAGCGCGTAAATCCGCTGGCGTGACACCCGGACGATAGGACGGCTGCACGTCGCCAAGACGCGTTGTGGCGCGTCCTGCAAGTAAATCCTCCACGCGCTGAATCGGCGCTTTGTAGCCACCGCCACCCAGCCGGTAGGCGGCTTGCTCGATGCTGCGCTGCCAGACAAAGCCCGATAGCGGATGATCGTCGCCAAAGTCCTCCGGGCGCACACCGACCAGCAGCGCGCTGTTGGCATTGACGCCGTTGCGCGCGTGATAGCTCATGCCGTTGACGCACAGGCCGCCCTCCTGACTGGCGGCGGCAATCACCTCACCACCGGGACACATGCAGAAGGTGTACGTGCCGCGACCATCGGGCGTGTGGACGGCCAGCTTGTAATCCGCCGCTGAAAGGGCCGGATGCTGCCAGCTGCGGCCATACTGACTCAGGCTGATGAGCGATTGCGGATGCTCGATGCGCACACCCATGGCGAAGGGCTTTTGCTCCATGCGTACCCCTTGCCGGAACAGGTTTTGCATCGTGTCGCGGGCGCTGTGGCCGATGGCCAGAATGACGGTGTCGCTGAGCAGCTCCTGCGTCTGGCCGTCATGGAGGACGGTGACGCCCTCCACATGCTCGCCGTGCACAATCAGTCCGGTCAAGCGCGTGTTAAAGCGAACCTCGCCGCCAAGGCGGATGATTTCCTGACGCATGGAGCGCACCACACCGCGCAGCAAATCCGTGCCCACATGCGGTTTGGCCATGTAGAGGATGTCCTTGGGCGCACCGTGGTCAACGAAGGTTTGCAGGACATGGCGAATCAGCGGCGACTTGGTGCCGGTGGTCAGCTTGCCGTCGGAGAACGCACCCGCGCCGCCTTCGCCAAACTGGACGTTGCTTTCCGGATCCAGGATGCCGTTATCCTGCATTTGCTGGACGGAGTGCATGCGATCCTCCACGCATTTGCCGCGCTCGATGAGAATCGGGCATGCACCAGCTTGCGCCAGTGTCAGGGCCGCGAACAGACCTGCTGGGCCAGCGCCCACGACAATCGGCCGCTGCGGGAAATGATTCTTGGGCAGCTTGGGCGCAGGCGGGAAGGAAAACGGCGTGGCCGTTCCGGGCTTCAGGCGCGGGAGCAGCTTGTTTTCCTCCGCCAGCGTGACAGCAACGCTCACGACAAAGTGGACGTTGTTCTTTTCACGGGCATCAACTGCCTTTTTAAGCAGCGTGACCTGACGAATCTGCGCCGGAGCGCACTTGAGTCGCCGCTCGATGGCGGCAAGCAGGGTTTCCTGCGTGTAATCCAGGGGAAGGGAAAGCGCATCAAGACGAAGCATAGGACCTCCGAAAAACAGATGCAAGTAACGGTTTACAATCAGGGCGTAGAATCGCTCCTTATTCCTCCTGATGCCACCTGACCGCCTCGGGCATCTGGAATGCCTCCTCCGGATAGAAGACCTGCGTCAGCTCCAGCCCGTGAGGCGGTGCAGTGACGCCGAGGGAGAGGCGGTTCTTGGTCGTGAAGGCGTCGGAGAAGGCGGTGATGCTCCGCTTGTGCTGGCCGATTTCAATCAGCGTGCCGGCGATGATGCGCACCATGTTGTATAGGAACGCATCGCCCTCAATCAGCAGGAGGATTTCGTCGCCCTGCACACAAAGCTCGGCGCGGCGAATGGTGCGCACGGTCGTTTTCGCCGTGCCACCAGCGGCCTGATAGGCGGCGAAATCGTGCGTGCCCAGCAGTGCCGGGAGCGCGTCGCGCATGGCCTGTGTGTCCAGCGGTACAGGAACGTGCGCGTGTGTGCAACGCTTGAGGGCGCTGCCGTGGCGCGTGTTGATGATGCGGTAGGTGTAGCGCTTGCCGCAGGTCATGAAGCGGGCGTGAAAGCCTTCCGGCACTTCGCGGCCCGACTGAATGCGGATATCGCGGGGAAGCATCGTGTTCAGCACGAACGGGTATTTTTCCGGGGGAATGGAGGAGGCGGTGTCAAAGTGTGCCGCCTGTCCCAGGGCATGCACACCTGCATCTGTCCGGCTTGCACCGGTGATGACGATGTGCTCGCCCGTGGCACGGCAGAGCGCCTCCTCAACAAGCTGCTGGACGGCCAGACCGTTGTACTGGCGCTGCCAACCGCTGTAGGCCGTTCCGTCGTACTCGATGGTCAGCAGAATGCGCTTCATCAGATGAGCCCTCCCAGCGCCGAAACGAGGATGCCCTCCAGCACAATCAGGACAATCAGCCCAACCGTTGCGGCGGCGGCGATATAGTCGTTGCGGGTGATTTCCAGCTTGCGCAGGCGCGTGCGGTTTTCGCCGCCATGATAGCAGCGGGCCTCCATGGCCATGGCCAGATCGCCAGCGCGACGGAACGCGCTGACAAACAGCGGCACAAGCAGGGGAATCATCGCCTTGGCGCGCGCAATCAGGTTGCCGCTTTCAAAGTCCGCACCACGGGCCATTTGCGCCTTCATGATTTTGTCGGCCTCTTCCATCAGCGTCGGGATGAAGCGCAGGGCGATGGACATCATCATGGCCAGTTCGTGCGCAGGGAAGTGCAGCTTCTTCAGCGGCGAAAGCAGCAGCTCGATGCCATCCGACAGCGCAATGGGCGATGTGGTCAGGGTCATCAGCGATGTTCCCAGCACCAGAAAGACAAGGCGCAGGGAATAATGCACCGCCTGCGACAATCCTTCGCGGGAAATGTGGAAAATCCACCAGTCCACCAGCGGCGTTGTACCGTTTGAGAAGAACAGGTTCAGCAGGAATGTCAGAATCAGGATGATTCGCAGCGGCTTGATGCCACGCATGAGCATCTTGAAGGGGACATTCGCCACGCGGGCGCTCAGGTACACAAAGCCCAGCACCAGCGCATAGCCCAGCAGGGAATGCACCATGAAGACGGAGACAATCATCATCACCGTCAGGAGAATCTTGGTGCGAGGGTCAAGCCGATGGACAAAGCTGTCCACGGGATAATACTGGCCCAGGGTAATATTCATGTTCATGCCTGTGCCACCTCCCCACGCTGCTTTTCCTGCCAGAGGCGGAGCAGATGGTCATGCAGCTCCTGTTCGGTATACAGGTCATCGGGCAAGGGCAGCCCCTGTGCGCGCAGGGCGCGACTGAGCTGTGCGGCCTCCGGAATGCCAAGACCGATGCGCTCCATCGTCTCCGCCTGACGGAAGACGTTGCGAGGCGTGTCGGTCATGACCAGCTCGCCGTGGCTCATGACAATCATGCGCGTGGCAAGGCGGGCGCAGTCATCCATGCTATGGCTGACCATGACGATGGTCACGCCGCCTTCGCGGTGCAGCTCCTGTAGCATGGACAAAATCCGGTCGCGACCACGCGGATCAAGCCCGGCGGTCGGTTCGTCCAGAATCAGCACCTTCGGCTCCATGGCCAGCACGCCTGCAATGGCAACGCGGCGCATCTGGCCGCCGGAGAGGTCAAACGGACTGCGCTGGGCGTACTTATCATAATCCAGATGCACGTGCGCCATGGCGCGGCGAACGCGGGCATCAATTTCCTCTTCACTCAGCCCCTGATTACGTGGCCCAAAGGCGATGTCCTTGGCAATCGTCTCCTCAAACAGCTGGTATTCAGGGTACTGGAAAACAAGCCCGACCTTCTGGCGAATGCGGCGGCGGTTGACATTTTCACCGTTCATATCCTCGCCATCCACCAGCACCTGGCCTTCTGTGGGCTTGAGCAGACCATTCAGGTGCTGCACAAGGGTCGATTTGCCACTGCCCGTATGGCCGACGATGCAGATGAATTCGCCGTCCTCAATCGTCAGGGACACGTCATGCACGGCGGTGGAACGCAATGCGCTGCCCGCACTATAGGTGTGCGTAAGATGCTTTACTTCAAGGGACATAGCAGCTTTGCCACCTCCTTGCTCATTTCAGAAACCGTCAGGATGCTATCCGGCAGGGGCATGCCCTCACGGCGCAGGGTATCGGCCAGCGACGTCATGTGCGGCACATCCAGATGCAGCTCCCGCAGCTTTTCCACCTGCGGGAAGACCTCACGAGGCGTACCCTCCAGCACGGCCTGTCCCTGATGCATCACGACAATCCGATCCGCCTGTGCGGCCTCCTCCATGAAGTGCGTAATCCACACCACGGTGATGCCCTTTTCACGATTCAGGCGGCGAATGGTGGACAGCACCTCCTGCCGTCCCGCCGGGTCGAGCATGGCGGTCGCCTCATCGGCGATAATCACCTTCGGCTCCATGGCCAGAATGCCCGCAATGGCGATGCGCTGCTTCTGTCCACCGGAGAGCATATGCGGTGCGGCATCCGCATGGTCGGACATTCCTACGGCCGCCAACGCCGCATCAATCCGCGGAATCATCTCATCCCGCGGCACACCCAGATTCTCCAGCCCAAACGCCACGTCCTCCCGAACGACCGTCGCCACCAGCTGATTATCAGGATTCTGGAAAATCATCCCCGCCTTTTGACGGATATTCCACAAATCGTCCTCCGACTGGGTATCCATCCCGCAGACAGCGACATGGCCATCGGTCGGCAAATAAAGGGCATTGAGCAGCTTTGCCAGCGTCGATTTACCCGAGCCATTATGCCCCAACACAGCCAGGAACTCGCCCTCCTGCACATGCAGCGAAACATGCGACAACGCTGCCTCCTGTGCATCCTCGTAGGTAAAGGACACGTCCTGTACATCAATACAATACTTCGTCATGACAGTACTCCTTACAAAAGGGTAAAAAGAAACCATCATACATTTTACCACAGCCGCCCATGGATTGCAAGAAAATCTGGTAATAGGTAGAAAGCAAAATCATAAAAAAAAAAAGCCACCGTCATTTTTTCATCCATACGACCATCCAACGTCACCCAATAACGTTCCTTGCAAGTAACAAACCCATGCAAGCACCAAAGGAAAAATCAACAATCACAGGCCATTCAGACACAATACCATTCAAGAAAAAAAGATGCGAACGCCGAAGGGTTCCAAGGGGCGACCGGAAAGCCCCTTGGAAGT
>CAYXHF010000057.1:0-11319 GCA_964464815.1 uncultured Faecalibacterium sp.
CCTTGGCTCTCCCTCTGGGAGAGCTGTCACCGAAGGTGACTGAGAGGGCTGTGTTGCTGGTGTAGGCGCTTATGCAGATGAACGGCAGGAGCATGCTGCCTCTGTCTCCCCAACAGAAAAAGCGCCACACGCCTCTTCAAAAGAGGAATGTGGCGCTTCGCCATCTTCAGGCAATCTCGCAATCAGTTGAAAATCGGGCGGTCGTTTTCGTCATAGAAGACGGGCCAGACAAAGGCGTTACGGTTCGGGTCGGACAGCGGGTCGCCCACAAAGCCCGGATAGGGACGTGCGTGGAATACCAGCAGGTCGTTGCCTTCCGCATCCTTGGTGAAGGAGTTGTGGCCCGGGCCATAAATCTTGTGCTCAGGGTCAGTGACCATGACGGGCGTCGGGCTCTTCTGCCAGCTGTTCTTGTCCAGCAGGTCGGCGTTCTCGTCGGCGGTCAGCATGCCCATGGCGTAGTTCTCGTCCGTCGCGGAGCCAGAGTAGGTCAGGTACAGCTTGCCGTTGTGCTTGAGCACGGACGGGCCTTCGTTGACCAGATAGCCGATGCACTCCCAGTCGTATTCCGGGATGCTCAGCAGCGTCGCGGGAAGCTTCAATTCGGTGGCGGAAATCATCTCGGCAATGTACAGGTTGCTGTTGCCGGGAATGTCATAGTCGCGCTGTGCCCAGACGAAATAGCGCTTGCCAGCGGCGGTGAAGGTGGTGGAGTCCAGCGTGAAGGATTCCCAGCCCGTCTTCATCTGGCCAGCTTCGACCCATTCGTCCTCCATCGGGTTTTCGCCATGGCACTGCAAGCAGTACGTGCGGTGGCTGAATACGCCCAGATGGTCGGGCTCTTCCGCAGCGGCGGCGAAGTAGATGCACCACACGCCGTCCACATAGTGGATTTCCGGCGCCCAGATATACTTGCTCATGATGCCGGACTCGTGATGCGTCCAGACAACACGCGTGGGCGCAGTGGGCAGCTCCTCAATGGTCTTGGCGCGGCGCAGCTCAATCAGGTCAAAGGCCGGCACAGACGCGGTGAAATAGTAATAGCCGTCGGGCGCCAGCAGAATGCAGGGATCGGCACGCTGAAGAATCAAGGGTTCAGAATACTTTTGAATCATGGTGTGTCACTCCTTTTTTTAATAAGAGAGATTTCTTAGAGCTCCTGTCCGTTTTCAATGGCGGTCAGCATGTCCACACGGCGCTGATGGCGGCCGCCTTCAAACTCCGCGGTGAGCCAGTGGGTAGCAATCATCTTCGCTACGTCCACGCCGACAACACGCGCACCCATGGTCAGGATGTTGCTGTTGTTGTGGCGCTTGCTCAGCTCCGCCGTATACACATCCGAGCAGGTGCAGACGCGAACGCCCTTGACCTTGCTCGCGGCGATGCCGATGCCCACGCCTGTACCGCAGATGAGAATGCCTCGATCGCATTCGCCATCCGCAACGGCCTTTGCGGCGCGGTAGCCATACACCGGATAATCGCAGGAAACCGGCTCGTTCGTGCCAAAGTCCTTCCATTCCAGACCCATGGAATCCAGCAGCTTCATGATTTCCTGCTTCAATTCGATGCCCGTATGGTCACAGGCCAGTGCAATCATGAGTAAAACCTCCTTTGTCCTCTGCAATGTTTTCAATGTGCAGACAGATACGTTCAGATAACTGTAATAATACGCGAAAAAACTCGAAACTCCTGCTTGCAAAAAAAGAAAAGGGCTGGAATCTGGGGCGAAAGCATGGTATACTACAAACTGGGGCTTTTTCTGCTGTTATCAGATGAAGGCAGAAAAGGCTTTTTGCGCAGGGCAGGGAAGGTGCCTTCCCGTCTTATGGAAACGACCCTCAGGAGGAAAACAACAATGGCAGGAGAAAGCTGCAAGCTTTGCCGCATTGCGCTGGAGGATGTATCGGTTCAGCGTGGCGGCCAGACGTTATTGCAGGATGTGTCCATGCATATTCATTGCGGCCAGCTGACGGTATTGATTGGTCAGAATGGCGCTGGCAAGACGACACTGATTCGTGCGCTGCTGGGCGAATATGCCCACGGTGGCAAGATTCGGCATGTGGACGGTGAAGGGCGCGATGTGGCCCATATGCGCACCGGCTATGTGCCGCAGCACCTGGATTTTGACAAGGAAATGCCCGTGACGGTGGAGGATTTTCTGGCCGCGAGCCTGACGCGCCGTCCGGTCTGGATGGGCGTGAGCAAAAAGACGCGCGCGCAGGTGGTGGAGGCCCTCAAGCTGGTGGAAGGCGAAAAGCTGCTGCATCGGCCGCTGGGCCGCTGCTCCGGCGGTGAATTGCAGCGCGTGCTGCTGGCCTTGGCGCTGCATCCGGCGCCGGATCTGCTGGTGCTGGACGAGCCGGTATCCGGCGTGGATCAGAACGGCCTGCACATGTTCCTGGATACGGTGATGCGCTTGAAGGAGCATCATCACATGGCGATTCTGCTGGTCAGCCACGACCTGAACATCGTGCGCCAGTATGCTGACCACGTGGTGCTGCTGGACAAAACGGTTTTGAAGCAGGGCACGCCGGATGATGTGTTTGCATCGCCGGAATTCCAGCGTGTGTTTGCGCTGGGTGCGAAGAACCTGAACGCACAGCATTTGCATGGTGCGGAGCGCTGGACGCCCAAAATCAGCGAAACGGCGAATCAGGAGAAGGGAGGGAACGCCTGATGGATGCGCTGCGTACAATGATTCAGACGGTGTTGCCCTTTGAATTCCTGCAATTTGACTTCATGGTCAATGCCTTGCTGGCGATTGTGCTGCTGACGCCGCTGCTGGGTCTGCTGGGCACGATGGCGGTTAATCAGCAGATGGCGTTTTTCTCCGATGCGCTGGGGCATAGCGCCCTGACGGGCATCGGCCTTGGCATTCTGCTGGGTGTGTCCAGTGACCTGCTGGCGATGCTGGTCTTCGGCATCATTTGGGCGCTGCTGATTTGCCGCATCAAGCAGACGGGCGCGGCCTCGACGGATACAATCATCAGCGTGTTCTCGTCCACGTCGGTGGCGGCGGGCGTGCTGGTGCTGTCGATGGGCGGCGGCTTTGCGAAATACTCGTCCCTGCTGGTAGGTGACGTGCTGGCGGTGCAGGATATTGACCTGCTGTATTTGCTCATTGCCCTGGTGGCGGGTGTGATTCTTTGGGCGCTGATGTACAATCAGTTGCTCTTGTCGGGAATTAGTCCGTCGCTGGCGCGCAGCCGTGGCATCCCGAACCGGCTGGTGGAATGTGCCTTTGTGCTACTGGTGGCCGTGGCGGTCATGCTGGCGATTCGCTGGGTCGGCGTGATGCTGATTAACGCACTGCTGATTCTGCCGGCGGCGGCAGGCCGCAACCTGGCGCGTTCGAGCCGACAGCATGCGGTGTGGAGCGTGCTGATTGCGCTGGTGTGTGGC
Source organism: uncultured Faecalibacterium sp. (assembly GCA_964464815.1). Taxonomy (GTDB): domain Bacteria; phylum Bacillota; class Clostridia; order Christensenellales; family Aristaeellaceae; genus UBA11524. Next base: position 3,403 of record CAYXHF010000057.1, read on the forward strand.
GTGGCAGGTCTGATTTGCGCCTACTATCTGGATACGACGGCCGGTGCGGCCATCGTGCTGTTTGCGGCGGTCTGCTATGCCATATCGCTGGGCGTGCGGTCGCTGCGGAAATAACGGAGGAGAACATGGAGCGAATTCTGGTACTGATGAAGGCAAGCAGCTGGGCCGACGCATCCCAAGCGCTCACCTCGGCGCGGGAGAATGCGCTCTATCCCAAACGACTGACCTTTGCCTTGCTGCTCCAGCAGAACGTGACGGAGCAGGAAAAGACGAATATGGCCGACTTTGGCCCGATGCCGTATCTGGTGACGGAGCAGGCGACCTTTGCGGAGATGGAATCGCTATGGCGCGGCGAGCGCTTTATCGCGCTGACGCATGCGGCCATGCGCTTCGGGCGCTTCTGGGATGTGCGGCTGCTGCATGCCCTGGGTGCATGCCAGGCAGAAGACGCACAGGCGGTGCTGACGGGCTTCCTGCCCGCGGAGGATGACCCGATTGGTGCTGTTTGCCCTGTGGCCGCCAAGGCGCTCACAGACGGCTTTACGCTCCATTTCGGGCATGGTCTTCCGCTGAAGATGGCGGCCGCGCCGATGGAAGGGCTGTTCCTGCATCCGGACTTCTTCTTTGCGCGTGCGGGCTTCGTGCGTGTGATGGCGCAGGCGAAGACGCCGGACTTCCTCTGGGCGATGGCACGCGGATGGCAGGTATTTACGCTCCATGCACCCATCATCACCCTGACGCAGGATTTGCCGCTTGCGCCGCTCACCCTGCACCCGGAGGATGAAGGCATGACGCGCCTTTGCGACGAATACGGCGTGAATTGGCTGGAAGGGACGCTGTCGCCAGCGGCTAAGCGTGGCCTGAAAACCGACACGCTGGATGTGGCGCTGCGGGTGACACCACTGGTGAAGGCACGGGAGCAGCTCCGCCGTCGCAGGAACCAAAAGAGCGACCTGACACCGCTATGCGTGACGGTCTGTCCGGCGGAAATGGACGCGGAGACGAAGCATTGGCTGCGCCAGCTGACGCAGATGAAGGACGTGTCGCTGCTGTGCTACGCGCAGGGAAACCAGCTGCGTGAGATTGCGGATTTCCATCCGAACGTGCTGGAATACAAGACGCGCTACGCCTTGGCGCTACCGGAGGGCAGGACTGTTTTCAGCCGTGCGGCGATTCTCTGCGCGGCGCGTGATCGCGTGCTGTCCGGGACGCATTATATCTACATTGCGCCGGATGCGGTGCGCTATCCGCTCTACAGCGGCCTGGCGCTGCCGTGGAAGCGGCTGTGCAGCGACAAAATCGTGATGGCGAAGGTACAGGGGCAGCTGGATATGTCGATGGTGATTGTGCCGGATGCGCTGCTCAAGCCCCTGCTGGAGGAAACGCAGGAGCAATTGCGCCAGCAGATGGCGCAGGGACAAGCGCCGCAAAACGAAAGCGTCCTGTGGGAAACAGTGATTCGCGACCATCCGGACTGGTTCACGTTCTACGCCCTGCCGGTGGAAAAGCAGCTGTTCACCAAGCTCCTGTGAGAAAGTGGAGAATGTTCGGTTCATGGACAGAAATGCATTTTTCGCAGAATTTCGCGGCATGGCCAAAGGCGGGAAGAATGCAAGGGTTGCGGCGTTTCGCCCTGGTTTCGGGCTGACTTTGCGACCAGATTCGGCATTGACAAGAAGGCCGTCCATGGTGTATGATGGTTCTCGATGCTGTTTGTGAAACACAACATATAGCATTGAACGGTGGTAGAATATACAAATTGTGCCGCGGTGCGGCTTTTCATAAAAAAGGAAAAAACGGGAGGCACGCACAATGAGCGTTGATATGATTCGCAAGCGCGATGGCAGAGAAGTTCCCTTTGAACGGGAAAAAATCGAACAGGCAATTTTTGCATCCTTTCAGGCGTCGGGGAGCGCCCGTGGCCATGAAACGAGCAAGGAGTTGGCCGATGAAGTCGTCAGCCTGCTGGAAAAGAACGAGAACATCAGCGCTCGCCCCAGCGTGGAGCAGGTGCAGGATACGGTGGAGCAGGTGCTGATGCGCAATGGCTTCACCCGCACGGCGAAGGCTTACATCCTCTACCGCGCCGAGCGCAGCCGCATGCGTGAAATGAATTCGCGCCTGATGCGCACCTTTGGCGACATTGTGTTCAAGGATGCCAGCGAGTCCGACATCAAGCGCGAAAACGCCAACATCAATGGCGACACGGCCATGGGCGCGATGCTCAAATTCGGCAGTGAGGGCGCCAAGCAGTACTACGAAAAGTACGTGATGGATTCGCGCTTTGGTCAGGCGCACATGGATGGCGATATCCACATCCATGACATGGACTTCTACACGCTGACGACCACCTGCTGTCAGATTGAGCTGGAAAGCCTGTTCCGTGGCGGCTTCTCCACGGGTCATGGCTATCTGCGTGAGCCGCAGGACATTACCTCCTACGCGGCGCTGGCGTGCATCGCCATTCAGGCGAACCAGAACGACCAGCACGGCGGCCAGGCCATTGTGGACTTTGACTATGGCATGGCGCCCGGCGTCAAGAAGACGTTCGTCAAGCGCTATATGCAGAATCTGGCGCGCGCGCTGGAGCTGCTGGTGGCGGATGGCGAGAGCGACAAGCATGCCAAGGCCCTTGTGCAGCAGACGCTGCAGGAATCCCTCGAACCGACGTTGGAGGAAAATCAGGCGCACCGCAACCGCATGGCCGAGCTGCTGGGCCAGTACACCACGGATGCACAGCTGATTGAGCATATGCTTGACTTTGTGCAGCGCCGCTCCGAGCAGGAAACGGACAAGGCCACCTATCAGGCCATGGAGGCACTGATTCACAACCTGAACACCATGAACAGCCGCGCCGGTGCGCAGGTGCCGTTCTCCTCCATCAACTACGGCATGGACATGTCGCCCGAAGGCCGTCTGGTGATGAAGAACGTCCTGCTGGCCACGGAGGCTGGTCTGGGCGGCGGCGAAACGCCGATTTTCCCGATTCAGATTTTCCGCGTGAAGGAAGGCGTGAACTTCAATCCGGGCGATCCCAACTACGATCTGTATCGTCTGGCGATTCGCACCAGCGCCAAGCGCCTGTTCCCGAACTTCTCGTTCGTGGATGCGCCCTTCAACCTGCAATACTACAAGCCCGGCCATCCGGAAACGGAAATCGCCTACATGGGCTGCCGTACCCGCGTGATGGGCAACGTCTACGACAAGACGCGCGAAACCGCGCCGCGCCGTGGCAATCTGTCCTTCACCTCCATCAACCTGCCGCGCATCGCGATTGAGGCCAACGGCAATGTGGAGACGTTCTTCAAGATTTTGCAGGAGCGTATGGAGCTGGTCGTGGAGCAGCTGAACGAGCGCTTCCGCATCATCAGCAACAAGCGCGTGCGCAACTTCCCGTTCCTGATGGGTGAAGGCGTGTGGATTGACTCCGAGAAGCTGGGCTGGGACGACAAGATTGGTGAGGTGCTCAAGCACGGCACGATGACCATTGGCTTCATCGGTCTGGCCGAAGCGCTGGTTGCCCTGCGCGGCAAGCACCACGGCGAGGACGAGGAGAGCCAGAAGCTGGGTCTGGAAATCATCCGCACGATGCGCGAATACACCGACGCAGTGTCCGAAAAGACGGGCCTGAACTACTCCGTGATTGCCACGCCTGCCGAGGGCCTTTCCGGTCGCTTCATCCGTCTGGACAAGCAGCGCTTTGGCGTTATTCCCGGCGTGACGGATCGTGATTACTACACCAACTCCTTCCACGTGCCGGTGTATTATCAGTGCAGTGCCTTCCACAAGCTGAAGGTGGAGGCGCCCTATCATGCGCTGACCAACGGTGGCCACATCTCCTACGTCGAGATGGACGGCGACCCGCTGAAGAATCTGGATGCCTTTGAGAAGATTGTGCGCTACATGCACGATATTGGCATCGGCTATGGTTCGATTAACCATCCCGTGGATCGCGACCCGCTGTGCGGCTACAACGGCATCATCGACGATGAATGCCCCTGCTGCCACCGTGGCGAAGTGACCCATATGACCGAGCGCATCAAGCGCATCAAGGTGGACTAATATGAATCTATTTCCCCCGGTGCAATTTGCGCCGGGGGAATTTGCAAAAGGGGAGAGTTCAATGGAAATTCGCATTTGCGGTCTGGCGGATGACAGCATTGTGGATGGGCCTGGCATGCGCTACACCGTGTTTGTGCAGGGCTGTCCGCATCATTGTCCCGGTTGCCACAATCCGCAATCGCACGATTTTGCGGGTGGCCAGATGCTGGACACGGCGCAAATCATCGAGAAGATGAGCGAGAACCCGCTGCTGGACGGTCTGACGCTCTCCGGCGGCGAACCGATGTGTCAGCCGGAGGCGTGCTTGCAGCTGTCTCAGGCGGCGCACGAGAAGCACCTGAACGTCTGGTGCTACACCGGATACACGCTGGAAAACCTGCTCAAGGAGCAAAATCCGGCGCGGATGGCACTGTTGCAGAGCATTGATGTGCTGGTGGACGGCCGCTTTCGTCAGGAGGAAAAGTCTCTGTCACTGCTCTATCGTGGGAGTAGCAACCAGCGACTCATTGATGTGAAAAAGACACTACAGATGGGCGCAATTGTCAACTGGGAACCGCCGGTGTGGTGAAGTATGTTTTTCTTATACCATACTTGTCAAGGTGCATTTCATGTGATACAATAAAGTTGGCAGGGAAGACTCTGTACAAAAATCAAGCGAGGAATGTGTTTGAAGTACTCGACCCGATGTGATGAGGCAAGTGTGCGCTGACCGGGAGGTTGGCATAAAGCACAACGGCCCGCCTCCCGAAGAAGCATAACACAATGAATCATCTTCTGGAGGAAAAGGTAACATGAACCGCGAAAACAAGCGCAAAACATTCGAAAAAGGCTACTACAAGACCCATGCTTGCCATGACACCTTCACTTGCAAGGTGTGTGGACGGCTTTGCACCCCGCAGGATGCGGGCAGTGACCATCGGAATCATTGCCCCAACTGTCTGAACAGTCTGCACGTGGACATTGACCCCGGCGACCGGGAATCGGATTGCGGGGGCATCATGGATCCGATTGCCGTGTGGGTGCGTAAGGGTGGCGAATGGGCAATTATTCATCGTTGCAAGCGTTGTGGGGCGCTCAGCTCCAACCGCGTGGCGGCAGATGACAATCCCATGAAGCTCATGAGTGTAGCCATGAAGCCCCTTTGTGCACCACCATTTCCCTTGGAACGCATTGAGGAAATGACGGCACTGATGGGTGGCGAAGGCAGTTTACGCTGACAAACGACTGACAAAGGAACAGGGGAATGTGCTGGAAACGGTGCATTCCTCTATTTCTGCAAAGAAAACGTCCACAGATCTCTCCCACAAAAGAGAGCATCCATGGACGCTTTTTTATTTTTGCAATTTTTCACAGAGAGTGGCGACAACATCCCGCAAGCGCAGACCATCACAGTCCAGCACAATGTCGGCATATTGCTCATACAGCGGGCAACGCTCGTTGTACAGGTCACGCAAGGTCCAGCCGGGACGAATGGTCACGCCACGCGCATGTAAATCGCCCAGACGCTCGGCAATGTTTTCGCACGTCAGACGCAGATATACGACCGTGCCGATACTGCGTAGATGCTCCATGGCCTCCTGGCCATAGACAACGCTACCACCGGTGGCAATCACGCTGTTTTGCATACTGAGGGAAGCATTGACGCGGTTTTCAATGTCGCGGAAACCATCGTCACCGTGCTGTTCAATCAGCTGGGAGAGCGTGGCCTGCATGGTGGATTGAATCACAAGGTCGGAGTCAACAAAATCCATGCCCAGTGCCTTGGCCAGCACCACGCCAACGGTGGACTTGCCACAACCAGGCATACCGATGAGGATGATGTTTTGCATGGCGATTGCATCCTTTCTGTGAAAAGTATTTGTTTTGGAAAAGCGGCTACCGTGTGCTGTAGCCGCTGGGGAGTGATTACTTGATCGTCTTGTCTACAGAATACTCGGCGTATTCGGTAGGCTCGATGAATTGACCAGCCATTTGGACTGTAGAAGCAGGAAAGCTTCTAGTTGCCGTGCAACTCCAACCTCCGATATCGCCATAGTAGGCAATATAGAATGAACGGGAATTGTACTCAGAATCTTCGGGCGGTCCGTTAAAAGTTTGTGAAAGTGAAATTTCTACTGTGAGAGAACGTGTAGTGTCCAATCCAAGCGTAACCGCAGCAGGAAGTTCGGCATCTGTGTCAGAACCCACAGTAACACTACCTGAACGCATGGTGGTTATGGTGACGGAATAGGCAGTGCTTAATGTTTTTATGCTTCCACGTGCAACAGAAAGAAGAAAATCAGTTCGGAAAAGCCCATGATGTTGCGCATAGTTTTTATGGATATTGGTGTAGGTATAAGGGAAAAGGGCACAAGATGCAACATCGTTTCATGCCGGGAGTAACGTAGAAGTAGCTCCATGCCAAGCGGTAATGTTAATAGCATCAGCATCGGGATTATCAGCAACAATGTCAGCAATAACAGTGGCTGGAATTCCCTTGTGCTTCTGCTGCGATGTTTATGGTAGGAGTAGTCTCTGCTGTTGCAAAGGAAATGAGCATGAGACAGCTAAAATCAAAAAGAATTTCTTCATTTTGTAATTCACTACTTTACGAAAGTGCAATTGCACTTGACAAAAGTGGAACAGCGTAATGGACGCATCCACGGAAAATCAAGGCTACAGCAATTGCAGTTGCGGCAATGATGAGCGTGCAAATGAGCTTTCCATTTGTTTATTCAAAAAACCCGGCGCCGGTGCAAACCCCTGCGCCGGGTTTTCTGCGTCAAAAGAATCAGAACCCGTAATTTTCGCGAATATCAATATCCTTGTAACGGTGCATGCCCGTACCGGCGGGAATCATCTTACCCAGAATGACGTTTTCCTTCAGGCCAATCAGCGGGTCAATCTTGCCCTTGATAGCGGCTTCGGTCAACACGCGGTTGGTCTCCTGGAAGGAAGCGGCAGACAGGAAGGAATCCGTCGCCAGAGAAGCGCGGGTGATACCCAGCAGCACACGCTTCACGCTCGCGGGCTTGAGGTCGCGGGCAATGGCGGGCGCGCCACCGGACACCTGCATGCGCTGGTTGATTTCGTCCAGTTCATCGGACTCAATCAGGCTACCGACATCCAAACCGGTGTCGCCAGCGTCTTCAATGCGCAGCTTGGTGGATTCCAGCACCTTCATGTTGGCATCCTCCAGGTGGCTGCGGTCAACCAGAGAGCCGGGCAGCAGCTCGGTATCGCCGTTGTCTTCCACGCGCACCTTGCGCAGCATCTGACGAACGATGATTTCGATATGCTTGTCGGCCACGGCAACGCCCTGGAGACGGTACACGGACAGAACTTCCTTCAGCAGGTAGTCCTGCACCGCGGCCTGACCCAGAATGCGCAGCAGGTCGTGCGGGTTGATAGAGCCTTCAATGAGCATATCGCCTGCCTCGACGTGGTCGCCCTCCTGCACACGCAGGCGGCTGCCGTAGGTCACGGGGTAGGTCTTCTGCTCGAATTCTGCCACGCTGGAGGTCACTTCCACCTCGGGCATGCCCTTGGTGTTGATGACAGTGACCGTACCGGCGAGGGTAGACTTGATGTCCGTGGTCTTGGTGGTCTTCGTGCCGTCCTTGGCAATCTTCGCCTTGGTCGCGCCGGAAATCAGCACATCGCCCTGATGCACCACCTGGCCGACCTTCACCACCACCGTGCCGGAAGAGGCCTTGTGGGTGTGACGGGCATAGTTGCCAGCGTCCGCCGTGATGACCAGCTCGTTCTTGTTGCGGTTGGTCTGGTGGATGGACACCGTGCCGCTGATGTCAGACAGGACGGCTTCGCGCTTGGGCTTGCGTGCCTCAAACAGCTCTTCAACGCGGGGAAGACCCT
>CAYXHF010000058.1:0-10731 GCA_964464815.1 uncultured Faecalibacterium sp.
TTGACCTGATCAACAAGGGCGGCGTGGCAGCCATGAACTACTCCATCTCCGACACTGCGGAATATGGCGAGTATGTTTCCGGCCCGCGCATCCTGCCCTATGAGCAGACCAAGGCCAACATGAAGGCCGTGCTGAATGACATTCAGGATGGCACCTTCGCTGGCAAGTGGATTGCCGAAAACAAGAACGGCCGTTGCTTCTTCAACAGCCACCGCGACGCGCTGGCCAAGCACCCGATGGAAATCATCGGCAAGCAGCTGCGCGAGCAGATGCTCTGGAAGAACGACTCCAACCTCGACAACGCCTCCAACTAATCCCCTTCGCAGCAGAGGCGGCCCTGGCTACCTCTGCTGCGTTTTTGATTCATCGCTTCTTCCGGGGCATGACCCGGAAATCGCGTCCAACTTATTAAACTAACAGGAGGGAATTACCTTGCTGTCCGAACAAATCAAGCAGGGCGTCGAGCGCGCCCCGAATCGTTCTCTGCTCTATGCCCTGGGTCTGACCGATGAAGAAATCCGCAAGCCGCTCATCGGCGTTGTGTCTTCCTATAATGAGATTGTTCCCGGCCACATGAATCTGGATAAGATTGCCGAGGCCGTCAAGGCAGGCGTTCGCGCCGCCGGTGGCACACCGATTCTCTTCCCGGCCATCGCCGTGTGTGACGGCATCGCCATGGGCCATGTGGGCATGAAGTACTCCCTGGTCACGCGCGACCTGATTGCTGACTCCACCGAAGCCATGGCCATTGCGCATCAGTTCGACGGCCTGGTGATGATTCCCAACTGCGATAAGAACGTGCCGGGTCTGCTGATGGCAGCGGCGCGACTGAATATTCCCACGATTTTCGTTTCCGGTGGCCCGATGCTGGCCGGTCATCTGACCGACGGCCGCCGCACCTGCCTGAGCCATATGTTCGAGGCGGTCGGCGCCTACAAGGCCGGTACGCTGGATGAAGACGGCGTGCGCAACTACGAAGAAAACGCATGCCCGTCCTGCGGCAGCTGCTCGGGCATGTACACGGCCAACTCCATGAACTGCCTGACCGAGGCGCTGGGCATGGGCTTGCCGGGTAATGGCACGATTCCTGCACCCTATTCGGCGCGTATCCGTCTGGCGAAGAAGGCTGGTATGCAGATTATGACGCTGGTGGAAAAGAACATTCGCCCGCGCGACATCATGACACCTGCCGCCTTCAACAACGCCGAAACCGTCGATATGGCGCTGGGCTGCTCCACCAACACGATGCTGCACCTGCCGGCCATTGCGCACGAGGCCGGTGTGACCATCGACCTGGATCATGCCAACGACATTTCCGCGCACACGCCGAATCTTTGCCACCTGGCGCCCGCTGGTGACACCTTCATGGAGGATTTGGATCGCGCTGGCGGCGTCCTGGCCGTGATGAAGGAGCTGACGAAGAAGAACCTGCTGGACACCTCCGTCATGACCTGCACGGGCAAGACGATGGCCGAGAATCTGGAAGGCGTTTGCAACCGGGATGAGAGCATCATCCGTCCCATCGATGCGCCGTATTCCACCACGGGTGGCATCGCCGTCCTCAAGGGCAATCTGGCCAAGGATGGCTGTGTTGTCAAGCAGAGTGCCGTTGCCAAGGAAATGATGGTTCACGAAGGCCCTGCCCGCGTCTTTGACAGCGAGGAGGACGCTATCGCCGCCATTTATGCCAAGAAGATTGTGCCCGGTGACGTGGTGGTCATCCGCTACGAAGGCCCCAAGGGTGGCCCGGGCATGCGCGAAATGCTCAACCCGACCTCTGCCATTTGCGGCATGGGTCTTGGCGAAAGCGTGGCCCTGCTGACCGACGGCCGCTTCTCCGGCGCAACGCGTGGCGCTTCCATTGGTCACATCAGTCCCGAGGCCGCTGCGGGTGGCCTGATTGCACTGGTGGAGGAAGGCGACCGCATCTCGATTGACATTCCGAATTGTTCCATCACCCTCAACGTGGATGAGGAGACGCTTGCGCGTCGCCGTGCCGCGTGGGTCTGCCCTGAGCCGAAGGTCAAGACCGGGTATCTGGCGCGTTATGCCAAGCTCGTCTCCTCCGCCGACAAGGGTGCAATTCTTGAATAATGCCGTTTGGCCAGAATGGAGCGTATGCTGATGAATCAGATTAAGATTTTTGATACCACCCTGCGCGACGGCGAACAGTCGCCGGGCTGCTCGATGAACCTCAGGGAAAAGATTGAGGTTGCCAAGTGCCTGGAGCGCCTGAAGGTGGACGTAATTGAAGCTGGCTTTGCCATCTCCTCCCCTGGTGACTTTGAGAGCGTGAAGACGATTGCCGAAACCGTGCGCGACTGCTCCGTGGCATCGCTTGCCCGCAGCACGCAAAAGGACATTGATTGCGCCTGGGAGGCCGTCAAAAATGCGGCCGATCCGCGCATCCACGTTTTCCTCGCCACCTCTCCCCTGCACATGCAGTATAAGCTCAAAATGACCCCTGAGCAGGTCATTGAGCGCACCGCCGCCATGGTGGCGTATGCCAAGAAGTACACAAGCAACATCGAGTTCTCCTGCGAGGACGCCACGCGCTCCGACACGGATTTCCTGATTCAGGTTGTCAATGCCGCCGTGCGCAGCGGTGCAACGGTCATTAACCTGCCCGACACCGTCGGCTACACCACGCCGGATGAAATGCGCCGCCTGATTTCCGATGTCATGGCGGGTGTGGAAAACAGCGACAAGGTTGAATTCTCCGTCCACTGCCACAATGACCTGGGCATGGCGGTTGCCAACTCCTTGGCTGGCGTCCTGGGTGGCGCACGGCAGATTGAATGCACCATCAACGGCCTTGGCGAACGCGCGGGCAACACCGCCATGGAGGAAGTCGTCATGGCCATGCGCACGCGCCCTGACATCTTCGGCGAATCTCCCTGCCGTCTGGACACGACGCAGATTGCCCGTGCCAGCAAGACCGTCTACAACATCATCGGCCAGAGCGCACCGCTAACCAAGCCGATTGTGGGCGTCAACGCCTTCCGTCACGAGAGTGGCATTCACCAGCACGGCGTTTTGGCCAACAAGAAGACCTACGAGATTCTGACACCCGAATCCGTCGGCATCCGCATGGACAACATCGTCCTGGGCAAGCACTCCGGCAAGCATGCCTTCGCCGCCCGCCTGAAGGAAATGGGCTACGAGCTGCCCGATGAGGAGCTGAGCAGCTGCTTTGAGGACTTCAAGGTTCTCTGCGACAAGAAGAAGAATGTGACCGATCAGGACATTCTGGCCATCGTCACCCATTCCGCCACCACGGACGAGGAGGAAGTGGATGGCTACAAGCTGACGTGGTTCGCCGTGCATACCTCCAACATGACCACCTCCACCTCCGTCGTGCGCCTGTCGCTGGACGGTCAGGAGTTTGAGGCGGTCTGCTCCGGCGACGGCCCGGTCGATGCCGCCTTTGAGGCCATTGACCAGATTATGCGCCCGGTGGAGCATACGTTTGATTTGTACCGCATCAATTCCATTTCTCCCGGCAAGGACACCATGGGCGATGTGTCCGTGAAGCTGACCTGCGATGGCCGCACCTTCTCCGGTCGCGGACTGCACACCAACATTGTCGAGGCTTCCGTTCGCGCCTATGTCAACGCCATGAACAAGCTGCGTGCCTACGCCGCCCGCAGAGCGAAAGGAGAGGTGTAACACCATGGGAATGACCATGACACAGAAAATCCTGGCCGCGCACGCTGGTCTTGACAGCGTCAAGGCTGGTGATTTGATTGAGGCCAAGCTCGATCTGGTGCTGGGCAACGACGTGACCACGCCCGTGGCCGTCGGCGTGTTTGACAAGGCTGGCTTTGACCACGTGTTTGACCGCGATAAGATTGCCATCGTGCTGGATCACTACACCCCCTGCAAGGACATTAAGTCCGCACAGCTGTGCAAGACGGCGCGTGACTTTGCGCATCGCTTCCAGATTACGCATTTCTTCGATGTCGGCCAGGTCGGCATCGAGCATGCGCTTTTGCCCGAAAAGGGCATCGTCGCGCCGGGTGAACTGATTATCGGCGCGGACAGCCACACCTGCACCTATGGCGCACTCGGTGCATTCTCCACCGGTGTCGGCTCAACCGATATGGCCGCAGGCATGGCATCGGGCGAAAACTGGTTCAAGGTGCCCAGCGCCATCAAGGTGGTGCTGCACGGCCACATGCGCCCCTACGTGTCCGGCAAGGACGTGATTTTGCACCTGATTGGCCTGATTGGCGTGGATGGTGCGCTGTATAAGTCCATCGAATTCACCGGTGAGGGCGTCCACGATTTGAGCATGGATGACCGCTTCACCATCGCCAACATGGCCATCGAGGCCGGCGGCAAGAACGGCATCTTCCCGGTGGATGACAAGACGATTGAATATGTAACAGGTCGCGTCAACCGTCCCTGGACGGCCTACGAGGCTGACGAGGATGCGGAATACGAGCGCGTGGTGGACATTGATTTGTCCCAGCTGGAGCCGACCGTGTCGCTGCCGCATCTGCCCAGCAACACCAAGGTCGTCAGCGAGGTCAAGGGGCTGCCGATTCAGCAGGTTGTCATCGGCAGCTGCACCAACGGCCGCTACAGCGACCTCAAGCAGGCCGCCGAAATTCTGCGCGGCCACAAGGTACACGAAAACGTGCGCTGCATCGTCATCCCTGCCACACAGCAGATTTATCTGGACTGCATCACCACAGGCCTGACGCAGATTTTCATTGAAGCAGGCTGTGCCGTTTCCACACCGACGTGTGGCCCGTGCCTTGGCGGCCATATGGGCTGCATGTGTGAGGGCGAACGCGCCGTGGCGACCACCAACCGCAACTTCGTTGGCCGCATGGGTCACGTCAAGAGTGAGGTCATTCTCGCCTCGCCCGCCGTGGCCGCCGCATCCGCTATCATGGGCTGCGTGGCCGATCCCTGCGACATTGCAAAGGAGGCAGAGTAATATGCCCAGCGGCAAGGTTTACAAGTACGGCGACAACGTGGATACCGACGTGATTATTCCCGCCCGGTATCTGAACGCGCCTTCTCCCGAGGAATTGGCCAAGCACTGCATGGAGGATATTGACCCCGATTTTGCCAAGCAGGTGCAGCCCGGCGACATCATCGTCGGCGGCGCCAACTTCGGCTGTGGCTCTTCGCGTGAGCATGCGCCCATTTCGATTCGCGCATGCGGCGTGTCCTGCGTCATTGCACCCAGCTTTGCGCGCATCTTCTACCGCAACGCCATCAACATCGGCTTCCCGATTCTGGAATGTCCCGAGGCGGCGCAGGAGATTGCAAATGGCGATCAGGTGTCTGTGGATTTTGCCACCGGCGTCATTACCGACGAAACGACCGGCAAAACATATCAGGCAACCGGCTTTCCGCCCTTTATCCAGAAGATTATTGCCAGCGGCGGCCTTCTGCCCTACCTGAAGGCACGCATGGATGCGGAGGATTGAGTACGATGGAAAAGAACATTGCGCTCCTGCGCGGCGACGGCATCGGCCCGGAAATCGTGGATAGTGCCGTAAAGGTACTTTCGGCCGTTGCGGAGAAATTCGGTCATGTATTCCACTTCACCCCTTATCTGATTGGTGGCGCGGCCATTGACGCCACGGGCAATCCCCTGCCGCAGGAAACGATTGACGGCTGCCTTGCATCCGACTCCGTGCTGCTGGGTGCTGTTGGCGGCCCGAAGTGGGATACCCTGCCTGCTGCCCAGCGCCCGGAAAAGGGTCTGCTCGGCATTCGCGCCGCCATGGGGCTTTACACCAACCTGCGCCCGGCGAAATTGTATCCAGCGCTCAAGGACGAATGCCCGCTGCGCGCCGATATCGTGGCGCAGGGCTTCGACCTGATGATGGTGCGTGAATTGACCGGCGGCATCTACTTTGGCGAACGTGGCCGCCGCGAAGGCAAGTACGGCCCGGAAGCCTACGACACGGAAAGCTACAGCGTGATGGAAATTGAGCGCATTGCGCACGCCGCCTTTGACGCCGCCCGCAAGCGCCGCAAGAACGTGATTTCCATCGACAAGGCCAACGTGCTGGAAACAAGCCGTCTCTGGCGCGAAACGGTTCACCGTATCGCCAAGGAATACCCGGACGTGACCGTAACGGACATGCTGGTGGACAATGCCGCCATGCAGCTGGTGCGCCGTCCGAGTCAGTTTGACGTCGTTGTGACCAGCAACATGTTCGGTGATATTCTCTCCGACGAGGCCAGCCAGATTACCGGCTCGATTGGCCTGCTGGCCAGTGCGTCTCTGGGCGCGACCAAGCGTGGCCTGTATGAGCCGATTCATGGCTCCGCTCCGGACATTGCGGGCCAGAACAAGGCCAATCCCATCGCCACCATCCTCTCCGGTGCAATGATGCTCCGCTATGCCTTTGACATGACGGAGGAAGCCGACTGCATCGAAAAGGCCATCGACCGCGTGCTCGCCGACGGTCTGCGCACGGCGGACATCGTGGGCAACTCCGGCGCAACGCCGCTGTCCTGCACAGAAATGACAGACGCTATTCTTCAGCGTTTGTAATCTAAGGAAGCTCTGAATCAATGAGGTAGTACGATAGCGAGCGGAATTTCTGTCAGATGCGATTGCAGAAATCGAAGGTTTCCTGGAGGTAAATCGAGATTTCTACAAGAAGCAGATGGCTGAAATTCAGCCACTGGCGTGCTGCCGAATGATTCAGAGATTCCATAGCCATTCAGAAAGGCAAGCACATGTTTCAGGAAGTATCGCGCTTACTGCTTTATTCGCATCTGCCCAAGGATTGCATTTTGCTTGAGCTGTCCGGCATCTTTCAGGACTGGACGCTCGGCACATGCACCAAGCCCACACTCGTCAGCCGCATTTACCAGCAGGTCAAGCGCCTGCTGGATTTGGCGACGCTGTACGGCTTTGACAAAAACCTCTGGCATGACTATCTGACCTTTGAGTTGATGATGAACGAAAACAGCTTCTCGCTGACCTGTGAACGCGTCGGCGCGAGTGATGGGAGCGTCAATCATTTCGCCAAGGCAGATTTTGCGGTCTTCAAGCGCCTGTTTGACTTCGATTTTGCCCCGATTGAGCAGGATTTGGGGATTGATTGCTTCTCGGTGCTCACCGCCTACACCGCCATTCCCAAGAAGGCGCAGCTGTATTACCGTGCCGTGTCGGAAAAGGTGCGTGCGCTTTCCTCCGCCATTGCCGCCGCCAAGGACGAAAACGAGATTTTCGACCTCGTCACCGCGCATTATCGCGATTGCGGCGTGGGCATGTTCGGCCTGAACAAGGCGTTCCGCGTCCAGGAGGAGCCTGACGGTGATTTCACCTTCAGCGCCATCAACAACATCGACTCGGTGATGCTCAGCGACCTGATTGGCTATGAGGCGCAAAAGAAGGAGCTTCGTGAGAACACCGACGCCTTTGTGCGTGGCCGCAGCGCCAACAACGTGCTGCTCTACGGCGACGCCGGTACGGGCAAGTCCACCTCCGTCAAGGCGATTCTGAACGAATACGCGCCGCAGGGGCTGCGGATGATTGAGATTTACAAGCATCAATTCGGCTTGCTATCCCAAATCATTTCCCGCGTGAAGAACCGCAACTACCGCTTCATGATTTTCATTGACGATTTGTCCTTTGAGGAGCATGAGGTCGAGTACAAATTCCTCAAAGCCGTCATCGAAGGCGGCGTGGAAACGCGCCCGTCCAACGTGCTGATTGTCGCCACCTCCAACCGCCGCCATCTGGTGCAGGAGACGTGGAAGGATCGCAACGACATGGAGCACAACGGCGATATTCACCGCTCCGACACGATGGAAGAGAAGCTTTCCCTTGCTGCGCGGTTTGGCTGCGCCATTTGCTATGTCAGCCCGAATCGCCAGCAGTACCACGACATTGTGCGCGGCATCGCCGCCCGGCTGCCCGATACGCTCCAGCTATCCGAGGAGGAGCTGCTTGCAGCCGCCAATCGCTGGGAAATCCGTCACGGCGGCATTTCCGGCCGCACCGCGCAGCAATTCATCAACTACCTTGCGGGAATGCAGCAGTCCTGATTCTGCTCGCCGCTCTCCTGCTGAAAATCTGCCATGCAAAGGAGCTTTATCATGGTCACGCTTGACAAAATCTATCATGCTGCCTATGTTCTCAAGCCTGTTGCCCGCAAAACGGACGTGATTTACGCCGCCAAGCTCTCCAAGAACTACGAGCTGTATCTCAAAACGGAGAATTTGCAGCTGACCGGTTCGTTCAAGCTGCGCGGTGCATACTACAAAATCAGCCAATTGACGCAGGAGCAGCGTCAGGCCGGCATCATCGCCTGTTCGGCAGGCAATCATGCA
Organism: uncultured Faecalibacterium sp.; assembly: GCA_964464815.1. Taxonomy (GTDB): domain Bacteria; phylum Bacillota; class Clostridia; order Christensenellales; family Aristaeellaceae; genus UBA11524. The sequence goes on from CAYXHF010000058.1 coordinate 8,317, forward strand.
CAGGGCGTGGCACTGGCCGCCAGCCGCATGGGCATCCGCGCCATCGTCTGCATGCCAGACGGCGCTCCCATCAGCAAGGTGGAGGCCACCAAGGCACTGGGTGCGGAGGTCTGTCTGGTCAAGGGCGCATATGACGATGCATACCAGTACGCCTGCCAGCTGCAAAAGGAAACCGGCATGACCTTCATTCACCCCTTCAACGATGAGGAGGTCATTGCGGGTCAGGGTACGATTGGTCTGGAGGTGCTCGATCAGCTGCCGGACGTGGATGCGGTCATCTGCTCCATCGGCGGTGGCGGCCTGATTTCCGGTGTCGCCTGTGCCATTAAGCAGCTGAACCCGAACGTGAAGGTATACGGCGTGCAGGCAGAAAATGCACCCAGCATGCGTCGTTCGCTGGATGCGGGCGAAACCATCACGCTGGACACCGCCAGCACCTTCGCCGACGGCATTGCCGTCAAGCATCCCGGCGATACGACCTTCGCCATGGTGCAGCAGTACGTCGATGAGGTCGTCACGGTCAGCGAGGACGAGATTGCCGCGGCGATTCTGGCGCTGATGGAAAAGCAGAAGCTGGTTGCCGAGGGCGCTGGCGCTGTGACCGTCGCGGCCGCGATGTTCGGCAAGCTCCCCATCGAGGGCAAGAAGGTCTGCTGCATCATTTCCGGCGGCAACATTGACGTGAACATCCTCAGCCGTGTCATCACCCGTGGCTTGCAGCGTGAAGGCCGCAACGCCATGCTGACGATTGCCCTGGACGACAAGCCCGGCCAGCTGCTGGGCGTGACGCAGATTATCTCCGAATGTGGCGCGAACATCGTCGGCGTGACGCATGAGCGCACGGACGCCTCCTACGCCGTGACAAGCTGCCTCCTGCGCATCAGCATGGAGACGCGCGACTTCGAGCAGATTGAGGAAATCAAGCAGAAGCTGACCGCACAGGGTTTTAAGCTGGTCGGATAAGCATAACAAAACTCCCCTGCATGCAGGACGAAATGGGTTCGGTCTGCATGCAGGGGAGTTTTGTTATTTACAGTGCTTGAAATGCTGGAAAGGCCAGCAGCTGCGTCGCATCATACAATCGGTTTTCACCCGAAGCAAAGGTCACAATCATCATCATATCGTCCAGTGGCTTCACCGCCGCCACGACGGTTTTCTGCGCCGTTGCGCTGGCATAGGCGATTCCGTTTGAAATGTACACGGGTGGCCACCTTACACCCATAACATATCAGTTCAACACCAATTCCGCAAGTCCCTTTTCCTTCCTCGCAAAAAAATGACGCTGCACCTAGCCATGCAGCGTCATTTTTTATATACCAATTAAGAATTACGGGAGTAGTTCGGAGCCTCCTTGGTGATGGAGATATCATGCGGATGGCTTTCGGCCAGGCCAGCGCCCGTAATCTTGATGAACTCGGCGTTCTTGCGCAGGTCATCAATGTTCTTTGCGCCGCAGTAGCCCATGCCGGAACGGATGCCGCCGACCATCTGGAAGATGGTGTCCGCCAGCACGCCCTTGTACGGCACGCGACCTTCGACGCCTTCGGGAACAAGCTTCTTGGCGTCTTCCTGGAAGTAGCGGTCCTTCGAGCCATGCTCCATCGCGCCCAGAGAACCCATGCCGCGATAGACCTTGTAGGAACGACCCTGATAGATTTCGGTTGCACCGGGCGCTTCGTCCGTGCCAGCCAGCATGCTGCCCAGCATGACGCAGGAGCCACCGGCCGCCAGCGCCTTGACAATATCGCCGGAGTACTTGATGCCGCCGTCGGCAATCACGCGGATGCCGTGCTTGTCGGCTTCCTCGGCGCAGTCGGCCACCGCCGTCACCTGAGGCACGCCGATACCGGCGACCACGCGGGTGGTGCAGATGGAGCCCGGGCCAATGCCGACCTTCACGCAGTCAACGCCAGCGGAAATCAGATCGTGCGTGGCGGCTGCCGTGGCGACATTGCCCGCAAAGAGCTGGATGTCCGGGAAACGCTTGCGGATGTTCTCCACCTGACGCAGCACGCCCACAGAATGGCCATGCGCCGTGTCGATGGAAATCACGTCCACCTTCGCCTCCAGCAGCGCCTCGATGCGCTCGAAGACGTCATGCGTCACGCCGACAGCTGCGCCGCAGAGCAGACGGCCCTTGGCGTCCTTGGCGGAGTTCGGATACTTGGTGGATTTTTCGATATCCTTGATGGTAATCAGGCCACGCAGGATGCCGTTTTCGTCCACGATCGGCAGCTTCTCAATGCGATGCTTGGCCAGAATCATCTTCGCCTGCTCCAGGGACGTACCCACGGGTGCGGTGATGAGGTTTTCGCTGGTCATGACCTCGCTGATTTTGCGGGAGTAATCCGTCTCAAAGCGCAGGTCGCGGTTGGTCAGGATGCCCACCAGCTTGCCGTCACGGGTGATCGGCAC
>CAYXHF010000059.1:0-10494 GCA_964464815.1 uncultured Faecalibacterium sp.
ATGGCGCGGATATGCGCACCGTCCTGGTCGGCATCGGAGAGGATGATGACCTTGTCGTATTTCAGATTCGCAATATTGAAATTTTCATCAATGGACGTGCCCAGTGCCGTAATCAGCGACCGGAACTCTTCGTTGGACAGCACCTGATCCAGACGCTTCTTTTCGGCATTGAGCGGCTTTCCGCGCAGGGGCAGAATCGCCTGATAGCGGCTATCGCGACCCTGCTTGGCGCTACCGCCTGCGGAATCGCCCTCGACGATGAACAGCTCGTTATCCTCCGGCTTTTTGCCACGGCAGGCGCTCAGCTTGCCGACCAGCGGCGCGGCATCAAGCTGATTGGCCTTGCGGGCATTGTCGCGCGTCTTGCGGGCCGCTTCGCGCACCTGTGCGGCGCGGACAGCCTTCTGGACAATCTGCTGGGCAACATCCTGATTCTTGAGGTTTTCCAGCCAATCCGTCAGCTGCTGGGTGATGATGCCCTCCACCGCCGGACGCACCTCGCTATTGCCCAGACGTCCCTTGGTCTGACCCTCAAACTGCGGATTCTTGACCATCGTCGTCAGCACGCAGCTCAGACCCTCGCGGAAGTCCTCACCCGTCAGGTTGTTGTCCTTCTCCTTGAGCAGACCGACCTTGCGCGCGTATTCATTGAGCATCTTGGTGAAGGCCGCCTTGAAGCCTGTTTCATGCGTGCCGCCTTCGCCCGTGGGGATGTTGTTGACATAGGAGAAAAGGCTTTCCGTGTAGCCATCGGTATACTGAATCGCCACGCGGCAGACCACGGAGTCCTTTTCGCCCTCCAGATAAATCGGCTCGTCGTGCATCACGTTCTTGCCATCGTTCAGATAGCGCACGTAGTCGATGATGCCGCCCTCATAATGGAAAACATGCTCACGCTTGGCGGCATCGCTGACACGCTCATCCACGAAAACGATTTTCAATCCACGATTGAGGTAGGCCAGCTCCTGCAAGCGGCGGCAAACCGTCTCATACTGGAAGCGCACGTCCTCAAAAATCGTGTCATCGGGCATAAAGCGGATGAGCGTACCCTTCTTGCGCGTATTGCCGACCTTCGTCAGCGGCGCATCCGGCTTGCCCGCATGCATCTTGCCCGTCTTTTCATCCGTCTGGCTGGTGAAGCGCATGGCATAATGCGCAAAATCGCGATAAATATCCACCGTCAGCCACTTCGACAGGGCATTGACGACCGACGCGCCCACGCCATGCAGACCGCCGGAATAGCTGTAGTTATCGTGGTTGAATTTGCCGCCCGCATGCAGCACGGTAAAGATGACCTCCGCGCCGCTGACGTGCATGGTCGGATGCTCGTCCACCGGCATGCCGCGGCCATTGTCATACACCGACGCCGAACCATCATTGTGCAGCGTCACGCGCACCTCATCCGCAAAGCCGTTGGACGCCTCGTCAATTGCATTATCCACGATTTCCCACAGCAGATGATGCAAGCCGCGGGAAGACGTGGTGCCAATATACATGCCCGGACGCATCCGGACGGCCTCCAAGCCCTCGAGCACCTGAATATTGCTTGCATCATAATGGGTTGCCTGATTTGCCATAAGAAGTACTCCTTTTATCCAGGGACAATCTATTCCTTCGCCCGATTGATATGCGCCTGCAAAACACGCCATCAATCATCATTCGGCGACAAAGCACCATCGTCTATTATACCACAAAGTCTTCCATTGAGCAAGGCGAACAATGCATAGGAAAACGCAAATGCAGGCGCAGTGTTTACTCCTCCTGCACCCGCATTTTTTGTCATATTTTGTCCTGAATCGGGCCGGTTCCTGTATGGATTCCTTTACCCCTTTTCCGCGTAGCAGAAATTGCTGAACTGCCCTATCGCGCCGTCTCCCGCCACGAAGCAGCCCACATACGCGCCCACAAAGCCACCAGCCGTTTCACTGCCAAGGAAGCCGCCGTCGCACTGCGCAACCACCTGGCCGTTCACCAGCAGCTGGTGCTGCTGCCCATGCGCCGCAATACCGATACGCACGGTGCTTTCCGCCAAATCATTTGTCCACAGCACATCCACATGACGTGGATATTCCCGCGGATGCTGATAGTCCGGTTTGCCGCATTTTTCGCTGCGCACCGCCTGCACCCGCATGCTGTTTTCCGTCCGCTGGACACCAACGCGCAGATGATTGAAGCCATTTTGCAATAGCATGATGCCCACTTCTCCCGTGCCCGGCACCTCGACCGTCACCTCGGCAGAAAAGGACATATGCTGCTGGCGTCTGGCGTAGAAGCCAGGACAGCCGTTGGGCACCGCCTGACGCGGCATGTCGTCGGGCACGAGCCAATCCTGCGTGCTGCGCAGGGTCAGGTGCTTTTGCGTGGCATCAAAGGCATCTGCCGCCGGCGTTCCCAGCGTGTTCCAGCAAAACGCCGTGAAGTCATTTCCGTCCGGCACAGCAACAGAATATTCCGGCAGGTTCGGCGCAGGATATGTCCACTCCACACGGCCTGTTCCGGGACTGACCACCGGCCAGTCGCCCGCCCAATCCACCGGTGCAATGAAGGTTTCGCGCCCCATGTTCTTGTGATACCCGCCATACAGGCGCGAGGCCAGCGCCACCATGTACCACGTGCCATCCGGCAATTGCACCAAATCGGCATGACCGACATTGCAAATCGGGTAATTCAGCCCCAAATGACGATGCGTCAGAATCGGATTGCCCTCATAGCCCTTGTATTCGCCCAGAATTTCGCGGCTGCGGGCGATGGTCACGGAGTGGTAATCCTCTGTGCCACCCTCGGCAATCATCAAATAATACCAGCCGTCCTTCTTGTAGATGTGCGGCGCTTCCGGCGACCAGGCGTTGACCAGTGCGCCCTGCCACGCCACGTGGAATTCTCCCACGATGCAGTTTTTCTGCAAATCCACCTCGGCAATCCACACGCCCGGCTGATGGCGTCCCCAATCCGTGGTGGCTGTCATGTAGACGCGACCATCATCGTCCCAGAAAAGCGTAGGGTCAATGCCCTCCGAACCGGCAATCCACTTCGGGTTACTCCACGGGCCAGCTGGGTTTTCAGCCGTCACGTAGAAATTGCCACCATGGCTGACATTGGTCGTCACCATGTAGAACAGGCCGTCATGATAGCGAATCGTGGGCGCATAAATGCCACCGGAAATGTACTGCCAGTCCAGCGGCAGCTGCTCCCGACGGTCAAGGCAATGGCCAATCTGCTCCCAGTGCATCAAATCGCGGCTATGGAACACCGGCACGCCCGGAAAATAGCTGAAGCTGGACGTGACCATGTAGAAATCCTCCCCAACCCGACAAATGGACGGGTCAGGATAAAAGCCCGGTAACAGCGGATTTTGAATCTGTGCCATTTTCATGCTCCTTTTTATTTCGTTTCGTAGCGACCATATACCGTCCTCCGGCTCCCACGTATCCACGCCGCAGACCGCACAGCGATAGCCGTGCATCGTCTCGTTCAGCGGATATGCCTCGTCTTGCAGATGCTCAATCGTCATTTCGCCGTCCCATATCACGTCGCATTCCGCGCATACACCCTCCGGAGCATCACAGTAGCGATAATGGTAGTCATACCAGAGCGTTTCGCCACAGGCCAGACACTGATAGATGTCATATTCCTCATCGTCATAGGCATAGGCGCAGTTTTCATGCGCACACGCATCGGCATGTACCACAACCAGACTGCACAGCAGACCCATGACCAGCAAAATGGCGAAGAAGCGTCTTTTCGTATTCCTCTGTTCCTTTCTTCCACTAAGGAAAGCGGCGGGTGCGCTGGAAACCCTTGCGTTTTCCTTGCCGCACCCGCCTTATTCTATCACCTGGCTGTCGCCATGTCAACAAACTTTGTGCTTTTCGGTCGGTTTCTGCCTTTTCCCTTGCAGGAGGTATGTTTCTTCACCGTCACTGCGCGTCAATGCCCTTGACCTCGTAGTCCTCTTCCTCCACCGCACGAATCAGGGCATCGCGGTTCACTTCGCCCGATAGCACCAGCACCGCCGTGCCCTTCCGGAAGCTCGTTTCGGCACTTGCGACGCCTTCCACCTGTTCCAGCGCCTTCTTCACCGTCGCCTCGCAGTGCGGACACATCATGCCCTCAATGTGCATCACCAGCTTTTGGGCCGCCGGTGCGGTCAGCTCCGGCAGTGTGACCGCATGACGCGCATGGTCACGCCGCGTGTCGCGCAGACGGAAGAAGTTCAGGCGCAGTGCATTGGACACCACGCAGAAGCTGCTCAGGCTCATGGCGGCCGCGCCAAACATCGGGTTCAGGCGCCAGCCCATCAGCGAAATGAACACGCCCGCCGCCAGCGGAATGCCAATCACGTTGTAGCAGAATGCCCAGAACAGGTTCTCGTGAATATTGCGTAGTGTCGCTCGGGACAGGCGAATCGCCGCCGGTACATCCAGCAAGCGACTGTTCATCAGCACCACGTCAGCCGCGTCCATGGCAATATCCGTTCCCGCACCAATGGCGATACCGACATCGGCCGAGGTCAATGCGGGCGCATCGTTGATGCCGTCGCCTACCATGGCCACACGCCCTGTCTGCTGCAAACGGCGCACAATTTCCGCCTTCCCGGAGGGCAGGACACCTGCCACCACCTGATCGACACCAGCAGCCTTGCCAACCGATGCCGCCGTCACAGGATGATCACCGGTGAGCATCACAACGCGAATGCCCATGCCCTGCAATTCACGCACGGCCTGCGCGCTGTCGTCCTTGATGGTGTCTGCCACAGCAATGACACCAAGCACCTGTCCATCCCTGGCAAAAACAAGCGGCGTTTTGCCGTGCGCCGCAAAGCCATTTGCCGCATGCAACAGCTGCTGGGAGATGGACAATTGCTGCTGCATGTACTTCACGCTGCCACCAATGAGCATTTTGCCCGCACCGTTCGCCTTCAGGCCGTTGCCCGGCATGGCGACAAATTCCGTCACCGGCTCTAATGTCAGCTGCTTTTCCTCCGCATAGCGCACAATCGCCTTGGCCAAGGGATGCTCCGAGCAATTTTCCAGCGCATAGGCGCACGCCAGCAGCGTCTGTTCGTTGCTTTCTTCATCCGCCAGCACATCCGTCACGCGCATTTCGCCCGTGGTGATGGTGCCGGTCTTGTCCAGCGCCACAATCTGCACCCGGCCGGTCTGCTCCAAGGCCGCGGCGGTCTTGAACAGAATACCATTCTTCGCGCCAACGCCGTTGCCGACCATGATTGCCACGGGTGTCGCCAGGCCCAATGCGCACGGGCAGGAAATCACCAGCACCGCAATCGCCCGCGACAGGCTTTCGCCAAAGCTTTCGCCCAGCAGCAGCCACACACACAGTGTCACCAGAGCAATGGACATCACCACCGGCACGAATACGCCCGACACCTTGTCGGCAACCTTGGCAATCGGCGCCTTTGTCGCCGCCGCATCCGACACCATGCGGATAATCTGGCTCAGCGTCGTATCCTCACCCACACGGGTCGCCTCGCAGCGCAGGAAGCCCGACTGGTTGACCGTCGCCGCCGACACGCTGTCACCGCACGTCTTGTCCACCGGCAGGCTTTCGCCCGTCAGTGCCGCCTCGTTCACCGCGCTTTCGCCGGACAGCACACGGCCATCCACCGGAATGCTTTCGCCCGGACGCACCAGAAACACATCGCCCTTTTGCACCTGCGCAACGGGCAGAGTGACCTCCTGACCATTGCGCTCCACCGTTGCCGTCTGGGGCGCAAGCTTCATCAGCGATTTCAGCGCATCCGTCGTTTTGCCCTTGCTGCGCGCCTCCAGCATCTTGCCCACGGTAATCAGCGTCAGAATCATGGCCGCTGATTCAAAGTAGAAGGAATGCATGCACGTCATCACCTGCGCCATGTCGCCACGCATCTGCGCATCGGTCATGACAAAGAGCATGCACGTGCTGTACAAAAACGACGCGGACGAGCCAAGCGCCACCAGCGTATCCATATTCGGACTGCGGCGAATCAGCGCCCCAAAGCCGCTGATGAAAAAGCGCTGGTTAATGACCATCACAATCACCGTCAGCAGCAGCTGCATCAGCCCCATGGCCACGTGGTTTTCCGCCAGGAAGGACGGCAGCGGCCAATTCCACATCGTGTGGCCCATCGAAATATACATCAGCACCAGCAAAAAGCCCAGCGACGCCACCAGTCGACGGCGTAGCAGTGGCGTCTGACGATCCTCGAGGCCATCCTCCGGCGTGTCCGTGCTGGCCTTGGCGCCCTTGACGCTTGCGCCATAGCCTGCCTTTTTGACCGCGCTGATGATGCTTTCGTCCGTCGCGGTGCCTTCCACGCCCATGCTGTTGGTCAGCAGGCTCACCGATACACTTGTCACGCCCTCCACGGCGTTCACGGCTTTTTCCACACGCGCCACACAGGCGGCGCAGGACATGCCGGTCACGGCATATTGCTTCATTACACTTGACACTCCTTATTTCATGAGTTTTTGCAGGGTTTGCAGCAGCTCATCCACTGCCTCGTCGCGTCCGCCGCGGATGTCCTCCGTCACGCACGTGCGAATATGATTGCTCAACAGCTCCCGCGCAAAGGCGTTCAGCGCCGCAGACGTTGCCGCTACCTGCGTCAGGATGTCGGGACAGTAGCAGCTTTCCTCCACCATGCCACGAATCCCGCGCACCTGCCCTTCAATGCGGTTCAGGCGGTGTATCAGCTGCTTGCGCTCCTCTTCGGTGCGCTCCTTCGTCCGCTTTTGACAGCAGGTTTTCTCCTGTTCAGCCATGTTGTTGCCTCCTTTGATATACCCCCAAGGGGTATCTGTATTATATACCCCTTGGGGGTATCCTGTCAAGTGGAATGCATCGCCAGTCATCCTCCTGACTTCAGACAAAAGGCGCAGCTTTTTCTGTTTTCTCCGCACAATGTTCGGATTTACCTCATTTTTGCATCAGAACATTCGTTCTCCGTTTCTGTGTCCAGCAGGGATGATTTTGCATTGTTTTGTCTTTGTTTTTATCACTTATTCGTACTCTTCTAACAGCATTCAAACCTTGTGATTGCAAGGCTTTCCAGCATTCCTTCACAAGGCGCATGTTCAATTTGGAAGAACAACGAAAAAACATTGACATGACCCCATTTCTGTGCTACAATTTTATTGCAACAAACAAAGCAGAAAGGATGGGGCGACCGTTATGCACTTCGTTATGGCACTACTGGTTATTTGGGCGCTGCTGATTAGCCTGCTGGTACGACTTATCATTACGAAGCCGGCCACCCGCGCTGAAAAGTCTTCTCTGCCTTGCCAGTATTGCCAGCTCATCTGATTCTTCATCCCACCGCTGTAAGCATACGGGAGGAAGCACCAGAGGGAAGTGGACAAGCTCCTGCAAGCCTGCAGCCTGACTTTTAGGCGGCAGGCTTTTTCGATACGCAAAACCGAATCGCAAAGCGGGAACGCACAGGTTCGGCACAAAACAAAGGAGGTTCTTTCATGCAGTGTACCGGCGCAAAAATCCTGATGGAATGTCTGGTTGAGCAGGGAGTCGATACCATCTTCGGCTATCCCGGTGGTACGATTTTGAACGTCTATGACGAATTGTACAACTATGAGCAGGACGGGCAGATTCGCCACATCCTGACGGCGCACGAGCAGGGCGCCTGCCATGCCGCAGACGGCTATGCGCGCTCCACCGGTCGCGTGGGTGTGTGCTTTGCCACCTCCGGCCCTGGCTGCACCAACCTCGTCACCGGCATCGCCACCGCTTATATGGACTCCTCCCCGATTGTCTGCATCACCTGCAACGTCGGCACGTCCCTGCTGGGCAAGGATTCCTTCCAGGAGGTCGATATCACCGGCATCACGATGCCCATCACCAAGTGCAATTATCTGGTGCGCTCGGTGGATGAATTGGCCGATGTGGTGCGTGAGGCCTTCGCGATTGCCCGCAGCGGTCGTCCTGGCCCGGTGCTGATTGATATTCCCAAGAACATCACCGCCGAGAAAGCGGAGTATGACCCGTTGGCTCGCTCCGTTCACGGCACCTCCGGCCGTCTGGGCAAGCTGATGAAGCGCTCCAGCCAGGATTTCAAGGCCCCCGAGCCTGATCACCGCGACATCGAGAAGCTGGTGGAGATGATTGCCGCCTCCAAGAAGCCGCTGCTGATTTGCGGCGGCGGTGTGGTGCGCTCCCGTGCGCATCAGGAATTCGAGGCGCTGGCCAATCGCATGGACGCACCGGTCGCCATCACCGTCATGGGCGGCGGCGGCTTCCGTGGCCGCAACCCGTTGACGACCGGCATGATTGGCATGCACGGCTCGCAGGCCTCCAACATGGCCGTTGATGCCTGTGACCTGCTGATTGCCGTGGGCTGCCGCTTCTCCGACCGCGTGGCCCTGAAGCCCGCAACCTTCGCGCAGAACGCCAAGATTGTCCAGATTGACATTGACCGCAGCGAAATCAACAAGAACGTCCAGACCGACCACCACATCATCGGCGATGCGCGCCGCGTGCTGGAATTGCTGCTTGAGCGCGTGCCGGCCATGACGCATCAGGAGTGGAAGGACTACGTTTTCTCCTTCAAGACGGAAACGGAGTATGACACCACCGATGACCATCTGACGCCCAGTCAGGTGCTTTCCTCCCTGGCCAAGCTTGCGCCGCAGGATACCATCGTCGCCACCGACGTGGGCCAGCATCAAATGTGGGCGATTCAGCACTTCCATTTCGATTATCCCGGCCAGCTGCTCACCTCCGGCGGCTTCGGCACCATGGGCTTCGGCCTTGGCGCGGCCATCGGCGCACAGGTGTCGCATCCGGACAAGACCGTTTTGCACATCACCGGCGACGGCGGCTTCCGCATGAACTGCAACGAGCTGGCCACCGAGCAGTACTACAAGCTGCCCATTATCAACATCGTCTTCAACAACGGTACGCTGGGCATGGTGCGCCAGTGGCAGACGCTGATTTATGATCAGCATTATGAAGCCACCACCCTTGACCGTGCGCCCGACTTTGTGAAGCTGGCGGAAGCCTACGGGCTGTCCGGCCGCCGCGTGCGCAACCAGCAGGAGCTGGAGGAGGCCATCACCGAGGCGCTCCAATGCGGCCACGGCTATGTGATTGATTGCGTCATCGACATGGACGAGAAGGTTCGCCCGATGGTCGGCGGCGGCAGCCACATCACCGAATTCATGCTCAACTAATCGAAAGGAGGCAAGCCCCATGACCCCTACAACCCGCAGAACCCTGGCCGTGCTGGTGGACAACGAGGCCGGCGTCCTTTCCCGCGTGGTGCGCCTGTTTTCCGGCAAGGGCTACAACATCGAGTCCCTGGCCGTCGGCACAACGGATGATCCCGCTGTCTCCCGCATCACCATTGAAATTCTGGCGACGGATGAGCAGACGCTGCTCATTTCCTCCCAGCTGCGCAAGCTGATTTGCGTACACTCCGTCAAGACGCTCAACGCCGAGCATGCCATTCGCCGTGAGCTGGTGCTGATTAAGGTCAACGCCGCCACGAGCGAGACGCGCAATGAGGTAATTCAGATTGCCAACATCTTCCGCGCCTCCATCATCGACGTTTCTGTCGCGTCCCTGACCCTTGCTGTCATCGGCGATGAAAGCAAGGCTGAAGCCATCCAAAATCTCCTCCGGGAGTTTGGTATCCTCGAACTGGTGCGCACCGGTATGGTCGCATTGGAGCGCGGACAATTCACCATTGACGAACAAACGAAAGTAAAAGGAGAATACGACTATGGCAAAAATGTACTATGAAAAAGACTGTGACCTGAACAAGCTCACCGGCAAGACCGTTGCCATCGTTGGCTATGGCTCTCAGGGCCATGCCCATGCGCTGAACCTGCGCGATTCGGGTGTGGACGTCATTGTTGGTCTGCGCAAGGGTGGCAAGAGCTGGCCCGTGGCGGAGAAGGATGGCTTCAACGTCATGACCGTTCCGGAGGCCGCACAGAAGGCCGACATCATCATGATTCTTATCAACGACGAGCGTCAGGCGGACATGTACCGTCAGGACATCGAGCCCTACCTGACCGAAGGCAAGGCCATTGCCTTTGCGCATGGCTTCAATATCCGCTATAAGCAGATTGTGCCTCCCGCTGGCGTGGACGTATTCATGGCCGCTCCCAAGGGCCCGGGCCACACCGTGCGCAGCCAGTATGTGGCGGGCAAGGGCGTGCCCTGCCTGGTCGCGGTGGAGCAGGATGCCACCGGTCACTGCTTGGATACGGCGCTGGCCTACATCGCTGGCATCGGCGGCGCACGTGCTGGTATCATGGAGACGACCATGCACGACGAGACCGAAACCGACCTGTTCGGCGAGCAGGCCGTGCTGTGCGGCGGCATTGTGGAGCTGATGCGCTGCGGCTTCGAGACGCTGGTGGAAGCTGGCTATGAGCCGGAGAACGCCTACTTCGAGTGCATCCACGAAATGAAGCTGATTGTTGACCTGATCAACAAGGGCGGCGTGGCAGCCATGAACTACTCCATCTCCGACAC
>CAYXHF010000060.1:0-9866 GCA_964464815.1 uncultured Faecalibacterium sp.
CCTTGGAATCCTTCGGACTTCCTTCGATGTTGCTTGACTTTGCTTGTTGCAACCATGGGGCTTTCCGGTCGCCCCTTGGAATCCTTCGGACTTCCTTCGATGTTGCTTGACTTTGCTTGTTGCAAACATGGGGCTTTCCGGTCGCCCCTTGGAATCCTTCGGAGTTCTATCTGCATAGTAGATTTTTTTGGAGTTGGAGAACGGTGCGGTGAAGCATGCTTGTTCTTTTTTGTAGAGGAGGAAAGTTAGTCTCCGCGACTCTGCGAGCGCGTGCTTTGCAGGTCGTTAGAGAGGCTTGAGCGCGCTTTTTTGATTGCACCTCTGGGGTTTTACCCCAGACCCCAGCAGGACGCTGTCCTGCACCTGCGAAGGGCCGTTGGCCCTCTCGACACCCATTTCGCGATGGAGTTGTGCGGTTTTTTCTTACTTTTTCCGCGTGTTTATTCTGCGATTTTTCCCGGTGGTGGTTGTAAATTATAGTCTCCTCGCTTGCAATATTCCCTCAAAACGGGTATACTGATACTATGCGAAATAGAAATCAGGAGGCGTCGTATGCAGCCAAGAGAAATGGTGCAAAGACTCATGAATAATATCAGTACCGTCATCGTCGGAAAACAGGAGGCAATCGAATATGCCTTGATTGCCCTCCTCTGTAAGGGCCATGTGCTGATTGAAGACGTTCCCGGCGTCGGTAAAACAACCCTCGCAAGCGCTTTGGCTAAATCGCTCGATTGCTCCTTCCGCCGTATCCAGTTTACCCCTGACTTGATGCCCTCGGATGTGACCGGGTATACCTTGGTGAATTTCCAGACCGGCGTGTCTGAATTCCGTGAGGGCGCTGTGATGAGCCAGGTCGTGCTGGCGGACGAAATTAACCGTACTAGCCCGAAAACACAGTCTGCCTTGCTGGAGGTCATGGAGGAACAGCAGGTGACGGTCGATGGTATCACCCATCCTGTGCCACAGCCCTTTATCGTGCTGGCGACGCAGAATCCGGGAGAATTCGTCGGTACGTATCCGCTGCCAGAGGCGCAGATGGACCGCTTCTTCCTGCGAATTTCGATTGGCTACCCGACCATTGAGCAGGAAATGGACGTGCTGGAACGCTATTCGGGCGTCGTGAAGCCCATGGCGACGCTGACGCCTGTGTGTACAGCGGCTGACGTGATGGCCATGCAGCAGATGGTGACGCAGATTTATTGCTCGCCGGAGGTGCGCTCCTACGTGGCGACCATCGCTGCACAGACGCGTCAGGATCCGGCATTGCAGCTGGGCGCGTCCACACGTGCGGCAATTGCGCTGATTCATGGTGCACAGGCGTGTGCGCTGCTGGCCGGGCGTGACTATATCATCCCGGAGGATGTGCAGCATATGGCCTTGCAGGTGCTGTGTCACCGTCTGGTGCTTAGCCCGGAGGCGCGTATGAAGGGCGTGACGGCGGAGGATGTCGTGCGCCGAATCCTCAAGACGACCGTCGTGCCGGTGAAGCTGTGACATGAGAAAGAATCAGAAAAAGACGCGTGCGCGCCAGGTGGAGCTGCATTTGCTCATGCCGACGCTGCTCGTGGTGCCGATGCTGGCGGCGGCGTTTTCCACCGGTAGTCCGCTGTTCTTGATGTTGGGGCTTTTGATTGCGCTTTTGTGTGGGACAGGCATTTATGGCGTGCTTCGCGCGGTGGATACGCTGGAGGTGTCGGAGACGGTCAGCGAACAGACAGTGCAGCGTGGCGAAGATGTCCTGCTGACCGTGACGGTTCGCCACCGTGGGCGCATTCCGATTGCGCCGCTGGATGCGGAGCTGTCCTCCGTTGGCGGCGAGGTGCAGGAAACGATGCTGGATGGCGGTCGGCAGCAGGTGCTGCAAGTGCCGTTCCATGCCGCGCATGTGGGTGCTGGACACCCGGGTGTGGAGCGCGTGCGCATCCGTGATTTGCTGGGTGTGTGCTGTGCATCGGTGCGGCCGAATGCATCGGGGACGGAATTGCTCGTCCTGCCGCAGCTGTTTGACATTGCGCCCTTGAAGCTGTCCTCCGGCGATGCCGGTGCGGAGGCCATGGCGCGTGCGTCAGAGGACGTCACGAACCCGGCCGAGGTGCGCACATACCAGCCGGGCGACCCCATCAAGAAAATTCATTGGAAGCTGTCGGCGCGCAAGCGAGAACCGTTGGTGCGCCGCTTTGAGGACCCTGTGCAGCCGGATGCGCTGGTGCTGATGGACTGCTCCGCGCCGCCGCGTCAGGCCGATGCGGAGCAGGAGGCCGATTTGCGCGACGCGCTGCTGGAAACGGCGGCATCGGTCATGGTGCAGGCCGAGCGTGCGGAGCATCCGGCGCGGCTGCCGATTTTCGGATTGCATCCGGTGGAGCTGGATAAGGAAATGGGTCTGCCGATTCTGCTGGAAAATCTGGCGCGAACGGATTTTTCGGACACCGAGCCGTTTGCCAAGGTGCTGCTGCTGGAAACGCGGCGCATGCGTCGTGTGGGCTGCACGGTGGTGATTACGGCGCGTCTGGATAGCCAGATGGTGGACGTGATGATTTCCATGCGCCGGATGGGGCCGAATGTGCGGCTCTATCTGGTCACGCAGACGCCGGACGATCCGCTGCTGCAACCGCTGATTACCAGCTTGCAGGAAAACAGCGTCGAGGTCGGCTACGTGCGGCCACTGCCGATGTAATGTATCAACAAGCAAAGAACATCCCGCTGGAAGGAGGCGGCAAATCTGCAAGCGAAACTGCGCGATGCGCTTTCTCGCGGCGCGATGGCGCTGCTGATGGCGTCAGGGCTTATCCTGACGCTTCTTTGCGTAACGAATGAACTGGCGATGTGGGGTACGGCACTGCTCGTTGGTATGCTGACGATTGGCGTGCTGATGCTGTCTCACCTGCATCGTCTGGGACGGCCGCTGGCGCTGACGCTGCTTGGCGCGGGCGCATTGCTGGGCCTTGGGCTGGGCGGCTGGCGTGACCTGATGGAGGTTGTGCGTGCCTTGGCGTTGCATGCCTCAGGACTGAGGGCGGCGCTGCCGATGGTGCGCGACCCGTATGCGCTTTTGACAGGCTTTGTGGGCGGCATGATTGGCTATGGGCTGACAAGTCGCCGCATGGGCACATATCCCGCGCTGACAACGGTGCTGCTGTCGGCCATGTTCCTGTGGCTGATTGACCGGCCGGAGGCGCTCTGGGCGCTATTGCCGGCGGTGGTTTCCTGCGTGACGCTGGTGCTGGTGATGGGCTATGACAGTGTGCGCATTTCCAGCGTCCTGCCGATGGTGCTGGTCGTGGTGCTGCTGAGCTTCACCGGCGTGGCCGTTGGCGGTGTGACCATCGGCCCGATGAAGGATGCGGCCACGGCCCTGCGCCAGAAAATCTACGATTACTTGTTCTTTACCGATCCACGTGATGTGTTCACGCTGGCGTCCCACGGCTATTATCCGCAGGGACAAACCCAGCTGGGCGGCCCTGCTGACCCGAGTGAACAGCCGGTCATGCGCGTGGAAGGCAGTGGACGCATCTACCTGCGCGGCGTGAGCAAAAGCACCTACACGGGCAGCATGTGGCTGGACGAGATTGGCGGCCGCCGCTACCTATGGAGTAGCCTGCGCTGGCAAGCGGTGCGTCAGGAGACGTTCGAGGAATTCCTCCCCAAGGAGGAGCTGCCCACAAAGCGTGTGACCGTCACGATGCTCACCGACAGCGCCAGCAGCATGTTCGTGCCGCAGCGACTGCGCAGCCTACAGACGGACAGCGCCATTGTCCCCTACTTCAACGCGGCCAGCGAGGTATTCGCCACGCGCAATCTGGAGGCTGGCGACCGCTGGACGAGCGAATATGTGGATGTGGTTGCGGGGCAAAGCGGCCTTGCCGAAATGGTTGCCGCCGCCATGTCGGAATCAGACGCGCAGTATGAGGAAATGCGCAAGCTCTACACCGGTCTGCCAGCGCATTTGGAGCAACGTCTCTTTGACCTTGCACGCGAAGCGGCTGGTGACGCGCTGACGCCATATGAGCAAGCGCTGAACATCCAGAATTACCTGCGCCGCACGTGTACGTATCGGCTGGATATTCCCCAGCAGGCGGCAAATCTGGACTTTGTGTCCACGTTCCTCCTGCTGACGCAGGAGGGCTACTGCACGCATTTCGCCACGGCCATGACAGTCATGTGTCGCATGGTAGGCATTCCGGCGCGCTATGTGGAAGGCTTTGTGGCCAATGTTGGCGAAGCTGGTGAAGCCATCGTGACCGGCAAAAGCGCCCATGCATGGACAGAGGTCTACCTGAACGGCATCGGCTGGGTCACGTTTGACGCCACGCCGTGGACGACCACGCAGGAGATGAGCGCCGTACCGCCGGAGCCGCAGGAGCTGCCCACGCCGTCGACCTCGCCGTCTCCCTCACCATCGCCGTCGCCTTCACCGTCACCTTCTCCCTCGCCGTCCCCGGAAGGGAACAGTCAGGATGAACCCAGCACCACGCCGGAACCGACGCACACGCCCTTGCCGGACGATGACACGCCGACGCCGTCTCCTGCACCCAAGCAGCAGGAGCAAGGCCCTGCAACCGTCTGGCCGTGGTTGCTATTGCTGCTGGCGCTGCTGCTCTTTGTGGGACGTATCCTTTGGGCAACGCCCTCCATGCAGGAAAAGCGTGCAAAGGACGAATCGGCCAAGAGTGAAGTCTGGATGCAAGCAGTGCATGATGCCCTGCGCCTGCTGGGCATTCGCCGCCGCCCGGACGAAACGCCGCTGGCCTTCTTTGCCCGCGCGGAACGCGAAAGTGGCGTAACGGCACTGCGATTGGTCGGCAAAATCGAGACGCTTGCCTTCTACGCACGGCGCACAATGCAGCCCGGCGATACCGCCGCACTTGCACAGCGCTACCAGCAGGTACAGCAGAAGCTCCCGCTGAGCAAGAAGCTCCTCCTCTTGCTCTACCGTGCCTTCTGGCCACAACGCAAGCGAAATTTCACCCAAATATAACGAAAGGCGCTGCCGCAGACAACACTGCGACAGCGCCTTTTTATGCCTTTATCATCCACGCACCCCTGGCTCACCCGCTGGGAAAGCTGTCGGCTTTCGCCAACTGAAAGGGCGTCTTCCTTGCATCAAGCCTCCTGCGGTGCCACGCTCGGCAGCGGCATATCCTCCAGCGTCACGCTGGGCGTTGCACTCGGCACGGGCGTTTCCGTCGCCGAGGCGGCGGCAATCTCCGCAGCATACAGCACCTCCAGCGTTTTGACATTCGCTGTCCCATTCGCCGTCAGGCCGTTGTCCTTCTGGAACGCCTTGACGGCATTTTGTGTACCCGCCAGGAACGTACCAGAGCATTTGCCGTGATAGTATCCCAGCTCCGTCAGCTTCTGCTGCATCCAGTAGACATCCTCACCCTTGCTGTTCACCTTGAGCGTGCGGAAGGGCTGCGGCGGCATCTGACCCGAAAGATATTCCGGCTCGGCAGTCGGCTGCGGCGTTGTTTTGGGCAGCATGTTGCTGTAATTCAGCGCGGGCAGCTTGAGCGCGTCGCGCAGCTCCGGATCGGCGGGCAAATCGTCACGAATGGTCACGACTGTACCCGCGCCACAATTGGAATAAATCCACTTTGCATCCGCCACGGTCAGGCGAATACAGCCATGCGAGGCACGCTTGCCCAGATTCTTATACGACGTGACGGACAAATCCATCGTATCCACAGTGTTGTAAATCACCGAATGGAAGGCGATGGAGGCGTTAATGCGCGTCCAGTACTGCGCATGACTGCCCCATTGCGGGAAGGTACACCAGCGCGCCGTGCGTCCGTTCAGCACAAACTCGCCCAGGTCGGACGGATTTTTCTTCGTGCCGGTGGAGCAGAGCATTTGACGCACCACCACGGTGTAATCGCCGTTTTCGTCGCGGCCATAAACCGTCGTGACCTGATTCTGCACATCGACCGTAATTGCAAAGGGAACCGGTGTCGGCTCAGGCGTCGGCTTCGGGTCATCCGTTGCCGCGCGCACGTCCGCATCGTTAAAGAGCGTGTTCCACGTCTTTTCGCCGACGATGCCGTCCACGTCCAGCGCGTTTTGCTGCTGGAACGCCTTGACCGCGTTGCGCGTGTGGCCCAGGAAGTTTCCGCTGATATTGCCAGAGTAATATCCCAGCTCCGTCAAGCGAGTCTGGACGCGCTTGACATCCTCACCACGCGACTTTTCATATTGCAGCTTCTTGGTGAAGGGAATCGTGGGCGCAGGTGTCGGCGTCACGACCTCCTCGTCGATAATGGACAGACCCGGTGTCGGCGTCGGTGTCGGCGTGGCGGCAGACGCAGAATCGCTGCTCAGGGCGCGTTCCCTAAAGAGGAACGTCAGCGTATCCACATCCGCCTCACCCGTGACGGTAAGGCCATTCGCCGTCTGGAACATGCGCACCGCTTCCTGCGTCGCAGGCAGATAGCGTCCGCTGATTTTCCCCTGATAGTACCCAAGCACCATCAGCCGCACCTGCAATTCGTGTACATCCTCACCCACGCATCCCAGCCGCAGCGGCCGGTACTCCGTGGCATAGAGCAGCGTCTGCATCGCCTGATCGGCATCGCCGGTGACAGGCAAAGCATGGTCGCGCTGGAAGTCCATCACGGCATTGCGCGTTGCTTCGCCATAATTCCCGGTCACTTCGCCGTTATAATAGCACAGCTGCATCAGCGCCGTTTGCAGTGCCGTCACATCCGCACCCGTATCATCCAGCGTCAAGTCCCGGCTGACAACCGCGCTTTTCTCCGTCCACGCCGCATCATCCTCCGGCACCGCCTCCACATCCGCTTCCGCGAGCGCCAAGGGCATCATGCAGCAAACCATCAACAAAACCGAAAGCATTCGTTTCCAAAGGGTCATGAAACCACCTCATCATACTGAAAGGAAATGGGAACTCCTTTTATTGTAGCTTGTTTTTCCTGAGAATGCAAGGGGATTGTAACAAGAGTAAGCACGAGTAAAATTACGTTACGGAATACGTTGAAAAAAAGTACTTTTCGTTTGCAAGTTCATCTACCCAGTAGAAAGTGCGTTTGAAGGCAATCTCCTTTTCCCGTTGCAATATCATCTGCCACAAAAAAACCGCTCACCCACGATTTCTCGTAAGTGAGCGATGAAGGTCAGTTCATCAGAACTTCAGCGGATTGATGCGAATGGACGGGCCCATGGTGCTGCTGATGTACAGGCTGCGCACATAGACACCCTTCGCGGCGGCGGGCTTCGCCTTGTTGATGGCTTCCATCAGGGCGGTCAGATTCTCCTGAATCTTCTGCGCGCCGAAGGAGACCTTGCCAACCGGGCAGTGGATGATGGCCGTCTTGTCCAGACGGTACTCAACCTTACCAGCCTTGATTTCGGTGATGGCCTTGGTGACGTCCATGGTGACGGTGCCGGACTTGGGGTTCGGCATCAAGCCCTTCGGGCCCAGGACGCGACCGATGCGGCCGACCAGACCCATCATGTCAGGGGTGGCCACGCAGACATCGAAATCGAACCAGTTTTCGGTCTGGATCTTGGTGATCATGTCCTGATCGCCGACATAGTCAGCGCCAGCAGCGCGGGCTTCATCAGCCTTAGCGCCCTTGGCGATCACCAGAACGCGGATGGTACGGCCAGTGCCGTGGGGCAGAACAACCGCGCCGCGGACCTGCTGGTCAGCGTGACGGGGGTCAACACCCAGACGGATGGACACTTCCACGGTCTCGTCGAACTTGGCCTTGCCGGTGCTGACAACCAGCTCGGCGGCCTGATCGGGATCATACTGGTTCAGGTGGTCAATCAGCTTCACGCTGTCCTGATACTTCTTGCCATGCTTCATTTTACTATTCCTCCCATGTGGTATTAGCGGCACTTTCGTCCTCCCACATTGTTAAAGGGGACAATGCCCCTGGCAAATTGCTGATGCATCCCCTGGAATCAGGGGACACGCCGAGAAAATTATTCCTCGACGGTAACGCCCATGCTGCGGGCAGTACCGGCGACCATGGACATAGCCGCTTCGATGTTGGCAGCGTTCAGGTCGGGCATCTTGGTCTCAGCAATCTTGCGAACCTGCTCCTTGGTCAGCTGGCCAACCTTGTCGCGGTTGGGGCGGGCAGAAGCGGTATCGATGTTCAGCGCCTTCTTGATCAGCACCGGGACCGGCGGGGTCTTGGTGACGAAGGTGAAGGTGCGGTCAGAATACACCGTGATAACAACGGGAATCACCAGACCCACGTCGTTCTTCGTGCGCTCGTTGAATTCCTTGCAGAAGCCGGGAATGTTCACGCCGTGCTGACCCAGAGCCGGGCCGATAGGCGGAGCAGGATTCGCCTTGCCGGCAGCAACCTGCAGCTTGATGAAAGCAGTAACCTTCTTGGCCATTGTAATGGCACCTCCTACAAAATGTGGTCACGCGGAAGCTTAATAACTTCCTCCCACGTCGCATCCGACCAACGGCCGGACGCCTTGGAAACGGCCGAAGCCGCTATGAAAAGCCGCTCAATCACGCCGCAGCGGTGAGCCAGCGTTTCTTCTGTTTCATTTGCATCTGCCATGGTGGCAGACGCGTTTTTCAAAGAAAACCTGAAAGCATTGGGGGATGAACGAGCGGATGATTACTCCTCGTCCTCGTCCTTGATGACGTCCTCCATGTTGAGCCAGACCTCGCCGGAGCGGTTGGCGAACATTTGCACATTCACCAGCACGCGGCTCAGCATCTGGTCAATCTCAACCACGGTACCCTTGAAGTTGGCATAGCTGCCTGCAACAATCTTGACGGTTTCGCCGATTGCCAAATCGCAGGCGGTACCAACCGACTGGGGATTGAGCATCATTTCCACCTCGCTGTCCGTCAGGGCCACGGGCTGTCCATCCGGGCCAACGAAGCCTGTCACGCCGCGCGTGTTACGCACGACATACCAGCTTTCGTTGGTTTTAATCATGTTGACCATGACATAGCCGGGGAAGATTTTGCGCGTGGACTTCACGCGCTTGCCCTTGCGGATTTCGGAAACCTCCTCAACAGGCACGCGAACCTCAAAAATGAAATCCTGCATGTTGCTGCTCTTGATGGATTTTTCCAACGTATCCTTGACCTTGTTTTCATACCCAGAGTAGGTATGAACGACGTACCAGCACGCCTCATTGCTCTTTTCGGACATGGTTACACCCCCTGTGGAAGTAGTGGACGCAGTGCTCCCCTGGCCCATACAGAGTCAGAAAAGCGGTTCGGGCATCACATCAACAGACGCACGAGCGCGGTTGCACCCATATCCAGCGCGCCGATCACAATGCTCATCACCAGCACGAACACGAGGACAGTCACCGAGCAGGTGATCCACTTCTTCTTGCTGGGCCAAGAAACAAGACGCAGTTCAGACGCCATGTTCTTGAAGGACTTCGCGATGCGGCCCGGGAGGTTCTTGAACCAACGACCAATGCGAACAAAGAAATTCGGCTTTTCATTGGTCTTCGTAGAAACCTTCTTCTCCTCTGCCATCGTTTATCACATCCTTACATTATCGACGCGATTACTTCGTCTCGCGATGAACCGTGTGCTTCTTGCAGAAGGGGCAATACTTCTTCAGCTCGATGCGATCCGGGGTGTTCTTCTTATTTTTCATGTTGTTGTAGTTGCGCTGCTTGCACTCGGTGCAAGCCAGGCACACCTTGGTACGGGCGGCATTTGCCACGTTGGACACCTCCTGCCATGTGGAAATTGCGGCTTTATCATCCTGAAAATCGGTTTGATGACAGGATCACAAACCCGAGGATAACCCGCGCCGGTATCTTTCAACCGGCGCAGGCTGAAATTTGAAATTATTCGATGACCTTCGCCACGACGCCGGAACCAACCGTGCGGCCACCCTCGCGGATAG
>CAYXHF010000061.1:0-9476 GCA_964464815.1 uncultured Faecalibacterium sp.
CAAACGCTGTGGCAGCCCTTTCTTGATGGTACGGACAAAAAAACCTCCCCTTGAAAGTATTGTAACGCCCTTCGATTTGTGATATAATAAAACTTGGCGCATCTTTTTACGCGCCGAAAGATTTAGGAGATTGGATATAAAACTCGAATGCATTTTGAAGACTTGAATTTGATGCCGCTGCTGCTGCAAAATGTGCAGGCAGCAGGTTATGAGACGCCCACGCCGATTCAGCAGGCGACGATTCCGCTGGTGCTGTCGGGCAAGGACGTGCTGGGCTGTGCGCAGACGGGTACGGGCAAGACGGCGGCCTTCGCCCTGCCGATTATTCAGCAGATTGCGAAAAAGCCCACGCGATTTGGTCAGCCGCGCCACATCCGCACCCTGATTTTGACGCCGACCCGCGAACTGGCCCAGCAGATTTATGATAATTTCGTGCTGTATGGCAAGAAGATGCCCGTGTACCCGGTGGTCATTTTCGGCGGCGTGAATCAGCAGGGACAGGTCTATGCCTTGCAGCGCGGCGCGGACGTGGTGATTGCTTGCCCTGGCCGCCTGTGGGATTTGATGAATCAGGGGTATGTCAAGCTCGACCACGTGGAGACGTTCGTGCTGGATGAGGCGGATCGCATGCTCGACATGGGCTTCATCCACGACGTGCGCCGCATTGCGGAAAAGCTGCCGACGGAGCGTCAGACGCTGATGTTCTCCGCGACGATGCCCGAAGAGGTCGAGAAGCTGGCAATGGACTTGCTCCACGAGCCGGAATCCGTCAAGGTGGACCCGGTGTCCTCCACGGTCAAGCGTATTGACCAGTGCCTCTATTATGTGGATAAGGCCAACAAGAAGCATCTGCTGGCGAAGCTCCTGCGCGAACCGGATGTGGAAAACGCGCTGGTGTTCAGCCGCACCAAGCATGGCGCGGATCGCATTGTCCGCGAATTGAAGCGTGCGGGCATTGACGCGGTGGCAATTCACGGCGACAAGAGCCAGAATGCGCGCCAAAATGCCTTGAATGCCTTCAAGACGGGCGAGTGCAAGGTACTGGTTGCCACGGACATTGCGGCGCGTGGCATTGACATTGCGGGTCTGAGCCACGTGATTAATTATGACCTGCCGATGGAGCCGGAAGCATACGTACACCGCATTGGCCGCACGGGCCGCGCCGGTCGCGATGGCACGGCGATTTCCTTCTGCTGCATCGACGAGGTGAAGCAGCTGGGTCAGGTGGAAAAGCTGATTGGCAAGCGCCTGCCGCTCAAGGAGAGCGAGTGGCCCATGGAGGTCACGACGCCCAGCGCGCCCAAGCAGCGTATGCCCGCGCGTCCTGCGAAGCTGACGATGCAGGGGAATGCGGCGCCGGAGCGCAAGCCGAAGGCAGTTCCTGCCAAGGTGGCTTCTGCAAAGGTGGCTCCTGTGAAAGCGTCTCCTGCCAAGGTTGCTCCGGCCAAGAAGGAGGCTGTCAAGACGAACGAGCGCCGTCCGCATGTGATTCCGACGGTATCGCGTGTGCAGGATGTGACGCCGCGTTTTGGCCCGGCGAGTGCGCCGCGCAATGCAAAGAGTGGTCAGCCGGTGGTAATTGGCCGTGACGGCAAGGTTCGCCTCGGTGGTGCGCCGGTGCGTGTGGAAAGTGCGCCGGCAAGCAAGCCGATTCCGCACAAGAACAATGCGTCCGCGAAAAAGGGCACGGGCAAGCCGGTTCATCGGGTCAACCGTGCGCGTGGGCGCAATGGCGAAAGATAATCGCGCCTGCGGATGATATGGTTTTTTTCTCAATTGATATAAAATAACATGCACGTGCGTAGCTTTCTGCGCACGTGCATGTTGCTTTATTCTCCTACACCCCAGAGGCTTTCGCCGTCGGGAGAAATCAGGGTCATGGCGGTGAAATCACCTTGCTGGTAGAGCTTGCCTTGCCATTCACGACCGTGCAGCGTGACCTGCACGTCGTCGCCAGTGCGTGTGAAATGCAACTGGTCGCTTGTCAACCTGCGGGCGTAGCTGACGCCACGGTTCAAACGATTGTGATAGCAGATATGCCAAACGCTGGGCGTTTCGGTGGCATTGGAAAGCGGCTTCCCATCATAGGGAAGTGGCCAGGCCATCAGGCGGCCATCGGGTGCGGTCAGCAGACGGCGAATTTGCAGGAACGGATGGCGCACATCGCCTTCGGGACGAGCGTGATGCACCATGTAGAGTGCATTGCCGATGGTAAGCAGGCTGTTGTGGCCTGTCGCCATGACGCCGGGCAGGGAAGGCAAATCGAAGTTGTAGCCGCCGCAGAGCTTGTCGCCCGGATGATGGTTCGGGTCAAGGTCGGTCAGCGGGAGGCCATTGGAATCCAGATACGGGCCGGTAATGTCGTGGCTGTAGCCGATGCGGACGTGGTAGTCCTTGCCCAAATCGCCCCACGAGGTGAACAGCACGTAGCGATCCTGTTCGGCCTGATAGTAGGCATACGCGCCCTCGACGGCCTGATGATTGCCACCGGCGATGCACTTTCCGCCATCATAAACAGCAGGGAAGCCATCGGCCTTGAGTGGCAGGATGCGGATACCACCGAAGAAGCTGCCGTAGATGAGGTGATCCGTGCCGTCACGGTCGGCAATTACGCAAGGGTCAATGGCGTTGGGCTGGGTGATGGTGTCCAGATGGGTGGAGGTCACCACGTCGCCCAGGTTTTCATAAGGGCCGTCGATTGTCCTGGAGACAGCCAGACCGATGGTGCTTTGCGTTTTTCCGGGACGGCTGGCGCAATAATAGAGCCGCCACGTGTCGCCACGCTGAACAAGCTCCGGCGCCCAGAAGTGATCCGTGCCGATGCGGCGGCGAATCGACGCGGGCGTTTCAGGCAAGAGGGAGAACGGTTCGCTCCACGACAGCAGGTCAGGAGACGTGCGCGCGGTTACGTTCTTCCAGCCCAAATCGGTACTCAGGCCCAGATAGCCTTGCGCCATGGGCAGAATGAGCGGATCATGAAACGGTGTCGGCATGTCAGATTTCCTCCTTTTCGTTTGATAACAGCATAGCATATCTTTTGCCGTTTGTCATCGGGTTACGTGGAGAAATATGGGCACGTGGCGCAAGCCCTCTCAGTCACCTTCGGTGCCAGCTCCCCCAGCGGAGGAGTCAAGGGTGCTGTGCCATGCTGGCCTTTCAAACCGGAGATGCTTGCGCATGCTGCTGGTGTTGTTGCGGAACACAGCCCGTGCCAGAAAGTGCAGACCTGTTGGTATCAGCGCACCCCTTGGCTCTCCCGCTGGGAGAGCTGTCGGCCCATGGCCAACTGAGAGGGCTTTCGCGCAGGCCAGACGGTGATTTGCAGGGAACGCTTTGTCTGGTGTGACAGCGTTACTTCACATGCTCTGCGTTCGGCGTTTCCTCCGTGGGCAGGAGAGATACCTGCGCAAGGGCGATTTGATGCTCCTCGATGCGCAGAATCTGCACGGAAAGCTGCTGGAAGGTCAGCTGAATCTGCTGGTCGCCATCGCTGGGAATAACGCCGAGGCTGTTGAAAATCAGTCCGGAGAAGGTGTCCACGTCCTCCTGACCGATGTCCACACCAAGCGCCTCCTCAATGTCGGCCAAATCCACGTTGCCGATGATGCGCCAGGTGTTGTCGTCCAGCTGTTCAATGTGCGGCTCAGCAGCAATTTCTGCGGGCGTGCCGTCATCGAAATCGCCCACCAGCTCCTCAATCAGGTCATTCATGGTGATGATGCCGGACATGCCGCCGTATTCATCCAGCGCAATGGCGAAGGAATGATGCTGCTTCTTCAAATTCCGGAACAGCACGTCCGCCTTGATGGTGTCTGGCACAAAGTATGCCGAATGCACCGCGTCGGACAAAACACACTCGCGGCTCCTGTCCGTCAGGCGGTAGTAGTCCTTGGCATTCAGCACACCAATAATCTTATCCGGCGAATCCGTGCAGACCGGGTAGTACGTATGGCGCGTATCGTGAATAATCTGCGCCCATTCGTCGTCCGTGTCCTCCGTGCGCAGGAAAATCGCGTCGGTGCGGTGCGTGGCAATATCGCCAACGACTGTGTCGTTGAATTCAAACACGTTCTGGATGAATTCCTTCTCCTGATGGTCAATCGTGCCCTTTTCGCTGCCTGCATCGACCATCATGCGAATGTCGGCCTCGCTGATTTCCTCTTCCGTTTCGGTCGGGTCGATGCCACACAGGCGCAGCACGAAGTTCGTCGAAATCGACAGGAACCACACAATCGGCTTAAACGCCACCGAAATTCCGCTGACAAGTCCCGAAATCAGCATCGCCAGCTGCTCGGACTTCTTCATGGCGATGCGCTTGGGCACCAGCTCACCGAAAATCAGCGTGAAATACGACAGAATCAGCGTAATCACAATCACTGCGATGGTGTTGAGCGTATCCTGCGGAATGCTCACGCCCAGACTTACCAGCCAATTCACCAGCGGCCCGGCGAAGTTATCCGCCGCGAACGCGCTGCCCAGAAAGCCGGACAGGGTAATGGCTACCTGAATGGTCGCGAGGAACTTTTCCGGCTCACGCGTCAAATGAAACAGACGCTTCGCCTTTGCGTTACCCTGCTCCGCCATTTTCTCCAGCTTCGTTTCATTCAGCGACAGTACCGCAATTTCTGCACTGGCGAAAATGGCATTCAGTGCAATCAAAATGATCTGCAACAGCAAAAGGAAAACAATCGAACTACCCATACAAACATGAACCTCATTTCAAAATATCATCAAAAATTACGAATCCCCAAAAACAGCATAAGACATGCCCCTGACGCCATAAGTG
Organism: uncultured Faecalibacterium sp.; assembly: GCA_964464815.1. Taxonomy (GTDB): domain Bacteria; phylum Bacillota; class Clostridia; order Christensenellales; family Aristaeellaceae; genus UBA11524. The sequence continues at coordinate 4,787 of CAYXHF010000061.1, forward strand.
CGGTGTCATGGTGCATGTCTTACCGTATATAACAGCAGCATCAATTGATGCGTATAAGCAGGGTTCGCGTCACTATCGCCGTCGTCCATGTTAGGTGTACCTCCTCCTTTCCAGATGGTATCATGGAATATTATAACATACGGCATACCCAGATGTCAATGAGGGCTATTCGCAGGTTAAACAAGGCAAATTACGAATCTGATGAAGCTGCATCAAAAAAACCAGCCGAAAAGAAAAAAGGTCAAGCACATTTCTCTCATAACATGCTTGACCTTTTCTCATGCCGGAAGAACCTTATCCAGCGCATACACCAATCATCAATATGACAAAAACCATCCCGCACATGATGATTTCTCCAATCAATCGCCCTGCCAGCTCCCAATCCGAAGGCTCTGCATCCGCTGGAAACCGAACCTGAAACGATAGGCGAAACCGAAACAGCTCATCCGCAAAAAGGATGTAACCCGCATTGATTATGCTTAGAAAAACACCAATCCAGTAGATGCCCCAATCTCCGCGATGCGTGAGCGTCGGCCCTTGCATCAATTCCCATACCACCGCTGCCGATGGCGCAAGCGGATCAATGACGTTCCCTGCTGTATCGTGATGAACACCGTTGACCACATAGATGACGCGCGTCAGCTGGCCGTTATCCGCCTCGGGATAAAATATGTCTCTGTCATCCGTGTGGAGAATGCCACCGCGGAATAATACCTCGTCGCCTTGGCGAAGCTCTATGCCGGTCATGTATTCGGCCATGTCCTGCTGGTCGTCGGGAATGGCACTGGCATCCTCTACGGCCGTGTAAGGCCCATAGTATGTATCACCGTGCTGAAAGCTTACGCGCTTGTGGGCAGAAACGGTGAAGGACGCGTCTTTTCCTTGCAGCTTGCCGGAATAAACCACCTCGTCGCCACTTTGGGCGGGAACGAAAATTGCCCCTTGATACGCAAACCCAACACGCCCAATCGTGCGGGCATAGAAAAAAGCAAACAGAACGCAGAGAACAAGCGGAAGTATCAGCAGCACTCGCTGGGTGGCGGTCAAACGCTTGATTCGATTCATTCTCATTCCTCCTTGTCTGTGTGTGAACTGTAGTACTATTGTAGCATAGATAGCGTGAAAATGAAATGCGAACAAAAAGTCCCATTTCCTCTATCCATCCGCCTCGCCCTGTGGTATAATAGGAATAGCGCCACCTCCGCCGCAGCCATTTTACGCATGCCTGTTGGGTGCGCGCGTTACGTAAGGAGCTTGATTGACATTTTATCGGCCATTTCAGGCGTTTTGGCAGCCAATCAAATTGGTATTTTTGCCATTTCCACGTTCAATACCGACTATGTATTGACAAAGGCTGAGAATGATCAAAGGGCTGCAAATGTGCTTGCACAGGCAGGCTATAGCATCATCGAATAATGGTCATACAAGGGTTGACGTGATTTTTTTGCGAAGGGAGGCAAACGAAGGATGCAACAGCGCACCTATCTTGCCATTGACCTGAAGTCCTTCTATGCCTCCGTTGAATGCCGTGATCGTGGGCTTGACCCGCTGGACACGCATCTTGTTGTCGCGGATGAAGGACGCACGGACAAGACAATTTGCCTTGCCGTCACGCCGTCATTGAAGCGGTATGGACTGTCAGGGCGGTGTCGGTTGTTTGAGGTCAGACAGTGCGTCAAGGAGGCGAATGCGAAGCGTCGGCAGAATGCGCCGGACAAAACGCTGGAGGGCGCATCGTGTCTGGCGTCTGAATTGCAGGAGAATCCCAGGCTTGCGCTTGATTTCGTGATTGCGCCGCCGCAGATGGCGCGGTATATGGACATCAGCACGCAAATCTACCGCATCTACATGAAGTACGTCGCGCCGGAGGACATTGTGGTCTACTCCATTGACGAAGTGTTCATGGACGTGACGAACTACCTGCATACCTATCAGCTGACGCCGCGTGCGCTGGCGATGAAAATCATTCTGGACGTGCTGGAAACGACCGGCATCACGGCGACAGCAGGAATTGGCACGAATCTATTCCTGTGCAAGGTGGCGATGGACATTGTGGCCAAGCATATTCCGGCGGATGAAAACGGTGTCCGCATTGCAGAGCTGGATGAGATGAAATTCCGGCGTGAGCTGTGGACGCATCGGCCGCTCACGGACTTCTGGCGCGTCGGCAGAGGCTACGCGCGCAAGCTTGAAGCAAACCGGATGTTCACGATGGGCGATGTGGCACGATGCTCGGTGTATCAGGAAGATAAGCTGTACAAGCTCTTTGGCAAGAACGCGGAGCTGCTGATTGACCATGCATGGGGCTGGGAGCCCTGCACGATTGCCGACATCAAGGCATACAAGCCCAGCAGCAACAGCATCGGCTCGGGACAGGTGCTGCACTGCGCCTATGAAGCGGAGAAGGCGAAGCTTGTCCTGCGTGAAATGGCGGATGTACTGGTGCTGGACTTGGTGGACAAGGGAATGGTGACGGATCAGATTGTCATTGATGTGGGCTACGACATTGACAACCTCACCGACCCGGTGCGGAGCCGGCAATATCGCGGCCCGGTGGAAACAGACCGCTACGGGCGAAAAATCCCGAAGTCGGCGCACGGCTCCATCAATCTGGATGGTTATACGTCCTCGACCAAGAAAATCATGGGCGCGGTGTCGGAACTATTCGACCGCATGGTGGACAAGAATCTGCTGGTGCGCCGCATGAACATCACCGCCAACCACGTGCTTGGCGAAAATGATGCGCCCAGCAAGACGGCACAGTATGAGCAGCTGGATCTCTTCACCGATTTTGCCGCCGTGGAGGAGGCGCAAAAGCGCGAACAGACGGAACTGGAACGAGAAAAGAAGATGCAGCAGGCGATGCTCACCATCAAAAAGAAATTCGGGAAGAATGCCATCCTCAAGGGCATGAATTTGGAGGAAGGCGCAACGGCGAAGGCACGCAATGAACAGATTGGCGGCCACAAGGCGTGAATGCCTACAAAACGGAGCATATCAGCAGAGGAGGAAACGCATATGTACGAGGATATTATCAATTTGCCGCACCATGTGTCGCCGACGCGGCCACAAATGCCGATGGCCGACCGTGCCGCGCAGTTTTCTCCCTTTGCGGCGCTGACAGGGTATGATGCGGCCATTCAGGAAACCGCACGGCTGACCGACAGCAAGATTGATTTGGTCGATTCCGGCTTGGAGGAACTGAACCGGCGCCTACAGCTTCTGATGGCGCATTTGGCCGACTTGCCGGAGGTGTCCATCACGTACTTTCAGCCGGATGCGCGAAAATCCGGAGGTGCGTACCGGGAGGCGCACGGTGTGGTGAAGAAGCTGGATGGGTTTGAGCAGCTCCTCATCATGCAGGATGGCACGAAAATTCCGCTGGGCGATGTGCTGCACATCGAGGGCGAGCTGTTTGCGATGCTGGAATAATGTCGCCATGGCGTGTGCTGGCCGTAACCTGGTGCTGGACACATGAAGAAATACGCGATTGTGTAAAAGAAAAATGCTTCCTGATGCGTCAGGGAGCATTTTTCGTGTGAGGCGATTTTGCAATTCGTATTAAACGAGTTCCTTCAGGTAAAATAAATCCATGGTGCTGTGAACCACTTCTGCGGGTCGGCTGATTTTCTGATACCCATTTCTTTCATATAGGCGAACCGCCGCCTGAAGATTGGTGTGTGTTTCTAAATACAGGCGCTGGAATTGCTTGTCCCTGGCATAGCATTCGATGGTTTCCAACAAGCGTTGTCCTATCCCTTGGCGCTTGCTTTTTTCTGACACGTATAGCTTTTGAATTTCTCCGCAACGTGGAAATCCTGTGAACAGTGCCATTCCGATTCCGCCAACCACTTCTCCTGCATCTGTTGCTGCAATCAAATAGATTCGTTCATGAGGCTGCTTGGCATAATGCTGGCTTAAGCAATCCAGCTCCGGATCATAATAAGCCGTTCCGGGAATATCTAAATGATACTTTGCCAGGTTATCCCGAATGATTTGTGCAATGGCTGCATCATCCTGTTGCTCTATGGGCCGTATTACGATGCTGTTCATGATTCACCCCGTCCAATGCTGATTGATTATGCTTGAAAAAATGATTCACATTACCGAAGACAAAGGGAAGGATGCGAACAAGCCGGTAATGTGTTTGTTCATTATAGCATATCTTTTCCCTGAATGACAAGCTTTTGCCTTGCGCATAACGATTATCTTGCCGCATCCAGCATATGCTCAATGAAAATCCCATACACGGTGGTTGGGACGTTCACTAGTACGTGCGTCACAGAGCCAATCAGCTTTCCATCCGGAATGATTGGGCTGCCGGATACGAGTGGTTGTCATTAGGAACAATCGTTTTTAAGCGCAAAATAGCTGTGCATCGTAAATTGATGCACAGCTATTTTGTCGTTCTTATTCAGCTCTCGGCAAAAGGGAATTTATCTCTTCTTATAAAGCAATAATTCAGGATTTTTTCCATCAGATTCATAGGTACATATCATGATAAAATCCATGTTTGCAAGAATCCCGAAGCATAGTCCATCTACAATTTCTGATTCTAATTGATTACCTAGATATGTTGTCTTGTCATCTAAAAATTTTACCATCTTACCGTTAGGAAGAGGATAATCGAGATTTACATATTTACCAACTAAAGCATTTAGTTTTCCCAGTTTAGGCATCCCCTCAATAG
>CAYXHF010000062.1:0-9332 GCA_964464815.1 uncultured Faecalibacterium sp.
TTGGCCCTTTCGAAACCCATTTCGCGATTGGGTTGGATGCGTTATTTTACATTTTCCGCGTGAGAGGCTCTTGCTTTTTTTCCTTTGTTACGGCCTTTTTCCTTGACATTGGACAAGAAATGGACTATCCTATAAGATGGGTTTGCATGGATGGCAAACAATTTCCCCGTTTGATTTTCGTTTTGATGTGTAAGGAGGAAATTTCTTTATGAAGAAGCCGGTTGTGCTCGTCGTCATGGATGGCGTGGGCGAAACGACAGAAGAACTCGGTAATATGGTTCGTCAGGCAACTACTCCGACCCTGAATGAACTGAAGGAAACCTGCCCTTGGCAGATCATTAAGGCCCATGGTACGGCGGTTGGCCTGCCCTCTGATGATGATATGGGTAACTCCGAGGTCGGCCATAACGCATTGGGCTGCGGCCAGATTTATTCTCAGGGCGCAAAGCTCGTGAATGAATCCATTGAGTCCGGTAAGATTTATACCAGCGATGCCTGGAAGAACCTCGTCAGTGACCTCAAGGATCAGCATGCGACGCTGCATTTCATCGGCCTCCTGTCCGATGGTAATGTTCACTCCAATATTTCCCACCTGATCGCGATGCTCAAGGAAGCGAAGGCCGAAGGCGTGGAGCGCGTGCGCTGCCATATCCTGCTGGATGGCCGTGACGTGCCGGCAACCTCTGCGCTGGAATATGTGCAGGAGCTGGAGGACGTCCTCGCATCCCTGAACGATGCGACCTTCGATGGCCAGATTGCTTCTGGCGGTGGCCGTATGACCATCACGATGGACCGCTATCAGGCGAACTGGCCGATGGTGAAGGCTGGTTGGGATACGCATGTGCATGGCATTGGCCGTCAGTTCGCGACCGCGAAGGAAGCTATTGAGGCGTTCCGTGCGGAAACGGGCGTGATTGACCAGGATCTGCCGGCGTTCGTGATTGCGAAGGATGGCCAGCCGGTTGGTAAGATGCAGGATGGCGATAGCGTTATTCTGTTCAACTTCCGTGGCGACCGTGCGCAGGAAATCTCCATGGCCTTTGATGGCGATAGCTCCTTCGACGCGTTCGACCGTGGCGAAATGCCCAAGGTGAAGTATGCTGGCATGCTCCAGTATGACGGCGACCTGTGCATCCCCAAGTCCTTCCTGGTCAACCCGCCGGAAATCCGCAATACCCTGACCGAGCTGCTGGTGCAGCATGGCGTGAATGAGTTCGCCTGCTCCGAGACGCAGAAGTATGGCCACGTGACGTATTTCTGGAATGGCAACCGCTCCGAGAAGTTCTCCGAGGAGCTGGAAACCTGGGTGGAAGTGCCCTCTGACGTGCGCTCCTTCGACGAGTGCCCCTGGATGAAGGCCACCGAAATCACCGACCTGGTGGTTGATGCCATTAAGAGCGGCAAGTACGGCTTCATCCGCTGCAACTACCCCAACGGCGACATGGTCGGCCATACCGGCAACCTGCTGGCGACCGAGGTTGCGGTGGAGTCTGTTGACCTGTGCCTGGCGCGCGTGAAGAAGGCCTGTGACGAGTACGGTGCCATTCTGTGCGTGACGGCTGACCACGGCAACGCCGACCAGATGCTGGAGAAGAACAAGAAGGGCAAGGTCAGCGTCCGCACGGCGCACAGCCTGAATCCTGTTCCCTTCATCGTCTACGACAAGGACGAGCGTCACGAGCTGAAGGAAGGCAACCACTTCGGCCTGGCGAACGTTGCGCCGACCGTGGCCGAGCTGCTGGGCATCAAGCCGTTCGACAGCTGGGAAGAGTCCATGCTGAAGTAATGCGTGGTATTCCTCACTATTTGGTAGAAATTGCATAATAAAGCGCGGAATCATGATGTGTGTATCGTGATTCCGCGCTTTTTTTGCTTTTTCAAAATGACAACAGGATAACATTACCATTGAATCTGGAACAATTCTTCGCCAACCGTTCCGTCTACAAATGAAGCGTTGACACCAGTCTCCTGACATGCCTAAATTACCGCCAGTATTATTTACCAGCGTTTGGGCAATGGTAACGATTCGTAATGTTAGTACATTTTGCATGGAACACGTTTCTCCAAAACAACTCGAATGAACGTAACGAAAATCGTGAGTTCCGTCCCCCTTGCCGAAACGGATTTTCACCCAAAGTGTGCTGGAACTGCCACTAACAACAGGGCCCGTTTGGTTCCTTCAATCATGAACATGCTACCTTTGACAACTTGAACGAATTCATCTGAATCTGGGGCAGTTCTTAAACGAACGCCTGTTTTTGTGGTTCGACCAAAATGGCCAGCGGTAAAGGTAGGGTCATCTGTATTGTCTGGAGTGCTGGGTGTATCGGTGCTATCACCAGCCGAAGAACTGTTGCTTGTACTCAGATTTACATATTTGGCATGAATCCAACCGCTGTCTTTTCCTTCTGGTTGAATGTTGACCCAATTGCTGGTGACGGAAAGTACGCTTGCAGTGGTGGGTGAACTAAGCGTATAGAGTACATTTGTACCGGTTGTGCTTGCATTGTCTCTTCCATTCACATTGGATGCATTGACCTTAACAGTATCACCGGATACGGCGACAAATGATTTCATGACATAACCAATAGTATCATTGTAGGTTGTTTGATACCAATCTGTATCGCTTGAATTCGTTACGGCTAGCAGAGTTCCGGTGGAAAACCGTCCTAGTGATGGCTACTTTTCGAGGGCTCTTTTCGACAGTTGAGAGAACCACCTAATACAATACCATCCATCATCAATACCTCCTGATGATTTCAATATGCATTATGCAAGAAAAGGATAGACCTGTGTGTAACGTAGATGAAAAGTTGTCAGGGGCGCTCTAATGAAAAAAGTAAGAAACAGGCCCATTACGCTATCACCCCTCCTTTCTTTCCTCATGTTGCTGAAACGGCAATTGCCTGACCGTTTCCATCACGCGCTTAGCTGAACCGTTACCGCCTCGTTGGCGGTAGGGTTCATACAGATAGTCGTTTAGATTTTCGTATTCATCCTGTGTGATGTATCCCCGGCGAATGTAGCGAACGCCCAGATCAACAATGCGGTCATGTGCCAGGCCGAGCAGAAGACGCGAATTGGCATCATGCTTGCTGGTGTGGGCTTGCACCATGGCCCAGAAGCCGGAGGAAGCCAGAATCGAGCTGACCACGGTCAGCAAGGTACGCACCCATTCGGGCATATCACATGCCTCCTTCCAGAACGGCGACGCGCTTTTCCAGTGCCGATAGGCGGGAAAGCAGATCTGTGGTGCAAAGCTCTGCTTTCAGGTATTGCACCATCATGTATCCGGTGTGGTTGCCATAGGTCACCTGTGCCCAACTATCCGTTGTGTCCTTCACCTGCACCGGTGTGCCAATGGGCACACGGGCAATGATGAGACTGCCTTTGTCGGGACGCTGACGAAGATTGACGGTCTGGCCGCTGCTGGCGGTCACAAATGCGGTGTTTGTCATGGAATCCTCCTTCTGATAATCGACCTGTGTCAAATAGCCTACGCAATCCCACTGCGACAGGGGCGAGGCAGTGAAGCCTGTTGCGGCGCTTTGGGCGTTCAGGACGGTCATGTCCGGCGCAATCAGGCCGATGTGGTAGTAGTCGTTTATGTCCTGGGTGGCGTACCTGCCGCCCGTGCGGTAGGCAGCAGGGAGCGCATAGCGCTGCTCGCCCGGCTTGCGGCGCTTGAAGGCCGCCATGCCGGGTTCGGCGCAGGAAATCGGCAGCAGCGCCACCACCTCCGTCCGGGCAATGCGGTTGGAGCCGTGATAGATGCGCTTTCCCGACTGGCGATAGGCGTAGACAAACGCACCGGAGCAGTCCACGCAGCCCCTTTCCGCCGCACCCATCCGATAGGCCCAATGCTCGGAATGCATCTGGGCAAAGCAGTCAAGCAGCATTTGGCAGGGAATCAAAGAATCACGTTGACCCATTTCTGCAATTCCTCCTCGGTCATCGCACCCTCGTAGACGATGAACTGGTTGATTTTGCCATCGAAGAAGCGGCCGTGCGTGCCGTCGGAGGTCTGATAGCCGCCGATGAGCAGTGTCTTGTCCACGGGGGTGGTGTAGCTGGCAATCGTCTCCTTGATGAGCGCCTTGGCTGTGCCTGGATTCGTGCGCGCATGGCCCTGCCACTGTTCGCCGTCCAGAATGAGGCCTGCGTGAATCCATTTGCCGGTGCAGTTGCCCAGAATACGGTAGAGCGAGCCGTACAGGTTGGCTTGCAGTGTGGGCGTGTCGTGTCCGGCGATTTGCAGCACCAGACCGGGCCACGGGCTGGATTCCTCCATGCAGTGCGCCAGAACAACGGTGTCACTGTTTGTCTTGGGAATGGCGTTTTCGCCGATGTTGATGTCAAAGAGGATGGTGTATTTCGGCTTGGGCGTGATGCTTTCAAAGAGCTTCAGGCCCGTGTCAATCACGTGATCCTCATCGGCGGTGAAGGTCTGCGTACCGGGCAGACGGTACAGCACGGGCAGGGAAGAAGCATCCTCCGTCACGGAGACGGTGCAGCTGGCCGTGAGGCCGCCACAATGCGCGGTGATGCTGCATTCACCGGTGCTGCTGCCCCAAACGACGGCGGTGGCGCCGTTGCCGGTCACGTCGGCGATGGCGGTGTTGCTGCTTGTCCAGAGGATTTCGGCGTCGCTGTCCGAAGGCAAAAACGTGGCGGTCAGGGAGGCGTAACCGCCGCTGGAAATGGCAAGCTGGGTGCTGCTCAGCGTCAGGGATGTGATGGTCTGATTTTCTTCCGTCACGACAAGGGCGCAGGTAGCGCTTTGTGCGCCGCAACGGGCGGTGATGGTTGCCTCGCCTGCTGAAAGGGCTGTCACGTGGCCGTCTGTGATGCTGGCGATGCCCTGCGGCGTGATGCTCCAGGTGACGGTCTTGTCCGTGACGTTGTCCGGCAGGATGGTGGCCGTCAGCGTCTGCGTTTCATTGACAGAAAGCGTCAGGACGGAAGGCGTAATCTGGATGCTGCTGACTTCAACCGTGGCCGCCTCGACCGTAATGACACAGGAGGCTGTCTGTGTGCCGCACTTGGCGGTGACGGTCACGCTGCCCACACGCAGGGCAGTGATTGCGCCGCCGGAGAGCGAAATAATGCCGCTGCTGCTGGCGAACCATTGCAGTACGTCGGTGGTGTCCTGCGGCGTGACGGTGGCGGTGAGGAGTGCCGTATCGCCCACGTGCAGAGAAAGCGTGCTGGCCGAAAGTCGGATGTCCGTGGCCGGAATGTCGCGCGTCAGGTCACGGCGCGGCGGATTGAGCGCATCGCAGAAGGCGGCACGGGTGATGGTGGCCTGCTGGGTTTGCTTGCCCTTTTCAATGACAATCGTTGCGGCAGTGAGGCCGCTGGAAGTAGCCGTGACCGTCAGCGAGCCGAGGCTGCTGCTTGGGCGCACGACACACAGGCATTTGCCGGAGAAGGCCGAACGCGTAGCGCCCTGATATGCTTCCACGCATGCGCCATGGCCGTTGTCCGTGCCGATGACCTCGCCACCGGAGACGGAGAAGGTGACGACATTCTCCGCATCGGGGCAGAGCGTGCCGTTCTTGTCCAGCACATCGCAGGTAATGTAGCACAAATCGTCCGACGCGGCCTGCACCGTCCGGACATTGGCGGACAAGGCCAGCTGGAAGGGCGCACCGGCGGTATATTGCACATCCTGCGCGACGAGGACGCCATCGGCATCATATCCATTGGCAACCAGCGTGCCAGCGGCAAAGGGAACGCGATAGGCAAATTCATTCTTGCTGCCACGCTCCGACAGCACTTTTGCACCAAGGGATGCGCCATTGAGGAACAATTCAACGCGGGCGCAATTGGAATACAGCCACACGTCCACGGTGTCGCCGTCTGCGTGCGTCCAGTGGGGCAGCATGTGAATCATGGGCGTGTCCGTCCACATGGACTGGTACATGTAGTAAATATCCTTGGGGAAGCCGCAGGTATCCACGATACCAAAGTAGGAGGATTTTGCCGGATAGGCATTCCACTCGGTCGGTTCACCGATATAGTCAAAGCCTGTCCAGACGAAATGACCGCAGGAGCGCGGATGATTCAGATAGTCATTGACCGTCTGTGCGGCAGGGGAACCCCATGCGACGGTCTTGTTGTCGTAGGACGGATAGACATGGCGGCTGTTGTCCTGCTGATACACACCGCGCGAGGAGAGCGCAGAGGTCGTTTCGCTCCCGTAAATCGGCTTATCGGGCTGATAGGACTGGTTGTTGCTTTGGTAGTTGATGCCCACGACATCCACAATGCGCATCAGCGCCTTGAGCGCACCGGCGGGCGCATTGTTGCCCAGTGTGGTCGGGCGCGTGGCGTCCAGATGCTTAACGGCGTCGCAAAGCTGCTGGCAGACGCTTGTCAGCTCCTCCTCTGTATAGTCATCAGCGGTCAGGTTGGTCGTCACCTCATTGCCCAGCGACCAGAGGATGATGGCAGGGTTGTTCCAATCGCGCTCAATGGTGCTGGTGATGACGGTCTGGTAGTGCTTGGCGAAATGGCGGCCAAAGTCCTGCGGCTTTTTGACCTTCGTCCAGCCGTCGAACAGCTCCTCAATCAGCAAAATGCCCTTTTGCTGGCACACCTCCAGATAAGCTGTGCCAAAGGGATTGTGCGTCAGGCGAATCGCGTTGCAGCCCATTTGCATCAGCAAATCAACCTGGCGCTCGATGGCGCTTCTGTTTTCGGCCGCGCCGATGCATCCACCGTCGTGATGGACGCAAACGCCCTTGAGCTTGGTGTGCATGCCGTTGAGGTAGAAGCCCGTGTTTGGGTCAAAGCGGATGGAGCGATAGCCATACGTGACCCTCGGACTGCGCTGGACGGCGCTATCCGTTTTCGCGACCAGTTGGACGCTGTAAAGCGTGCCTTGCCCGATGCCCCAAAGCGCAGGAGAAGGCACAAGGACGCGGAGTGAAACGTGCTGTGCCTGTGCGGTGGAGAGCAGCAATTCCTTCTCAGTGGATGCAACCTTTTCGCCGCTGGGCGAGAAGAAGTTGGCGGTCAGCAGGCAGGAAAGCTCGTGTCCGGACTGGTTGGAGACGTCCAGCGTCACCTCCGTATCGCCGCTGGGGAGGCCGTCTGCGCCGTCGTGCGTTGTGACGCGAATACGCTCCATGCGCAATTGATGATCCAGGTAGGTCAGCAGCGTCACCGGGCGATAGAGGCCACTACCCGAATACCAGCGGGATGAAGGCTGCGGATTCCGCACGAATACGGCGAGAGTGTTTTCACCCGATTGCAGAAAATCGGTTGCATCGACCACAAACGGGTTGTAGCCATACATGTTTTGATGCGCTTCACGGCCATTGATGTAGACGGTGCTTTCCATATACACGCCGTCAAAGTGCAGCAGATAGCGATGTCCGGTCTGCACCTGCAATGTGACGCTGGTGCGATACCACGCGTCGCCGCCGTCCAGGTAGCCGCCTTCGTAGGTGGAAGGACTGGATGCATTGAAGGGCAGGCCAATCGACCAGTCGTGCGGGACAGTGACGCGCGTCCACTGGCTATCGTCATAGGACGGTGCGGCCGCCAAGGTGGAGACGCTGCCACTGCCAGCGGTGGTGGAAAGGAGCGAAAAGCGCCAGCTTTTGAGCGCTTGTGCGGAAACGAGCTGACTGGACGCAGGAAGACTGCCGCCCGTGGTCATCTGGGACAAACGCGCCTCCAGCGATGAGAGCTTTTCCTGCATCTCGTGCAGGGAATAGTGCGCCGTGGAGGTGTCGACCCAGTGATCCGTGCTTGCGGGCAGGACGCATGCCGTTGCCGCCAGAATGCAGCTACACACGTCCTGATGCATGAGCGTGAGGTAGATTTCAATCGCGCCGGGTGTCTGATACACCTCCCGTGGCAGCACGACGGCGGCGGTATGTCCTGAAACCGTGCCATGCAGGGGAATGGTGATGCCGGCGCGTACATGGCGCACCGTGCCACCGACGCGCATGCCATCCAGCGGTAGCTTTTCGCCGTCACGAAGCACGTGTACCAGCAAACGATGTGCCTTGCGTCCGTCGCTGATGAAGACGGTGGAAAGCGCAATCTGCCGCAAGGGCTTGGAAAGGTCGGTCGTGTAGGTGAGGGTTGTCGTGATATTTGTCAAAGCAATGCCACATCCTTTTCTCAAGGAATCTCTGAATCATTCGGCAGCACGCTAACGGCTGAATTTCAGCCATCTGCTTCTTGCAGAAATTTTGCTCGCTATCGTACCACCTCATTGATTCAAAGCTTCCCTGGCGTTAAAACGAACATCGCGGCGGGAACGGGCGTTCGTCTTTCAACAGGAGGATAGCATGTTTTGCGGAAAATGGCAAGGAAATTTAAGGCCATTTAAGAAGGTTTAAGCTGATTTAAGATTGAAAGGATGCATGGGGAAGCTTTCTTCAAAAAAAATTGATTTTCTGTGAACCAAACGCCCTTTTCGTCCGTCTAATATAGGAAGGCATATCAAAAGGAGGTTTTGCAGTGGATGCACGATGTCAGGCGCTATCCTACGCCGAAGGGGGGTGGGGCATTGGCGATTCTGTTAGGATAAACGAAAACCCGCGTCATGCGTGAAAGGAACGCATGACGCGGGTAAAGAAATGGAGACACAAAAAAAGTCTTCTGAGAAAGCTCAGAAGACGAACGTGCGGCCGACGGGACTTGAACCCGTACCCATTGCTGGACACGCCCCTCAAACGTGCGCGTATGCCAATTCCGCCACGGCCGCAAGAACAAAATAATTATATCAAAAGGGAAGGCATTTGTCAAGGGGTGAAATGGAAAACAAACCAACTCAGGGAAAAAACAAGCGAAAAAGAGCCAACTACGCGGAAATTGCAGGAATATCGCGTCAACCCAATCGCGAAATGGGTTTCGAAAGGGCCAATGGCCCTTCGCAGGTCAAGGGCAGAGCCCTTGTGGGGTCTGGGGTAAAACCCCAGAGGTGCAACAAGAAAAAACGCACTCAATCCTCTATCCAGACCCGCAAAGCACGCGCTCGAAGAGTCGCGGAGACTAATTTTCTTCCCGCATGGAAAGAAACAAGCATGGTTTAAGGGAATTGCTTGGCTTTCTCCGGGTTACTTGACTTTGTGTGTTGCAACCAAGGGGCTTTCCGGTCGCCCCTTGGAACCCTTCGGATTTCTCCGTGTTAGTTGGCTTTGGTGTGGCAATGAAGGAGTGACCGGTTTTCTTTGGGGCAGACAATGTCTGGTCGTGGCGGAATGTGCAAAGCGTGGTTTTTTAAGCAGAAGTGTTGCCGTCCTTACGGGAAGGAAATTAGTCTCCGCGGCTCTGCGAGCGCGTGCTTTGCTGGTTCGTGGAGAGGATTG
>CAYXHF010000063.1:0-9239 GCA_964464815.1 uncultured Faecalibacterium sp.
GCTGAAAGTACTTGGCTGGACACGGCCCGGGAGGATAAGTCGCTGCCGGATTCCTATTTTGCTCTTCACGTTAGTGAAGAGCGTTTTTTGTTGCTGAACAAGATCACCACAAAAGTGGCGCCGAAGGTTTCCGGAGATTTTATTTCAATAAAATACGCCTTACAGCAAGAAAAAGCGGCTGTTCAATTTGCTTTTTTCGTAGGAAAAAGCTTCAACAAATACAATCCTGTTCAACAATATGCAATGAATCAATCTTTGTAAAAAATTGTACAAATATCATGAAAACGTCTTGACAAATGCAAAAAAATGTGTAAAATAAAACCACATTCTGCATAAAAGCAGAAGAGGGAAGAAAGAAGAAAGAAGGAAAAATTTGATGCAGACTCGTCGTGAATTCCTGAAGAAGGGTGCGGTGCTGCTGGGCGGCGCTGCGGTGGCGGCAAGTGTTCCGGGCTTGATGAACACTGCGAAGGCGGAGAATGAGGAAATCCCCGCATACCCCTACCCCTACGTGGAGCTTGATCCCGCATATGTGGAAAAGCTGGCGTATGAAGGCTATTTCGAGAATGGCTGCTGCTATGGCGTGGCCAAGGCGTTGCTGGTTGCCCTGCGCGAAAAGGTCGGCTATCCTTACACGGTGATTCCGGAGGAAATGTTCGCCAATGGTAAGGAAGGCTACACCTGCGGCACGCTGTGCGGCGCGCTGGGTGGTGCGGTTGGCATCATCGGCCTGGTGTGCGCATCTGCTGATTCCCGCCAGATTACGAAGGATCTCTTCGCCTGGTATTGCTCCACCAACCTGCCGATTTATCAGCCGGAATCCGCTTCCCCTGTGCAGACGGTTGCGCCGAGTGTGAACTGCGTGGACTCCATCACCAAGTTCATGAACGCCGCGAACGTGGAACGTGGTGACATCATCCGCAAGCGTCGTTGTGGCGGTCTGAGCGGTGACGTGGCCCGCCGCACGGTGGAGCTGCTTAACGCGCACTTTGGCTTTGCGCCCCTGCCCGTGACCGAGCCGGTCGTGGAAGAAGAAACGCTGGGCGCGAATGAGTACATCGGCGAGGCTGAGAGCTTCGGCGGCACGGTTCGCGTGAAGGTCACCATGGACGGCGATAAGATTGCCAAGATTGACGTCCTGTCCCATAGCGACACGGCTGGCGTGTGCAACCCGGCGTATGACACGATTCCGGATGCCATCGTGGCGGCGAACTCCACGGCTGTGGACGCGGCCTCTGGTGCAACGGTTTCCAGCAAGGCCATCATGGCGGCTGTTGAAGACGCCCTGAGCAAGGTCGGCAAGTAATCCGTTTTCTCCAAAACAAAAATGTACCCTGCGCTCGTCCGGTTGGATGAACGCAGGGTATTTTGTCGTATTAGCCCAAATCGGGTTCGCTTTCCAGCGTAATCTTGCCCCATTTGCCTTCGGTTTCCAGAATCAGCAGCTCGTTATCGCCTTCACGCAGCAGCGGCGCGGGAATGTACAGGCGCTTCTGCGGGCCAATCTCCCAGAAACGGCCGAGGTTGAAGCCGTTGAGCAGCACCGTGCCCTTGCCCCATGCGGACATATCCAGGAAGGTGTCGGCCTTCTCGTCCACATGGAAGGTGAAAGCATGCACGCTCGGCGCCGTCTCCTGAGAGGAGAAGCCTTCGGGACGCATGGCGCGCAGGGTATCCTCGTCAATGACGGTCATTTCCCAGTGGAATTTCTGGTGGTCGTTGATGACAACGGCGGTATCAATGCCCTTGCGCTGATGCTCCAGCTTGAAGGAGTAGTTGACGCGGCCGAGGTTCTCCACCAGAATATCCAGCGATGCGCCCTTGCGAACCGGCAGCGGCTCTGAGAAGTTGTAGGCGGACTGCAATTCGCGGTCATACAGCGTCAGCACGTGCTGGCCGTCAATCATGATGATGGCGCGGTCGGCGGCGTTGACCAGCTGCAGCTTGCGCAGCGTTTCCTCGTTGGTCAGGGTGGTGTGATAGAGCGTGTAGCCGTAATTCTGGCCGAGACGCTCCATGCTGACCGGGCAAACGCCCTGCGTCTTGGGGAGCTTCTGGGTCAGCGACAGCAGCGGCACGGAGGCCGTCATGGTTGCCTCGCCGTAGGCTTTGACCGGAATCGGCGTCACAGGCGTCTGCGGAATCGGGCCTTTGCGCTTTTCGATTTCGGCCTTGAAGAGGCGGTACTTTTCCGTCTCGCGGCCGTCCTCGGTCAGCAGGGCGTCATAGTCGTAGCTGGTGACGTCGGGCGTCAGCTTGTCGTAGTCGTTCGCGCCGTTCATCCAGCCGAAGGACGTGCCGCCGTGGAACATGTAGATGTTCACGTGACCACGGTCGAGGATTTCCGCAAAGTCCTTGGCGGAGGAAGCCGCATCCGTGTGCGCGTGGCCGCCACAGCCCCAGTGGTCGAACCAGCCGCACCAGAATTCCATGCACATCAGCGGCTTGATGCCCAGGGAGGCCATATAGTCGAAGCGTTCGCGGGTGTGCGAACCGAAGTTGCCCGTCTGATGGACGCCCTCGACCTTGCCGCAGGCCATCATATCATGCTCCGGGCCGTCGGAGGTAACAAGCGGCACGTCAATGCCACGCGCACGCATGGCATCACGCAGGGCTTCCAGATAGCGCGTGTCGTCGCCATACGAGCCGTATTCGTTCTCCACCTGCATCATGATGACCGGGCCACCATGCGTGATTTGCAGCGGCGCCAGCAGCGGCAGCAGGTGATCGAAGTATTGCAGGAAGGCGTTCAGGTACTTTTCCTCGCAGCAGCGGAAGCGCATACCGTCTTCCTTCAGCAGCCATGCCGGGAAGCCGCCGAACTCCCATTCTGCGCAGATGTAGGGCGCGGGACGAATGATGACGTACAGGCCCAGCTCCTGCGCCGTCTTGACAAAGCGAACAATGTCGCGGCGGCCGGTGAAGTCATACTGACCCTGCTTTTCCTCGTGGAAGTTCCAGGGGATGTACGTCTCCACCGTGTTGCAGCCCATGTTGCGCAGCTTCAGCAGACGGTCGTGCCAGTACTCCGGCAGGACGCGGAAATAGTGAATCGAACCGGAAATGACCTGGAATTTCTCCCCGTTCAGATAAAAATCATCCCGGATTTCAAAGGTACCCATGTTGGACATTCCTCCGTTACGGCGGCAGGGACGCGCTGGTTTGCCGTCGGTTTTTACTTCTTGTGGATGCGCCTTTTGCAGCGCACACTTCCATTTTTGATTATAGCATAGGTTACATACAATGACAAGGTGATTCGCAAAACTGGTCGAAATTTTCCTGAAAACAGTCCAGAAAGTGCATTGAAACGGGTTACAAAAGAAAAAGCGCGAGGCCGAGAGAAAACAGAAAGGTCAACAGGGCATGCACGACCTGCCAGAAAATTTGTGCGGGCAGGGAAAGCAGCCCTTGCGGATAATACGCGCGATTTTGCATCACGATGGCCATGCCGCCAAAGGCCGATGCGCCGGAGACGAGCGCGGTGCGAAGCGGCAACGGCAAGGGGAGCAGCGCCATTTCCTGCGTGGCGGTTGTGACCTCCAACAGGGTGGTAATGAGCAGCTGCCACGGTGGCGGCACGCTGGAGAAAAACGACAGGAACACGCGGAGCATCGTCATCGTGCCGCAGACAAGCAGCATCGTTTTCGCGGCGCTTTCGATGGCGGCGGCGAAGGAAATCGGTGCGGTTGTGGCGGCCGTTGCGGATGTCGTTGTTTCCTTGTTGCACCGCCATGTGCTCAGCTTTCCCGTCAGGTAGCCGCCCAGAAGGACACTGCCCAGCGCAATCCATCCGGCACGGCGGCTTTGCAGCCACGTCCCGAGCGTGCCGGAGAGGAACATCGGGCTCATCGTGGCACAGGCGACGGCCAGCTCCTTCTGTGTGCGCCGCGATAGTCCCGGTCGCAGGGCGAGCATTCGCGCTCCGGAGGGCGAACCGCCGCACCAGCCCAACAGGCGCAGGCTCCAGGCTGGCATGTCTCCCGGGCAACGGCTGAGGAACATCTGCGACAGCACCAGATACGGGAACAGCCCGGGCAGGACACTGCGCACAAATAGCAGGCACGCCTCCTCGGCGGCGGCCATGGCGCTGGGCGCACGCATCAGCAGGCAGCCCATCACGCCCAGCAAAAGCAGACGCATCGCATGCTCAGCTCCTTTCCGGGAAAGCATATGCGGAGGTTGACAAGAATCATTCGGAAAGGTACAATGAGGGAGAGGAACTTTTTTTGACCAGAAGGAGAACGTTTTATGAAGGATACCTTCCTGATTATTGATGGTAACAGTCTGCTGCACCGTGCGTTTCACGCGCTGCCGCTGATGGATGCGGATGGCATTTATACCAATGCGATTTATGGCTTTCTGACCATGATGCTCAAAGCTGTGCGTGAGGAAGGGGCGCAGTATCTGGCGGTTTGCTTTGATGAGCATGCGCCGACCTTCCGCCATACGGCCTACCCGGATTATAAGGCGGGACGCGCCGCGACGCCGGATGAATTGCGCCAGCAGTTCCGCACGATTCGCACCCTGCTGCCGGCCATGGGCATTCAGGTGTTTTCCATGCAGGGCTGGGAGGCCGATGACCTGCTGGGTACCTTGTCCCTGCTGGGCGAAAAGGCAGGGGTCATGCCGCTGCTGCTGACGGGCGACCGCGACGCCTTGCAGCTGGTGTCGGATAGCACGCAGGTACTCTTCACGCGCAAGGGCATCAGTGAAACGACGCATTTCACGCCCGCCATGGTGCATGAAACGTATGGCTTTTCGCCCGAGCAGGTCATTGACTGGAAGGGCCTTGCGGGCGATAGCAGCGATAATATTCCCGGTATTCCGGGCGTTGGCGATAAGACGGCGGTCAAGCTGCTGACCCAGTATGGCACGCTGGATAACATTCTGGCGCATGCGGGCGAGGTGAAGGGCAAGCTGGGCGAAAAGCTGGCGACATGGGCCGATCAGGCGCGCATGTGCCGGGAGCTGGCGACCATTCGCCGGGATGCGCCGGTCACGTTCTCGCTCAAGGCGTGTGCCTTGCCGGACTTCCGCCAGGGCGTTGCGGAGCTGGAAAAGCTGCGCCTGAACAGCATCATTCGCCGCATTCAGGGCGATACGGATGCACCCGTCGCACAGGCGGTGGAGGAGGCCGCGACGCTGACGCTTTTGCCCTTTGCCGAGGGCGAACGCTTCTCCACGGCGCAGGAATGGCACACGTGGCTGCACGCCCATGCGGGTGAGAAGCAGTTGGCCGTGTATCTGGATGAGGACACGCTTTCCGCGGCAAGCGAAACGGGCGCATGGTGCGTGGTCACCATGGGTGGCGATCTGCTGTCTCTGGGTGCTGATCCGCAGGAGCTGCTGGACGTGCTTGCACCGGTGATGCAGGCGCACCCGATGTGCGTGCATGATGGCAAGCTGCTGCGCCACCGTCTGCACCGGGCGAATCTGCCGCAGCCGGAAGCCTACGCGTGGGATACGCAGCTGGGCGCCTATCTGCTCAACCCGCAGGAGAAAAGCTACAGTCTGAAGGCGCTTTGTGGCGATTTGCCTGCCGATGCGCGCGGCTTGCTCTCCCTGTGCGTCTATCAGCAGCAGGAAATCGAGCGCATGGGCATGATGCACCTGATGCGCGATGTGGAGATGCCGCTTTCGGGCGTGCTGTACCGGATGGAGACGTTCGGCTTCACGGTCGATACGGCGTTCCTGCGCACGCTGGGACAGCGCTACAGCGAGGAAATTGAGCAGTGCCGCCAGCAGGTTTACGCCGCGTGTGGCAAAACCTTCAATCTCAACAGCACCCAGCAGCTGGGTGAGGTGCTGTTTGACACCTTGCAGCTGCCGCACGGCAAGAAGACGGCGCGCGGCTACTCCACCTCTGCCGAGGTGCTGGAGGGCTTGCAGGACATTGCGCCGGAGGTCATCACGCCCCTGCTGCGCTATCGCCAGTTGACGAAGCTGAATTCCACGTATGTGGAGGGTTTGCTGCGCCTGACGGATGCAACGGGACGCGTTCATTCGACCTTCGACCAGGTGGCCACGGCGACAGGACGCATTTCGTCCAGCGAACCGAATTTGCAGAATATTCCCGTCCGCACCGAGGAAGGCAGGGAGATTCGTCAGGCATTCCTGCCGCGCGAAGGCTGGGTCTTGCTGGATGCGGACTACAGCCAGATTGAATTGCGTCTGATGGCGCATTTCTCCGGCGACGCCGCGCTGGTGGAGGCATTCACCACCGGTCAGGACGTCCACGCCCGCACGGCCAGCGAGATTTTCGACGTGCCGCTATCGGAGGTGGATGGCACACTGCGTTCCCGCGCCAAGGCCGTCAACTTTGGCCTGATTTACGGCATCAGTGGCTTTGGTTTGGCCAAGAACACCGGCGTCACCCGTCAGGAGGCACAGCAGTTCATTGACCGTTACTTCGCCAAATATCCCGGCGTCAAGCGTTTTATGGAAAGCAGCGCGCAGGAAGGCAAGGACAACGGCTACGCCCTGACGATGCTGGGGCGGCGGCGCTACCTGCCGGAATTGCAGAGCGACAAGGCCGTCGTTCGTGAATTCGGCAAGCGTGCCGCGATGAACACGCCCGTCCAGGGCACAGCCGCCGACATCATCAAGCTGGCGATGGTGCGTGTTGACGAAGCTCTTCGCCGTGAGGGACTCCAAAGCCGGCTTATCCTTCAGGTACACGACGAGCTGCTGCTGGAATGTCCTCCGGAGGAAGTCAGCCGTGCGGCTGTCCTGCTCAAGGAAGCGATGGAGAATGTGATTTCCCTGCGCGTCCCGCTGCTTGCGGATGTGCATCAGGGCACGAACTGGGCCGAAGCGAAATAAGAATTGGGTGTTGCAGATGGGCTTGTCTGCAACACCCGTTTTTCGTGTGGTGGCTGTAGCATGATGCGTGTCTTTCTTCGTGGAGGTGGCATGGAGCGCGAAGTAAGCCCTCTCAGTCGGCCAGAGGCCGACAGCTCTCCCAGAGGGAGAGCCAAGGGGTGGTCTTGCTCCAACAAGTCTTCGCTTTACAGGATGTTCCTGTTCCGGCAACGTACACTAGTAACAATCCCAATCGCCTCGGGCTTGAAAGTCTTGCATGGCCAACGTCCTTGGCTCGCCCTCTGGGAGAGCTGTCACCGAAGGTGACTGAGAGGGCCGCGCCGATTGCCAAGTCATCCTGCAAACACACCAGGCAAAAGAAACAGCAGTGGAACTTCTACAAATGTTCGACTTTGTAACAAAAACAGGCAACCGATAGAGAAGGAGGAATCCAAAAAGAAGAAAAAGTCCGAACAAAATTTCAAAATAAATGAAAAATATGTGGCAAAAACACGATTTTTGTGATATAATAATTCTGCTTTCCTTTTTGGAGGAAAAAAAGAAGAATCAAGGGAGGAAATTGATTCATGACGTCTACCAAGAATACCAATGCGCTGGATCGCTACTTCGGCTATACCGCCAAGGGCAGCACCCTGCGCACGGAAATCATGGCAGGTCTGACGACCTTCTTCGCCATGGCGTACATCCTCATGGTGAACGCGGGCATGTTCTCTGCCATTCCCGGCGTGGAGTACGGCGCGATTTACATCGCCACCGCCATCTCCGCTGTCATCGGTACGGTTGCGATTGGTCTGCTGGCGAATCTGCCCCTGGCGCAGGCGTCCGGCATGGGCCTGAATGCTTACTTCGTCTATACGGTCGTTCTCGGCCTGGGCTTTAGCTATGCCAATGCCCTTGTGCTGGTGCTCTTTGACGGCCTGCTGTTCATCCTGCTGACGGTCACGGGTCTGCGCAAGCTGATTTTCCAGGCCATCCCGCAGGCTGTCCGCGTGGCGATTCCGGCTGGTATCGGCCTGTTCATCGCGTTCCTGGGCCTCCAGAATGCGGGCATCATCGTGCCGGATGCGGCTACGGGTGTGACGCTGGCCTCCTTCAACCTGCTCACCAATGGCTGGAATGCCAATATCATGGGCATGGTCGTGACCATCGTGGCCCTGCTGGCAATCGCCATCATGAGCCATCGTAAGGTCAAGGGCTCTGTGCTGCTGGGTATCGTTGGCGGCGCTGTGCTGTACTATGTGCTGGGCTTCCTGACGGTGAAGGAGTTCGCGGTGAATATCACCATGGATAGCCCCTTCAAGGCCTTTGAACAGTTCTTCTCCGGTTCCTTCTGCAAGGTCTTCACCGAAGGCTTCAATTTCGCGCCCTATGCTGAGACGCATGGTGTGGCCAACACCGTGCTGACCATCGCGACCACCTCTCTGGCGTTCTGCATGGTCGATATGTTCGATACCATCGGCACCCTCTACGGTGCTTGCGCGCGTGGCAACATGCTGACCAAGGAAGGCGAAGTGCCGAACATGGACAAGGCCATGCTGGCTGACGCGATTGCCACCACGACCGGTGCTATCTGCGGCACGTCCACGGTGACGACCTTCGTTGAGTCCTCCTCCGGCGTTGCCGAAGGTGGCCGCACGGGCCTGTCCGCGATGGTGACGGCGGTGCTGTTCTTCATCGCGATGTTCCTCAGCCCCGTTGCGCAGCTTGTTCCGTCCTGCGCGACGGCTGCCGCGCTGGTGTATGTCGGCGTGCTGATGGTGAACTGCGTGCGCGACATCAACTGGCTGGACACGACGGAAGCTGTCCCGGCTTTCCTGACGCTGGCCATCATGCCCTTTGCCTATAACATTTCCTACGGCATCTGCTTCGGCCTGATCTCCTACATTGCGATCAGCGTTTGCACTGGCAAGGCCAAGGAAATCAAGAAGGGCACCTGGGTCATCACCGCCCTGTTCCTGGCGATGCTGCTGCTGACTCACTAATACTAATTCTCATCTAAAACATGTCTTCGCACAGCGTCTTTTCCGCTCGCGCGTACCTCCAGTACGCCTCGCTGCACTCAGCCTTGTCAGAGCGAAAAATCCACTATGCTCGGTGACATATTTTAGACGCGACTTAGTATCATCTTCAACTTACAGAAATGAAACCCGGCGTTACTGCGGATGCGATTTATCCGCGATAGCGCCGGGTTTTTGATTGAATTTGGAATGGTGCGAAGTAGGCCCTCTCAGTCGGCCAAAGGCCGACAGCTCTCCCAGAGGGAGAGCCAAGTGGGGTGTCCTGATGCCAACAAGTCTTCATTTCCCAGGACGTGCTTGTTCCAGCAATATGCGCTAGTAACAAGCCCAATCGCCGCTGTTTAGAAAGTCCTGCACGGCCAGCACCCTTGGCTCTCCCTCTGGGAGAGCTGTCACCGA
>CAYXHF010000064.1:0-8385 GCA_964464815.1 uncultured Faecalibacterium sp.
GCAGGTCGCGGTTGGTCAGGATGCCCACCAGCTTGCCGTCACGGGTGATCGGCACGCCGCTGATGCGATAACGCGCCATCAGGTTTTCAGCGTCCTGAATCAGGTGATCGGGAGAAAGGAAGAAGGGGTCGGTGATGACGCCATGCTCAGAGCGCTTCACCTTATCCACCTGCGCTGCCTGTTCGGCAATGCTCATGTTCTTGTGGATGATACCCAGGCCACCTTCACGTGCCATGGCAATTGCCATCCGGCCGTCCGTCACCGTGTCCATGGCCGCGGACATCAGCGGGATATTCAGCTTAATCTTGGGGGTCAGCTGAATAGACAAATCAACTTCCTTGGGCAGCACCTCGCTGCGCGCCGGCACAAGCAGAACATCATCGAACGTAAGACCTTCCCGAACAACCTTTTGCAGCATGGGCGAAAATCCTCCTCGTAATGTGCGTGTAGTTTTTATGTACCTTTTGCCTAAACAGGACGAATCAATGGTAGATTCGCCGTAGGTTATCCATAATTGTAACAAAGGTAAGTGGCTTTGTCAATGGTCGTCCTGACGAATTTTTTGCCGAAAAGCAAATGTTTTTGCGGCTTTCTAAAATTCCGGCAAGCGATATTCCCAGAACGGACATGATTTTTCATTTTCCCCATTGCCGATTTTTCTTTTTTATGCTATACTGAAAATGGATACAGGAAATGGCGTGACCAGCGTGTTGTTTCTGGTTACATCATACTCTTCTGATAGCCGTATCCTTTGAGAAAGTGAGGAATTCATCATGAAAACCAATTGTGTGATTACCATCGGCAGACAGTTTGGCTCGGGCGGTCGCTATGTGGGACGTATGCTGGCGGAAAAGCTGGGCATCCCCTTCTATGACAAGGAGCTTTTGTCCGAGGCAGCCAAGCAGAGTGGCATCTGCGAAGAAATTTTTGAGGATCATGATGAAAAGCCGACGCGTTCGCTGCTGTTCAATCTGGTCACGGGTATGCAGGTGCATGGCGACGCCGGCTCGTATTATATGGACATGCCGCTGAACCATAAGATTTTCCTGGCTCAGTTCGATGCCATCCGCGCCATTGCCGATAAGGGCCCGTGCGTGATTGTTGGCCGTTGCGCCGACTATGTGCTCAAGGACCGCCCCAACACCATCAGCGTGTTCGTCAAGGCGGAAATGCAGAGCAAGGTGGAGCGTGCGGTCAAGTACTACGGCGTCGATCCGCAAAAGGCGGAGGATCGCATCCGCAAGGCCGACAAGCAGCGTGCTTCCTACTATAATTATTATGCCACGGCCACCTGGGGCGATGTGAATAACTACGACCTGTGTGTGGATACGGGCAAGCTGGGCGTGGAAGGCGCGGTTGACCTGATTGTTCGCTTTGCTGAACTCCGTCAGGCACAGCTGGAAGCGCAGAAGTAAGGCATGAGGGTACGCATAGGCATGAAACGTTGCTTCGCCCTTTTTCTCTTGCTGATGACGCTCCTTCCCACGGGCGGCTTTGCCGAACAGATGGAAGATGACGCGGCGCTTTCCGTCCCGGCGGCAGCTGTAGCGTACGTGTCGCGCGTGAACACGGTGCTCACCCAGCAGGGCAGCGCCCATCAAATTGCACCCTGCTACGAGGCGTATGAAACCTACGTCAGCTATGGGCTGGATGATGCAGATTTGCCGCTGCACTTTTCGCTGGAGTTGCTGCTGGAAAACGGCAGCATCACCAGCTTGACGTTGCGTATGGATACGCTGTCGGACTTCTCCACGATTGGCGCGGCACTATTGCATGCCGCATCGCCGGAGACGATTTCATTTCTGGACGCCTTCACGGCGGTGGATGCCTATGCCGAATTGGCTGATTCACTCATCAAGTCCGATTCTGTCAGCTCCTTTGAGGAGCAGATTGTGCTGACACAGGGTGAATACACACGCATCTACGGCGCATTCTATCCGAATCAGTATCATGACAACGCCAATTGGATTCAGCTAACGGTGATTTTCCCGCTGTCGGGTAGCTCCGGTCGTCTTTGGACGGACGGCATGCCGACCTCCCCTGAGGAGGATGCGGACACCACGGACAATACGGACAGCGACGAAATCAGCGGCTATTTCCCCTATGATGGCTACCACGAAAACCATCTGGAAATTTTCCCGCAGCCGACGCCCGAACCCGATTCTGCGGCCATGGAACCGAATTCCTTCTAAATAATTACAGCACAAGAAAAAGACGCAAAAAAATTTTAATTTTGCGTCTTTTTTCTTACATTTGGCCCTTTCATTTTTGTGCATAGTATGGTATTATGTTATTGGATTCATACGCAGTTGCTATCATACGATTTTGTGTTTCATGCGGAATTAGCAAATCGCTTCTGCGAGCAATCCAAATTTTTTTGAAGGAGAGATTCTTATGAAAAGATTCTCTGCATCGCACTTGTTGCCACCCTGCTCCTGACCAGTATGAGTGCACTGGCAGACGAGCTGACTGGCAAGGCCAAGGGCTTCGGTGGTGAACTGACCGTCACCGTCACGACGCAGGACGGCGTGATCACCGGTGTCACCGTTGACAGCCACAAAGAAACTAACGGCATTGGCACGAAGGCAATTGATGAGCTTCCGAGCGCAATCGTTGCCAACAACTCCACCGACGTGGATGCAATTGCCGGCGCGACAGTTACCTCCAATGCAATCATCGCCGCGGTAAAGAACGCGCTCGATCCGGTTGCCAACCCGTATGTGGTTGAAGAAAAGAAGGCCGCTGAAGTTGTTGCCGTCACCGCCAGTGGCCTGTCGCATGGTATTGGCGTTGTTGGTACGCCTCGCCTCGGACCGGGTGCCGACGCTGAGGGTGTTGGTGTCTACTCCTTCAACGAAGTGATTGCTTATGTCATTCTTGACAATGAACAGCGCATTGTTGATATTGAGGTTGACATTGTTGAGGTCATCACCCCGAACCATGATGAGTCGAACGAAGGCGACAACTTCATGGCTGGCTGGCCGGGACAGAGCTACAACAGCGACGCCGAGGGCGATGGTGTTGTGGATGGTCAGCTTGTCGAAACGGATGACATCTTCACCGCTGAAACCCTTTCCTGGCAGACCAAGCGCCAGAAGGGCGATGAATACAAGATGACTTCCGGCACCTGGGAAGAAGAGATGGACATCTTCGAAAACTTCTTCAAGGGCAAGACCATTGACGAAATCAACGAGTGGAACGCCAAGTACTGCTCCGACGTGAATGGCCGTCCGATTACTGCCGCCTCCACCCGTGAGCAGGATGTTGCGAAGTTCAACGCCCTGTCTGACGAGGAAAAGACGGTGATTGACGCCATCACTGGCGCAACCATGTCCCTGACCGACCCGCATGGCGATATCCTTGCCGCCATCAACAAGGCAGTGGCCAACGCCGTGCCGATGCGCGCTGAGAAGAGCATTGCCAAGATCGGCCTGGGCATCAACGTGATGCCGCGCCTGGGACCGGGTGCTGATGACCAGGGTGTTCCCTGCTACAGCCTGAACACCTCCTGTGCTGCTGTCTGCTACGATGCCGAGGGCAAGGTGGTTGATATGTTCGTTGACGTGCTGGAAGTGATTACTCCCAACCACGACGGTGCGGACGACAACGCCTTCACCGGCTGGCCGGGCCAGAGCTACAACGCGGACGTGAATGCGGATGGCGTTGTGGATGAGGTTTGGACGCAGACCGAAGAGAGCTTCACGGCTCAGATCTCTGCCTTCAAGACCAAGCGCGACCTGGGCGATGCCTATCGTATGACCTCCGGCACGTGGACGGAAGAAATGACCGCCTACGAAGGTGCGATGGTTGGCAAAACCACCGAGGAAATCACCGCCTGGATTGCCTCCTGCTTCTCCGACGTGAACGGCCGCTCCCTGCATGGAACGTCCACCCGTGAGGACGACGTTGCCAAGTACGATACCATGACCAGCGAGCAGAAGGCCGAAATGGATGCGATTTCCTGCGCAACCATGGCCCTGCGCGATGCGCATGGTGATATCGTCAGCGCTATCGAGCAGGCTTGGAACAGCGCGAAGACGGTGGACATCACCATCGAGTAATTTGTTCGCCTCATACTAATTTTCATCCACAGCAAAGCATGCATGCCCTTGCCGCATCGGTTATATCGTTGTTGGCGATGCCTTGTCATTTATGCTCTGATTTGAAATTAGTATAAAAACAATCCCCCGCGAAGATGCTAAGGAGCCTTCCAAAGCATCTTTGCGGGGGATTTTTTATGCGACCAGATTTTTTTCCGCAGTTTCCTTTCGGTGCATCATGCCATACGCCACCAGACAGATGGCGACGGAGAGAATCGACCCGAGCACCGTGGCCAATCCCATCGGGAACAGCGAATCCGGAAACCACATCGCCGTCAGGGCCGCACCCGGCACACGCGCCAGGCTGACCGCCAGAATGTTATGCAGGAAGGACAGCATCGAGCGTCCGCATGCACAGAAGTAACCGCTAAAGCAGAAGTGAATGCCCGCAAACAAGCAGTCCCAGATATAGCCGCGCATGTACTGGCCACCCGCCGCAACGACCGCCGCGTCCGGCGTGAACAGACCCACGACCCATTCCGCCGCAAACTGCATCACCAGCGCAATCGTCAGACCGAAGCCGGAGGCAATCAGCATGGCAACACGCATCGTCTGGCGGGCGCGTTCGGGCTTGCCAGCGCCAATGTTCTGCGCGCCCAATGCCGACACGGTGGAAAGCATCGAGGACGGCACCAGAAACAGGAAGCTGATGACCTTCTCCACAATGCCGACCGCCGCACTGTCCGTCAGGCCACGACGATTGGCAATCACCGTAATCAGCAGAAACGCCACCTGAATCAGGCCATCCTGACACGCAATGGGCAATCCAATGCGGAGGATGCGTCCCGTGATGCCACGGTGCAGGCGTAAATCATCCCGGTGAATGTCGAAGACGCGATTCCCCTGTTCATCCTTGCGGTGCGCAATCACCCAGACGGACAGCAGCACGCTCACCATCTGGGAAATCGTCGTGCCAAGTGCCGCGCCGCTTGCGCCCAGGTGCAGTAAGCCAATGAATACATAGTCCAGCACAATGTTGCAGACACATGCTACCAGAATGAAGTACATCGGGCTTTTGCTATCGCCCAGTCCACGGAAAATCGAGGCAATGATGTTATAGGCCGTGATGAAGGGAATGCCCATAAAGCAGATGGTCAGGTAGTGGCACATGCCCTCCACGGCCTCCTGCGGCGTGAACATGATATCCACAATCGGCCGCACCAGCAGGAGCAGAACGCCCGTCAGCACCAGCGAAATCAGCAGGAAAAGCGTGATGGTGTTGCCCACCGCACGGGACACATCCTTGTGTCGCCCTGCGCCAACGCCCTGCGCAATGCTGACGGTCGTACCCATGGCCAAGCCAACCAGCACAACGGTCAGCATATGCATCACCTGTGAGCCATTGGCAACCGCCGTGGAGGCCGCCGCCGCT
The DNA here is from genome assembly GCA_964464815.1 of uncultured Faecalibacterium sp. Lineage (GTDB taxonomy): Bacteria > Bacillota > Clostridia > Christensenellales > Aristaeellaceae > UBA11524. The sequence continues at coordinate 5,473 of CAYXHF010000064.1, forward strand.
TCATACTGGCCGATGATAAACAAATCGGCCATGCCATAAAGCGTCTGCAAGAAATACGAGAATAAATACGGAAGAGAAAATTTCAGCACATTCCGGGTTACGCTACCGGATGTCAGGTCACGCTGCATATTGAGGTGGTTGCTCCTTTCGTGGCCAAAAAGCCATACCCTCTATTTTGTTCCGAAAAGGGACAATTGTCAAGGCATTTTTGTATTTTTTTCAGACAAAAGAATCGTTATGTTTCTGGCAGATTGACAGGCCTCCTCCGGCGTGATAGAATAGACACAATGGCTTTTCCGACACCAATTTAGCAATGTGCAAGGGATGGGTGCGTATGAAAAAGTGGGTTAGTTTTCTCTTTGTTCTCCTGTGCTTTCCGATTTTCGCCCTGGCGGATGACTTGACGCTGACATTTTCGCATGCGACAGGCTTCTACCCGGAGTCACTGACGCTGGAAATGCAATGTGACAACCCGGATGCCGTCATTCACTACACGCTGGATGGCTCTGTACCGGACAAAAACAGTCCCGTCTACCTCGGCGGCCTGACGCTCCCGTCCTCCAATATAAAGGAAGACACGCTGATGAAAATCACCGGCATCACCGCTGGCGAAGCCTTCGTGCCGACGGATGATTTCCCGACGGCGCATGTGGTGCGCGCGATTGCCCTGACCAAGGACGACAGCAGCGCCGTTGTCAGCGGCACGTACTTTGTCGGCTATGACCGTGCGGAGCTGTATGGTAACATCGCTATCATGTGCCTTGTCACCGACCCGGATAACCTGTTTGATTACGACACGGGCATTTACGTCAACGGCCGCGTCTACGACGAATGGCTGGCCACGCAGACGGACAAATTCGAGTCCTGGCAGGCCACGGCGAACTTCACCCAGCGCGGCAAGGAATGGGAGCGTCCTGTTTCCGTCACCTTCCTGCCCGCATCGGGCGATGGCTTCACACAGGACATGGGCATGCGCATCAAGGGCGGCGCATCCCGCGGCAACAACCAGAAGTCCCTGCGCCTGATTGCCCGCAAGGAATACGGCGAAAAGCGTGTGGACTACACCCTGTACCCGGACAATCTGCGCGAAGACGGCGAGGGCATTGTCAGCAAGTACAAGTCCTTCACCCTACGCTGCGGTGGCAACGACACGGATTTCGGCAAAATTCGCGATCCGTACATCGCCAATCTCTCCACCGGCCTACGCTTCCAGACGGCGCAGAACATGGCCTGCCTGGCCTTCATCAACGGCGAATACTGGGGACTGTACACACTGAATGAAGAATACAGCGACAGCTTCTTCCAATATCATTACGGCATTGACGACAAGGAAATCGTGGTCGTCAAGTGCAGCGAGCTGGACGAAGGTCAGGAGGACGACATCGGCCTCTATCACCAGATGTACCAGACCATCGCCTTTGGAAACATGACCGATCCCGATGCCTACGCGGCGGCCTGCGAGCTACTGGACATGGGCTCCTTTGCGGATTACTGCGCCGTACAGCTCTACATCCTCAACAGCGACGGCATTTTCCAGAACAACAACTGGCAGATGTGGCGCACCCGCACCGTCAGCGACGCATCGCCCTACGCCGACGGCAAGTGGCGCATGATGCTCTACGACACGGATTTCTCCTCCGGCATCTACAACGGTGGCGAAGGTGCGGACACGGACAATGTGCTTCCTGCCATCACTGACGCTTACTATCCCTGGCATCCAGCGCTTCTCTTTTCCTCACTCATTCAGAACGAGGACTTCCAGCAGACATTTATCACGGCCTGCTGTGACGTCCGCAATCTCTACTTCAGCAAGAAGCGCGCCGTGGCGATGCTTGCCGACATGACGGCGGAATATCTCCCCTACCGACCGGACACGCTTCGCCGGTTTGGCCCGGCGTGGACGCTCTGGAATCCGGAAAATCACTGCAAGACGAACATGTCGTCCATTGGGCATTTCTTTGAGGATCGGTACGGAAAGTTCCTCGGGATTGTGAAAAATGCGTTTGAGTTAAACAGCAGTTACACGATTACGGTGAAGATTTCGGACAAGAGCAAGGGAAAGGTTTTTGTGAACGGGCGTGATTTAGAGGTTACGTCCGGGATGAAGCTGCAATACTTTGGGGAATATCCGATTGAGGTCATGGCAGTTGCGGAGGATGGTGCGAGGTTTGTTGGCTGGGAGACATCGAGTGATTATGCGCAGGTTGAGGATGTAGATGATGCGGAAACGACGGTGCGTTTCACCCGTTCCTTCACCCTGACCGCCAACTTTGAATAAGGGAAAAGGCAAAAGCCTCCGGAACAGCATTTCTGAAGCCTTCCACACGGAGACACACCGCATATCGCGCCACTTCCATCGCGAAATGGGTTTTGAAAGGGCCGAATAAAACGAAACGAAGTCTCCCCTTCGCAGGTGCAGAGCAGCGCCCTGCTGGGGTCTGTGGGAAAACCCCAGAGGTGCAATCAAAAAAGCGCGCTCAATCCTTTCCACAGACCTGTAAAGCACGCGCTCGCAGCGTCGCGGAGACTAACTTTCTTCCCGCATGGCAAGAAACAAGCATGGTTTAAGAGAATTGCTTGGCAATCTCCGTGTTGCATGACTTGACATGTTGCATCCAAGGGGCTTTCCGGTCGCCCCTTGGAACCCTTCGGATTCCTTCAATGGTGGTGGTCTTTGTTTGCTACATCCAAGGGGCTTTCCGGTCGCCCCTTGAAACCCTTCGGATTCCTTCGATGGTGATGGTCTTTGTTTGCTACATCCAAGGGGCTTTCCGGTCGCCCCTTGGAACCCTTCGGATTCCTTCGATGGTGGTAGTCTTTGTTTGCTGCATCCAAGGGGCTTTCCGGTCGCCCCTTGAAACCCTTCGGATTCCTTCGATGGTGATGGTCTTTGTTTGCTGCATCCAAGGGGCT
>CAYXHF010000065.1:0-7894 GCA_964464815.1 uncultured Faecalibacterium sp.
TGCAATCAGAAAAGCGCACTCAATCCTCTCCACCGCACTGCAAGGCACGCGCTTACAGAGCCGCGGAGGCTAACTCTCCCCTGCTGTTCCACCTGCGTGACCATCTGGGAACACATACACGCAAGGAATAAGCCTCGTCACCAGCGGCCCGTTTCCAGAAAGCGCATCACGTCGCCTTCCATCGCCGCATCGTTTCTGTCGCGAATCTCCACCGGCAAATGTAGCTTGAAGCCCTCCGGCCAGTGCAGTCGTTCCTCCGACGCATGTACGCCGAAGGGCTTTTTCTGTAGAATCGCGTCCACATAATCGTGAATGCTGTTCAGCGGATGGTCAAACACCACGCCGCTGAGGCGCTCCGACACCATCGTGTCAACGCAGTGGTTGTCCGACCCGCCTGTCATCGGCAGCTGCAAGCGCTGGGCGTACCGCACCGCCAGTGCGTTTTCCTCATCCGGATTGCCGCAGTTGACAACCTCCACCGCGTCCACGCAGTAGGGCGACAGGTGAATATCCCGCAGATAGCTCCGCTGACGGAACGGATGCGCCTGCACCACGCAACCGCCAGCCGCATGCACCTGCTCGTACTGCTCCTTGCGCGTCCAATGCTCCATTTCCGGATGCGCAATCATCCACTTTTCGTCCAGGCCGTAGATGAGGTACTCATCGCCCTGCTGGTTTTCTTCCAGCCCGAAGAACACCGGGAAGTTCCGCTTATCGCCTTCTTCCCGCGCATCCTCGAACCCCTGACAGAACAGATGCACACGCTCTGCCCACGGAAGGCGTCTGTCAATCGCGCAATTTCCCCGGAAGAAATGATCCGTCACGATAATTCCCGCATAGCCCGCATCCATATACCGGGCAATATATTCGCGTCCCTTCGACGCGCCACACGCACTCCCCTGCGAGGTATGCATATGTGTTTCATAAATATAGGAAGCCATCTTTTTTCTGCACGGCGCACCCATTTCGCCATGCGCTCCTTTTTCCGATTTCAGCATTTTTCACAATGCCTTCCTTATTATATCACGCTCCCTCGGCAGATGCAACGCAATGGTTTGATTTTCCGACTTGGGAAGGCTGGGTGCTGCTTACCAGGTCCAGCCACCACTGAAAAACAGCCTTTCTCCTTCCCGCTCGGATGCACATGCAGTATCAATCCCTCCGGCACTCCGTGCCACCCCCCTTTACACAAGGGAGCTGGGCAGGTTATAATTTGAAGCGCAACATCCAGCAAATTCGTCCCTTTCGAAACCCATTTCGCGATGGCGTTGACGCGATATATTGGCTGTTTCCGCGTGGCGCGTTTTTCTCCGCTCGTTTCTTATCTTTTTTCTTTCTTCCTTTCCCTTTCCTTGAAAATCTGCTATAATATCCTTATTCCTATCCCTACAGGAGGTTTCCGATGAGCAAAGTACAGATTTGGGGCGTCCGCGCTAATCGTGGCAAATTACGCCTCTTCTCCGAAATCAACCGCTTCCGCCAACAGGGACATCGTGTACTCCTGCTCGTTCCCGAACAGTATACCCTCCAGGCCGAACGTGAACTCATTGATTCCCTCGACCTTCCCGGCCTGATGAATATCGACGTCCTTTCCCCAACACGCCTTGGTCGCCGTATCCAGGAGGCCGCTGGCCGCCAGCCCCTTGCACCGCTGAATGAAAGTGGCCGCCGAATGGCACTTGCCCAGGCATTGAGCCAGTGCCAGGAGGAGTTGCAGTACTATGGCCGCGTGGCGCTTTCCTCCGGCTTGCCGGAAAAGCTCTCGGCGCTCCTGACGGACTTCCAGCGTGCCGCATTGCGCCCGGAGGATTTGGCCCAGCATGCCCAGACGCTTATTTCCGGCGCACAAAGCGCAAAGGAGCATGATCTCGCGCTCCTGTTCAGCGCGTATGAAGCACTGATTGCAGGGCGCTTTACCGATGAAACCACCCAGCAGTTTGACCTCGTTGACCGCCTTTCCGCAAGTGGCATCATGAAGGATGCGGCCGTGTTTGTGTGGCAGTTTGATATGCTGTCCACACCGTTTGCTGCCCTGCTGGCCGCTGGCGCAGGAGAATGCGCCGCCATGCGGATTCTCTTCACAATGGACACGAAGCAAGCGGAGGATGAGCGCGTTTTCCTCTCCCAAAGACGTAGCGCCGCAGACCTGTGTGAGCGAATGCGCCACGTGGGCGTTCCGGTGGACTGGCTATATCTCGATGATGATTTCGATACGCCGCATGCACCGGCCCTGCAGCATCTGGAAAAGCATCTGTTCACGCGCAAGCTGGTGGATTTTGCGGGCGATATGACCCCTGTTCAGGTGCATGCCGCCGCCAATCCGTATGCAGAGGCCGCCTATGCCGCGCAGGTCTTGCAAAACTGGCATCGTGCGGGCATTCCGTGGCAGCGCATGGCCGTCACGCTGGCAGATACGGATCATCTGCCGGGCATTTTGGCCGTCACGCTCCAAAGCGCGGGCATCCCCTGCTATCAGGCGCGAAAGGATAGCGCAGTTCGCCATGGACTGAGCCGAATGCTGCTGGGCGCACTGCGGTGCATTTCCGCATCCTTTGTGCGGGAGGACGTGCTACAAATGGCCAAGAGTGGCTTTTCGCCGCTGACAATGGCGGAGGCCGACCTGCTGGAAAACTACGCCATCGTGCATGGCGTAGCGCGTGGCAAATGGTTGCAGCCCTTCACCTGGGGCGCAGATGCGGAGGAAATCGAGCCGTTGCGCCAGCGCCTGATGGAGCCGGTGCTTCATCTGCGTGATGCGCTTCGCCGCGCAGCGACAGCCGCCGCCTCTGTCGAAGCCATCTTCCGCTTTTTGGAGGAGGTCGGCGCATACGAGCGACTGATGCAGCGTGAGGAGGCGCTTCTGTCCCGCAACATGGCCGCCGAGGCCACCCAAAGCCGCCAGGTCTGGCGCATCCTAATGGCACTGCTGGATCAGCTCTACGCGCTGCTTGGGGAGCAGAAAGCCAATTTGAAGGAGCTGTCCCGTTTTGTAGAAGCAGGTCTGACCGGCGCAGCAATTTCCTCCCTGCCGCCCGAGCCTGACACCGTGATGATTGGCGAGGCCGGGCATTTGATGACCGGCCAGCTGGACGCCCTGCTGGTCATGGGCATGCAGGACGGCGCAATGACCAGCAACAGCGATTCACTCCTGACCGAAAGCGAGCAGCGCACGCTCTGCGACGCGACGCACCGTGCCATCGGCCTGACGCGTCAGGAGACAGCCGCCTTGCGCATGTGTGACTTCTACCGCACCTTTGCCCTGCCGTCTCAGGCGCTGACCATCACCTTCTCCCAAAGCGGACAGGACGGCAGCGCCCTGCGTCCTGCGGGCATTGTGGAGGATCTCAAAAACATTTTCCCAGCAATGGTGTTTTCCGGCGGTGTGACGGCGGATACTTCCCTGCCGCTGTCTCCGGCACTGGCGCTGTCCGGCCTGCCTGCGCAGCTGCGCCGTGCCATGGAGACGAATCAGCCACTTCCGGAGGCATGGGCTGATGCCCTGCGCTGGCTCTGGCGCGATCCGGAATGGCATAGTCGCGCCGAGGGCGTGCTGCGTGCGCTCAATGCGCATGGGCAGTCGCAGTTCCTGCCGCCAGCCTACACACGCCGCCTGTTCATGCAGGACAAGGTGTCCATCAGCCGTCTGGAAGGCTTCGCGCAATGCCCGTATCGGCACTTTGTCAATTACGGCTTAAAGCCCGTGATTCGCAAGGAATACGCCTTTGATCCGGTGGATGTGGGCGATTTCTACCACGCCGCCATGGAGGGCTTTGCCGCACAGGCGCTCAAAGACCCTGCATTCCCCGACCTGACCGATGAGCAAATCAGCCACATCATGGATGATGTTCTTTCTCCCCTGACCGCCGCATGGCAGGACGGGCCGCTGAACGAAACGCCTTCCATGCGCCTACAGGGCGACAAGTACCGCCGCACCGTGCATCGCGCGGCGTGGATGTTCACCCATCACGCCCAGCACAGCCGCTTCAAGGTGATTGGCGAGGAAGTCGTCTTCGGCGAGGAGAACGGTCTGCCGCCGGTCGTCCTGACGCTCCACGATGGCCGCCAGATTGCCCTGCGCGGCAAAATCGACCGCATCGACCGTTGGGAAGGCGACAGCGGCGTATACCTGCTCGTCTCCGACTACAAGAGCAGCCGCCGTGAAATCGACCCAGCGCGCCTTTGGTACGGCCTGCAATTGCAGCTGATGCTGTATCTGGAAGCCGCCTGTGAGGGACTGAACGGTCAGCCTGCGGGTGCCTTCTACTTTACCATCAAAGACCCGCTGGTCGATGCCGAGGACGTGAAGGAGGCCGCCGAAAAGGCCATTGCCCACAAATTACAGCTCAAAGGCGTCGTCCTTGCGGACGTTGAGGTCACAGAGGCGCTGGACAGCGACCCCGGTTACTCCTTCGCCAAGGTCTTCAAGAAGGACGAAACCATCGCCGCCACCGCCGATGCCTACACGCCCGAGCAGATGCAGCAGCTATTGCACCATGCAAAGAAAACCGCCGCCGAGCTGGCCGACCGCATTCGCGATGGCGACATTACCGCATCGCCCGCCTCCATCGGCGACTGGTGCGCGTGCCAATGGTGTGAGTGCGCCAGCATCTGCAAATTCGACGATTCTCTGCCCGGTCAGGAAAAACGTGAACTTCCCGACATGGACAGGCAGGAATTTTTAACCCGCATGGCGAATGATAATAGTACATCCGATTCGGACACCCTGCTTCCGTAATTCCCACGAAAAAAAACGAGATGAAAACAAAGGAAATTCATCAGAAGCATTGCATCCGGACGGAAAATAGTTTATAATAGAGTCAAGAAACTCTTACACACAAGGAGGCGTTTTTCCATGATTCAAATCATCGCAGGCAAGAAGGGCTCCGGCAAGACCAAGCGACTCATCGACATGACCAACAATGCGGTCAAGACCAGCTCTGGCAACGTTGTCTTCCTGGACAAGAACGACAGCTATATGTATGAAGTCGATCGTGCTGTCCGTTTTGTGAATGTGGAAGAATACAATGTTTCCACGGCCGACATGTTCCTGGGCTTCCTGGGCGGCATGCTCGCCAGCAACTATGACATCAAGTATGTCTTCATTGATGCCTTCCTCAAGCTCATCAAGGTGGACATTACCGATGCCCAGTGGTTCTTCGAGAGCCTGGACAAGTATGCTCAGAAGCATGATATGACCTTCGTGCTGTCCGTCAGCGCCGATCCTGAGACGCTGCCTGACTTCTGCAAGGGCTACATTATCTGATGCGCTTGTCCCCACATTGATGCCCCAAGGGTAACATCTGATGGGCGGCGGACTGATTGAGCCGTCGCCCATTTTTGTATTATTTCTTCACGATTTCTTCCTTTGCTTGCGGGCAGGGAGCTTCTTTTCCTACCCACAAGCAAGGGAAGGGCATGTGCCTCTCCCTTGTTTTCTTTTTGCATTTTTTCCAGATTGATGCGGGGCTACCCCGCGGATAGGAGCGTGATTCCCATGGCTTTCATTTCCACCCGCGGTGGCGACAGCGTCACGGCATCTCAGGCCATTCTGCGCGGCCTCGCGCCCAATGGCGGTCTGTATGTTCCCGAGCAGTTCCCGCACCTGACGCTTGATGACATTGCGGCACTGACCGACATGGACTACCGCCAGCGCGCGCTGACGATTCTCAGCGGCTATCTGGATGATTTCACCGCCGAGGAGCTTTCCCGCGCCATTGCCAGCGCCTATGATGCCGCCAAGTTTGATGATGCGGCGATTGCGCCGACCAAGCGTCTGAACGACAACACGCACGTGCTGGAGCTGTTCCACGGCCCGACGCTTGCCTTCAAGGACATGGCCCTGCAACTTTTGCCGCACCTGACGACGCTTTCTGCGCGCAAGAATGGCGAAAACCGTGAGGTTGCCATCCTCGTGGCCACCAGTGGCGACACCGGCAAGGCCGCACTCGAGGGCTTCAAGGATGTACCCGGCACGTCCTGCACCGTCTTCTATCCGACCGACGGCGTCAGCGATGTGCAGAAGCTGCAAATGACCACCACCGGTGGTGACAACACGCACGTCATTGCCATCAACGGCAATTTTGACGATGCCCAGTCCGGTGTCAAGACCCTATTTGGCTCTGACGCCTTCCACCAGCAGGTGCAGTCTCGCGGCAAGGTGCTTTCCTCCGCCAACTCCATCAACTTCGGCCGCCTTGTGCCGCAGATTGTCTACTACTTCTCCGCCTACGCCGATTTGCTTTCGCAGGGCGCGATTGCGTTGGGTGATGCGGTGAACTTTGTCGTGCCTACTGGCAACTTCGGCAACATTCTGGCCGGCTACTACGCCAAGCAGATGGGTCTGCCGATTGCCAAGCTCCTTTGCGCGTCCAACCGCAACAACGTCCTGACCGATTTCTTCCAGGGCGGCACGTACAACACGAATCGTCCCTTCCACAAGACGACCTCGCCCTCGATGGACATCCTGATTTCCTCCAACCTGGAGCGTTTGCTCTTTGAATGCGCTGACCGCGACGGTGCGCAGATTGCCACCTGGATGCAGCAGCTCAAGCAGGACAGCGCCTACACCGTGGGTCAGGCGCATCAGGAATGGCTCCTGCGCTCCTTCGCCGCCGGTTGTGCCGACGACAACGACTGCGCCGACGAAATTGCCCAGGTCTTCACCCAGTATCATTATTTGATGGACACGCACACGGCCGTCGCCAGCCGCGTCCTGCGCAATTACCGCGCCGAAACGGGCGACACGACGCCGACCGTCATCGTCTCCACCGCCAGCCCGTACAAATTCGCCGCTGACGTGCTGACTGCCGCCGCTGGTGCGGATGCTGCCGACGGTCTGGATGCCTTTGGCTGCTCCGATTGCCTGGCGCAGCTCTCTTCCCTGCCCGTCCCGCAGCAGGTCACTGCCCTGCGCACCCTTCCGATTCGCCACAAGGCTCACTGCGAGAAGGATGCCATGGCGCAGGCTGTGCTTGCCGCCTTCGACGCGCAGGCGTAAACCACCCCATCAGGAAAGGATTAACATGAACAACACGGACATGCTTTTTGTCCAAAAGAAGCTCAACAATCTCATCGGATGGTCACTGACCTCCATCCACCGCGACAGTGACCTCCTCTGTCTGGATTTCGCCGATACCACCGACTTATCGCTCAACCGCCATGAGCAAGCCCTGCACATCCAATGCTACCACCGTCTCTGCCGTGACGGCCACGTCATTTTGGCCCGCAGCGACTACTTTCAGCCCTCCGAGGACATGTGGCAGCAATGGCGGGAGCAAGGCTTAGAGGAGGACGTCATTCCCGACACCTACCGTTGCGACGAAGTCGGTGCGAACCGTCTGGACGACCGCATCGCCGCCCTGGAGGAAGAAATCAGCGTCACGCACCACACCTACACGCTTCGTGCGGTCATGGTAGACTCCATCGGCGACCTGACGCTCTGCTTTGACAACGGTGCCGTCTGGAGCGTTCTGATTGACACCTCCGGCGGCGAAGAATGCTGGCGTTACCTCTCCGGCGACGGCGAAGCCTTACACCTTGTCATCTACAGCGACGGCATCGAATGCGAATAACCAGCTTCTTTGATTTTCCCAACAAAACTCACCAAGCGGCGCCCACACCGGGTTGCCGCTTTTTTCAATACAAGCATCAACTTCTGAAACGCCCCACCAATTCTCCGAGCCTCCGGTTGTAACAAACAAAGTCAAGCCGCATCGAAGGAATCCGAAGGGTTCCAAGGGGCGACCGGAAAGCCCCTTGGTTGCCGCATGCCAAGTCAAGCCGCATCAAAGGAATCCGAAGGAGTCCAGAGGGCGACCGGAAACCCCTCTGGTTGCAACATGCCAAGTCAAGCCGCATCAAAGGAATCCGAAGGAGTCCAGAGGGCGACCGGAAA
>CAYXHF010000066.1:0-7739 GCA_964464815.1 uncultured Faecalibacterium sp.
GACTAATTCAATGCGTTTCACGGAGCCGTTGCAGATGTATGCGTCTGCAACGGCTTCTTTTGTTGAAGCTGAAAGCCCTCTCAGTCACCTCCGGTGACAGCTCCCCCAGCGTGGGAGCCAAGGATGCTGTGCCACGCGGGACTTTCAAACCAGAGATGTTCGCACGTGCTGCTGGTGTGCATTGCCGGAACTCAGCCTATGCCAGAAAGTGACGACTTGTCTGCGTCACGACACCCCTTGGCTCTCCCTCTGGGAGAGCTGTCGGCCAGGGCCGACTGAGAGGGCCTGCTGCATGACAGCATTGTAGGGAGGTTGCAAAGCGCAGCATCTGGAAATGTAGCAAGACGAAGGCCTGCGCGAAAGCCCTCTCAGTCACCTCCGGTGACAGCTCCCCCAGCGCGGGAGCCAAGGGTGCTGTACCACGCGGGACTTTCAAACCAGAGATGTTCGCACGTGCTGCTGGTACGTGCTGCCGGAACTCAGCCCATGTCAGAAAGTGACGACTTGTCTGCGTCACGACACCCCTTGGCTCTCCCTCTGGGAGAGCTGTCGGCCCTGGCCGACTGAGAGGGCCTGCGCACCTCATGACAAAAACATCCCCACAAAAAAACAGCCTCCAAGCCGGAAATCCCATCCCGCTTCGAGGCTGTTTTCTTATGCATTTGCGCCGTTTTTGCCTTCATCCAGTAGCTTTTGAAGCTCCTGCATGAACGTGCCAATGTCCGTGAAGAGTCGATAGACTGCGGCAAAGCGAACATAGGCCACATCGTTGGTGGCTTTCAGCTCCTCCATGACCATGTCGCCAATGTGCTGGGAGCTGATTTCGCCCTCCATGCTGGCATATGCGCGCTGTTCAATGCGCATGGTCATGGCATCAATCTGCTGCATGGATACCGGCAGCTTTTCGCAGGCATGCAGAATGCCGCCCTTGATTTTCTGGGCATCGAATGCTTCACGGCGGCCATCGCGCTTGACGACCATCAGCGGAAGCATTTCAATCTTCTCATACGTCGTGAACCGGCGGCCGCAGCCCATGCATTCCCGACGACGGCGAATGCTGTTGCCTTCCTCCGTCGGGCGGGAATCAATGACCTTGCTCTCCGCACAGTTGCAGTATTGACACCGCATAATTTCGCCTCCCCCGCGTTGTGGGCAAAAGCAGACAGGCTGTCATGCTTTTTACCCCATGATGTGGGTGTTCGCCGCAATTATACCAGATTTAGTGGATTTGCGCAAGCGTTTTGCCTATTTTCCTTACGCCTCTATCTCGTCGCACTCGTCCAGCCATGCTTTGACCTGCGCATCGGAGGGCATGCGCCAGTCGCCGCGCGGCGAAAGCGCAATCGAGCCGACCTTCACGCCATCGGGCATGCAGTTGCGCTTGAACTGCTGTGTCCAGAAGCGACGGTAGAAATTCTTGAGCCATTTCAAAATCGTGGCGCGGTCAAAGTCCTCCGCGAACGCCATGCAGCACAGGTCGTATACCTTGCGGGGCGTGTAGCCAAAGCGGATGGCGTAGTAGAGGAAGAAGTCATGCAGCGCATACGGCCCGACCAAGTCCTCCGTCTGCTGGACGATGTTGCCCTTTTCGTCCGGCGGCAGTAGCTCCGGACTGATGGGCGTATCCAGAATGCTTTGCAGACACGCACGGCTCGGCGCGAATTCGTCCGTATCGACCGCCGTCTGAATCACCCAGCGCACCAGCGTCTTCGGTACGCCGCTGTTGACGCCGTACATGCTCATGTGATCCGCGTTGTAGGTACACCAGCCCAGCGCGATTTCACTCAGGTCGCCCGTACCCAGCACAATACCGCCAAACTGATTCGCCACATCCATCAGCACCTGCGTGCGCTCACGCGCCTGTGCATTTTCGTAGGTGACGCTGTGGTCGTGTTCGTCATGGCCAATATCGGCAAAATGCTGGCGCACGGCATTGTGGATGCGAATCTCCTTCTGCTGCACACCCAGCGTTTCCATCAGTTCCAGCGCATTGCGGTACGTGCGGTCAGTCGTGCCGAAGCAGGGCATGGTGATGCCCAGAATGTTCGTGCGCGGCAGCTTCAGCATGTCCACCGCCTTGCAGGCCGCCAGCAGCGCCAGTGTCGAATCCAGGCCGCCGGAGATGCCCACAACCACCTTGCCACCCGTGACAGCCATGCGCCGTGCAAGCGCCGTTGCCTGCATGGACAGAATCTGCGTGCAGCGCTGTTGACGGGATGCCTTGTCCGAGGGAATGAACGGATGCTTGGGCACGTGATAATCCGGCGTCACCGTATCCGGCAACATAAGCGTTGCATTCCCATACCACATCGTTCCGTATACATCTTCCCGCTGTTTGCCAATCATCGCCGCACAGTCCGCAAAGCTGGTTTGCTTCATGCGGTCGGCGCGGATGCGTTCCACATCAATATCAGCCGTCAGCAGATAATCGTCATCCAGATACTTTTCGTTTTCCTTAATGGTCGCGCCGCAGGAGGCCACCATGCTGTGCCCGGAGAACACCAAATCGCTGGTCGATTCGCCCATGCCTGCGGAGACATACACATAAGCGCACTGGCAACGCGCGCTCTGCTGGCGAATGAGCTGCTGGCGGTACTCGCGCTTGCTCAGCAATTCATTGGATGCGGACAGGTTCAGGATGATTTCCGCGCCCGTCATCGTCAGTATCGTACTCGGCGGCAGGGGCGCCCAGAGGTCTTCGCACAGCTCAATGCCAAACTTGACACCATCTGTGCTTTCAAAAACGACGTCGCGCATCACACTGGGCGTGGGTTCCTCATCCAGAAAAGCCATCAGGGGCTCCGTTGCATGTGGCAAATTGCCCGCCGGCTGGAACCAGCGCTTTTCGTAGAATTCATTGTTGTTGGGCAAATACGTTTTGGGCACAGCCGCCACAATCTTCTCCCGGTTCATCACGACCGCGCAGTTGTACAGACCGCCACACACTTCCAGGGGCGCACCCACGACAGCCGTCAAGCCTTCCGGCATTTCCCGGCACAGTGTTTTCAGGCCCTCTATCACATCATCCAGCAAGCGGCGCTGGAAGAACAAATCGCCGCAGGTATAGCCTGTCAGGCTCAATTCCGGAAAGGTCAGCAGGGACACATGGTTTTTTGCCGCCTCCCGCATTTTATCCAGATGGTGCTGAACATTCTTCTTTACATTGCCCAATTCCAAATGCGGCACGGCCGCACCCACACGCACAAGTCCGCGCATATGCTTCTTCCTCCTCAAAACACCAGCATTTTGACCCTTGGCCGACCGTCCTCGACCTCCAATAGTGCCATTTTTTCCAGACAGACCGCACCCGGATTGACCAGCATCGGCACGCCCGTTTGCATGTCTGCCTCGTGCGTGTGACCATACAGGGCAATCTCGCACCCTTCCTCACGCGCCCGTTCATAAAGATACGTCCGGGTCATTTTGACGCGTTCCAAATGGCCATGCGTCATGTACACGCGAATGCCGCCAATCTCCACCACCCGGTGGTACGGTTCATTCTGGCAGCAGAAGTCGTTGTTGCCGCGCACGGCGTACATCATGGCGTTTTCGTCACGCCGCCGGATAAAGCTTTCCGCACGCGCAAAATCATTCACACCATCGCCTAAAAAGAGGTATGCGTCGATTTTGCCCGTCATTTTCCATGTTTCCTCCAGCATCCAGCGGAGGTCGCCCTCCATGCCGTGGATGTCGGAGAGAATCAACGCCCGTGTCATTCGTGCAGCCCCTTCATAATTTCCAGCATTTTTTCACATGCCTTTGCGCGGTGGCTGATGAGGTTCTTCTCCTCCTCCGTCACCTCTGCAAACGTCTTGCCCAGCGGCTCATAGAGGAACAGCGGGTCATAGCCGAAGCCACCCGTGCCCTGCTCCTTTTCCAGCAGCACGCCCGGACAGGAGCCTTGCGCAATCAGCGTTTCGCGTCCCGGAATCTTCAGCGCCAGCGCACATTCAAACGAGCAGGCACGTGCTGTCTTGCCCTTCATGCGGCGCAGCAGCAGCGCATTGTTCGCCGCATCGCCACTGCCTTCGCCGGACATAGCGGCATAGCGTGCGCTGTACACACCGGGATCACCGTCCAGCGCCTCCACCGAGAGGCCGCTGTCATCCGCCAGTGTCGGCAGACCCGTCGCCGCGCAGACCGTTTCGGCCTTGATGGCCGCATTGCCCGCAAAGGTCGTGGCCGTCTCCTCAATCGGTGCGTTGTAGCCAGCCGCCACCATCGACACGACGGTGTAGTAATCGCCGAAAATGTGCTGCAATTCGCGAATCTTGTTCTGATTGCCGGATGCCACAACCAGTGTGGGCTTGGCGACCAGATGACGCTTGGCCTCTGCCAGCGCTTCCTGCTGCTTCTCCATCAGCTGTTCAATGCCCCGCTTGCCCAGCGCCAGCAGCGTGTTCAGCTCCTCCTGATTGAAGGGACGGCCTTCGCCCGTACCCTGCAATTCGATGAATTCGCCCTTTTCGTTCATGACGATGTTCATATCCACCTGCGCCTGACTGTCCTCCTCATAGCACAAATCCAGGCAGGGTGTATCTTCCACCACACCCACGGACACCGCCGCGATTTGGTGGCGAATCGGCGAGCGCAGCAGCTTGCCCTCATCCATCAGTCGCGCAATGGCGCACACCAGGGCCACCATCGCGCCCGTGATGGCCGCCGTGCGCGTGCCACCGTCGGCCTGCAATACGTCACAGTCCAGCGTGATGGTTCTTTCGCCCAGCTGCTCCAAATCCACCGCCTGACGCAGGCAGCGGCCAATCAGGCGGGAAATCTCAACGCCACGACCATCCTTTTTCAGGCCATCACGCTTTTTGCGCGTCGTGGTCGATGCGGGCAGCATGGCGTACTCTGCCGTCACCCAGCCCTGTCCCTTGCCACGCAGGAACGGCGGAACACTCTCCTCCACCGATGCGGTGCAGATGACCTTCGTGTTGCCCGTGGCAATCAAGCACGACCCGGCGGCCGTGCGCACAAAATCCGTTTCAATCGTTACCGGGCGCGCCTGATCATACGCGCGTCCATCCAAGCGGTTCTTCATTCCTGCGTCCTCCTTGTAATGTTTGCGATGAATGCATTATTCGTGACAAAGCGTTAATTTCCTGCCGAAATACGCAGAAAAACATCATTTGCCCTTTTCAGAAGGTAAAAATTGTGGTATGCTTATACTAATTCGCCGTGAACATGGTTCACCGACCGAATCATTTTTTTCCGGCGTTCCTGCCGTGACAAGAGAAAGGGTATTATTGTGTGAGCAAATTCAGCGACAAATACTTGCGGGACATCTGGAACGTGCCCAATGTGCTGACGATGCTGCGACTGGCGCTGATTCCGGTGTTCGCCGGTCTGTTTCTGGCCGGGTATGAAAAGGGCGCACTGCTGGTCTTCTGTCTGGCCAGCATCACCGACTATTTTGACGGGTATCTCGCGCGGCGTAATAACCAGATTACCGCCTTTGGCAAGCTGGTTGATCCGCTGGCGGATAAGCTGATGGTCTGCACCGCGCTGCTGGGTCAGGGCCTGGCCGGTGTGTTTCCCTGGCACGCGATTGCGATTGTCATGACCAAGGAAATCGTGATGATTATCGGCGGCATCTACATGCTGGGCCGTGGCATCGTGGTGTATTCCAACTATCTGGGCAAATGCGCGCAGTTCTCCTTCATCGCCGCATTGATTCTTTCCTTCTGGCATGAGGAGTTCACCGCCGCCGCCCTGCCGATTGACCAAATCGTGTTAACCATTGCCGTGGTGCTGGCGCTGATGGCGCTGGTGGACTACACCATCGCGGCCATCAAAAAGCTGCACCACCTACCGAAAGAGGAGCAGCATGATTGATGCCCTTTTGCGCATCCTGCAACCCATTCAATTGCTTTTTCCATCATGTACACAGAAGCGCCTGACAGGGCGCAGCCATTTCCGGCTGTCCTTCCTGTCAGGCGCTTTTTTTGATTAGTCGATTTTCACACCGTAGATGAAGCTGGTGTTCTTGCCCGTGGTGCAGATGACCAGCATGTTGCGGTAGACCGCCGGAGAGCTTTCGATGGTACCATTGAGCTGCAAGGTATTGACGGTTTCGCCCGTCAGGCCGTCCAGCAGCATCAGCAAGCCATCGTTCGTTGCCTGAATAATCCAGCCCTTGCCGTTTTCGTTATACACGGCCACAGGAGAGGAGTAGCAATACTCACCCAGCGACTTAGTCCAGACAACCTTGCCGGTATTCTTGTCCAGCGCCACCAGCACGCCGCTCTGCGCCTTCGTGCCACTGCCCATCAGCTTTTCGCTGCCGGAGGTGGACAGGTTGGAGAGCGTGAAGTACACCAGATCATTGAGGCCATGCTGACCCACGACCGGCGACGCCATCGCGCCTGCGGTGGAATCGGACTTCTTCGAGGCATTCACAGCCAGCGCCCAATCCTCCGCACCCGTCTGGGCATTGTAGCGGCGAATGGTCACATCGCCCTTGGAGCGATTCAGCAGGGTGTTGGCGGTATACAGCCAGAGCTGGCCGTCTTCATCCTGATCCAGCGCGATGGATGCCTTCACAGCGTCACCCGTTTCCACCGCCCAGACAGTCGTCATCGTGTTCACATCCACGCAGCGCAGGATGCCCTGCACGTCGGCATAGAATGCATAGCCGCCATACATGGCAATGGAGGCTTCCACCGCCGTGTTGGCATCCTTCTGGTTCTTCGTGCGGCTCTTCATCAGCGTGATTTCGGGATTGATGGTCAGCTTGCTTTCATGCGTCTCATCGCCCTGCTCATAGACCGTGTTCATATGCACGGTGTAGAGCATGCCGTTCGTGCCGGCGGTGATGAAGGTATCGCTGTTGCGGTCATAGAGTGCGGAGGTATCAAACGCACCCACGTCGTTGTAGGCACGAATCTTCTTGCTGCCGCCATCCAGACCGTCGATGGTCAGGTTTTCCTTGCCATCCAGCAGTTCATAGAAGTGCAGGCCGATGTTGCCCGTCTTGTTGGCCAGGAAGCGTGCATACTGACCCACAACCAGCTGCGGATAGCCAAAGGTCGTCACGGCCGGCGTGGAGCGAATCGGATAGCCAATATTGATGATTTCGCGCGTCTGGCTGCCGTCCTCCAGGTCGAGGAAGTACATCTTGCCATCCAGACCTGCCGCAATGACCTCCTTGAGCGCGGTCTTCTCGGCCTTGCCGTCCGTCAGCTCCATGTCCTTGCGCACATTGCCCGGCCACTGCACAATCAGCGGCTGATTCGCCCAGCCAAAGCCATAGTACGTGCGGCTCTTGCCCTTGATGCTGCCGCCTTCCACCGTCCAGGCAAGGGACAGCTGGCTGGCATCCTCCACCGTACCAACGGCCGCATTCTGGCGGAACGCGTTGCCACGGTAGGTCAGCACGCCGAACGCCTTGGTCATGTACTCATCGCTGGCGGGCATGTTAATCTGCTTGCCGCTGCGCTCGTATTCCTTGGTGGCGGTGCGGCTGTCGCCTTCATAGACGACGGTGTTTGCAATCAGGGACGGATCCGCGCTTTCGTCCGCGGCAAATTCCAGCACGGGACGCGGCGTTGCCGTGGGCGCTTCGGTCGGCTCGACCACGTCCTCGGTGGCCTCCTCTTCCGGCAGCTGTGCATCTTCCGGCAGCTGCGCATCCACATGCACATTGTCCAGCACGGTCGGTTCTTCACCCTGCGCATCCTCTGCATCCTCTTCATCCGGCACAGGCGCTTCCGTTGCTTCGGGTGCCTGCGTGGGCG
>CAYXHF010000067.1:0-6550 GCA_964464815.1 uncultured Faecalibacterium sp.
ACACCCTTCGCAGGTCAAGGACAGCGTCCTTGTGGGGTTTGGGGCAACGCCCCAAGTCAACAAGCAAGGAAAAACGATCCAACCACCAATAGCACGCAACAAAGTGCGCGCTCGCCAGAGCCGCGGAGACAAACTTTGGTTCTGCAAGGAAAGAGCCAAGCATGTGCTGTAAAAACAGCCAGGTTCTCTCCCCACACAGCGCCCCACGCGGAAACAGCAAAAAAAGCGCACCCAACCCAATCGCGAAAAGGGATTCGAAAGGGTGGAACACCCTTCGCAGGTCAAGGACAGCGTCCTTGTGGGGTTTGGGGCAACGCCCCAAATCAACAAGCCAGAAAGATGCGCGCCCTGTCAGGGCCAGATAACCTCGTCCGGCGTGATGCACGGTAGGCCGTTTTCGGAGAAGACGACGCGCGCTTTGGAAATCATCCAGTTCTGTCCGTGATCCGGGCTGCCCTGATAAAATAGCCAGATGGTGCCATCCTCGTCCTGCCAGATGTACGGATGCCCGGATTCGCAGGCGTTCCAGGTGTCGGGCGCGCCGTTTGCCAGTAGCGGCGCATCATGAAGGCGCTGGAAGTGGACACCGTCGTGACTGACGGCACAGCCGATTTGCTGCGGACAGCAGTTGTATGCGCCGCCGTAGAATAAATATACCCGGTCACCCAGCGCAATGGCGGCAGGTGCTTCGATGCAGTCCTGCTCCCAGGGACGCTCCGGCGCAAGGATGGGCGCATCACAAAGCTGACGCCAATCGCTTCGGGCAAATTGACTGTGAAGCGGTGCGACGGAAACGCCCAGCAGCTGCTTTTGTCCGGCAGGGTCACGCGTGGCCCAGTAGAGCAGTAGCTGATCCTTGAAGGCTACCACGTCCGCATCAATGGCGCGGTGTATGTTCCAGTCGCCTTCCGGAATGATGATGGGGTTGCTTTCGTCATGCACAAAGTGGATGCCGTCCGTGGAGGTGGCATGGCAGATATAATCCTTGGGAAATTGCCCGTAGCTTTGATAGAACAGGTGAATTACGCCGTCAAGGACGATTGCACCGGGCGCACAAATGCCCTTGCCCTCCGCTGCTTGCGTTGGGGCAATTTCGCCACAGCATTCCCAGTGCTCCAAATCGTTGCTCCGGGCGATGCCGATGTGGAAGGAACCCCAGTCAAAGGAAACATCCACGGGCTTGGAATAATACAGATACGCTGTGCCGTGGAAACGAACGACACACGGGTCCTTGGCAAAGCAGCGGTTCTCGCCAACCTTTTCGGGACGAAACAGCATGAAAACGCACTCCTCTCTGGCAGTAGATGATAAACGAACAATCCGAAAGTGATTTTCGGGCTACAAGCAGTGTACTCCTTGCGGAAAACGAAGTCAATCAAAAGGGCAGGGAAAAAGGCAAAGTGTCGCAAAAATCCGGTATTTGCAAGGCGTTTGTGGATTTTCCGGAAGAAAAGCAGAGGATATGCGCACTTGCTGTCGGGGATGTGTTGAAAAGCGAAAAAAAGACGGATTTTCGGATAATTCGGACATTTTCGCATTGACGTAAGTCTGCTTTTCTGCTATCCTGTGCCATAAAGGGATGCATGCCGCATGCATGCGCCCAAGGCGTGATTAAATCAATATGCATGGAGGAACACGCAATGGATTTTCTCTTTGGTGCGGCCTACTATGACGAGTATATGCCCTATGAGCGCGTGGATGAAGACTTCCGCCTGATGCGGGAGGCTGGCATGAACACCATTCGCATTGGCGAATCGACCTGGGCAACGTATGAGCCGCTGGAAGGACAGTTTGACTTTTCGCACCTGATTCATGTGCTGGATAAGGCACAGGCGCAGGGAATGCAGGTGATTGTCGGCACGCCCACGTATGCGGTGCCGGTGTGGCTGGTGGAAAAGGATCCGACGGTGATGGTTGATTCCCATCATGGTCGGGCACGCTATGGGGCGCGCCAGCTGATGGACATTACGAACAAGACGTATCTCTATTACGGCGAAAGAATCATCCGCAAGCAGCTGGAAATCGCCAGCCGCTATTCCTGCGTCATCGGCTATCAGCTGGATAACGAGACGAAGCACTTTGACACCTGCTCCCCGGAGGTACAGCACCGTTTCCGCGAAATGCTGCGCAAGAAGTACGGCACGGTCGAGAAGCTCAATCAGGCGTTCAATTTCCACTATTGGTCTAACGCCGTGGGACGCTGGGACGACTTGCCGGATGTGCGCGGCACCATCAACGGGTCGTACCGTGCGGAATTCGAGCGCTTCCAGCGGTCGCTGGTGACGGAATTCCTGCTTTGGCAGGAGAAAATCGTGCGTGAATACCTGCATGAGGGACAATTCCTGACGCATAATTTCGACTTTGGCTGGCAAGGACATTCCTATGGTGTGCAGCCGGACGTGCCGCATGATACGGCCTCCACGGCGCTGACGCTGGCAGGCTGCGATATTTATCATCCGATGCAGAAGAAGCTGACGGGTGTCGAGGCGGCCTTCTGCGGCAGCCTGACGCGCTGCCTCAAGGACGCGCGGTATCTGGTGTGTGAGACGGAGGCGCAGGGCTTCCCGGAATGGACGCCGTATCCGGGTCAGCTCTACCAGATGGGCATGATGCATGCGGCCAATGGCGCGTGTGGCGTGATGTACTGGCACTGGGCGTCGCTGCATAATGCATGCGAAACGTACTGGAAGGGCGTACTGAGCCACGACCTCCAGCCCAATGCCGTCTACCGCGAGGCCATGCGCCTTGGTGCGGACATGAAGAAGCTCTCACCGATGCTGGAAAAGGCCGTGCCGACAAGCCGCATTGCCCTGCTGGTCAGCAATGAAGCACTCACGGGCCTGAAGCTGTTCCCGTTGCCCGGTGGATACACGTATAATGACGTGGTGCGCTGGATGTTTGATGCGTGCTATCACCTGAATCTGCCGGTGGACGTGGTGTTCTCCGCACATGCGCTGGATGCGTATGATTTGCTGCTTGTGCCGGCCATGTATGCCGCCAGTGACGAGCAGGTAGAGGCGATTCACCACTTCGCTGAGCGCGGTGGCCACGTGATTGCCAGCTTCAAGACGGCGTTTACCGACGATACGCTGACGGTGCGCCACGAGGCACAGCCCTATGGCCTGACGGATGTGTTTGGCATCCAGTATCAGGAGTTCTCCGCTGTCGATGGCGAAACGCTGGAGGACGGCAGCCCCATCCGCTGCTTCCTGGAGCTGGTGCAGGCGCAGGGCGCGCAGGTGCTGCACACGTGCGCCAACAGCGGTTGGGAAGGCACGCCGCTGGTGACGCGTAACGCGTTCAAAAAGGGACAGGGCACGTATTTTGCCACCATGACGGAGGAATACGTGCTACAGGACGTGCTGCGTGAAGAAGCGGAGTCGCTGGGGATACCGCTGCCGGCGGTGCAGTTCCCGCTGGTACAGCGCGACACGAAGACGGCACAGGGGACACTGAGATTCCTGTTCAACTTCTCGATGCAGGAAAAGGACGTCCGCTGGACGGATAAGGACGCGCAGAATGCACTCACGGGCGAAACGGTCGGAGAAGGAACGACACTGCATTTGCCCAAATGGGGCGTGCTGGTGCTGCGGATGCAGGCATAAACGTACAAAAAATGCAGGGCGCTGCGGAGAGCTTCTCCATGCAGCGCCCTGTGTTTGTTATTTTCCACCCAGCAGCTTGTGCAGCGGACTGCGGTAGACCGTGATGGCCTTTGCGGGACACATTTCCTGACAGCAGTAGCAGCGGATGCACTTACTGTAATCGTACCTGGCTTTGTGGCCGTTGCCGCTGTGAACGGCCTTCTCCGGCACAGGGCAAGCCTCCTGACAAATGCCGCAGGCGACGCATTTGCTCGTGTCCACCTTGGGGCGCGTCTGCAAGCAGGGGAGCAGCGGCATCAGCTTCGGCAGCAGGCCCTTCTTCATCTGCCCACGGAAGACATCGAAACTGGCGTTGCCGTACTGCGCCTGTGCCTGGGCAACGGTGAGCGTCCCGGAAGGCGTCAGGACGTCAATCTGGTCGGCGGCCATGACGCCAATGCCGCCCTGCACGCCACTGACGCAGGTTGGTACGGTTTCGGGATTCAGATGCACCAAATGCGCGAAAACGCTATCCAGCGCAACCGGATCGCTGGAAAAAAGCAGGACGTTCATGTTGATGGGTGTGCCGGAGGTCGGGCCGTTGCCTTCCATGGCGGTCACGCCGTCCATGATGTGCAGGCGCGGACGAACGCAGCGGTGCAGGTCGGTCAGCATATCTGCAAAGACCTCACTGTCCGGATAGGAGGCATGCCCGGCGGCCTTGTTGACGCCGGTAATGCAGCCGTAGAGGTTCTTGACCGCGCCGGTGATGCGTTCCAGCGCGTGCGTTTTCATCTTGCAGATGTTGATGAGCGCATCGCAATCCTGCACGCCACGGCAGAGGTAGAAGGACTTGGCGCGCTTTCCCTCCGGGAAGGAGACGACGCTGCCGGAGGAGAAATCGGCCATGGCAACCTGATAGCGTTCGGCGGCCTCGGCGATGCCGGCGGTCTGTGCGGCTTTATCGGGCGTGGTGGTCGGGTTGCCAGGGCTGTCGCCGTAGGAAAGATGGTCAAAGCCGCTTTCCCGCAGGCTCCGGCAGACGGCGGAGAAAACAGATGGGTGTGTGGTGATGGCCTTCTGGGGCAGGGAGCGCGAAAGCAGATTCGGCTTGAGCAGTAGCTTCTCCTCCGGGCGAAGGAAACGCTCCCAGCCGCCCAGGAGTGCAATGCCCTGCGAAACGGCGGCATCCACGGCACTTTGCTCGTAGGTGTCCAGGGGAATGAGGACGACAAGGTGTTTTTCCATGGGTAGAAATCTCCTTGTGAAAAATGGAATTACCCTTATTATACACCGGGACACGGCCAAGGACAAGGTGTGAAAATGAATGGAAAACGCATTTTTTCTATGTAATTTTTACAATTGACACCCTTTCAGGGGTTGAGATTATGGCGTGTTTAGGGTATAATGGAGATATGCCTGAGCGCAACTAATGGAGCAAAGGAGTAAAAGGCATTGGATCAGCATGAAAATATGCAGGACGCCACCAATCTGGGTGAAACGCCTGCCCCTCGCCGCCGTCGTTCGGCTATATACCATCAGGAGGAAAACGCTTCTGCTACCGTCGCAACGCCGGCGCAGAAGCCCGCTGTGCAGGTGAATATGCCCGCACAGCCCAGCAACGCGCAGGACAAGCCCGTGGAAAACGCACCGGCTTTCCAGAAGCGTGGCAATCAGCAGAGCATGAATCAGCCGCGGGTGAATATGCCGAAGCAAAACAATGCGCCCCAGCAGGGCAACACCACGGCACAGGGCAATGCACCGGCTTTTGCGAAGAAGGAGCCTGTGATGCCGCAGCAGACGCGCAAGATGGAGCCGACCAAGGTCGATGTTCCCAAGGCTGATGCGACCCGCGCCATGCCGCCGATTCGCAATATTCAGCCCCAGAGTGTGCCGACGCCCGGTGTGCCCAAGCCCGATGGAAAGGGCAACAGCCTGCCGAACCTGCGTCAGCCGCAGAATGTGGTGCGCCGTCCGGTCAATCTGGAAGGCATGCAGGACGTCAAGTCTCCTGCACAGCGTCAGGAAGAGGCGCGTCAGCGCAGCAACCTGAACGTGAAGCAGATGGATGCCAAGCAGCACAGAGAACACCTGCAGGAGGAAATGCAGGCAGACACCATGCCCGATATGCCCGATGAAGGCGCGAAGAAGGGCAAATCCGCGATTCTGGCGGTGGTGATTGCCATCTTGCTGCTGATTGGCGTGCTGGTCATTGGCCTGATGATGATTCCCGATGACAACACCGGTGCGCTGGGCCAGCTGAAGCAGAACGTGATGTCGCCCATCAACAATCTGCTGGGCAAAAATGAGCCGAAGCAGGAAGTGCCCACGGCCTCCGGCTTCACGGCGACGCTCAACAACACAACTGCACCGTATCAAATCACCTTCAATCTGGTGACGAGCAGCAACGTGACCGCTGTGCGTATCGCGGATGCACAGGGTAATCCCATGGAGGTTGCCACGCGTTTGCAGATTCCCAATGCGGACAACACCATTGTGTGGCTCTTTGAGCTGACGATGGAGGAAGACTTCGCGGGCATTGTCGAAGCGCAGGTCTTCTGCGGTGACGCATGGGTGAACACGGGCCTCAAGCAGACGCTGACGCTCAGCAGTGATGCACCGGCCTCGATTTCCAATGTCCCTTCGGGGTTCTTTACAGCAGCGACGAACAATCCGGCTCAGCCGGATGACGATGAACTGACCGCCGATTCCCACGAGGAACCGACGGTCAGCGTTGCAATAGAAGAGAATCCGACCGAAACGCCGAGTGAAGAGCCGACGGCCACGCCCACGCAGGCGCCCACTGAGGTGCCTACGCCCGAGGCTGTGCCGACCGCCACGGAGGAGCCTGCCGCGCAGGTGCTGGTGACGCTTGCACCCACGGAAGTGCCGACCGCCACGCCGACGGTCGCGCCCACGCAGGCACCCGAAGCAACGGAAGCGCCTGTGCCGGATGAAGAGGATGC
>CAYXHF010000068.1:0-6178 GCA_964464815.1 uncultured Faecalibacterium sp.
GACCGCCGGTCAAGCAGGACAGGCAAGCCCGTCCTGCTTGACCGGATTGGACAAATTTTGCTTCTCAGGTATTCCAGCGCGCGTGACTGCCATTCTCCGTCTTCGTCACCAGCAGCTGGTCGTCAATCTCCTGCTTCAGCTCCGAAACATGCGAAATGATGCCAATCAGCTTGTGTTCACCCGCAATCTCCTGCAACACGCGCACCGCCTCGCGCCGCGCCTGGTCGTCCAGTGAGCCAAAGCCCTCATCAATAAACATCACATCCAGGCAAATGGCCGATGTCGCCGCCTGAATCTGGTCGGACATGCCCAGCGCCAGTGCCAACGCCGCCATGAACGATTCGCCGCCGGAAAGTGTGTTCACGCTGCGTAGCTTTCCCGTTTCCAGCGAATAGACCATCAGGTCAAGCCCGCGATTCGCCCGACCGACGGACGCCGCGTCCATTTCCATCAGGCGCAGCTCAAATTGCCCACGGGACATCGTGCGGAAGCGCCGATTCGCACTGACGAGGATTTGCTCCATGCAGCGACGCTGCACAAACGTCTCCACGTCCACACGATTGCCCTTCTCCTGGCCGTCCATCACCTTGTAGAGATGCTCGGCCCATTGCGCCTTCTGGCAGACATCCACAAATTCCTTTTCGTTTTCGCGCAGGCGCATCAACGCGCCCATGTTGTTCTGATGGAGTGCCTTGCCCTGCGCCAATTTCGTCTCCAACATCGTGCAGAGTGCCTGTGCGGCCTCCGCGTCCGCTTGCAAACGCGCCATGTCCGGCTTTTCGCGCCCTGCAATGGCGTCCTGCGCCGTCTTGCGCTTCTCGGTCGCAAGTGCCTTGCGCTGGTTAAATTCATTCACTTCTGCTTGCAGCAGATCGGGTTTCTTCTGATTATATTGCTCGCACAACGTCTGCCATGCCGTCTCCTGCATCTGCTTTTCTGTCAAGCACTGCTGGTACGCCTGTGCCGCATTGGCGCATGCTTGCTGACGCAGTGGCAATTCCTGCTCGTATTGCTTTAGAAGTGCCTTGCACTGGTGAAGCCTCCCCTGCGCCTGCTGGCGACACGTTTCGGCGCGCTGCTTCTCCTGCTCCGCTTGTGTCGTTGCCGCCTCGACCACTTGCTTCGCCCGCACGGCTGCCTCGCGGTCGGTGAAGCGGCTCTTTTGCAGCGACGCAAGATGGATTGCATGCGCATTTTCCGCCGCAGACAGCGCATTTTCCGCCTGTCTGAGGGCTTCACGTGCCTCCTTGTCGCGCTTTTCCAGCGCCTGATGCATCTGCTGCGCCATGTTCAGCTGTTCCTGCACACTTTGGCGCTCATTGATGCGCCCCTGCACACGCAGGCTTTCCTGTTTCAGACGCTTTAGCCATTGTGCCATGACGCTTTCAAAATCCGCCAGCGTCGCGATGGTTTCTTCCGGTAACGCCTGCTGTAAATCGGCAAGCAGTGTTTCCGTTTCCCGTTGTAGCTGCGTTTGCTTTTCGCTCTGGCGCGTCTTTTCCGCACTCGCGGCTGCAGAGGCCGCCTCCTGCGTCCGTGCGCTCTCCTCCATTTTCGCCGCGTACCCATCCAGCGTCTTCTGATTCAATTGACGATGCATGGGCGCCAGCACGCAGGGCATCGGATGCGTGGTCGAACCGCACACAGGGCACGGCTGACCTTCTTGCAGCTCCTGCGCCAGTAAGCCAGCCTGTGCATTCAGGAACGCCGTGCGGTAACGCTCGTAGGTCGCCTTGTCTGCCTCATAGGCATCCCGCGCCTTGCGGTATTCGTTTTGCTTCTCCGTGGTGCATTTTTCCTGCTCGAGAAGTGCCTGCTGATGCGCTTGCACGTTTTGCCAGTCGCCATTGAGCTTGCGCCACTGCTCGTTGTTTTTCCGGCAGACCTCTTTTTCTGCCGCCACATCCTGTAGGGCAAGGAGCTGCTTCTGCCATGCCTGTTCATTTGCAACAAGCGTCTCGAATTCCTTCTGTGCCTCCGCTTGCGTCCTCTGGCACGCCGCCGCATGGTTTTTCGCACTCGCCAGCCCTTTTTGTGCCGCGTCAAGTGCATCCAGCACTTCCAGGGCCTTGCGCACCTCCGCACGCACCTCGGTTTGTTCCGTGCTTTTCTGCTGGAATTTCGCTTCGGCGGCCTTCGCGGCGGTTTCCGCCTGCTGCTCCTGCGCTGTCAGGACAGGAAGCTGCTCCTGCTGCACCGCCAGCCCTTTTTCCACTTCAGCCTGCTCTTTTTGCGCCGTCTGGAATTGCGCATACGATTGATGAAGCTCCCACGCCGCGCGAATTTGCCCAATCAGTGTCTGCTTGTGGCGTATGTCCGTTTCCTGCGCCGCACAGCTTGTAAGTGTCTCCTCCGCATCCTGCCATTCCCGATAGCGGACAAGCAGGGCGCTGGCCGCCTCTTGCTGGCGCAGACAGGCGTCGCGCTTTTGCTGTGCCTCCTGCCTTTGGGTCGTCATCTGCTGGATGCTTTCCTGCATTTTCGTGCATTGTGCGTCCAGCAGGCGCATCAGCTCCGGCAGCAGGTCAGTCCGGAACGTCTTGCCGTCCCAAACGCGCCGCCGTACCTCCTCCAAGGCCTGCGCATCCGCTTCTTCCAGCCCTTCCGTCTGGATGGTCGCCACGTGCAGGCCCTGCAATTGGTACATGCGATCCCGCTGCTGCTTCCACGCCTTCTGCTTTTCACCCAGACAGTCAATCAAATCGCGATATTGCTGTGTTTTGAGCAATTCACGCAGTAGCTCTGCCTTCTCGTCGCTTTTGGCACGCAGGAAGTCCATGAATTCGCCCTGTGCAATCATCACCACCTGTCGGAACTGCGCCGCCGTCAGGCCAATAATTTGCGCCAGCTTTTGATTGACCTCCGTCAATTTGCCAGGATAGGCGCTCCCGTCCGGCAGGATTAGCTCCACCGTTTCGCTTTCTTCCTGTTCCTTGGCGCCCTTTCGCTTGGCGGCGCGGGTGTGCCGAGGCGTGCGGCGCACGGTGAACACTTCCTCCTCACCACCACGTCGCTGAGAAAAGACAAGCTCCACCATCGCGCGTGTTTTCATTTCATCCGCGAACTGGCTGGTCAGCTCCTTCTTCTCATTTTCGCCGGAGCTGATTTCGCCATAGAGTGCAAACATCATCGCATCGAAAATCGTGGACTTGCCCGCACCGGTGTCACCCGTAATCAGGAAGAAGCCATGCGCACGCGTGAAGTCAATTTCCTCGCGTCCCGCATAGGAGCCGAACGCTTGCATGGTCAATTTGATTGGCTTCATTGTGCGTCTCCCTCCTGCATCTGGCGTAATACATCCTCGAGCATCGACTTTTCCTCATCACAGAGCCGGTCGCCGCTAAATGCCAGGCACAGCTCATAGGGCGATAGCTCCTCGATCTTTTCGCTTGCCGCGCTGTAGTCCACACTTTCCGCGCCTTCCCGGCGAATTTCCAGCAAATGCGGAAAGCAATCCCGCAGCTGTTCGCGAATGCCGTTCATCTCCACCGCGTCCATATGCGTCAGCGTCACGGCCACATAGTCGTCACTTCGCATGGCCAGGACGGTTTCCTTGTCCCCGCGAATCCTGCGCACAGCCCTGCGCGGCACAAGCGGCAGCACCTCCGTCCGCACGTCACCCTTTTCGCGCATTTCCACCAAGATTACGCCCTTTTGCTGTCCTTCCTCGCTCAGAGAATAGGGCAAGGGCGTCCCGCAGTAGCGCAAGACCTCACTGCCGACCTTCATCGGCTTGTGAATATGCCCAAGCGCCGCATAATCGAAATCCGCCAGCAGTGCCGCCGAAATCGCATCGACATTGCCAGCCATGCGCATTTCCGTTTCCGCACGCTCCACCTCCTGCGCATCCGTATCCGTCGGCAGGAAGAATTGGTGACTGACCAGCACGTTTCGCGTTGTCGTGTCAATGGGATTCAGGGCCAGCAAGCGCCGGAACGCCTCCTCGTAGCTGAGGTTGTCGCCGTTTTCCTTCGTGCCGACCAGCAGGCGCACCATGCCCGGCCGGACAAAGGGCAGCAGATGAAAATTCACCGTGCCGTATGCATCCTGCAAGGAGACACACGCGATTTTCTCGCCTTCCCGCTGCGGTGGATTGCCAATCATGTATACGCCACGATGCATCAGCTCCTCGCGGAAGACATTCAACCGCTGCGGGCTGTCATGATTGCCCGACACGACCATCAGCGCCGCATCGGGCAGCTCCTGCCGCAATGTGCGCAAAAAGCCGTCAAACAGCGCCACGGCCTCCACTGCCGGCACTGACCGGTCGTATATATCACCTGCCATCACAATCGCATCGGGCTGTTCCCTTTTCGCCAGCGCGACAATCTGGTCAAGCATCGCCCGCTGCTCCTCCAGCAGGTCGTACTCGTACAGCTTCACGCCGATGTGCAAGTCCGATAAGTGAAAAAAACGCATCACTGCCTCCTTATCTGCGGTACAAAAAGCACCTCGCAAGCCATCACGCCCACGAGGTGCTATCAATCAATCGCCGAAGGAAATGCCCATATTGCGTGCCGTGGTAATCATCGTGTCATCCTGCGGCACCAGCTTGGGGACACCCGCAATATCCGACAGCTTGTTGTGCGTGATTTCGTTGCCCTTGAGCGCCACCGTCACGCCATACACGCCATCGCGAATCAGCTCCGCCGCATGCACGCCAAACTGCGTGGACAGCACACGGTCGTATGCATTGGGGCTACCGCCGCGCTGGATGTGGCCCGGCACAACCGCGCGCGCCTCCACACCAACCATGTCGCGCAGCTGCTGCGCCACATATGCGCTGGAGGAGAAATGCTCCGCCGCACGCTTGGCTTCGCGTTCCTTCTTGCTCATCTTGGCTTCTTCGGGCGTCATTGCGCCTTCTGCCACGGCAATAATCGTGAAGCCCTTGTTGCTCTTCGCGCGGCTTTCCACGACCTTGGCCACCTTTTCAATCTTGTAGGGAATTTCCGGAATCAGAATCGCGTCCGCGCCACCTGCCACGCCAGAATACAGCGTCAGCCAGCCAGCCTTGTTGCCCATGATTTCCACCACCATGCAACGGCCATGCGAGGCGGCCGTGGTGTGGATGCGGTCAATCACATCCGTGGCAATATCCATCGCCGTGTGGAAGCCAAAGGTGAAGTCCGTGCCATACAGGTCATTGTCAATCGTTTTGGGCAGACCAATGACATTCAGCCCTTCCTTGGAGAGGAGATTCGCCGTCTTGTGCGTGCCGTTGCCGCCCAGCGTCACCAGGCAGTCCAGCTTCAAGTCCTTGTAGGTCTTCTTCATTGCGGCGACCTTGTCCACGTTGTCCTCACCGATTTTGCGCATATCGCGGAAAGGCGTGCGCGCCGTGCCCAGAATCGTGCCGCCCAGCGTCAGAATGCCGGAAAACTGGCTGCGCTTCATCTCCTGATAGTCGCCCGTGATCAGACCGCGGTAGCCATCGTGAATGCCCACAATGTCCGCATCAAACAGTTCATACGCCGCACGCGTCACGCCGCGAATGGCCGCATTCAGGCCGGGGCAGTCGCCGCCGCTGGTCAGAATACCAATTCTTCTCTTCATACCAAACCTGACCTCCTCTTGATTTTTCCCTGATTCAAGCGTATTATAGCATGGATGCGGCGAAATTTCCACTGTTATTTTGACGAAATTGCCTGTTTTGTTCTTGTTTCCGGCTATTTTTCACATCCGACCCATTCAATTCCCGAAGGAGGTTGTCCCCATGTCCAACAAGCAGCGTGTGCTTTCCCATCTGGAGGCGCTTTCACTCCCCTGCCAGATTTACCACCACGACGCCGTTTTTTCGATGGAGGAGTGCCTGTCGCTCCCGTTTGTCACGCCCGATGTTACCTTCTGCAAGAACATTCTGCTGTGCAATCGCCAGCAGACCGCCTTTTATCTGTATGTCACCCTGCCGGACAAGCCCTTCCGCACCGCCGACACGAGTAAGCAGCTGCACGTTTCGCGCCTGTCCTTCGCGCCCAGCGACTGCCTGCCGCGCCTGCTCGGTCTGGAATCCGGCAGCCTGTCGCCGCTCGGCCTGTGGTTCGACCCCGACCAACGCGTCACGCTCGTGTTTGACCACGAGGTGCAGCGCGAAGGGAAGATTGCCTTCCATCCGTGTGACAACACCGCGACGGTCGTGTTTGAGCAGCAGGTGTTCTGGCAGGAGGTTGTCAGAAAG
>CAYXHF010000069.1:0-6056 GCA_964464815.1 uncultured Faecalibacterium sp.
CTGCAAGCCGGAGGATAGCCCCATGTGGTTCGACCGCCTGTGGCAGAATACGGTGGACTTCTTCCGCACGCTGGATATTCCGGTGCGCACGCTGGAATGCTGCTCGGGTGACCTGGCAGACCTGAAGGTCAAGTCCCTGGACGTGGAAGCCTGGTCTCCGCGCCAGAAGAAGTACTTCGAGGTCGGCAGCTGCTCCAACCTGGGCGATGCACAGGCACGCCGCCTGAAGATTCGCGTCAAGGGCGACGATGGCCGCAAGTACTTCGCGCACACGTTGAACAACACCTGCGTTGCGCCGCCGCGCATGCTGATTGCCTTCCTGGAGAACAACCTGGAAGCCGACGGCCGCGTTCGCATTCCCGAGGCCCTGCGTATGTATATGGGCGGCAAGGAATATATCGGCTGATCGATTTCAAAACAATCACAAATACGGTAGGAGAGACACCTCGCGCATACAGTTAGGGGTGGCCGTAAAACAAGAACAGTCTCGGCAGTTGTGTCTGCTGGGACTGTAATTGTATAGGTTGAAACCGTATGATATAATGAAACGGATGGGAAAACTGGAATTTGTGGAGGCGATTCCGTGCTATTTCATGTATTTGGTTCGCAGGAAGAGCGAAGGAACTTCGGTGGTTCTGCATTCATAGAAATACAGTTTTGCAAAATGCCCGATAAAACCGAAACAAAAAAATTAGTGGCAGTTAGTAGCATAGAGAATTGGCAAAATGATTCTTTGTATATAAGTGATGAGGATATATTCTATCAAGAATACAGCAATATTTTCACCTGCGGAATATACAATAACCTTAAAACTGGAAAGGTTGATATATTCGGAATAAACTACTATGCTCCCTCGTTGATTGATTCCTTGATTGCAAAGCTTCTGAAAGATAAACCATTGGATTATATAACGCTGGTAGAATGGCTGGCCAAAGCGAAGGAATATAATGGATTCTATATTTTGGGTGTGTGAATAAAACTGATTTGTTAAACTGATAAAGGACGCACGGTATACACTGACTGCGTATACCGTGCGATTGGCAGTATTATACCGCTTCAAAGCCTTCTTTTACATAAGAACGTCAGGGATGTTTCTGCCCTGTTGCAACCATGAAACCCGACCTATGATTGTCAGCATAGGTCGGGTTAACTGTTTGATGAGTATCCGACTAAGTGTGTAGACCAGTTCTTACCGAATTTTAGGTTGGCAGTTTTTTGTGATATTTGTCGCTTGATGTTAAAGAAGCAATGTGCTAAAATATGAATGGAAGGTGTTTAGTTCGTTCCTAATACTACATATAAAGAAAGGAAAGTATACTTTTTCTAAAAAAGTATGCGAAATACGAACATGAAAGGCTATGAAGTGCAAATTTCTCGAACGTTTTCCGAAGCAGCGGATGTGTTGCCAAAGACAATTCGTGGAAAGCTGGTTTCAACCATTTATGAATTTAGCAGAAATCCGCAATCGAAGGGATTGCATATCGAACAGCTTTCTAATTCGGACCTTTGTTCGGCACGCGTAGATGATAATTACAGAATTATTTTCAAAAAGCCGGAAAATACGGACGTTTGTTTCTTCCTCTACGTTGATACGCATGAAAAGGCGTATCGCTGGGCCGAGACACATCGTTTGCAAATTAACCCTGCACTTGGTAGTGTGGAATTGACCAGCCAGACACCTAAATTTGTCAGGGACCCAGAAACGAGAGCAATGCTTTCAAGATTGAGCGTGTTGCGAGATGTGCAACTTTCTCAAATGGAAATTCCGGAGGAATATTGGCCGCAGCTTCGCACGAAGGTTTATAACAAAACACAATTGCTGGGATATAGAAATCTTATTTCGGAAGCGGCATACCATGTGCTGGAATATCTATTGGAAGGCGCAACCCTTGAAGAAGCAATGGAGTTTTTTCAACTAGAGTCGGAGGATGTAAGTCCAACGCCCATCGAAGAGAAAAAGCCTTTCTTTGCGGACTTTGATGACAATGATCTTGTGAAAGTCGGTATTCCGGTAGAAATGATTTCAAGGGTCAAGTTGATTAAAACGGAGAAGGAATTGGGCGTTGTCGCGGCTGGTTTATCAAGAACGTCAGCACAATCGCTGTATGCGTTACATAACGGCACAAGCATAGAGGAATTACAAAAAACATCGTTTGATGCGGCACGAGTGATTGGCGATACAGATTTTGATAAGGCACTCAGCAATCCGATTACATTGGCAGAATTTGCCCCTGTCGGAAGCGAGGAAGCACTACAGGCAATTTTGAATCACCCGGCAGAAAAATGGCGCGTTTTTCTTCATCCACTTCAACAACAACTGGCGAAACGAAATTACAATGGCGCAGCACAAGTGATTGGTGGTGCGGGAACAGGCAAAACGGTTGTTGTTGTCCATCGCGCTCGCTATCTCGCAAGTTGCTGTGGAGAAGACGAAAAAATACTGGTTACTTCATTCAACAAAACGCTGACGGCAGATATTAAAAAGCGTCTGAATGTAATCTGCTCATCCAATGAATTGCAGCATATCGACATAGTGAATGTTGACAAACTAGCCTATGATTACGCCAGACGTATGGCAAATGTGAGAATCGAATACGGAAGAGATGTGGAAGCGATTTGGCAGAAAGCCTTGCAGGCAACCGGATTGGCAGAAAAGTATTCGGTATCCTTCTGTATAGATGAATTTAGAGATGTGATTCAGGAACAAAATATCGCGTTGCTGTCGGAATATGTGGAAGCCAGGCGATATGGCCGCGGAAAGCAGTTTGATAGGAAATCCAGAGAGGAATTCTGGAAGGTCATTCAAAAGTATCTTGAATTATGCAATCAATGGAAAATTGCGGACGTTGACAGAGCGGAAAATATCCTTGCGGAGCTGATTAAAGTTGATAAATCAGCACAATACAAGGCAGTGATTGTTGATGAGTGTCAGGATTTGCGTGCGCCAGCGCTGCGTATGCTCAGAGCATTGGCGGGTGAGCAGCATGAAAACGACATGTATCTATCGGGTGATTCCAGACAACGCATTTACAATAGTCGCACTTCTCTGGCGCAATGTGGGATTATGATAAACAACCGTTCACGGCATTTGAAGCTGAATTACCGGACAACGAAGCAAATTTATGATTTCGCTTTCAAACTGCAAGAAAAATATAATTATGATGACATGAACGGTCAATCGATTGATAAGGTGCGGAATGATTGTATCTTCCAAGGGGAGGCGCCGAAGATACACAGGTTCGCAACAGAACGGGAAGAAATAGAAGAAATGATTCGTGACATCCGAGAAAAATTGGCCCATGGCGCTTGTGACCGGGATATCTGTATCATGCTGCGTTCAAGGCAAGCAATGAACAGATATGTGTCGGAATTGAAAAACAAGGGTCTTGAAGTCCTTGTTTGCTCGAACACACAAGCGGATGATCAGGACAAGCCGGGTGTGCGAATCATGACCATGCATCGCTCGAAAGGCATGGAATACACATATGTATATTTACCGTGCCTGACAAACGCTGCAATTCCGCCTGCTAAGGATGTGGAAAAGGCAAGAGTGGAAGAAAATGAACAGGAGCTAATCGTGAAGGAATGCAATACACTCTCCGTTGCGATTACGCGTGCAAAGATATTTGTGTGGCTATCGTATGCTGGTCAACCGTCTATGCTACTGCCTGAAGTAGAGTGAAAAACGGCAGGAGATATCCTTTTGAACTAATCCCTTTAGAGCAGTCTCGAAATCTTTTTGCTTTTCGAGTGGCTACTCTAAGGGGATTATTTCAGTTTGCTTATTTTTTCTCCTCGTCCTCGTTTCTCTTTTTTGCCTTTCCTGCATATCCGGAACCGAGGCAAAGGAAGGTTGAACCAAGTGCCAACCAAATCATGCCGGATGAACGATCTGCACCTGCGAAATGAATGATGGTCGACAAATAGAAGAGTATCGATGCAATGTAGGAAAGAATTGCACTAACTTTATATGTTTTCATGAATAGATACCTTCTTAATTATTGTCTGTTTCGTTTATACTGCATGTATTTCACAAAAAACGTGACGAAAATCACGATATACATCGCCAGAACGCCGCCGGTAAAGGCTGCAATCACGTAATTGTGCGTGTTCAAAAGATGATTGAGAAACTGCGGAAGCAGCACCAGAAAGAATAGAATCAGCAGCGGCGTCAGGCGGCCCTTCATTACGCGCTCCATCATCTGGAATTTCGACTCCTCGTCACAGAAAATTTCTTCTGCCATGTTGTCTTGCGCGACGGGTTTTCTGAAATAGCTGTAGCCGAAATAATCCTGAATGTATTCCCAACCGCAATCGTCAAACATTTTTAGATATTCGTCCTTGTGCGCCAGCCCGTCCTTGTTGTAGTCCAGCTGGTAAACCACATCCTGCGGCGTGGTTTGCGCAAAGTGATACATGCCAAGCCCTGTTACCTGGACCAGCTTCCAGCCGGCCTTGTGCATTGCACGCAGGTAATCCTGCTCCTTTTCGTATTCAAAGATGGTAAACCATTTGAATTGCGTTTTCGTCTCCATGTTACAGCACCTCCTGCGCGATTTTGTATAAGCGTTCGATGCGCTTTAACTCTAATTGCAAGACCTCTTCACCTAAATCGGTAATTTGGTAGATTTTCCGCTTGTCCTCCTCGCGGATAAAGCGAATCACCTGATCCTTTTCCATCTTGGACAAACTGCCGTACATCGTGCCCGGTGTCAGCTTGATGACGCCATCGGTCATTTGCGCCACCTTCTGCACAATGCCGTATCCGTGGTTTGGCTTGCGCAGGCACAAGAGGATGAAAAAAGCCGTTTCAGTCATCGGAACATACACTTTCTTGATATGCTGATCCATTTCATCGACCTCCAAGATTTCAGTGCGATGTATCGCACCACGATATAGTATATCGCAGTACGATGTAAAAGTCAATGGGGTGATGATTTTTTTGCATTGCAGGGAATCAAAAACGCGGCACAGCAGGTCTGAAAACCCTGCGGTACCGCGTTTGCTCTTTTTGCTTACAACGCGACTGATGCGCCCTCGCTGCAAATCTTCCATTGCGACGGTCTTTAATTTTGGTAGGCTTCTCCGTACACGGTTGCCTTTCCGTCGTCAAGGAGAACGTAGCTTCCGTCGTTCAACGCGAGAAACGCATGTCCGACGCTGTCGGCGTGGGTAATGTCCTCAATCAGGCGCATGCCATCCAGATATTCATCCCTCAGGCTTTGGAAATGCGGGAAGATGTTGATATCCGTCAGCCCAAGGCCCGGCAGCCACATTGTTGGCACAATTCATCGAGCCCGCACGTCTTTCTTAGTTAATGTGGACGTCGTAGTCAAATCGTTTGACCAACTGCATAAAGCTTGAGTTCGGCATGACCTGTTTAGACGGAATGAACAGATATCGCCACTGTTTATAACCATTCGCCTTGCCCCAGCGGGTAGCAACTTCACAATACTGGATGCCACGCTTTTTCTTGGCTATGACATCCGGGTCGTTGAGCTTATCTTCGCCCTTGACTTCAGCAAGATATATGGTATCTTCGGTTTCCACAACGAAATCCGGCTCATAGCTGTGGCCGTGATTGTAAGTGATATTAAATTCCTGCGGTGCAGGGCGTAGCCAGTTCTGCACATCGTCATCCGTTTCCAGCACCCGCGCCAGTAGCAGCTCAGGATAACTGTCAAATTTAGCTCGGTCAAACACAGCCTTTTGAATCCCGTCAAAGACCACGGACTGAATATTTTCCGTATAAGCAGAAAAAAGGCCGACACGCTCAACATAGTTGTAGTGCTGCTCCAGATTGTAATCTCTGGTGCCGATTACTTCTTCCTGCAGGAATCCGTTCTCGCAGTAGAAATGCTGAAGCATCTGCTTATAGATTTTGTTTCCTATGTCACGCTTGTACATCATAATGATATTCTGCATACCATTGATGCTATAGCGTTCTGTATAATGGTCACAGACCTGTGTAATCAGCTTGAACAACAGTGCAGAGCATTTCTCATAATCAATTTCTGGTTTTTTACGAAGCTGCTCCAGAATGACCTTCTTCGGAT
>CAYXHF010000070.1:0-6014 GCA_964464815.1 uncultured Faecalibacterium sp.
GACAGCTCTCCCAGAGGGAGAGCCAAGGGGTGGTCTTGCTCCAACAAGTCTTCGTTTTACAGGACGTTCCTGTTCTGGCAACGTACACTAGTAACAAGCTCAAACGCATCGGGCTTGAAAGTCCTGCATGGCCAACACCCTTGGCTCGCCCTCTGGGAGAGCTGTCACCGTAGGTGACTGAGAGGGCCGCGCCGCTTGCCAAGTCGTCCTGCAAACTTCACCCCACTTCCCCTAACACAATCATCGTCCACACAAAAACAGCGCTGCCGCAGCTTCATTCCTGCGGCAGCGCCATGTTTACTTCATGAAAACAAACTTTTTCAGCTCCATCAGGCAGCGATTCGTGAAGAAGCTGCCTGTCCAGCCTTCATACTGGGTGCTGATGGTCAGGTAGAGCGCGTGGCGGCCGGTGACGGCCTTGACGCGCGTCTTGATGCACTCAGCACTGCGGCCAACGTGGAAACAGCCAATTTCCTCGCCGTCCTCGCTGTCCAGACGGATATGGACGTCACAGGCACAGCCGAAGCCGACAACGTCCGCAAAGAACTGCATCGTCTTGCTGCCGTTGTCCTCGCCAAAGTCGAAGTACTTGTAGCCCATGACGCAGCCGTCCTGGATGTTCGTGACGACACGCTCAAAGGGCGTGCGTTCGGTCACAAATGCGCCGCCCTTGAGGACACAAGCCAGCTCGGCAGGTGTCTCCTCATACGGATTCAGCGCGTCGGAGAAGCCCAGGGAGGTCATTTCCACCGGCGGAATCGTTCCATCGGGCAGAATCGTAATCTTCTCCACGCACGCACGACGGCTCATGACAGAATTGTTCGTCATGCGATGATAAAAGATATACCACTGGCCGTTGATGCAGCAAATCGAGCCGTGATTATTGCCACCGGGATATTCTACGCCGTTATCCACAATGTATCCACGGTATGTGTACGGGCCCATGGGCGATTTTGCGGTGGCGTAGGCCAGGCGGCTGCCACGGCGCGGCGAATAAATCATGTAGTAGGTGTCACCGAGCTTGCGCATGGAGCAGGCCTCGAAGAAGCGTGCATCCGGGTCGGTGAAGCCGCCTTCCTCCGTCACGTCGCAGGGAATCACATGCTCCAGATACGTGTCGTCCAGCACGTGCGTCAGGTCGTTCGGGTCAAGCTTGGCGATGAAGGAATGCTCAAAGCCACAGGCGATATAGACCTGTCCGTCATCATCCACCAGCACACCGGGATCGATGAACCAGCCGTTGACGCAAACGGAATCAGGCATCGTGTACTTGTACTTGCCCAGCAGCTGGAACGGGCCTTCAGGACGGTCGGCCACGGCGACACAGCCACACGTGCCGATGATGTAGGCAAAGAGGTAGTACTTGCCGTCCTTCTCCACCACGTCCGGTGCGTAAAGCTCGTTGTTCTCCTGCGTCCAATCGGTGTCAGCGGGATGGTCAAAGGTATCCCGCGTGCGGAAAATGACGCCATGATCCGTCCAGTGGTTCAAATCATGCACCGAGGCAGACCAGCATTTGAGCACATAGTCACAGAATTTATCATGGCCCACGCGGTCGTGCGAGCCGTAGACATACACGCGATCGCCAAATACGCGCGGTTCGCCATCGGGAATATATTCCCACAAAGGAAGATATGGATTGGGCATCGGGGAAAGCGCCTCCTCGTTATTTTAATTTTACTATAGCGCGAAAAGAAGGTGTTGTCAATTGCATTTTCCGCAAAATAGCAGGAACAGGGCGCGTTTGTGTCGAATAATGAAGACACGAACCCATCTCCCGAATCCGGGAGAGAGTAAAGAAGGAGGCTTTTTTATGTCCCTGACGCCCCATGATATTGCCAAGATGCTGGACCACTCCACGCTTCAGCCGTACCTGACGGAGGATGACATCCGTAAGGGCTGCGAGCTGGCGCTCAAATATGACACGGCTTCTGTCTGCGCACGTCCCTGCGATGTGCCGATTCTGGCCGAAATGCTCAAGGGCAGCGATGTGAAGGTTTGCACCGTTATCGGCTTCCCGCACGGCGCACACGAAACGAAAATCAAGGTGGCCGAGGCAGAGCTGGCGCTGGACGAAGGCTGCGACGAGCTGGACATGGTTATCAACATTGGCCAGATGCTGCGCGGCAATGAGGACTATGTGCGCAATGAAATCAAGCAGATTTGCGATTTGGCGCACAGCCGCAACGCGATTGTGAAGGTCATTCTGGAAACCTGCTACCTTTCCGATGAGCAGAAGAAGCGCGCGTGCGAGATTTCCGAAGAAGCGGGTGCGGATTTTGTGAAGACGTCCACGGGCTACGGCTCGAAGGGCTGCACGATTGAAGACCTGAAGCTGATGCGTGCGTCGGTATCGGAGCATGTACGCGTGAAGGGCTCTGGCGGCATTCGCGATTTGGACACGGTTTTGGCGGCCCGTGCGGTCGGTGCGAACCGTTGTGGCGTCTCTGCGACCCAGAAGATTATGGAGGAAGCAGAACAGCGCTATCAGGCGGGAACGCTCTGAGACAAGAAGGAGGCATGACCATCGGTCAGCCTCTTTTTTCATGGAAAGAAAGGCTTTGGAAAACACAACGCCCCATGCGGAAGTTGTTTGCATACCGCGCCAACTCAAACGCAAAACAGGTGTCGAGAGGGTCGCTTGCAAAGAGACGACGTCTCCCCTTCGCGGGTCAAGGGCAACGCTCTGCTGGGTTTGGGCAAAGCCCAGGCGCAGCATCTCGCGCGCAAAGCGTCGCGCAAGACCCGCCGCATCGAAGTCACACATTCCCTTTTCTTGACACATAGCCGGAAGTGTGGTACGATGAGGCCGATGCAAACGGACAAAAAGCGAAGGATGTGATTGCATGAATCAGATGCAAGAGCGTGTGACAGAGGCAGAAGGCGTGCTGACGGCACAGGAAAAGGAACGTCTGATGAAGGAGACCGACCCTGCCAGAAGGCAGCTGCTGCGCCTGCTGTATGCGCGAGAAAAAAAGCACGTCGCAAATTTGAAGCTGGTGTCGCTCCGTCAGGAGGAGCAGAAAGAGCCACTGTCATGGAAACGCGTGCTGCCGCCCTTGCTGGCGGTGACGGTGAACTGCGCGTCACTGGCACTCTGGCTGACCCTTCCGGAAATGGTGACGCCGGAAAACAGCGGCTGGATGGGCCGATACGTGCTGTGTATTATGACGCAGCTGCTGGGTGTGGCGCTGGGCGCAGGAACGCTACTGCAAGTGCTTGTGCGGAAAAATACCGTCACCCGTGCGTCGCTGGCGCTGGACGAAAGCGCCTGGAAGCAGTATCTGCTGGAGGCCGAAAACCGCACGGCGCTGGATGTACAGACCATCGAGGCCGTCTTCGCGCAGGAAATGGTCACGTCCAGCAATCAGTATGAAGAAGCAACCGCGGAACTGTATTGCACCCTGCGGGAAATGCAGGCTGACGCACAGCTGGACGGCGATGCATCGCAGCTGGATGCGCTTTCATGGCCGCTGTCGCAGGCGAATCGCCTGCTGCTGGGCATGGGCTGTAAGGCCGTGGAGTATGCGCCGGAAACGGCTGGTATGTTTGACGTGATGGATGCCGATGTGCAGCAGCAGCGCCGCCCGGCCATTGTCCAGACGGAAAGCGGACTGGTGCGCCAGCGCGGATTGTATTTGCGCCAGACAGAGAAGAGGTGAAGGGCTTGCGGTACTTTGGTTTTGACCTGGGTGACGGCGAAAGCTGCGTCGCATTATATTCGCAGCAGCAGATGCAGCCGGTGATTCTGCCCGTGTGCGGCCAGACAAGCTTCATGACGGCCTTGGGAAAGCTAGGCGGCAAGACCGTCGTGGGTGCATTGGCAAGCGATAATCCGCAGACGGAGGATTTGCACGTCTGCTTCAAGCGGAATTTTTGTCGTGGCGATCAGGAAACGGAAGAAATCGTGATGGCCTTCGCCCGTGGCGTTATGGAGGCACTACAGGATGTATCCATCGTGCGAAAGGTGCTTGCGGAAGAGGAGGTCGCCTTTCAGGTCGGCTGTCCGGCGGATTGGTCGAAAAGCGATCGGGCGCGGTATGCGCAGCTGCTGACGCGTGCGGGTGTGCCCAATGTGCGCATCGTACCGGAATCTCGTGCGGCCTTCCTGGCGGCATCAATGTCCGATGAGGCGCATGCCGGTGCGGCACAGCTGATGGATAGCACCCTGGTGGTGGATTTGGGTTCATCCACGCTGGATTTGGCGTATGTGTATGACGGCAAGGAATACACCGTCGGAACGATGGGCGTGCAGCTGGGCGGCGGCATGCTGGATGAAATGATTGTGGACTACGCCATCGGCCTCCTTTGCACGGAGGAGCAGGAGGTGGTGCGTGCGGTGCTGAAAAAGCAGAGCGCGTGGAAAAGCCGCCTGATGGTCTCCGCACGAAAGCTCAAGGAGCAGTATTTCACGCAGGGCAATGAACAGCTGCTGGTGAAGCGCGAAACCATCTTCTGTGAAGGGCGGCATGCTATCAATCTGTCCATCGGCCCGGAAATCCTGCACCAGCTGGTGCATCAGCCGTCTGACCTGCTGGACGGCCAGTCCTTCCATTCCCGGCTGATGAATTGCCTGCTCATGGCACAGCAGATGATGACACAGCGTCCGCCGAAGGTTGTCCTGCTGACCGGTGGCGCGTCGCGGATGCCGTTCTTCCAGCAGGCGTGCCAGGAGACATTCCCGCAGGCAACGATGCTGGTATCGCCCGAACCGGCGTTTGATATCGCGCGTGGCCTGGCCTGTGCAGGGCATGTGGACGAGCTGGTGGCGCACCTGCGGGACGACATTGCCGAGTATGTGAAGAGCAATGCGGTTGAGGACAAGGTGCACCAGGCCATGCCGTCACTGACCAAACGACTGGCAACCATGATGGTACACGAAATGACCGAGCAGGTGACGAAGGTAGAATTCAGCCGCTGGCAGAAAAAAGAGACAAAAACGCTTGCAGATATGGAAGCCGCCTGTGTCGAGCGCACCGAGCGCCTGATTCAGTCCAGCGAATGGGACGACGCCATTTCCACCATGGCCGCGCCGTGGCTGGAGGATGTGCTGCTGGATGTGCAAAAGGATTTGAATCACCTGTGC
Organism: uncultured Faecalibacterium sp.; assembly: GCA_964464815.1. Taxonomy (GTDB): domain Bacteria; phylum Bacillota; class Clostridia; order Christensenellales; family Aristaeellaceae; genus UBA11524. The sequence goes on from CAYXHF010000070.1 coordinate 5,087, forward strand.
GAAAAGTACGCCACGGGCGTGCAGCGCTTGCAAATTCAGCAAGCCATCATTCGCATGGGAGCGAACCTACTGCCCGAAGGCATACCCCTGCCGGAGCTACCGATTGTGACGGTGCTGGTGGATGTAATTGCAGCAGCCGTCGCGGCGGCGGTCTGCGGTGGCGGCGGTGTGGCGCTGATTGCCACAGGGCCATTGGGGCTGATTATCGGGGCGGCCATTGGCGTCCTGGCCGTGATGCTGGGCAGAAACGCCTTTGCTCAGCAGGTGCAGCAGTTGTTGAAGAGCGTGGACTTCCCGCGCCTTCTGCGTCAGACGGCCAGTCAGCAGCATCTGTTCAGCGCGCACGGTCAGGAAAAGCTGGCCGAAACGGTCTGTGACGCGCTGATGCAGGATGAAGCATTGCAGAACAGCCTCTGCACACAAATCGGAAAGTGCATTGATCAGGCGATTCTTGCGCTGACAGAAGAAAAGAGCATGCTGGTGGTGTAAGGTGCTTTGTGCGGGATGCGGATGGGCATTTGCTGGATGTGTTTGATGCGTTGTCAAGCAACACGAGCCCTCTCAGTCACCTTCGGTGACAGCTCTCCCAGAGGGAGAGCCAAGGGTGCTGGCCGTGCAGGACTTTCAAGCCAGCGGCGATTGGGCTTGTTACTAGCGCATATTGCCGGAACAAGCACGTCCTGGGAAATGAAGACTTGTTAGTATCAGAACACCCCACTTGGCTCTCCTTCTGGGAGAGCTGTCGGCCTTTGGCCGACTGAGAGGGCCTACTTTGCATTCCGAGCCCTCTCCACGAAAAAAGACACGCATCATGCTACAGACACACACATTTGCAGGAGGATTTGTCAAGCGGCGCGGCCCTCTCAGTCACCTTCGGTGACAGCTCTCCCAGAGGGAGAGCCAAGGGTGCTGGCCGTGCAGGACTTTC
>CAYXHF010000071.1:0-5008 GCA_964464815.1 uncultured Faecalibacterium sp.
ACACCCTTGGCTCGCCCTCTGGGAGAGCTGTCGGCCTTTGGCCGACTGAGAGGGCCGCGCTCCTGCAAAAGTCATCCATGGAGATGGCACGATGCATTATCCGAAATTCCATCTGCACGTTTGCATGCAGAAAGCCCTCTCAGTCACCTTCGGTGACAGCTCCCCCAGCGGGGGAGCCAAGAAGGGAGCGTGAACCCTGTCGGTTGCGCCGACCGTATTGCTTGCATCAAAACCGCTCATGCAATGCATGCAAGCAGGGAACAACACCCTTGGCTCGCCCTCTGGGAGAGCTGTCGGCCTTTGGCCGACTGAGAGGGCTTACGCCGCTGATGTTGACATGCTTGGATTTTATGGTATATAGACGAATTACTATGCAACCATATGGAAATTTCTCCTGCAATGTGGTATACTATCCATATCACCATTGTTTCGACTACAGGAGATGAGGGTCATGCGAATCTTCAAACGATTGCTAGCACCGCTCTTACTGACAGGGCTGATTGTTGTGACGTCCGTCTTTCTGTATCAGCAGATTTTGTCGGCTGAGCAGGAGGAATGCTGGGAAAGACTGAGCAATGCGGCGCAATCGGTCAATCAGGAAGTCTCCATGAAGTTTGAGGATGAAATCATCAAGCTGCATATGCTGGGCGCACTGATGCTCTCGCAGGACACCACGTCCCTGGGCGAACTTACGGTGCTGGATGATTGCCGAACGACGACACTGTTCCAGCGTGTGGAGATGCTCTTTCCCACGCATGTGCTGTCTGCGGATGGCACGACGTATGACCTGCCGGAGGAATACCACTTTGACACGCTGCTGGCCAAGGGCGAACACATCTCGCACCGCCTGACAGATCCGCGGACGGGGCATGAGAGCCTGTATTACCTGCTGCCGATGAAGACCAGTGCGGCAGAAATGGTGATTCTGGTCGGCGTGATTGATGCCACGACGCTGGACGAGGTGTTCCATCCAACCATCTATGACGGTCAGGCGAATTACTGCCTGGTGGATTCCAGCGACGGCAATTTCCTGCTGGATAGCTGGCACGACACGCTGGGCAACGCCTACGACATGGAGGAGCGCACGCGCCTGCCGTCCTACGAGGCGGTTGACCTGAAGGCCGACATTCAAAACCAGCGCACGAACGTGATTGCCTTCCGTTCCCAGACAACGGGCGAAGGGCTGTATATGTACTACACGCCTGCCAATATCTTTGACTGGCAGCTGATGATTTTTGCGCAGGAGGACGTGATTTTCGCTGACCTGCTGTTCTATCAGCGGATATTGATGCTTGCAGTGGTGGCTGAGGTGCTGATGCTACTTGTCTTTTTCTCCTGGAACATTCATACCATGCGCCAGCTGGAAAAGAGCAACATGGAAATCGCCAAGCAGCAAAAGCAGCTGACGCGATTGAGCTATGAAGACCTACTGACATCGCTGTTCAACCGCAATAAGTTTATTGAGGTATCCGATTTGTACCAGCGCACGCAGCTGCACGAGGTTGGCGTGGCCTATGTGGATTTGAACGGGTTGAAAAAACTCAACGATACCTACTCGCATGCGGTGGGCGACCTGTATATTCGCAACGCGGCAGGCGCGCTGTCGACGGCATTCCCGGGCAACTGCTACCGCATAGGCGGCGATGAGTTTGTCGTGATTGCGCCGCAAATGTCGCAGGCGCAGTTCCGGCAGCAGCTATCGGTGCTGGAAAAGCGCATGGCACAAAAGAGCATCAGCTTCTCGCTGGGCAGCAGCTGGCAGCCGCTTTGTGCGGACTTGCAGGCGCTGCTCAAGGAGGCAGAGGAGAAGATGTATCAGGAGAAGCGGAAGTATTACGAAACACACAGTCGCCATGGTGTGAAAAAATAAAAGTGCAACAAAAAATTTCCGTCTGGCAAGGCGTGCTGCAAATGCGGCCTTGCCAGACGGGTTTTTTATACCTTCTTCTCAAATAGCTTGTCTTTGAGCGCCAGCAGCCGGAAATAGGCTTCGCGCGGATTTTCGCTTTCGTCCAGCAACGCACCGTTGCCCGAGAAGCTTGGCTCGATGAAGTCCCACCAGGTCAGCGCCTTGATCTCCGGACGCGCGGCGGCGATGGTGTAGAATTGCTCCAGCCAGTCCGCTTGCGTGTGCTCATTCCAACCGCCGTGCCATGTGCCGTCGGACATGTCCATCTGTGACCAGCTGCTGCCACCGTTGCCCTTTTGGCGCGAACCGCCGTTGACGCCCATTTCCGTGATATGAATCGGCTTGCCAAGGGCAGCGAAGGCGTTGAGCAGCAAATCAACGGCCACAAGGTCGCGATTAGGGAAGTAGAGCTGGATGCCCACGACGTCAAAGTCGATGCCAGCCTCCAAAATGGTGCGGAAGTAGGTTAGCGGACTGCGCAAATGCTCCGGCAAAGCGCCATAGCAGTTGTAGCGTCCAGCCACGTATTCTGCAAACGGCAGGCAGACATTCACTACCGACAGCGCCTTGTCGTTTTCCTCACGCAGGGCGTTTGTTGTGACGCGGGTCAGGTCAATGAGCTGCTCCTGTGTCAGCTCGAAGCAGTTGGCCCAATCGTGTGCCTCGTTCATGGCGTCCCAGCAGAAAATCGTATCGCGGTAGGTGCGCACGTGGTGACGCGCAATCGTTTCGGCCTCTTGGCGCAATTCGGGATAGGACCTGCCCATCAGCCAATCGGGGTTGACCTCCCGATGGCCGAACCAAAGCGGATGCCCCTTGGGCGCGATGCCCTTGTCCAACAGGAAGGACAGGGCCTTGTCCACATACTGATAGTTGTAATGCCCTTTCTGCGGCACGGTTGAACCCGGATAGAAGGGAATAGTAGCGAAATCGAACGCCTGCGCAAAAAACTTGGCGTAGCGTGCCGATTCCGAGGTGTAGCGGAAGAAATTGCAGCCCAGCTTCATATCGCTGCGTTTGGCCGCATATGCTTTGTGGCAAGACGATTCCACCAGTGCACCTTCGGCCGCCAGTATCGCATGCGATAGCGCGTAGAGGCGATTGTCCGGTGTGTCCTGCCCGCGGTTGGCCAGATGCATCAATTCTTCTGCCGCCAGCAGATGCCCTTGTGTCGTGGCGGAAAGCAGGATGCTCTCGCTGTAGTGTTTGGCATGGTGGAGGTAGGTGCGCGTGGCCTCGGTCACGAAGTCCACAAAGTCGCCTGTGTACCCTTCGCCCTGATTATCGGCCATCACCCAGAGTGTGCCATAGAGCGGCACGGTCATCTTGGCGTGAAGCATGTATGGCATCTGCGTGACCTGCAAGGACACGATGCCGTCGGTGTCGATGGTCATGCGGCGCTCGTCCGGCTCAAAGTCCATACCGGTGGCGTAGACGCTTTTGCGCACACGCTCCTCCATCGGCATGCCACCGAAGCCGTCCAGCCGCACGCGAACGGTTTTGCTATGGGACATCAAAAACGCCTCCTGTTACTCAATGTCTACCTGACGCAGGATATTGCCCTCACGGTCAGTGATGATGCGAATGCCGCAGTGCTGGGCGCAAAGCAGCTTGCCGTCCATCAGCGCCCACGCCGTGCGTCCATCCGACTCGATGCGGTAGGTATGATCGCCAAAGTGCTGTGTGTAGGAGTAGTTCAGCCCTGCGCCCATGCTGAACCAGATTTCGTCCCCAACCATGTGAATGCCCCAGATATGCGCGATGTATTCCAGTGCCGCCAGCATGGTCGGGCCGTATGCATCCTGGAAGGGCTCGGAGCTATCGCGGGAAAGGACGGCGTGGGACACCATGCCCATACGCGACGGCTCACCGGTGAATGGGTCGAACTGCTGGGTGAACACGTTGCCGCCAAGGATGATGGCCTCCAACAGCTTTTTGCCAAGCTTCGTCACCAGCTTTTCGTAGCCGTACTTTTCCAGCGCGATAATGGCCCGCTGGTACGTTAAGCCCTCACATTGGCCACTCCAATTGTTTTCCGGCGCGTTGCGGAAGGCAGCATCCCCAACCGATACGCTGGGCAAGGGCAAATGCGTCCAGAATTCCTCGGGATTGAGCAGGTGCTGGTGAACAAAGGCGTCGGCCATTTCCTGCGTCAGGGAACCCCAGTACATGCAGCGCAGGGTGTTGTGGCACAGCACGTCGATGGTGTTGCCGTGCTTATCACGGTCAAAGAAGGCGTGGCGTGTTTCATCCCACAGGCGGCTTTTGAGCGCATCGGCGACCTGATTGGCCTGTGCGCGCCAGTATGCCTCCGTGCCGTCTTGACGAATCGCCCCGATGTTCGCCAGCGTGTCACGGCAGGCGTAGGAGAAGGACGTCACGTCCATGGATGCCATGGGCACGACATCTGCATTTTCGGGCGGTGTGTCCGTGGTGCAGTAAACCGGCGCGTTACCATAGCGGACGGCGTTGTCCTCACCCGTGTCGTACACGCAGAAGGATTCCAGACAGCCGTCGCCGTCGGTGTCGCGTGTCTTCCATAAATATTGATCGAATTTTTGGAGACATTGCGCCAGCTGCTCCAGATAGCTCGGGTCCTTGCCCGTCAGGTACCACATGTTCAGCGCATGCGCTGGAAAGCAGAAGCCCTGGAACTTATTGAACTGCGGCTCAATTGTGCCGTCTGGGTGACATGCAATCGACCCGGCGAGGCGGCCATCCTCCCGCTGGGTGCGCATGAACAGCAGCTGATTGTTCATTGCGGCGGTCATGTTGCGCTTGGCATACATTTCGCCGCCCATGGGCTGCGTTTCCAGCCAGATTTTTTCATAGCCACCGCCTTCCACCAGCACGACGTCCGGGCCGAAGTGCTTCAGGTTCAGCAGGCATTTGCGCTCCGCTTCGTCATAGAGCTGTTGCAGCTGTTTGCTCGTACAGGAAAAGTTCACACTCGTCTGTGGCAGCATCCCGTTTTCCTCCTGTGGCGCACACGATGGAGAATGTCGCTTTTGTCCATCTGCACGCCGGATTTCTCATGTTCTATTCTACCCGATTTTGCCGAAAATGAAAATACGCAATTTTTTTGCACATCCGCAACCC
>CAYXHF010000072.1:0-4427 GCA_964464815.1 uncultured Faecalibacterium sp.
TGGCCCTCTCAGTCACCTGCGGTGACAGCTCCCCCAGCGGGGGAGCCAAGGAGGTGCGCGTCGCCGTGCTGTCTGCGTAAAAGCTGCTTGTGTAACGCAGTCCGGCCGGGAACAGCACCCTTGGCTCTCCCTCTGGGAGAGCTGTCGGCGTTAGCCGACTGAGAGGGCGCGCGCATGCAACGGTGCGATGTTGCAGGAGGGAAAACCGCATCCTAATTTGCATACCCAAAAAAGCGCCTGTGGCAGAGGAAAAATCTGCGGTAGGCGCTTTTTGATGAAATTATTACTTCTTCAGGCGAATCTGCTGTGCATCCAGACGGGCAATCACGCTGTCCACAACGGCCTGCACCTCGTCACGGGTGAGGGTGCGCTCCGGATGGGAGAAGGACAGACGCACGGTGATGGTCTTGCCCAGCATGTCCATGTAGGTGCCCAGCACGGACACCTTCTGCACCAGCGGAGAATTCTCGGCCTTCACGGCATCAAGAATCGGCTGGCAGCGGTCGCAGACGAAGGTCAGATCCTGCTCCATGCCCGGGAAACGGGACGGCTCGCGGTAGACAATCGGTGCGGCCTTGATGGTGGCAACCGCCTGCACATCAATTTCGGCGAAGACGATGGCGGCCTTCTTATCGATGTTCTTGCTGACCGTGGGATGCGCCACGCCGATTTCACCCAATTCCACACCGTCCAGCAGGATGGCGTTCAGGTTCTTGGGATGCTCGTAGGAGTGGGTCGCTTCCTTGCTGGCGAAGGCCAGATCCTTGTGCCAAATGTCGCTGGCGGCCACGCAGAGCATGTCGCGCAGACGGAAGTACAGCGTCTGAATATCTTCGGTCTTGCTGTAGAGGGTGATGCAGAGCTTCTTGTGCTCATCGGCCAGACCGTCTTCCTTCACACCGTTGACCACACGGCCAATCTCAAAGATGCCGAAGGACGGTGCATACGCGGTGTTCACCTTCACCTGACACAGCTGGGTCGGAATGATGGAACGGCGCAGCGTCTCGATGTTGGGGTTGCTGGCGTTGAGCAGCTTAACGTTGTCCTCCACCTGAATGCCCAGCTTCTTGTAGTCGTCGCTGTACTGCCAGATGTAGGAATGCACCTCGTGCAGGGAGTAGCGCTTGACCAGCAGATCCTTCAGGCGATCCTCGACCGTCTTTTCGGTGGACATGCGCACGGGATACAGGGGCGACTCGGCAGTGTGAATATCGAAGTTGTCGTAGCCGTAGATACGGGTGATTTCCTCGATGATGTCGGCCTTGATGGTCACGTCCTTGGTGGCGCGCCAGGAGGGAACATCCGCGGTGAATTGGTCGCCGTCCTGCGTCATCTGGAAGCCCAGGGAGGTCAGCGTGTGCATAATCTCCTCGTTGCTGATGGTAATGCCGGTGTAGCGATCCACGAACTTCTTGTCAAAGGACAATTTCACCTGCGGATAGTGGAAGGCGTATTCGTCCGTCAGGCGGGACGTGACGCGCATATCGGGGTCGTTGTCCTGCAAAAGCTTGACGAAGCGGGCAATGGCGGTCGTGGTCATTTCCGGGTCAAGGCTCTTTTCGTAGCGCGCGGAAGCATCCGTGCGGTGGGCCAGACGAACGCTGCTCTTGCGGACGGATGCGGCGTCGAAGGTGGCGGATTCCAGCGTCAGGCTGGTGGTGTCCGCGACGATTTCGCTGTCCAGACCGCCCATGATGCCAGCGATGGCCACGGGCTGATCGTCGTTGCAAATCATCAGGGTGTTGGGGTCAATGTTGCGCTCCACCTTGTCCAGCGTCTGGAAGGTGAACGGCTCGGGGAAGCGGCGGATGCGAATCTTCTCGACCTTGCGGCTGTCGAAGGCGTGCATCGGCTGGCCCATTTCAAGCATCAGGTAGTTGGTCAGGTCGGCCAGGAAGTTGATGTCACGCATGCCGCAGTAGTTCAGGCGGATGCGCATGTTCATCGGGCTGACGTGACGGTTGATGTTCTCCACGCGCAGGCAGGAATAGCGCTGGCACAGCGGGTCCTCAATCTTCATGTCAATTGCCGGCAGGCTGTCATACGCCGTCAGGTCGGCCACGGGCAGGGGCTTGAGCGGACGATTGGCCAGGGTGGCGAATTCACGCGCCATGCCGTAGTGTCCCCACAGGTCGGGGCGATTGGTCAGGGACTTGTTGTCCACCTCGAAGATAATATCGTCAATGGCATACAGGGACTTCAGGTCCGTGCCACAGGCGATGTCTTCCGGCAAGTCCATGATGCCCGCGTTGTTTTCGCTGATGCCCAGCTCCTTCTCCGAGCAGCACATGCCGTAGGAGGTGTAGCCAGCCAGCTTGCGCGGTGCAATGGTGATTTCCCCCAGCTGCGCACCGACGGTGGCGAAGGCGGTCTTCATGCCCAGACGCACATTGGGTGCGCCGCAGACAACATCCGTCAGCTGGCCGTCGCCCGCATCCACCTTGAGCAGGTGCAGCTTCTGGGAATCGGGGTGATTCTCGATATTCACAATCTGTGCCACGACGACGCCGGAAATATCCGCGCCCTTATGGAAAATGTCATTCTCCACCTCAGCCGTGGACAGGGAGAACTGGCGGATGAGCGCCATCTTATCCAGACCGGACAGGTCAACAAATTCGGAAATCCAATTCATTGAAATCAGCATGTTGTTTTTCCCTCCGCATTACTCGTCGTCCGTGAACTGGCTCAGTCGGGTCAGACTGCCGCTGTTCAGGTCGCGAATGTCCTTCACGCCATACTTCATCATGGCCAGGCGCGTCATGCCCAGACCGAAGGCGAAGCCGGTGTACTCCTCCGGATCAATACCGCCGGCCTTCAGTACCTCGGGGTGAATCATGCCGCAGGGGCACAGCTCCAACCAGCCGGAGTGCTTACAGGACGGGCAGCCCTCGCCACCACAAATCAGGCAGGAAATGTCCAGCTCAAAGCCCGGTTCAACGAAGGGGAAGAAGCCCGGACGCAGGCGCACACGGATGTCCTTCTGGAACACCTCGGAGAGCATCGTCTTCATGAAGTAAATCAGGTTGGCGATGGAAATGTCCTTATCCACCATGATGCCTTCCATCTGGAAGAACGTATTCTCATGGCAGGCGTCGGTCGCCTCGTTACGGAAGCAGCGGCCAGGGAAGATGGCCTTAATCGGCACACCATCATTGACCAGTGCATCACGATAGCGGCGATAAATTGCATTCTGGGCGGCAGAGGTCTGCGTCTTGAGCAGCTGGCCATTATCCAGATAGTACGTATCCTGCATATCACGCGCCGGATGGAACTTCGGGATATTCAGCGATTCAAAGCATTCATAGTCCGTCACGACCTCGGAGTAATCCTCCACCGTGAAGCCCATGGACTTAAACACCTGCTCACACTGGCGCTGCACCAGCGTAATCGGGTGATACGAGCCACGCTCCAAGGCGGGCGGCATGGAAATATCAAATTCCGGCAGGGCGTCGATTTCACGCTGCAATTCCTGCTTCTTCAGCGCTTCGAGCTTTTCGGCCAGCGCCACGGTGATAGCGTTTTTCAGCTCATTGGTTTCACGGCCGACGGTCTTTTTCATTTCGTCGGACATTGCGCCCATGCCCTTCAGGGCATCCGTTACCTTACCCTTACGGCCGAGGTAGTTCACGCGCAGGGCTTCCAGGTCCACCATATTGGCAATCTTTTTCAGCTCCGCATCAAAGCTACTTTTCAGGGCTTCGATCTTTTCATTCATGTGTTATGGGCCTCCTTTTAATTTTACAGGGAATGACGAAAAAAAGTCCGTCTACATCAAAATTTGATGAGACGGACTGAAATCCGCGGTACCACTCGTCTTGTAGCAAAGGAAAAAACACTTTACTACCGCTTGGATGGGCGATAATGCGACCCAGCATCCTGCTTTTCACAGGAAAACTCACGGGACGAAGGTTCACACAGCGCGCCCTGCTACCTTGCACCAGACGGTAGCTCTCTGAAAGGGGATAACGGAGTGTTACTGTTTCCCGGTCATTGTTTGGAATATGAGTTGGTGAAAAAACCAACAAACCTATCTTACCATAGGTTTGCTGGTTTTGCAAGGGGAAAATCCAGATTCCAGGCAAAATCCAACCAAAACCACCCACGCGGAAACAGTTCAAATATCGCGCCAACCCAATCGCGAAATGGGTTTCGAAAGGGCCAATGGCCCTTCGCAGGTCAAGGGCAGAGCCCTTGTGGGGTCTGGGGTAAAGCCCCAGAGGTGCAATCAAAAAAGCGCACTCAATCCTCTACACAGACCCGCAAAGCACGCGCTCGCAGAGTCGCGGAGACTAATTTTCTTCCCGCATGGCAAGAAACAAGCATGGTTTGAGAGTGTTGCTTGGTTCTCTCTGTTGCGGCTAGGCTTTGTATGTTATAACCAGAGGGCTTTCCGGTCGCCCTCTGGACTCCTTCGGATTCCTTTGATG
>CAYXHF010000073.1:0-3852 GCA_964464815.1 uncultured Faecalibacterium sp.
CGGGTCAGATGTTTTTAAGAGACTGGTCAGTGACGGTGCCGAAAATGCGAGTGATCATTTTGTCACGTCCTTTCTTGTTTTTTGGGGGGCATAGAAAAGGCGGAGCTTCGAAAGAAGCTCCGCCGGAGAGTAATATACTTATTCAAGTCGTCTCCAGAGTTCAATGGAATCATTTCCGTGGCAGAATTCAACCTTTGGTAATTCTTCATCTTTTAGATTGTAGTGACGACGATTGTTAGCTGAGTATGCATAGCGCAGCCCCAAGCAAGGGCGAAGATCACCGCTATGCACATTCATATTGAAAATGAATGTTTTTAGATTTGGCATACGGGCAATAAATGAGAGATCAGGAAGTTCGTTGGTTCCCCACAATTCCAACAGCTCAAGATTTTCCATGTCGTGTAGTATTGAAAAATCAGTTATTTGAGGACAATTCTGAATGCGGAGTGCAGTTATGGATTTACTCACGGAATGCAAGTCTGAAATGTCTAGTAGCTTTCTGTTGTTACAGAGATAAAGACATTTTAATCCTGAAATTGCACTAATCCCATGCAGGGATTGTATGCTCGAGAAGGACAATTTTAGAGTATCTAGGTTAGACAATGAGGATAGCGCATCAAGGTTAAGGTATGGTAATTTGCTCAACACCAGAGATCTCAATGAAGAAGCAGATTCTATGTGCTTAACATAGCCATACTCTCCATAATAAAGTTGAAGCTGCGGGAAATTTTCAAGATCAGCAGAGAAATAGATCTTTGAGTCTGGGCGTTCGTTGTTAGAAATCGTTAGACTGCGGAGACCACTTAATTGGTACAAAGGTGAAGGATCGTATGTGTAGACATATTTATTGCCTTTTCTTTCGCAATTTGTAAAAATGCGAAAGGGCAGCTGCAGTTCAATGTAAAGATGTTGCAGAAAGCTACATTTTCCAAATCTACTAAAATCGGTGACACCTAACATATACGCCTTTTGGAGTGATTTATAACGTATTTGTTCGATGAGTGCTTCAGTATCGAAATCTTCAATTAGCAATCCATCAGGCATGTTATACGGAAATGTGACAGGGACATACGTGAATCCATCAACAGTTTTCGTGCACTCAGAAGACCACTTCATTTACATTACCTCACTTAAACAATTTCAACAGTTCTTTCTCGTAATAACCACGTCCAGGGCTCCAGATCATATTGTATGTATTAGGGTTATTGACACCACGAACCTTCATACGCATATATTCTTCGATAAAGGCTTGAGGATGGGATGCTGCACTCGTCCAGTTAATGGAAAGCACCTCATCACCATACCGCTTTACATAACGCTCTGCAGACTTGATGGCACGCCCAAAGCCTCCTTTACCTACGTAGTTCTTACCACTCTTGTAGAGTATCTCATAAGAACCAGTAAACTTTCGGAAGACATTAGCTGCACCAGTCGAGTTGTTCAAAGCCTTTGCGGTTTTGACAACATCGTCACCCTTAACTAAGATGTCAACAACCGCGCCACCACCGGTTAGTCCAGGTACAACAGTACAAACAACATCAGCTGCTAAGCCAATCCAAGCAGATGGGCTTGTCGGGTTCGCAATAACCTCCGCTACACTTGATACAAGGGAAACAACGTCAAGGAAAACATCCCAAAATGCACCACCATCATCTTTTCGCATGATCGGATTGTTGTCACAATATGCAAAGAGATTTTTGTCGGTAAGGGCAAGCGGTGATGCAGAAAGAGTGCTCACGGCATCAGGGGAAACAAAGCGCTCAATCAACGGATTGTAATATCGCTGATTCAGATAGTAGAAGCTAGTCTCCTCATCATATGCATATCCACGATACCTAAAGGGCTGGATCGTACCCAGAGTGCTGGCAAGCGTACCCGTCTTGCTGATCTGCTTACCCCAAGCATCGTAAGTATAAGATACCATTTTGGTACCGTTGCTGTCAACTAGACCAATGACGTCGCCCTGCAGGTTGTACAGGTAAGCATACGCAGTATCGTTGAAGACCACCACAGCAGGCTTGTTCTGTGCATCGTAGAAGAAGTGCAGGTTATTGCTGCCATCGGACATATGTACAATGTTCTTACCATGCAGGGTGTAGTTGGTCGCCTTGTAGCCAATGTCGCCCGTAGCGTCATCGTAGTACATGCGGGTCTTCTTGGTGCGCAGTCCCTCTTCATTGTACTCAAAGGTGATCTCATCATAGCCCTGCTCGCCGAACTCGTCCTTGTACATGGCGCGCATCTGACGACCGCCGATCCAGGTATAGTTCCAGGTGCCGTCGTTGGTAGGATTGCCAATGGCATCGTAAGTAATGGTCTTACCATTGAACGCAGTCAGCTTGTCCTTCCAGTTGGCATCACCATAGGTAAAGGAGTCGGTCTTGACAGCAGAGCCAACGGTGCCGGTGGTGAAGGCATACGCGGTCTTGCTCTGGATATTGCCGCCCTGGTCATAGACATACTTCCAGGTGGTACCAGAGGTGCCGGCAGTGGTATCATACGGATCGTTCACGCGGGTCAGCTGGCCCAGCAGATCGTACTCGTAGGAGATGGTCTTGCTGCCGTCGCTGACGCTGATGATATTGCCAGCATCGTCATAGGCATAGGTCAGCGTGGTGCCGGACTGGGTAATGGTCTGCACCAGAGGCGTGGCGCTGTTGGCGCCATGACCGCCAGCCAGATAGCCATAGGTCGTGGCAACGCCGGTGCTGCCAGCATTGACCGTACGACGGGAGATACGACCCAGACCATCTTGGGGTAAAGAAAATGCGGAGCTTCTTTCGAAACTCCGCATAGTCGGATGTTACCTATCGGTAATAGAAGTGTGCTCCCACGCAATATAATTCTCAATCAGATACCTATCTAGTTTATTCCAAGCAACATGGTAAGCAGTTGGATCTTCACAATCGAGAATCCTGATGGTTTCGATATTACCGAGGTATTTCAACTTCATCTTCGGTATCACTCGAGCGGAGGTGCACAGCAATGCGAGCGAGTATTTCCGCTTCATTTCAGGACTATTTCTATAAGCGATAGGGGTGTAAAACTGTGGCCGGTACTCTTTTTCTTGGATTCTGTCGAGGCTAAGCAGCTCTTTGCTTGCTCCCAAGAACACATAAACCACTGGAATTGTATGTCCAGGATGCCATAACTCCGTGCCCTTTACAACGAAGTACATATACATTCTATGAAACTCAGGATATCCTGCGCCTATACCATCCAAACTGTAGGCAAAAACATCGCCAATCTTCCAGTCTGTATGATATAGGCGGTACTGTTTGATTTGCTTTTTTTGAGGCAATGGCGATAACAACTTTTTCTTGAAATCAGCAAGTTCGTTTATCAACTTTCCACTGCTTTTATTGCCATTGATTTGGGTTGTATAATCTTCAAGCAATCTGTCGATGTGTAAAACAGCGTTATACTTCACTGTTTCTTCAAGTCTGCCACAGTCCCATTGCAAATCAGCCAAGACAAACCAAAATACCGGTGCATCGTCTTCGTCATGTAGCACAGAAGCAAAATCATCAATGAGCTTTTCTGTAGCCTCTACACCTTCATGCCCTCGACGAAGCAAATCAATATACTCACTACGAACATCATTTGCCAGTTCTGAGGCATGGTAACGATAAAATAAATTCAACATCATGGCACCTCCACTTTTGTTTGTGTCCAGAAAGAGTTTTGTTGTAATTCCCGCTACATTCGTCATCATGAATATTCATGATGACGAATGCCATTGCAGGATAATGGCGGCTTTGCAGTATTATCTACCTGTCCAATACAACATCTCATTATCTTCATCGTACACATACCCGCGATACCGGAAGGGCTGAATCGTACCCAGCGTGC
>CAYXHF010000074.1:0-3328 GCA_964464815.1 uncultured Faecalibacterium sp.
AAAATATGTTCTTCACCTTCAACATTGCACCAAACCATTGCTTTTTTATTAGGTGTTTCTTCTGCTATAGCATCAACAACATCATAACCGAAATTAAAGTTTTTCGGATATTCAAGCTTTACTTTTTTTAAATTACCTTGTTCATCGATAATCTCACGACAATATTTTTTATATATACTCATAATTGCTCCTTAATGACCGCATCTACACCAATGTTTCTAAATCTGTTATATCGATTTCCGATAAGATCCACATCATTTTCGAGTTCTTTTATTTCATTTGCAATAAGTATTTGAATGCGTTCGTAAAAATTTTTAGTTCCTATTTCTTTTTCGGAAAGTATTCGTTCTATTATGCCAAGACTTTTCGCATCTTCTGCCGTTAATTTTAAACTTTCTGCCGCTGTTTCAGCTTTTGAAGCATCCTTCCAAAGAATGCTTGCACATCCTTCGGGAGAAATAACCGAGTAAATGGCATTTTGCAACATCCACACACGATCTGCCATAGCAAGAGCCAAAGCTCCGCCGCTACCGCCTTCACCGATTAAAATTGAAATAATCGGTACACAAAGAGTTGACATTTCCACAAGATTTTCTGCGATAGCTTGACCTTGTCCTCTCTCTTCGGCACCTATACCGCAAAAAGCACCGGATGTATCTACAAAACAGATTATCGGTCTGCCGAATTTCTCCGCCTGCTTCATAAGTCGCAAAGCTTTGCGGTATCCCTCGGGATTTGGTGCACCAAAGTTACGGTATACACGTTCTTTTGCAGTGTGACCTTTCTCTATGGCAATAACGGTAATCGGTTTGCCTGCGAGTTTTGCAACTCCTCCTACAATAGCCGCATCATCCCCATAACGACGATCGCCGTGAAGCTCTATAAAACCGCTGAATATATTTTTGATATAATCAAGACCTGTCGGTCTGTTATTGTTTCTGGCAAGTTTTACTCTTTCATACGCTGCCTCACTCATCAAACAATCCTCCCATCATGAATGCTTAATAATTCTGTCAAAAAAGTCTTTTGCTCCGAACGATGAACTATACTGTCAATAAAACCGTGCTCCAATACAAATTCTGATTTTTGGAATTGTGCCGGAAGTGATTTTTTAGTAGTTTGTTCAATTACTCTCGAACCCGCAAATCCAATTGTTGCACCGGGTTCGGCAAGAACAATATCGGCTTCCGTTGCAAAGCTTGCTGTAACTCCTCCTGTTGTCGGGTCAGTAAGTATAGCAACATATAAAAGTCCGGCATCGCTATGTCGTTTTACAGCGGCACTTGTTTTTGCCATTTGCATCAAAGATAAAAGACCTTCTTGCATACGTGCACCGCCCGATACTGTGAAACCAATAATGGGTAAATGATTTTGTAAGGCATATTCAAAAAGTAATGTTATTTTTTCTCCGACTGCACTTCCCATACTTCCCATCATAAAATATGATTCCATTACAAATAGGCAACATTTATGCTTACCAATCATAGCTGTGCCGCAAATAACAGCTTCTTCTTCGCCACTTGCCACACGCACAGTATCTAATTTATTCTTATACCCCGGAAAATTGAGCGGATTATCAGATTTTATATTAGAATACATTTCTGTAAAACTGTCAGGGTCTGTAATCATATGGATACGTTGACGAGCTTTCATTCGGAAATGATAGCCGCAAGGACATATAAGATTGTTTGCAATAAGCCGGCTCAATGGAATGTCTTTATGACAGTTTGGACAATTCTTTTCGGGCTCGCCCGCATCTTGTTGAACCGGTGCTGATTTGCGTCCACCTGTTTCAAGTTGATTATTGGGTTTTAAAAAATTCATTAATTTCATTTCATCACCTGCTTCCTATAAAAGTCAAGTCATAATTTCCTGTTGTAAATCGTTCATCTTCAACTATGCTTAGTTGTTCTTCTATATTTGACGGAATACCGTCTATAACGAGTTCGCAAAGGGCTGCTTTTATTTTTCTTAGTGCTTCTTCACGAGTTTTTGCATATACTATCAACTTTCCGATCAAGGAATCATAATATGGTGAAATAATCGTTCCCTCTATTAAACCGGTATCAAATCGCACCGATGGTCCACCCGGAACGTGTAACATTTTCAATTTTCCGCAACTCGTGGCATTAATGCGGCATTCTATTGCAGAACCATTCATTCTAATATCCTTTTGAGTGAAATTTAGAGGAATGCCTGCGGCAACGCGAATTTGCCATTTTACAAGATCGTACCCTGTCAGCATTTCAGTGACCGAATGTTCAACTTGTAAACGAACATTCATTTCCATAAACCAAAAATTCCCGTTTGAGTCAAGTAAAAATTCAAGGGTTCCCACTCCCACATAACCGATTTTCTTTACAGCATCTACCGCAAGAGAAATTATTTTTTCTCGTTGCTTATCATTTATTTTAGGAGAGGGTGTTTCCTCCAAAAGCTTTTGATTTCTTCTTTGCAACGAACAATCTCGATCTCCTAAACAAACAACATTACCATATTCATCAGCAAGTATTTGCAATTCCACATGTCTTGCCGGGGAAATATATTTTTCAATATATATACTTCCGTCACCAAAAGCAGCCTGCGCCTCTGTTTTTGCTTGCGTATATGCATCTTCGATTTCATCTTCGGAATAAATTAGTCGGATACCTCGTCCGCCGCCCCCGGCACAAGCTTTAAGCATAATCGGATAACCGATTTTCTTTGCAGATTTTTTTGCTTCCTCCAAAGAAAATATTGCTTTGCTTCCGGGAATAACTGAAAGCTTCGTTTCTCGGACAAGCTCTTTAAGCAATGCTTTATCACTAAGTTTTTCCATATTCTCAGGATCAGGACCTATGAAAACCAATCCATTTTTGCGACAAAGTCTTGCAAAATGTGCATTTTCAGAAAGAAAACCATATCCCGGATGTATAGCTTGAGCACCTGCCAAAATGGCGGTACTTATTATTTGTTTTTCGTTCAGATAACTATCCGAGGCTTCCGGACCGCCGATACAGTAGCTTTGATCCGCAAGTGCAACGTGCAGAGCATTTTTGTCCGCTTCTGAATATACCGCTACCGTAGCCACACCCATTTCTTTGCAAGCACGAATAATACGCACCGCAATTTCTCCTCGATTAGCAATAAGTATTTTTGAAAACATATTTTACACTCCTGTAACAGCAAAAGAAAATTCGGCGGATACACAAAGTCTGCCATCTACTGTTACTGTCCCTTCTGCGAAATAAAACGGATGTTTTTTTCTTTTTATTTGACATTGAGTTTCAATGGTATCACCGGGTCTTACCGAAGATTTGAATTTAACATTATTAAGCCCCGTATATAC
>CAYXHF010000075.1:0-2709 GCA_964464815.1 uncultured Faecalibacterium sp.
TCCTTCGGGGTCACCTCTTGTGTAGATGAATTTTTTTGTGGCAACGGTTGCTGGAGTGGAACTTTTTCGCGGTAACGGGTTTGATAGTGCTTTCTTTTTGTTTGAATTATGTTAGGCGGCATGAAAGCTGGTATGTCTTGCGTTTCGGGGATTTCTGTGCTACAATACCCCTGTTGAAAGGGGCTGAATGACTTGGCGAGTGCCTTTGCATTCAATGATGTAACGATTTTCTATAGCGAAAAAGAGCTGATGAACAATGTCTTCCTGACCATATCGGAAGGCGATCGGATTGGTGTGGTGGGTCGAAATGGCGCGGGAAAATCAACGTTCCTGCGGCTGCTGAGCGGTGAGGAAGAGCCGGATGGTGGCCAGATTGCCGTGAAGCGTGGCATGTCCGTGGCGTATTTGCCGCAGACGCCGGTGCTGCGCGAGGAGGATACCATCACACAGGCGGCGCTGGATTATCTGCCGACACGCCCGGGTGAGGATGCATCCTCGGCGGCGTATGAGGCGCAGACGATTTTGACGCAGCTGGGCTTTGCGGATTTGAATCAACCGGTGAAGGAGCTGTCTGGTGGTCAGCGGATGCGCGTGGCGCTGGCGGGCGTGCTGTGCCGGAAGAGCGATGTGCTGCTGCTGGACGAACCGACGAACCATATCGACCTGGATATGGCGCAGTGGCTGGAAGAAAGATTGCTGAAATACCGCGGGACGCTGGTTGTCGTGACGCATGACCGGTATTTGCTGGAACGTGCCTTCACGCGAATTTTTCAGGTCGGTGGCGGTAAGGTGGATGTCTATAACACGACATACTCCGGATATCTGGAGGAGCGGGCGCAGCGTGAGGAAATGGAAAGCGCCACGCTGAGGAAGAACCGCTCGCTGTACCGGAAGGAATTGGCGTGGATTCGCCGTGGCGCACCGGCGCGATCGACAAAGGCGAAGGGACGCATCCAGCGCTTTGAGGCAGTGGCAGAGGCGATTCAGGAAGCGCCGCCGGAAACGGAATTGACGCTGAAATCTGTCGCCAGCAGGCTGGGGAAGAAGATTGTTTCCTGGGAGCATCTGAGCGTCGGGTATGACGGTGCGCCGCTGGTGAAGGACTTCTCGTATACGCTGCTGCGTGATGACCGGATGGGCATTATCGGCGGGAATGGCGCGGGCAAGACGACGCTGCTGCGCACGCTGTGTGGCGAGCTTCCGGCGCTGGGCGGTACGATGGAGATTGGCGAAACGGTGCGCATTGGCTATTTCGCCCAGCATTGTCCGCCGCTTGACCCGGATACGCGCATCATTGATGCCGTGAAGGATATTGCGGTGCATGTCTATACGCCCGATGGCGATTTGAGCGCGTCGCAGATGGCGGAGACGTTTCTGTTTCCGTCCACGATGCAGTACCAGAAGGTGTCCAGCCTGTCCGGTGGCGAGCAACGGCGTTTGTACCTGCTGCGTATCCTGATGGCCGCGCCGAACGTGCTGATTCTGGACGAGCCGACAAACGACCTCGACCTGGAGACGCTGAACGTGCTGGAGGACTATCTGGACTCCTTCCAGGGGGCGATTATCGCGGTCAGTCATGACCGTTACTTCCTGGATCGAATCACCACGCACCTCTTTGCCGTGGAGGATGGCCAGATGGTGCCCTATATCGGCGGCTACCAGAGCTATCTGGACGCGCAGGAGCAGAAGGCAGCACTCAGTGCGCCGAAGCCTGCCGCCCCAAAGGGGAACGATACCCGTCAGCGTGTGCAGACGCAGGTGAAGTTCAGCTTCCGCGAGCAGCGCGACTTCGATACCATCGAGCAGACGATTGCTGACCTGGAGGACAAGCTGGCGTCACTGGAAAAGGAGCTGGAACGGAGCGCAAGCGACTACACCAAGGTGACGGAGCTGATGGAGCAACAGGCGCAAACCCAGCAGGCGCTGGATGAAGCCACGGAGCGCTGGCTGTTCCTACAGGAAAAGTGGGAGCAGATTCAGAGCCAGAAAAAATAATGGAAACCACGTGCCTTTCGTTCTCCTTTGCGGAGTGGAAGGCACGTGGTTTTTATGTGTTGGCGTAGGACGGTGCAGGATTGTAGAAGCAGTGGTCGCCGATGCGAATTTGAAAGTACCCGACGGAGGATGGGAAGTTGTTCGGGCAGGTGGTGGAGTAGGGATTGAAGAACCAGAGCGCCTCCCAGAGGTTTGCCAGGCGTCCACCGCCAATGGCCCATTCAGCGATTTCGTAATGCACGTCGGTCGGGTTCATGTTGTAGACGTTCTGTAGATTCTGACGTCCGGCCAGTGTGGTACGGACACAATTGAACTGACCGGCCTGATAAATGACGTCAGGAATGGTGTTGTAGCGGCCGTATTCGCCCACGCGTGTGCGGACGCGGTTCATGACCACGCTGGCGACGGCCTTCATGCCGTTGTCGCCCTCACCACCCGCTTCGCATTGAATCAGCCGGGCGAATAGCTCCAAATCTGTCATGCGGTTCACCTCCGGGTAAGGGGATATGCACAGGAAACGTTGATTATTTCCGAGTTTGCATTTTTTCCAAACTTTTTTTCAAAAACCCCTTGACAAATATCCGGAAATGATATATAATATCTCTTGTCGCCGAGGTTGCCAAGCGGTTGCCTCCGAAACGACAGAATGTCGCGGGGTAGAGCAGCTGGTAGCTCGTCGGGCTCATAACCCGGAGGTCGCAGGTTCAAGTCCTG
>CAYXHF010000076.1:0-2680 GCA_964464815.1 uncultured Faecalibacterium sp.
GTTCGAAACGATGGTGCTTCCAGCGTATTCACGGCGCTTCGAGAGAATACGAATGGAGCGCAGGATAAATTCCTGACCGAACTTGTCCGGATCATGCAGAAATATCCGTGGTGTGATGGCGTTGATATCGACCTCGAGCGCGGCGGTGATTATTCCACACACACGAAATCAACGACCATGTTTCACAACATCTGGAATACGGTCAAGGCATACGACAACACAAAGAAGGTCAACATCTGCCTTCCCGGCATGAATTCGGTGAATGGTTCCGTTGGCGGTGAAAACTGGTGTGTATATGCAGATCTGAACCCTTATTGTGATACGGCCTCCATTATGAGCTACGGCATGGCGTGGGCGGGCTCCGCTCCCGGTCCGGTCTCCCCGCGAGACTGGCTGGAAGGAATCTATAACTACGCTTCCCGCGTTATGACACCAGACAAGGTCTTTATGGGGCTGCCTGCCTATGGATGGAACTGGCAGATTTACGACACGCCGAAGAATCTCGGCGAAACGTACCGAGGTGTTTCTAATACCTACTATGCAGCCAAAAACTGGATGACCGGAAAGTACAATTTCACAGGAGACAAGCCGCCGCAGCCATTTATTCCTATCCTTGCATACTGGGATGACTACAACAAGGTGCCCTATGCCTTCCCACAGGTTTATGACTTCATGGAAGGCCGGGATGCCACCTCTCATTCATATCCTCTGATGGAAGGTTCCTATAACCGGCATCACTATCTTACGGCTTACAGCAAAACCCAGGAGACCTCCTTCGGAACAATCTATGTGGACCGTGACGGGAAACCGGACAGTTACAGTGGCATCGTCTCTGCCGAAAACGGAGTTGCTGTCATGGGCGATGAGGGGAAAGCCACCTACTCGTTTTCAGTCTCTGGCGGAACCTACGACATTGCAGTAAAGATCGGTTTTCCGTTCTGGGATAAGAATGGGATCTATGTCTCTATCGATGGAAGTCAGAAGCATTTCACAGAGTCCAGGCTCTGGTGGCCATACTGGCGAAGCACCTACTGGGCGAGCCTTGCAGACAATATCAATCTCTCTGCAGGCACTCACACCATCACGGTATCCGTTGATGTGAAAGGTGTGCAGTTCTACGGCTTCCGGGTCTGCTCTGCTTTCTCTGAGCATCCATCTGCCGGTTCCGCCTCCTTCACTCTATCACCTCGTCATTTCATCGATGTGGACGGGAAAGAATGTCAGCCAGATAAGGGATTCAAGCTCACCTGTGAGATGCTCCGCCGAAAACCGGACTCCGCGCTCATCTGGTATGAGGATTTCCGGGACAGCGGCATTCTTGAGACGAACTACTGGAAGACGCTGTCAGGATCATGGAAGGTCTGGCGTTCTGATGAATATGCCGATTCCCGCGTGTACTCTCAGCTTGAAGGAAGTGGCCAGTTTGCATGGAATTATGATGGTTTTCGTGACATTCACTTAAGGGCAAGATTAGCAATTCCTGAAGGAAGCACAGGCCGGGCCGGAATCTTCTGCGGGAGCTTGTTCTGCTGCCTGAATTACAACACACAGGCCGTGGAGCTCTGGAACGGAAGCACAAAGATTGGAAGCTATAGCCAGAGCATTTCCCGGACACGATCATCCGACCTTCGTACTAACCCCAGCACCTACACCGTCGAGATGCGTATCCGAGGAAATACTGTCCGGGTTTACTCCGGTGCGTCCTATACGCTTCGATTCACCGCCACAGTAAATGGATTCTCCGGCGGCACGGCAGGCTACCAGTCAGACAACCGAACGATCTGCGAACTTCTCCGTATGGGAGATGCCTGGACCTATGAGCCGTATGAGCGGTTTGATGTCACCTTCCCAGATGGCAGCACAACACAATATGGCCGCATCAACCGAAGCAACTGTACCTGGGATAATGAATTTCAGGTATTTACCTTGACTTCGGATGTGGAAGAACCTTCAACCAGAAGTGAAGATATCTCGATGGATTATGAGTTCTACCATTCGAAGATGCTGGATCTTACCTGTGGGAAGGATTACACGGTTACCATCACGCCAAAGGATATCAACATCTGGATCTCCCGCCTGTTTCTCGGCGATGCGGACGGTTTCTCTATCCTCTACTATCAGGATGTGGATTCCCTCGTCTACTGGGCGAACCAGGCAGCCTACCGCTGGGGGCTTCGCGGCATTGCGATCTGGTCCCTCGGGCAGGAGGATCTACGACTCTGGGAAGCCCTGCCGAAACAAACGGAGTGATCCGTTTCCATATCAATACAGTCTTTCAGCTGTCTGCAATCAAGCAGGCAGCTTTTGTTTTGCCAAAAAGGAGGTCTTACATGAAAGAATTCTGGAACACCATTCAACTCATCTTCACCGTCATCGGCGGCTGGCTCGGATATTTTCTTGGCGGCTGCGACGGGCTTCTCATCGCGCTTCTTGTATTCGTGATCTGCGATTACATCACCGGCGTGCTTTGCGCCATCGCGGACAAGAAGCTCTCCAGTGCGGTCGGTTTCAAAGGAATCTGCCGCAAGGTGCTGATCTTCATTCTGGTCGGCATCGGAAACATTCTCGATATAGAAGTTCTGGGAAAAGCCGGTGTAATCCGCACTGCAATCATCTTCTTCTATCTATCAAACGAGGGACTCTCCCTCACGGAAAATGCAGCACATCTCGGTCTGCCGAT